>NZ_JABUMU010000016.1:0-251695 GCF_013336625.1 Myxococcus sp. CA033 | reverse complement strand
ACACTCGCAACTGGACGCCAGCAGGCCCCGTCCGTCTCGGCCCCTCTCCGAACCTCACCCCGGCCGTGCAGGAGTTGAAGCGCATCGGCTGAACCCTCTCACGCGACATCTACCTTGACGCTCACCGCGACTGGCAAAGCTTCTAGCGAATGCCGGCCCAGCACTCACGGATGTTCAGAGAAGCGCCTTCATCGAAAAGTTTCAGAAGGATCCGAAGAACAGAGCAGTCTACAAAGAAGAAGCTGAGGCAGCCCAGGCTCTTGCAGAGTCTCTGGAGCGCAATCATCCCACATTGGGACAAGCGGGAGTTCGGGACCCTGAGGCCCGCAAGGAACTCTATGCATCCCTCAAGACACTCGCGACCTCTCCTGCTTCCGGAAGAGTCACGGACGTCATCGAAAAGCTCTTCAAGGATCCCGAGGTCGCAAAGTCATTCGACGAATTCAAGAATCTCGAAAAAGAAATCCTCCAGCCTGCTGCAACAGGACTCGCTGCGCGCCTCCTCGCAGAGAACGACGGAGACACCAAAGCAGCTTCTAACGCCTACAGAGACAAACTCAAGACCCTCGACGAGACCTTTTCAAACTTTGGCAAGCCACTATTTGACGGCAGAGATGGAGTGACGCAGGCCGCTTCCGCTGCGCTCGAGGACGCCACGAACGGCAAGTATAGCGCCTTGGCGACGCTGGGTGACAACTACGAGAGCATGAGCACCGGGTCGAAGCTTCTAACAGCCGGACTCATCGTCTACGGCGCGAAGGCAGGCGCCGACAAGGCCGCAGAGGGCGAATACCGTGAGGCGACAAAAGAGTTTGCCGCAGCCAGCAAAGGCACTGCAGAGCTTTTAGCAGGCGCGACAAAGAGCCTGGTGGACCTGGGGAAAAATGCCCAACAGAGAGTTGCTTTGCGCTATGGGGCCGCTGCACTAGACGTTGCGGAATTTGCGGCAAAGATTGCCCCTGGAATTGGAGTTGCCGCGAGCGCGGCATCCCTCGGAATCAATGTCGACAAGGCCAAGGGAGGGAATGCGGGCTATGCCCTCGCCGCCGCTGGCGATGTGATTGGTGTTCTCGGAGGCTTAGTCAACTACATCCCAGGGGGCATCGTGCCGGGCGCTATCGCCAGTGGTATAGGGGCCGCCATCAGCGCGGGTGGAGAGTTGCTGGGGAATTTCATCGACCAGAACGACCTCGCCGACGAACGGCAGCGCCTTTTTGCAGGACTCGATCAGCTCTCAAAAAATCTTCGCGAACCTCTTGCCACTGCGGATAGCGCTCGAATCAAGTTTCTCACAACAGACCTAAACCTGAAGCCCGAACAAATCCAGGCGCTTCTCCAGGACAACCCCAAGTTGGCAGATGGCCCCCTGGGCACAGAATCCGAGCTACACACCATCCTCAAACTGACCAAGAATGCAAAACTAACCAGCGACGAAACCTATCGACTGCTCGACGGGGTCTTCAAAGGCGCATCTTCCCTCAGCGAGGACGTCCTCAAACGAAAGGCTGTGCTTGATACCTTCTTCCGGTACGCATATACAATCCCTGCCCAGGACAAGGGCGAACTGAAGAAGCTGTTCGAAGGCGGAGCCAACAACGACAACCTGGATGCCGAGTTCAAGACGCTACTTCTGGGGGCCGCACGCGCCTTGAATTGACATCCGCCCCCCGAAAACAAGGGTCACTCTCTTTCTGCGCAAAGGAAGCTTCCTTTAGAAACCACCTCCCTGTGCCAGCTCGAAACACCGTCTCTCTCCCTGGAATCGACATCAAGAAGTGCCGCGCTGTCGTGGGCATCCTCAATCTAGCGGAAGAGCCATTCAACCGAAGCAGTAGTTGGGACGGCGATAGTCTCTACGACGCCTGCTCCATCTGTTTTCGCTGTGACGCTCGCGAGAATTCACCATCGCAGCGAGGAGACGTTCTCATGACAAGCGCAATGAGGTATGCACCCGGAGTCTGCATTCTATTCTTCGCGGCGGCCTGCGGTCCCATGGTGGAGTCGCACGAGGAGATGGGTCCGGCATCCCACAACGAAGAGACGTCTGAAAGTTACGACATCAATTCAGATGTCAGTGCGACTGCTTGTCCCCTGGGATGCACGACGAATTACATCACATGCCAGATTCGATGTGGAAACAATAACCCGACGTGCAACGCTCAGTGCGCCACCACCTACAGGAGATGTGGATCGACCTGTGTCCCTCTGTCAAAGTGAGCCTTCCCCTCTCTGGTTGCCCAGTTCCAGGGGCTGCCCCTGAGCTCCGAATAGGAGTTCAGGGCGGTAGTCCGAAGTTCAGTTTGGCGAACTGCGCGGCAGGCGGGGTTGCTGGTCGATGCCCTGCCTGCTGAACACGAGGCATGCGCCGACACGAGCTGAGCGATGCACAGTGGAGCCGCATCAAGCCAGTCTTGGGCTCCAGGACTGGTCCTCCCTCGAGAAGAGGAGACCGCAACTTCATCAATGTGATGGTGTGGCGCGTGAAGACGGGTGCAGTGGCGGGACCTGCCAGAGCGGTTCGGCAATTGGAAGACCGTCTACAATCGATTCCACCGTGGGGCGCGAACGGGGCTCACGCGGCCCGTCCACCGGCCGGAAGCCTCGCTTGGACGGCCCCGCCTACGGCCCTCCTCGGCCCCTCTGCTCCCTCCCCCTCAACAGCGCCCCCTTCTCTCTTATCTGCGTTCGTACCCGGCGGGAGCTATCCGCAGTCCGCGCTGCAGTCGTAGGGGGTCTCGGTGGGACCACAAATCCCATTGCCGCAGATGTCGCAGTCCGCCGGGCAGGAGAAAATCTCCTCGTTGTAGCCGCAGACTCCGTCGCCACACGAACCGCAGTCATAGGGGCACGAGGTCGGGTTCTCGAGTGGGCCGCAGGAGGCATCTCCGCACCGGGTGCAGTCCGCGGGGCACGTCAGCTCGCTCTCGAATCCGTTGCAGACGTTGTCGCCGCAGGAGATGGCGCCCGCACGGGCCACGTGCATGTACGTGTTCTCTCCCTCCGAGACCATGGTCAGGGCCAGGTGTCGATACTCAGACCACACGCTGTAGCTGTTCGTGTTCCGGGTGTCCTCGTCGTCGGTGAAGATCTGTCCCTTCGCCGTGCCGAAGGTGAAGCTCTGCGCCGCGAAGACGCCATACTCGAACCCCAGGTCCGGAAGGCTCGGTGCGGGCGTGCTGGCGTTGCCGCCACCATGGAACAAACAGAAGAACATGATCGTATCCCCGGCCGCATTGCCGTTGGGCTGAGTTCGCGTTCCTGTTGTCTCGGTCTTCGTTGTCGAAGAATCGAGAGAAGTACCAGGAACCCGGGGGGCAGATCTCCCCCAGCATCAGCACGGCATAGGCGCTGCGCGTGGTGGGGTGAGTCTCGAGTGGCTTGAACTTCGCCCCATCGACGCGGCAGAACCGGAAGGTGGTGTTGCGCGCTTCATCCAACTGGGTGCTCCCCACCCAGTCCCTCACATAGCTGGCCGCGCAGCTGTCTTCGTTGTCCATGTGCATCCAGAGGGCGGGCGCGGAGCTGGGACAACCCGCGGAGCCCGCGATGACCCCACATCTTGATTGAACAGCGTGGCGACGACGGGCTCGAGCTTGGAGGACAGTGGCTCCTCCGGCGTGGAAATGTCTGTCTGCCCACAACCCCATTGCAAGGTGCACAAGGACCAGACCGCGAGACTCCGAAAGAGACGGTACATGCCTTCCTCCATTGAATGGCTCTTGTCATTCTTTGGAGATTGTCGGTCGGGTCAAGGATTTCCGCGGATTATCTGGCTTTAGGGTGGATGGTTTCGCTGGCGGGGTCCGTGACGTGGCGCGGCGTGCTCGCTTGCTAAAGCTCGACTGCGCCGACGCCGTGACGTCCTGGCGCGTGTTCTTCAATCCCCGACATCCTCCCATCCCGTCGCTCGGCAATTCGAAGACCCGTGCATGGGAGGCCTCGAGGTGCGGCCCTCGATGGCCCTTGATTCGAATCAAGTTCGCTGAATCCTCGAGGCGCATCCCCGCCTTGTCACAATGAAAACGGCGGCCTCCCCTTGGGGAGGCCACCGCTCTCACTGCTTCGGGCTCCGGACTACTGAGCGGTGGTGATGGTGCCCACCTCCACGTTGATTGCCTGCAGCGAGCCGGAGGCTGGCAGCGCGTGTGCCTTGAGGACGTTCAGCGGCACCACGATACCGGCCGGCGTCTCGGCGATGACATCCACGGTCAGCGCCACGGACAGCAGCGCGCCGTCGTACGCGTGCGCCGGAGCGCCCTTCTGGTACACGCCCACGCTCAGCGTGCTGCCCTTCACGCCCGACTTGAGCAGTTGGGGCGCGGCGCCGAGCTCATAGCCACGGTTGGCCACGTACTCGGAGCCGTCCACGGTGGACCACGACGCCGTGGCCGCATCCAGCCCCAGCGTCAGGTCCGCGCCGCGGCCGGACTGGCCCGTGGGGCCCACCAGGTCCAGCACCAGCGTGTTGCCCGAAGACAGACTGGCGTTGCGAACCAGGCGCCAGCCCGCCCCCGTGGGGTCCACGTAGTTCACCGTGCCAGCAACAGGCACGGTGATGACGGAGGAGTCCTTCTTCGACGCATCCGCCACGCTGGTGGCCGTCACGGTGTACGTCCCCGGCCTGTTCGGCGCGGTGTACACACCCGTGCTGCTCACGGTGCCGTTGGCCGAACCGCCCTCGACGGCCCAGGTCACCGCGACGACGGAGGTGCCCGTCACTTCAGCCGTGAGGTTGACGACAGTCGCCTGCCCCACCGTCGCCGTCTTCGGAGTGACGCTCACCTCCACCGTCGGAACGACGATGGCTTCCACGGAGAGGCTGGCCGAGTCGGACTTCGTCGGGTCCGCCACGCTGGTGGCCCTCACGACGAACGTGCCCGCGCGGCGCGGCGCCCGGTACACGCCCGTGCTGCTCACGGTGCCGTTGTCGTCTCCACCCGCCACGGACCACTGCACCGCGACGTTGTTCGTCCCAGTGACCTGCGCGGACAGGGAGAAGGAGCCATCCTGCTCCACCGTGCCCGTCTTCGGAGAGACAGCCACCGCGACCGCCTCGACGACGACAGGCTCCACCGTGATGGAGGCGGAGCCCTTCTTCGTCGGGTCAGCCACGCTGGTGGCCGTCACGGTGAACGTGCCCGTCTTGTTCGGCGCGCGGTACACGCCCGTACTGCTGACGAAGCCGTTCGCGTCGCCACCCTCCACGGACCACTGCACCGCGAGGTTGTTGGTGCCGGTGACCTCGGCCGTGATCTGGACGATGCCATCCCAAGTGGTGGTGCCCGACGAGGGGCTCACCGTCACCGCCACCTCCCCGACGACGACAGGCTCCACCGTGACGGAGGCGGAGCCCTTCTTCGTCGGGTCCGCCACGCTGGTGGCCGTCACGGTGTACGTGCCCGCCGTGTTCGGCGCCGTGTACCGGCCCGTGCTGCTCACGGTGCCGTTCTCGTCGCCACCCTCCACGGACCACTGCACCGCGGTGATGGAGGAACCGGAGACCTCCGCCGTGAGGTCCGTGGCGGTCCCCTGGCCAATGGTCACCACCTCCGGCGTCACCTTCACGATGACCGTCGGAGTCTGGACTGCCTCCACCTTGACGGTGGCCGAGTCCTTCTTCGAGGTGTCCACCGCGTTGGTGGCCACCACGGTGTACGTGCCGGCCTCGGCCGGCGCGGTGTAGACCCCCGAGCTGCTGATGGTGCCGTGGGAGTCGCCTCCCTCCACCGACCAGAGGACGCGCGGGTCCTTCGCGTCCTTCACCGAGGCGTTGAAGGTCGCCTTCTCACCGGCCTTCACCGTGACGTTCTTCGGAGTCACCGTCACCGGCCCCGAGTCGGAGTCGGTGCAGGCCACCAGCGCCCCCATCAGGAGCGGAACAATGAGCTTCATCCACGTTTTCATTGGGGATTACCGTCCGAACTGGCTGACGAAGAGAGTGATGTCGCTGTCGTTCACGGAGTCGACGCCGTCGAGGTTCGTCTCCTCGGAGCCCTGGGTGCCGTAGTCCTGCGCGAGCAGGCCCATGTCCTCTCCGTCCACGACGTTGTCGCCATTGATGTCGCCCGTGTAGACCCGGAAGGTCGCCACGGCCTTCGCCGTCGGTACCACGACGCTCACCGCGGACACGTGGCACAGGCCACGGCCCCCCGGCGCGGCGTAGACGCCGTCCGCGCTGATGGTGCCGCAGATGCGGCCCTCCACCACGGACCAGCTCACCGCCGTGTTCACCGCGTTCGCCACGTTCGCCCGCAGAGCGACCGTTTCACCCACCGGCACCACGTGCGGTGCCACCGCGAACTCCACCGTGACGGGATGCAGCGTGAAGGGGGTGGTCGCCCTGGACCAGTTGCCGTAGGCGTCGTACGCCACCGCCTCGAGGACGTGCTCCCCCGGCGCCAGCGGAATCGGGAACAGCGGCAGCGTGTACGGCTCGGACGTGCTCCTCCCCTTCAGTGCGCCGTCCACGTAGAACTCCACGTAGGTCACGCCCGTGTCGTCGGTGACCTCGGCCCGCATCGTGTAGGTCTCGAACAGGCCCTCCACGCTGGCGGTGATGTGCGGCGCGCCCTGGTCCTGGATGGTGGAGTTGCGCACCTCGAAGCTCACCGTGCGCTCCGTCGTGTTGCCCGCCTTGTCCGTGGCCGTCGCCTTGAACTCATGCGGGCCATTGGACAGGCTCCTCGTGTCGAACGCCGTCGCGTAGACGCCATCGACGTCCGTGAACGAGCTCACCGGAGCGCCGTCCACCAGGAACGCGAGGGTGGACGTCCAAACGTTGTCGCGCACGGAGGCCCGGAGCTGCACCGTCCCGTAGCTGCCCTCGACCGCCGCGAAGAGCGTGGGGCGCTGGATGTCCGCCTGGGTCGAGGTGATCAGGTTGATGTCATCCAGGAAGAACTGGGTGACTTCGTCCGCGATCTGCGGGGCCGCCGTCTGGTCCACGTCAAAGAACAACTGCACCGTCTGGCCCCGGTACGCGGTCAGGTCGAAGCGGTGCTGGATGTACTCCGCGTTGGTGTCATTCACGTTGGAGAGCGTCCTCAGCGTCGCCAACTCGGTGCCGGCGGAATCCCGCACCTTCGCGCTGAAGGTGTGGCGGGCCACGGCGTCGGTGAACGCACCGTTGTAGATGCGCAGCCAGAAGCTGAAGATGGCCGAGGTCGCGGTCGCCGGAATGGCCACGGACTGACGGACGGAGTGCCGCGCCGGACCCGCGTTGGTCCAGAAGACGTACATGCGGCTGCCCGTGTGCGCGAAGGACGCGTTGCTGAAGATGCCCGCCGAGCCCGACAAGGTCGTCGCCCCTGTCCAGCTCGTGGAGGTCTCGAAGCTGGGATTGAGCACGCGCTGGGTGGCGGTGGTGTCCACGTAGAACGTCACCACGGGAGAGTCCCCCGCGTTGGCGCCCGCGTCCGTGGCCCGGGCGACGAGCGTGTGCTCGCCGGCCGTCAACGTGGAGAGATTGACGACCCGGGTGAACGACTTGACCGAGTTGCCCAGGGACACGCCGTCGACGAGGAACTCCACCGCGTTGACGAAGCCGTTGTCGGACACGTCCGCGAAATAGCCCACGCGCGTGCCGGAGAAGACCACGTTGGCCCTCACCCGGGGCGCCTCGGCATCCGCCGCGCGGATGACGCGCAGCGAGAAGTCATCCAACTGGAAGCTGCTGGCGAGCGAGGCGTTCTCGCTGCCCTCCACGAAGATGCGCACCGTCTGGCCCGCGAAGGCCGTCAGGTCCACGCTCTGCTGCACCCAGCCCAGCGTCGCGTCCAGGTTGGACCACGTCGCCACCGTCCCCAGCACCGTGCCGGAGGTGTCGCGCACCTGCAGCGTCAGCGTGTCGCGGACGGCGGTGGTTGTCGTCTCGGCGGTGGTGAGGTTGAGGAAGAACGTCAGCGAGGCCTGGGTGACGCCAGAGGGAATCGTGACGTCCTGCCACAGCCGGTCGACGTGCGTCGTGCCCCAGCCGTTGAGCCACACGTAGCCCTGGCCCGAGTGCGTGCCGGAGGAGACCGGGAAGTTGATGTTCTCCGGCGGGTCCGCCACCCATCCCTGGCCGGCCAGCTCGAAGCCCGGGTCGGTCAGGAGCTGCTCGAAGCTGCTGGAGACGGTGAAGCTCGCCGGAGCGGACGCGGTGGAGTTTCCGGCCGCGTCGTACGCCACAGCCACCAATTGGTGCGAGCCGTTGGACAGCGAGGTGGCGTCCAGCGGCAGTTGGTACGGCTGGGCGGAGACGTTCCCCGTCAGGGCGCCGTCGACGAAGAACTCCACGCGGGCCACGCCGACGTTGTCGTCGGCCTGCGCGTGCAGTTGGAGATCAGGCGCGCTGCCAGAGACGCTCGCGAAGACGGTGGGGGACGTGCGGTCGTCGTACGTTCCGGCGGTGTAGCCCACGTTGATGGCCGCGAAGGCGTTCTGCACCGCGCGGTACTCGTTGGACTGGGAGCCGAAGAGGTCCGCCGCGGCCTGGAGGCTGCTGGTGCGGGCCGACATGTAGTTGGACGACGGGAACAGGTAGACGGTGAGCGCGCGGTACCAGATGGCCGCCGCCTTGTCGTTGCCGATGCCCCTCATGCCCGAGGCCAGGTAGGTGCTGGAGTAGGCGGTGCCGACGGACAGCGGCTGCGCGCCCTGGGACAGGAAGTAGAAGGCACGGTTCATCGGGCCGCTGCTGAAGTGTACGTCGATGTTGCCGAGGCCGGGGTACCAGGCGTCCACGCTCGCGCCGTCCAGCGACGGGCGGAACATGACGCGCAGCGGGATGTCGCTGAGCTGCTCGGCCATGAGCCAGTTGCCGCCGGTGTCACCAATGACGCTGCCGCGGCCGTTGGCCACCCAGAACTCCGTCAGGGTGCCGAAGATGTCCGAGTTGGCCTCGTTGAGGCCGCCGGACTCGCCTTCGTAGATGAGGCCCGCCGTGTGCGAGGTGACGCCGTGGGTCATCTCGTGGCCCGTCACGTCGAGCACGCCCATGGACCGCATGCCGTTGGCGGCCGGGTACGAGCCGTCGCCGTAGCTCATGCAGAAGCAGCCATCACTCCAGAAGGCGTTGTCGTAAAGGTTGCTGGCATGCACCCGGTTGTAGGTGGGCGAGCCGAAGCCGTCCACGCCGTCGCGGCCGAAGATCTTCTTGTAGAAGTCCCACGTCGTCAGCAGGCCGTAGTGCGCGTCGACGGCGGCGGTCTGACCGTTGGTGCTCAGGGTGTTGTTGGCGCCGACGATGTAGTTCTGGCCGTCGCCCCAGGTGTTGTCGGCGTCCGTGTAGAGGGTCAACGTGGGGATGACGCCGTTCTGCACGGCGGCGTGGTTGACGTCATAGGTCCGGATGCCCTCGCCGCCGGCGCGCGTGACGTCGCGCAGCTCGAAGAGGCCCTGGGCGTTCTGGAAGACGTCCAACGGCACGTCACCGCTGTATTGCGAGCGGCCGAGGCCCTTGGCCGCGGCGGTCTGGAGCGAGTTCCACTTCTTCAGCACGTCGCCCGAGTGCGCGTCGATGATGAAGTCCGTGTGCTTGACGCCGTCCTTCGCGTTCTCCAGCTCGGTGTGCACGTGGTACGCGAGCCGGTAACCCATGACCTGCGTGTCGAAGTCCGCCGCGTTCTGCTTCGCGACGGGCTTGCCGGGATAGCGGTTCACGAGCCGCGTCTGGGGGTAGACGATGAGCTCGCTCTTCGGCGCGGCACCGAACTCACCCTTGGGCGCCAGTTCCTGGGTGGCCTTCGTCACCGCGGACTTCGCATCCAGCGTGGGCGTCACGTCCAGGCGGATGCCCTTGCGCAGACCCTCACTGGTGATGCGGAGGTCCCCCACGGACAGTCCCTGGTGGGTGATGGCCAGGGCGCCCCATACGGGTACGCCCTGGTATGTCTGCGCGAACCGCGCGTGCGTCTGACCAAAGCGGTCCGTGCTGGAGCTGGACAGTTGGAAGCCGTCCCGTGAGCCGAGCCCGAGTTGGAGGCTTTGCGCCTTGAGGGTTGACAGGGATTCCGCGACACGGGCGGGTTCCCGGACCTGGAGTTGCGTCAGCGTGAGTGGTGAAACAGGGGTGAGTTTCTCAGCCGCGAGGGATGAGCTCGCCGAGAAAAGACCGGCGAGGAGCAGAGGCCACCGGGGCCACGGCTTGGACATTGAGTTGACTCCACACAGCGTTCGGGGGGACTCCCGCCGTCAGCACCCGTGGTGGCGTGCCGCCGCCGGAAGGATCACACTCAGGGTGGAGGGGCCGGACAGCCTCAGACCTTGGCCCCGTATGATCCACGGTCAGCGCAATTATCCGCCACCATACAGTATCAAAACCCAATGAAACAGAGGGGAGCCCTGATGGACACAAACGGACACAATAACCACACAGCGTCGTGTCCATTTCACTTCGTGTGGTTTTCCTGGAGCAAGACAGAAAGACGCGGAAAGCTGTCAATCGAACGCATCTGTCAGGGATATCTGAACTTGGCGCCGGACGCCAACCGCGGCCCAGACGCTCTTCGCTGTCTAGGATGACCCGCACGCAGTGTTGAAGGCGCGAAGCGTCACAACGCCTTCTTCTGAAATCATGGTTTGATTTGAAAGCGGCGCGAGTGTTGCGCTGACTTGAAGGACGGCCCCACCGGCACTGCCGTATCAATCAAGTCGTCCGTTGCCTTCTCAAGCCCCTCGTTTTTGTATGCTGTCGAGAACTGACCGTCCACCGAGGTCGCTAGTCGGCCCTGCGGGGCTCCCGCATCCGGTAGAGGGCGCCGGCGGCCGCGAGGGCAAAGGCCGCGGTGGCCGCAGCGGCGGGCCAGCCGAAGAGCGAGACGATGGGGCCGGCAATGGCCGTGCCGAGACTCCCGCCAATGAAATAGACGACCATGTAGACGCTGTTGAATCGGGCCGGCTGCAGCGGATCGATGTTCAGGACCCGGCGCTGGTTGGCGACCTGGGCGGCAAACAGGCCTGTGTCGAACAGGGCCAAGGCCAATAGCATCAAGGGAGCGAAGCTCAAGGCGGGCGCCATCGCCAATGTGCATGCGAGGGCCAACGCCAGGCCGGCGAACACGACCGGGCGGCTCCCGAACCTGTCCGCCAGTTGTCCCGCCGCGCGGGTCGCGACGATCCCCGCCACGCCTGCGAGCGAGTAGAGGCCGATGACGGTCGGCGACAGGTTGAGCGGCGGCAAGGCGAGCGCCAGAGACAGACCCATCCAGATCAGGCTGAAGGCAAAGAACCATAAAGCCCCGGACACGGCCGCCGCGCTCAGCTCAGGGGAGGTACACAGCAATCGCGGCATGGCGACCAACGTGGCGAGGTAGGGTTGATCTCGGTGTTGAGTCGCGCCCGGAAGAATGACCCTGCTCCCCGCCGCGCAAACCAGGCAGGCGCCGGCCACGATCACCAGCATGGCGCGCCATCCGATCCCATCGGCCAAACCGCCCCCGACCGCCCGGCCGAGAAGCACGCCTGCCGATATCCCGGCCGTGACGCCTCCCAGCGCACGTCCCCGCGTTTCGGTTGGCGAGTGCTTGCCGGCCAGGGTGCTCATCTGAGCGCCGGTGCTCGCGCAGATCCCCGAGATCAGGAGAGCTGTGCCAAAGGCGTAGACGTTCGTGGCGAGGGCGGCGAGCGCGAGGGACAGGCTCAGGACAGCGAGTTGGACGGACACCAGCTGTCGGGCGGGATGGCGATCCACCAGGGGCACCAGAAGCGCCAAGCCGAACATGTACCCCAGGATGGGCAGGCCCGCCGCGGTGCTCGTCGTCGCGAGCGACGCGCCGAGATCGGCGGCTATGCGGGTTAGCTCCGGCTGGACGACGTAGCTCGTCGACGTGGCCACGCCGGCCGCTGCCGCGAGGAACAGGACGCCTCTTCCACCGAGGCATTCGAAGCGCGAGTCGCCATAAGGGTTCGCTGAGGTCATGCTCGCGACGCTAGGCGCGGCGCCATAATGCGTCTGGCGAGATTCGGGCCTGACCAGAAGCGAGCGCCGTGCGCAGCAGGACGTTCGACTTCGACGTGTTCGCCTGCGTGAGGTGTGGAGGCAGGCTCAAGGGTCTTGGCGTACGTGAATGGGGCCCCCGGGGCAGGCGGGTGCCCCAAGGAAGCTCACGCGGCCTGTCCTCCGGCAGGGAGCTTCTTTCGGGCGGCCCCGTCTACGGCCCTCCTCCGCCCCTCTGCTCCCTCCCTCCACCTCAACTGCGCCCCCTTCCCTCTGATGCGCGTTCGTACCCGGCGGGAGCTATCCGCAGTCCGCGCTGCAGTCGTAGGGGGTCTCGGTGGGACCACAAATCCCATTGCCGCAGATGTCGCAGTCCGCCGGGCAGGAGAAGATCTCCTCGTTGTAGCCGCAGACTCCGTCGCCACACGAACCGCAGTCATAGGGGCACGAGGTCGGGTTCTCGAGTGGGCCGCAGGAGGCATCTCCGCACCGGGTGCAGTCCGCGGGGCACGTCAGCTCGCTCTCGAATCCGTTGCAGACGTTGTCGCCGCAGGAGATGGCGCCGGCACGGGCCACGTGCATGTACGTGTTCTCTCCCTCCGAGACCATGGCCAGGGCCAGGTGTCGATACTCAGACCACACGCTGTAGCTGTTCGTGTTCCGGGTGTCCTCGTCGTCGGTGAAGATCTCTCCCTTCGCCGTGCCGAAGGTGAAGCTCTGCGCGGCGAAGACGCCATACTCGAACCCCAGGTCCGGAAGGCTCGGTGCGGGCGTGCTGGCGTTGCCGCCCCCATGGAACAAACAGAAGAACATGATCGTATCCCCGGCAGCATTGCCGTTGGGCTGGATGCGGCCTGAGTTCGCGTTCCTGTTGTCTCGGTCTTCGTTGTCGAAGAATCGAGAGAAGTACCAGGAACCCGGGGGGCAGATCTCCCCCAGCATCAGCACGGCATAGGCGCTGCGCGTGGTGGGGTGAGTCTCGAGTGGCTTGAACTTCGCCCCATCGACGCGGCAGAACCGGAAGGTGGTGTTGCGCGCTTCATCCAACTGGGTGCTCCCCACCCAATCCCTCAGATAGCTGGCCGCGCGGCTGTCTTCGTTGTCCATGTGCATCCAGAGGGCGGGCGCTGAACTGGGACAACCCGCGGAGCCCGCGAGGACCCCCACATCTTGATTGAACAGCGTGGCGACGGCGGGCTCGAGCTTGGAGGACAGTGGCTCCTCCGGCGTGGAAATGTCTGTCTGCCCACAACCCCATTGCAAGGTGCACAAGGACCAGACCGCGAGACTCCGAAAGAGACGGCGCATGACTCTCCCCCCACTGAATAACTCTTGTCATTCTGTTGAGATTATCGACTGGGTCAACGGCTTCCGCGGATTGTGCAGCATGGACGTCTCGGCCAGGGTAGAGTCCACGGGATGAGCCCATTCAGCGTCACGTCCGTTTCCATCGGGTCCGAATGGGTCGAGGCCGGAGTGAAAGATGGAGGAGACGCTCCGCTCCCCGTCTGGAGGGTGGTCGACTTCGCCAGGGATGCCGGCGAGAGGTACGCCAGCAGCGACGTTCCGTTCTTCTACCTGGTGGGCCCTGGGGGCGCGTCGCGGACGGTCGCCTCGATGGAGTTCGTCCGCGACTACCAACCAGCACCATCTCCTGCCGCGAAGCCGTAGCTCTCGCCGTCAGCACCCATCTGCGCGCCACCGCCACCAGTCGCTCCACTTCCTCGCGTGGGCGGCGGCAGCGGGACGAAGTGCACCTCGTCGTCACCTGGATGCGCGACCATATGGCAGCGGTGGGCTGGAGGCGCGCTCGCTCCGGGCCGTGGACCTGGACCTCGTGTCCGAGGGCTCGGGCCATGTGACGGCCTGCGTCGCGGGAGGCATCGTGAAGGTGTCGCTGGACGCGTCTGGCAGCGTGGACCCGTGGGGCAACTCCTCCCAAGCGCGACATCGATGGGGACGGTGGTGGACAGGTCATCTGGCACTGGCGGCGGTCATACCGTGAGCCACAGCGCCAGGGAGGCGTGCCCCAGGCGCGATGGCCTCGACTCTTGAAATGAGCCCCCCGCACCCCGTCAATGCCAGTGCAGGCAGGTCCCCTGGGACAACCGCGCAACAGGTGTGACACGAACTGCATGCGGAGCTTTTCAGCCTGGTGCAGCCACGCGACAGGGCCGCCACGCCCACGGCACCTATCAGGACGGCGGCGTGCTGGTCCGGCGCGCCTGGGATTGTCGAGTCCGGCGCCCGCCTTCGCCTCGCGCGCCGAGTCCCTCGCCGACAGCGTCAGGCACACCCCGCCGTGGAAGCGCTCCGGGAACGACACAGTCCACACCCGTTCAAGACACTGGGCAGCCGTTCAGGCGCCAGGTCGGATCGTCGTCCAACGTGTGAGGGACTCGATGGGTTCGGTTTCCGCAGCCTCCGCCAGGTGAGGCCCGACACGCTCATCGGGTGGCCTGACACGGGCCAGTCCAAGCCATTCCACCACGCGCTCCCATACCTCGAGCGTGAGCAAGAGTTTGCGCTCGCCACGATGGCCTGGATGCCAGGGAGCCCGTTCAAATGAGTTGAGCCACCCTCAGTCTTTCCATCGCGTCAAACCACACTTGTCCGAAATCGGACTTACGACTAAGAGGGCCGAGGGCCCTGTTGGGGGAACTGGTTCGAGCGCGCGTCAGGGTGAAATCAGCGACCCGTCTCCTCGCGGCCCGCCCTGTCGCGCGCAAAGGAAATCCTTCATGTATCGTTGTATGCAAGCGGTGTTCGCCACGGTCCTGTGTATCCCCCTGGCGTGTGGTTCCCCTGAAGCCAACCACCAGGATGCGCCGCAACAGACAGGGTCGGAGGAAAAGGCTCTCACCGATCCGTACAATCCATTGCCCGAGGGCATTCGCTGGTTTCAAGGGGCCCGCTTCGCCAGCGGAGAAAACGAGACCGCGAGCTATCTCCATCCAGAGGCCCACAGCGGCTACACCAGCACGTTGAATGGCTGCCCCCCGGAATTCGACGACATCGGATACTCCCTCTTTGGCTACAATTTCACCTGGACCATTGCCGGCACGACCGTCGACATGGGCGGCGTCTGCAAGATCAACCATACCTTTCCCACGCAAGGCGCCTACGACGTCCGCCTGACGATCACCCACTCGGAGCTCCTGGGGGGCGGGCCGATTGAGACCGCGCAGTACCAGCGGTTCGTGACGATCCGTGACTACCTCGTCGTCAGCCTGGGTGACTCCTATGGCTCGGGAGAAGGGGCTCCGGACGCCGCGGCGCACTGGGGGGACACCGACACGCATCCGGTCTGGCAGAATGCGCGATGCCATCGCTCCTTCAAGTCTCCGGCGGCGCGGGCCGCGCTGGCCCTGGAGTCGAGCGACCCTCACTCGTCCGTGACCTTCCTGTCGCTGGCGTGCTCCGGTGCGACCATCCAGCGAACGACCTACGAATATGAGAACTGGGGCGGTAATTTCCCCCTGGGAATCTTCGACGGCTTCGCCACCGCCAGCGACGGGCCGCCCCGCGGTTCGGGAATCCTCGGCCCCTACGTGGGCATCGAGGCCCCGGCCTACCAGCACGGCGCCTGGAATCCCGAGCACTACATGCCCTCGCAGCTCAACCGGCTCGTGACGCTGGTGGGCAACCGCCCCATCGACGCGCTCGTCCTCAGCGCCGGCGGCAATGACGTGGGTTTCGGTGACATCCTCCGGTTCTGTGTCGTGCACACGGATTGCCACCAGGGCAACGACGGGCAGGAGCTGCGCTCCAAGGTCGACGTGCTCAAGGCCGCCCTGCCCACGAGCTACGACCTGCTCCAGACGCAACTCAAGCAGGTGGGCCTCGACGTGCGGAGCACGTACCTCATGGAGTATCCGGACTTCGCCCGTGGCAACTCCGGGCAGATCTGCTCCTCCATCCTGGAGGAGACGAACCTCTACGCCGGTGTCGGAGCGGACGTGTCCTACGGGGAGCTGGCGTACCTGGATGGCTATGTCCGGCTGCCCCTGATGAACATGATGCAGGACGCCGCCGAGCGCCATGGCTGGAACTATGTGTCGGGCATCTCCGATGCATTCGCGGGTGTCGGCAGTGGCGTGGGCCACGGGCTGTGCGCCTCTCCCAGCAACCGCTGGGTGAACAACGGCTACGACGCGTCCTCGACGCAGGGGCCGGAGGACAGCGAGGCCGAGACCACGGGCACCGCGCACCCCAACGAGACGGGCTACGCCGTCATGACGGTCTTCCTTCAGGAGAAGATGGACGACACCCTCCCTCCCCTTCCCCGCGTGGGCATCCTGAAGACCCAAGGCGAAGCGCACGTACAAGAGGGTGGCGCCGCCTCCGGTTGGGTCCCTCAGTCCGGTGACATCCAGGCGGTGGCCTTGTCTGGCAGCCGCATCGGCGTGCTGAAGCTCAATGGCGACTTCTACCTGAAGGATGGCGCCCTCACCGCGATGTGGAACCTGGTGACGGGAGACGTGGCCGCCATCGCTTTGTCGGGCGACCGCATCGGCATCATCAAGACAAACGGCGAGGCCTACGTGAAGGAAGGCGCCTGGAACGCCTCCTGGGTCCTGATGAGCGGCGACGTCAAGGCCCTCAGCCTCTCCGGCAAGCGCATCGGCATGCTGAAGCTGAACGGCGATTTCTACCTGAAGGACGGCGCCCTCACCGAGCAGTGGGACCTGGTGACGGGAGACGTGGCCGCCATCGCTTTGTCGGGCAAGCGCATCGGCGTCGTCAAGACGAACACCGAGTCCTATGTGAAGGAAGGCGCCTGGAACGCCATCTGGGTCGCGCTGGGCTCCAACAGCAAGGCCATCGCGCTGACCGAGAACCGCGTGGGCGTGCTGCGGCTCAACGGTGAGTTCTTCCTCAGGGACGGAGCCCTCACCGCGGCCTGGAACCTGGTGACGGGTGACGTCCAGTCCATCTCCCTCGCGGGCAGGCGCATCGGCATCGTCAAGACGGATGGCAATGGGTACGTGAAGGAAGGGGCGTGGACCGGGCTCTGGAACTGGGAGACCACGGCCACCACGCAGCTCGTCCTGGCCACGCCGTAGCTCGAATACCCCCATGAACGGACACATGACACCGAAACGCTTCAGGCCCTCCAACGGGCCCCTTCTCTCCATCCTCCTGTCGCTCTTCGTCTCATTGGTCTCGACCGAGGCACTCGCGCAATGCCCCACGGGTTGGTCGACCTGTGGTTTTCCGCTGGGCGGCGCCTGTTACTTCCCAGGCAGCTCCAATTGCAGCAATGGCACCGTCTGCGGCCTGGGCTCCGAGGAGTGTGGTGGGGCCTGCTATCGCCCCACCCTCGAGACCTGCCTGAACGGCATGTATATCTGCAGCAACGCGTACCTCTGTGGCACCTATTGCATGCGCCGGGGGCAGACGTGCCTGGAGGGCAATCAGGTCTGCCCCACGGCCCAGGCCTGCCGGGGGCAGTGTCTGGAGGAGGGAGGCTACTGTCCCACGGACGGCGCCCGCATCGCGATGTTGAAGCAGGGGGGCCAGCTCTACCTGAAGGAGGGCCCCCTCACGGAGCTGTGGAATACGGTGACCGGGGACGTGGCCTCCGTCGCGCTGGCGGGCAACCGCATTGGCATCGTCAAGACGAACGGCGAGGCCTACGTGAAGGAAGGCACCTGGGACGCGGCCTGGGTCGTCCAGAGCAGCGACATCAAGGCCATTGCCCTCGCGGGCAACCGCATTGGCGTGCTGAAGCAGAATGGCCAGTTCTTCCTGAAGGAAGGCGCGCTCACCGGGTTGTGGAATCTGGTGACCGGGGATGTGGCCTCCATCTCGCTGTCGGGCGACCGCATCGGCATCATCAAGACGAACGGCGAGGCCTTTGTGAAGGAAGGCGCATGGAACGCGGCCTGGGTCCTGATGAGTGGAGACGTCACGGCCCTCGCGCTCGAGGGCGACCGCGTGGGCATGCTGAAGAACAATGGCCAGTTCTTCCTGAAGGAAGGCGCGCTCACCGAGCTGTGGAACATGGTGACGGGTGACGTCCAGGCCATCTCCCTCTCGGGCAACCGCATCGGCGTCCTGAAGACGGACAGCCACGTGTTCGTGAAGGAAGGGGCGTGGGACGGTCCCTGGGAATGGGTCAGCTCGTCCGTGACGGCCTTCCAGCTCTCGGGCACGGGCATCGCGGTGCTCGCGAGCAACGGCGAGCTCTACGTGAAGGAAGGTCCCGCCACCTCGCTCTGGACGATGGAGAGCGGGGACTGCACCGGGTTCGCGATCACGCCTCGCTAGCGCGAGACCCCGGAGCGATTGAACCTGTCACGGAGCGGGCCGGCCTCCAGCGTGAATCGCCGGAGACCGTGCCCGCTTCGTGGCGCGCCGCGCCTGCTGGAGAAAAGAGGCGCCCTGCCCGCGCAAGGGCCTGAGGACACGCGCCGCAGGCGTACCAGGCGCACTCGCGGCAGTAACGCTAGGGTGTGACGGTGAGGACCGCGGAGCCCATGGCCCCGCCCGACTTTGCGCTGATCGTGGCCCTGCCCGGGCTGACGGCCAGGGCGACGCCGGGTGTGCTCCCTGAGGTGCTGATGGGCGCGACGGCGGCATTGTTCGACGCCCACGTCACCACGCTCGTGAGATCGTGGAACGTCCCGTCAGTGAACTCGCCCGTGGCGGTGTATTGACGAGTGGCTCCCACCACAGCCGATGAGGCGATCGTCGGATCGCCCGAGCTCCACGCAACCGTCTCCGTGAGGTCCTCCGTCGACTCGTCGCTGAACGTGCCCGTGGCGAAGTAATGCTGCTTCATGCCCACCGGGATCGTTGCGTTCGCCGGCAGCAGGGCGATCGACACGAGGGTTGCCTCCGTGACCGTGAGAAGCGTCGACCCCTCGATGCCGTTGAACGTCGCGGTGATCGTCGACGTTCCTACCGCGAGTCCCGTGGCGATGCCCGTGTTCGCGATGGAAGCGGAGGTCGGCGTGGCCGACGTCCATGTTGCGAGCGTCGTCAGGTCCTTGGTCGTGTTGTCGGTCATCGTCGCGGTGGCGGTGAACGCTTGCGTGGCGCCAGCGCCAATGCTCGGGCTTCCCGGCGCGACGGCGATTGAGACGACCTCTACTTCGATGACCGTGACCTCGGTGCTCCCAGTGACGGTGCCGAGCGTCGCCGTGATCTTCGAGGTTCCGGCGGCGAGCGACGTGAGCAGCCCGGTCGGGTCGACGGTCGCCACGGTGGACGTCGCCGAGCTCCACACGACCGCGCTCGAGATGTCTTTTGTGCTGCTATCGGCGTAGGTGCCGGTCGCCACGACAGGAGAAGAGCTCCTCGTTGTAGCCGCAGACTCCGTCGCCACACGAACCGCGGTCATAGGGGACTGCGCCCCCTTTCTCTTATGCGCTCACGGCGGCTGCCCCTTCATCGACTCCCTCCCAGCCGCTGTCTCGGGCTCCACGGTTGCCTTGCCCGCACTGGATGGGAACCACGGCGAAAGGCTCGCGGCCTTTCCTGCCTGGCCAGATGCTGGAGCCTCTGTTCCGCCTCGGGCGCGGGGCGCGACGTGTTCGCTGGTGTGCTATGCCCCAGCGCATGGAAATCTTCCGACTTGCGGATACGGTCGAGTTGAACAACGCATGGCTCGTCGGACTGAGCGTGGCATTGTTGCTGCTCGTCCTCTGGGCCGTGCTCGTGGCCTCCAGTGCGCTGCTGTACCAGGGCATCCGGCTGATGGGTGTGAAGGCGCTGGAGCAGATGGCGGACGCTCTTCGCAAGCGCGCCCGGCTGAGCGCCGCCCTCCTGTCCTTCGTTGTGGTCATCATCGGCATCGCCGTGCTGGGCTTCTCCCTGTGGGCGAAGAAGGATCTGGAGCCCTCCTTCAATGCCTTGCTGGCGGGGGTGACGGTGGAGGGGCTGGCGGCCCTGGGGCGCGGAGCGGGCCTGCTGGTGCTCTTGCTGACGGCCTACCTGGTGTTGGATCGGGCGGCACGCCAGCTCCTGATGCGGCTCGAGCGCAGGATGAACGAGTGGCCACTGAGCCCGGAGCCGAAGGCACATGCCCAGAAGGCGATGGAGCAGGGGCCCGGCTTCATCAAGCTGGTGCTGGCCTACTTCGCGGTGGGCATGGCGGTCACCTCGCTGCAACCCCCGGCCGCGCTCGAGTGGCTCGTTGGCACCACCGTCTTCGTGTTGCTGTGCATCAGCGGTGGGCGCCTGGCGGTGTCCTTGCTGCACCTGATGTCGGTTCGGCTGGTCGAGTCCTGGCGGACGAAGAGCACGGCCACGAAGTACGAGGAGTACTTCATGGCCCTCAGCCGGCTGCTACCGGTGGGGCAGCGGAGCCTGGAGGCCATCGTCTATATCTCGGTGGCGACCCTCATCATCCGTCGGTTCCAGGGCCTGGAGTCCTTTGCTCCGTACGGGCCGGTGCTCATCCGCGTCATCGCCCTGTTCTTCGCCGCCAGCGTCGTCGTGGAGTTCGTCCGGCTGCTCATCGCCCGGGCCTTCAAGGTGGACGGTCTCGACCTGGATGACAAGGCCCGGCGGCGCAACACCTTCGTCGCGCTCATCCAGAGAGCCTCCACGTACCTGGTCTATTTCCTGGTGGGGATGATGGTGCTCAGCGACCTGGGTGTGGACCCCACCCCCATCCTCGCTGGCGCCGGCATCGTCGGTCTCACCGTGGGCCTGGGCTCACAGGCCATCGTCACGGACATGGTCAACGGCATCTTCCTGCTCTTCGAGGACCAGATCTTGAACGGCGACTACATCCGCATCAACGATACCGAGGGCGTGGTGGAGGAGATAACGCCTCGTATCACCCGCATTCGCGATCGCTTCGGGCGCCTTCACATCCTCCGCAATGGCGAAGTCAAGAATGTCATCAATTATAGTCGCGGCTGGACGCTGGCGGTCGTGGACATGGCCGTGGCCTATGAGTGCGACTTGAAGAAGGTGCTGGATGTGATTGGAAAGGTCTGCGAGCAGGTGCCCATGCTGTCGGCAGGCAAGGTGTCCGAGATGCCCAAGTTGTTGGGTATCGAGAGCATGGACGAGAGCTGGATGACCATTCGCATTGAAGCCAAGGTGCAGCCAGGGACGCACTTCGACGTGAAGCGACTGCTCAACCGGCTGTTGTTCGACGCCTTCAACGCCAACGGCCTGGAACTTCCCTATCCCAAGTCGGTGCAATACGAGGGGACCACGGTGCTTCCCGCCGCCGCCGCTGCGTCGCCGGAGGAGGAGCCCCAGGCTCTGGCCGCCTCGCTTCGGTAGCGGCAGGCCGGCCGTACCCATCATGGTGCAGGTGTCCTGAGTCCTGCTTCCCTGCTCCGCCAGCACCTGCTGGCCCTCCTCCACCCCCTACCGCTGGAGCCATCCCTTGATGCGCGCCATCACCTTCTACGAGTACGGCTCACCCCAGGTCCTGAAGTGCGAGGAGCGCCCCGTCCCCACGCCGGGCGCAGGCCAGGTCCTCGTGCGCGTGCGGGCCTGCGCGCTCAACGCGGCCGACTGGCACATCCTGCGCGCCGACCCCTTCCTCGCGAGGCTCGCGGTTGGACTCTTCAAGCCCCGGTACAACGTGCTCGGCTGCGACCTGGCCGGCGTGGTCGAGGCCGCGGGTCCCGGCGTCACGCGCTTCAAGGCCGGAGATGAAGTGATGGGCGAGCTGGGCAGCAGCAACTGGGGCGCCTTCGCGGAGTACGTCTGCGCGCCCGAGGGCGTCCTCGCCTCGAAGCCCGCGAGCCTCGGCTTCGAAGAGGCCGCCGCGGCGCCGCTGGCCGGTGTGACGGCGCTGCAGGGGCTGCGTCGCGAGGGTCGCCTCCAGGCGGGCGAGTCCGTGCTGGTGAATGGCGCCTCGGGAGGCGTGGGGACCTTCGCCGTGCAGCTCGCCAAGGCGCTGGGCGCGAAAGTGACGGCGGTGTGCAGCGCCCGCAACCAGGAGCTGGCCCGCTCACTCGGAGCCGACGAGGTCATCGACTACGCGAAGGAGGACTTCACGCGCGGCGGCCAGCGCTACGACGTCATCCTCGCGGCCAACGGCTACCACCCGCTGAGCGCCTACGAGCGCGCGCTCGCGCCCGGCGGCCGCTACGTGATGACGGGCGGGGCGGGAAAGCAGATGGCGGCGGCGCTCCTGCTCGGGCCACTGCGCTCGCTCGGTAGTCGCAAGCGCCTGGGCTACCTGACGATGAAGAGCAACCTGGACGACCTGGAGTACCTGCGCGACCGCCTGGCCGACGGCTCCGTGCGCTCCGTCATCGACCGCACCTACCCGTTCGAGGAGCTGCCCCAGGCCCTCGCGTACCTCGAGGAGGGACACGCCCGCGGCAAGGTCGCCATCCACATGTCCTGAGGAGGTCCCTGCCTCCCATGACGGCGCCTCCTTCCGTCCCCGCGGAGCGCGGCCCGCCGCGTCGACGCCCTGACCTCCTCCCTCCGGTTGGGATTCGAGCGCAGGGCGAGCAACCGCACGCGAGTCATCCCGGCTTCGCACCGCGGTACCCTGCACATCCGCGCGAGGCGCTGCCCGGAGGCTCAGGAGAAGGGGAAGCAAACGCAGACATCGCCAGAGCATCGACCATAGGCGAAGCCCGCCTCGATGCACTCATTGACGCAATTGCCAGAACAATAGGACAGCGGCTCCGCGGGCGCTGCGACCGCCAGCGTGGCTCCGAACGACACAGCCGCCCCCGTGACAACGGCAAGCAATACCTGAACAGCCTTCTTCGCGGAACAGAGCATCGTCCCCTCCCAGGTTGGTATGACAGCGGCTTCCAACTCGCTCACGGCTGAAGCGCCTCAAAGCATAGCAGGTCGTCCAGGTCCTCTGTTCCGCATCTCAGGTGACGACTCCGTCCCACCTGCCAACGGCGACATCCACACACACCAGGTCGACGCACCGCACCACGGCCCGAGCCTGGAGGACAGCTCGGTGCCGCGTTGAATCACGAGCGGCGGCTCGTCACGTCAGGAGCTCAGAAGCGGCTCCCCAGCCCCAACGCCATTCCACCCTGAGACACCGCCACCGACGGAAGCACGCTGACCTCCGACGGCGCTGGTGTCGCGCTATTGGCGGCATGAGACAGCTCATACCCAATGAAGGACCCCATGATGCGGCCCGCCAGGGCGGCGGTAGCGGCGATTGGGAGACGATCGCCCTCGTTGAGGCTCAAGAGGCGCCAACAGGCCCAGGCTCCCGCCACACACCTGATGGGGGCGCGGCCTGGGCAGGCGGGTGCCCCGTCGAGACCCTCGCCGCATCGAGGCAGGGGGCACAGGGGCCGGAGGTGGTGCCCCAACAAGGAGGGTGTCGACAGCGCGGAGGAGAGTCGTTACAAAACCGCCCGTCGATGCACGAGTCCCTTTCCGCCACCCAGGCGAGCATTGCCAACCCGAATGCTGTCATCCGAATTGTTCGAGGCCATCGTCCAGCATGATCTGGAGCGTGTTCGTGCGCTGCTGGTTCGCGGTGCAGACCCCAACCTGCCCAGGGAAGATGGCTGGCGACCCCTGCATGTCGCCATCGGCCAGATGGGCGTTGGGGGAACGATTGCCTTCATCAAGCTGTTGATCGAGCACGGTGCGGACGTCAACGAATGGGATGCCCATCATCACGAGACGCCGCTCCTCAGCGCCATGGAACCTCCGGAGCTGGAGGTCGCACGGGTGCTTCTCGAAGCAGGCGCGGATCCGAACGTCCGCAGATCAACGCATGAGTCACCTTTGCAACTGGCCGTAGAACATGAACATCCGGAGCTCACCGCGCTGCTCCTGCGCCATGGTGCTGGACGAACGATGGACGAGTGGGGAGGACTTCGCGGATTGACGCCGCTCGGCATGGCCGCTCGTAAGTTCAACGTTCCCATCATCGAGCTTTTGATGGCGGAGGGGGCGGATCCGCAGGCGGTTGATGAGTACAACGAAACCGCGCTCGCCAAACTGCCACCTCGTGAAGAGCACGATCCGCGAACGTGGGACAGGATCCTTGAACTTCTTGGACGCCGACGGTCGTGACGCAGGTACGTGAGGTTCAGACGGAGAGGGACGCTTTCGTCCTCTCCGTACGCTGGGGCGCCCGCTCAGGGCCGCGCCTCGCCGGCCAGCGCCGCGCGGTGAATGGCCACCCAGAAGTCGGCGGCCCGCCGGGCCCCTTCGAGCAGCGGCTCCGGGTGCCCGGCCCCCAGCGCCGCGCAGAGCGCCTGGGCCCGCGCGCCGTGCTCCAGGTCCACGTCGAGGTGGACGAGGATGAAGCGCGTCTTCGTCCGCTCCAGCCCGAGCCGCCCCAGCCCCTGGCGGGCCTCGCCTCCCAGGTGCCGCGCCACGCCCTCCAGCACGCGCAACGCGCCCAGGAAGGCGAGCTGCCGCTCCGGCCCGATTTCCTCCCAGAAGGCGTGGAAGTCGGCCACCTCGCGAGGCGTGTCGGACGAGGGCTCGCGCCCGAAGGCCGCGAGGTCCGCCTTGGCCAGCAGGTAGTGCGACTGCTCGTCCCCCGCCAGCTCCGCGAAGAAGGCCTTCAGCTCGGGGAGCGTGGCGCGCTCGGCCGCGAGCCGCAGCCGGTCTCCGCTGCGCCGCGTGTAGTGGTACATCATGTCGAGGAACGCCACGTAGCGCTCTGGCGTCACCGCCGGCAGCCAGCTCGCGACCTGCCGCGCCATCCCGACGGTGAGCGCCTCCAACTGCTCCTCAATCGACGACATCCTCAGTCCCTCCGGTCCGAAAGCAGCGCGCCCAACGTCCGCCGGGCATGCGCGAGGTGCGGCGCCGCCCGCTCACGGGGCAGCTCGTCCAGGCGCACCACGCCCGCGTCGAGGAACCCCTCCCCTCCGAGTCCCCGTCCACAGGCGGTGGGCACCGCGCGCAAATCCACCGGCTGGAGCACGCCGCGCGCGTCCCGGGCGAGCGCGAGCTTCAGCACGGCCCCCGTCTGGCACGCCAGCGTGGGCATGATGCTCAGGAAGTTGCCCAGCGAGTACGCGATGAGCCCCATCCGCGCGGGCCCTCCCCGGCGCACCTGCGTGGGGCACGTGGCGTCCGCGCCATCGATGGACACCCACTCCACCGGCTGGAGGACATGCGGCGAGGAGCCCAGGACGAGGTCCGCCCCGCGCTCGATGAGCCGCCAGGCGTGCTCGCGCTGGAGGGCCTCGGGCCAGTACTCGTACTCGAAGCCCCAGTGCGGCATCAGCACCACCAGGTCCGGCCCCACCGCGCGAGCGGCGTCGATGAGCGCGCCCAGCCGCGCCCAGTCCGGCGCGTGGAGGGGGCTGCCCAGCCGCGTCACCGGCACCCCGGCGGGCGGCGCCCCCACCAGGTGGTTGATGTCATACGTCACGGCGGCGATGCCCATCCGCACCCCGTCCACCTCCAGGGCGGCCACCGCGTCCTCCGGCTGGGGGCCTCCCACGCAGCGGTGCTGGGAGGAGGCCAGCACCGTCCCCCGGGTCCGCGAAAGCCCTTCGGCGCCCTGGTCGAGCGCGTGGTTGTTGCAGAGGGAGAAGACGCGGTGGCGCGCCGTGCCCTCCCAGGCCGCGAGGTAGTCCGGCGGGGCGTTGTAGTGGAGCGTCTCGTAGACGAGCCGGGGCACGGGCCGCGCCGGGTCCACCGGCGTCTCTAGATTCGCGAAGGCCACCGCGTCCCCCGCCATCACCTCCCGGACGCCGGGAGACAGGGCGCGGTGGAAGCCGCTGCGAATCCACATCATGTCGCCCACGGCGCTCAGCCGGAGCTCCGGCGCCCCCGCGTGCCGCCAGCTCCCCGAGGCGAGGTGCCGGGAGACTCGCGCGAAGTGCTCCCCGGTTTCGGCCGAGCGCGGCTCCGGCAGGTGCAGGAGGCTCTTGGTGAGGTAGCGCAGGTTGAGGTCCCACCGGGACAGCGGCCAGCGGCCGTCCTCGTAGCGGATGTCCGCGTACAGCCGGCGCAGGGCGTTCATGGGCGCTTTCGCTCCAGGGTGACGAGTCGCACGTCCTCCTCCACCACCATGGGGCCGGCCAGGAGGGCCCGCCACATGACGTGGAGGTAGCTGTCGAAGACGGGGGCCCCGCGCGCGAGCAACTCCGGGCGCAGGCGCGCGTGCAGCCGCGCGAGGTTGTAGCCGGGCACCCGCGGGTAGAGGTGGTGGTCCAGGTGGTGGTTGAGGCCGTTCCACAGGAAGGTGACGAGCCGGGTGCCGCGCACCGTCGTCGCGGTGTGGAAGCGGTCGCCGCGCCAGACGTTGGCGTGGTGGTCGGAGATGGACTTGAGCCCGTTGAGGGGGCTGGCGAAGAGCACCGGCAGCAGCCAGCACTCCACCGCGCCCCCGAGGAGCCCGTGGCCCGCCAGGAGCCAGAAGAGCAGCGCGTAGAAGGCCCCGTAGCCGAGCAGCACCAGCGCATGGCGGCGCAGGCGGGCGGCGTCGAAGTGCTGCACCGGGTAGAGGACGTTGAAGTAGACGAGGCTGAGCGGCAGGCCCAGCAGCACGGTGGCGTAGAAGAGTGCCCACAGCCCGGGCGAGCGGCGGCCGGCGTTGTAGGCGTCAGGGTCCTTCTCGGTGCGGTTCCAGCGGTGGTGCGCGAGGTGGTCGTGCCGCATCGGCTCGTAGGCGATGCCCACGAGCAGGCTGAGCCCGTTGCCGAAGAGGCGGTTCTGCCAGGGCCGCGGGAAGAGGGTGTCGTGCCACGCGTCGTGGTCCAGCTGGATGAGCCCCATGACGCCCTGGGCCGCCAGCAGCCACAGGGGCAGCTTCAGCCAGAAGCCGCTGACGTGCGCGAGCCCCACGCCTGCCAGCCCCCACACGCCCAGGTGGAGGGCCGCCATGCCCAGGGCCCGCGCGGGGCGGATGCGCAAGAGCTCCACCAACTCGTCGCGAGAGGGGCCCGGCCCGGCGGGGGCAGCGGGTGAAGTTGAGACGGGGGCGAGGGCGGGCTGCATGGGGCCTTTAGAGGTAGCGGGGGACGCGCTGGCGGTAGCGCGCGTAGGCCTCGCCGAGGCGGGCGGAGAGGTAGCGCTCCTCCTGGAGCACCAGCCCGTGGAACAGCCCCCCCAGCACCGCGCACGCCCCGAGCGTCACCAGCGACGGAGCCCAGAGCGAGGCGCCCACGAGGTACAGGTAGGAGAAGACGTAGATGGGGTTGCGCGAGGAGCGGTGGAGTCCTCTCTCGTGCAGCACGGGCGGGGCCTCCCCCGCGTCCACGCCGATGCGGAACGTCGCGCCCATGCCGTACTGCGCCGCCAGCATGCCCACCAGCCCGAGCACGCCCAGCGCCCAGCCCACCTCCGGCGGAAGGGCCAGCAGGGGCCGGCCCCAGGGCAGCTCGGACCAGCGCGGCCAGAGCGCCGCCGCCACCACCGAGCCCGCCCACACCAGTGAGGCGCCGCTGATGCGCCGCGTGAGGCGCGTGTGGGCGGAGTCGGCCCCGGTGCTCCGGTAGGCCAGCGGGCTGCGGCCGAAGCGCAGGCGGTAGACGAGGCTTGCGCCCAGGTGCCCCAGCAGCAGGTGCAGCGAGATGAAGCCCAGGTAGAGCGCGGGCGCGTCGCGAAGCCCCTTCATGGTCCCACCACCTCCGCCGGAAGGCCGAAGCCCGAGGACGCCCAGCCCGCGAGCTGCTCGGTGAAGTCGCGCAGCTCGCCCCGGGTCCACAGTCCCTCGAACGTCGCCGTGTTGATGTTGAGCGTGTCGCCAAAGGCCAGGCCCGTCGCGCCCCAGGTGGCCGTGTGGCTGCGCATGGAATGGATGCGGAAGGGCGCGTCCACGAAGTGCTTGTCGAGCCGCCCCAGGTAGGTCGCCACCAGCGTGTTGGTGCGGGGCTCGGCCACCAGCCCGGGGCGCGCGTTGCGCCGCAATACGGGCCCCGGGGCGAGCCGCGCCACCGCCATGCACTCCAGCGCCGTCGTCCAGTGCACGCCCTCGTCGAGCACGCGCCGCAGCGCCTCGCGCACCAGCGCCGCCAGGGCGGGCGCGTCCTCCAGCCGGGCGCGGACCTCCCGCAGGGGAAACTCCAGCGGCACCGTCGAGCAGCCGTTGCCCAGCATCCGCCCCAGCCCCAGCATGCGCCGCAGGTCCACCGGCACCCGCAGGCGGATGAGCCCGTCCTTCGTGGGCTCGCGCAGCGCGACGCCCGCCAGCAGCGCGGCGAAGAAGACCTCCGAGGCCTGGACGTCCGTGCGGCCAGCCGGGAGTGTCAGGCGCGCCGTCGCCATCAACGAGCCGCCCGCGGTGTCTCCACTGCGGCGCAGGCCCAGGCCCCGCGGCGCGAGGAGCCGGCGGCGGGGGCTCGCGAGGCCCAGCACCCTGCCCGGCCCGCGCAGCGCCGCGAGCAGCACCTTGCCATCCGTCAGCGTCGAGGGGCCCAGCGGGGGCGACTCCGACGCGCGCCCCGCGCAGTGCAGCCAGAGCCGCTCCAGCAGGTGGGCGAGCGCCTTGGCGTCCCCAATCGCGTGGTGGAGCTGGATGGCGAGCAGCCACGGGCCCGGCGCGCCATCGGCCAGGGGGTGGAGGTGCAGCCGCAGCGGCACGTCCCTCGCGAGGTCCACCCGGGTGTTGATGACCCGCGTCACCGCCTCTGGCTCGTCCAGCGGCTCGGCGCCTTCGAGCAGGGCCGCGTCCACCGCCTCGTCCGTGCGCGGCGCGGGCACCCACGCACCGCGCCCGTCGTCCCAGGCCACGTTGAGGCGCTCGCTCTCGCGCACCAGGGCGCGCAAGGCCCCGCGCAGCCGCGCCACATCGGGCCGCGCGTCGATGCGCAGCAGCACCGTGGCCCAGATCGTGGCCACCTCGCCGTCCAGCCGCGCGAGGAGCGTGTCTACGAAGTTCGCGCGCATCGCTCCACCCATCCGCTCCACAGGGCCCGGGCCGCCTCGCCGTCCACCCGAGCCCGCCCCACCGCCTCGCGCGCCCGCTCCGGCGCCGGCAGGTGCTGGAAGACGATGTCGTCGGGCGCGTCCAGGCGCGGGCGGAGGCCCGTCGGCAGGTAGCCCGCCGCGAGGAGCACGGGCGTGGCCTCGGCCACCCGCTGGGGCTCGCCCATGGACAGGTGGACGAGGTCCACGCGCGCCCGCGAGGACGGGAGCGCCGTGGCCCCCTGCCCTTCCAAGGCGGGCCCCACCAGCTCCCGCCGTTCGAGCCGCAGGGACTCGTTCCAGTCGAGCGGGCGCGGCACGAGGCCCCCAGCGCGAGGGCGGCGCGCAAGCGGCGTCAGCTCCACCGTCCCCGGCAGACCCGAGGCGGCGAGGATGGACGCGAGCCACTCCCCCCACGGCCCCGCGGGCAGGAAGCGCCGACGCGGAGGCAGCGGCGCGAGCACCGTCGTCATCGCCAGCGCCTGCATCGGCAGGCCCGAGCCCTCCACCCCCACCAGCCTCTCCCCCTCGGTGTAGTCGACGATGAGGCCCACCGGCACGGCCCGCATGAAGCGCGACGCGTAGCGCTGCGCCATGAGGTGCAGCGTGGACGTCTGCTGGTGCAGGAAGCCCACGCGCGCCTTGAGCAGCTCCAGGAGGTGGCTCCACAGCCGCTCGTGCTCGGAGCGGTCCATGGCGGTGCGCCGGATGGGCAGGGCCATGGAGAGCCCCGAGTCCAGGGAGTCCCGCCCCGGCGTGCACCACAGCCCCGTGTGCCAGAGGAGCGTGCCCTGGGCGTCGAACTCCCCCAGGCTGAGCAGGACGCCGGCCCTCCAGAGCCGCGAGGCCCCTCCAGGCTCATGGAGGAAGCGGTAGGAGTAGCTCCCGGCGTAGCGCGCGTGGAGCAGCTCGCGCAGCGCGGGCTCATCGGGCTCCGCCAGCCAGCGGGTGTGCTCGCTGGGCTGGGCGGCGCGAAGGCCGTCAAAAGGGGGGGCGGCGCGTTCCCGGCACATGAAGTGTCAGCAATGCACCAACAGGGCCAGCCGGGAAGCCCCCTCCTTCCGAGGAGATGGGCCCGGCCGCCGCCCCGCGCCCCCGCCGGGTGTGCAGCCCGCTACACGGGGTGGAGTGCTCGGCTGCACAGGCGGAAAGCGCCTGCCCGGCCGTGCATCCCGGCGTCACGCGAGGGCGCGGAGAGCGTACGCACCACCACGGAACGGCATTCCTTGCAGACGACGCCCACGCGCTCTCAGTGCATCTGCCTCCCTCAAGCGGAGGCGGAGCCGGGGCTGGAGGAAGAGAGCCCGGCCCTGGCTGCGACGGTGGAGTCGACGAAGGAGCGCACGCCGCGATTGGATTGGACAGGGCTGCTGAGGAGGACCACCGCTCCGGCCTCTTCGCGCTGGAGCTGGAGCTGCTGACGGGCCAGCTGGGCTTGCCCACGACATGTGCGAGGTTGGCCGCGGCACGTGGGCCCCCCCAGGCCGTGTGGTGTTGAGGCTCAAGAGGCGCAAACAGGCCCAGGCTCCCGCCACGCACCTGATGGGCGCGCGGCCTGGGCAGGCGTGTGCCCCAAGGGGGCTCAAGCGGCCTGTCCACCGGCAGGGAGCTTCTCTCGGGCGGCCCCGTCTGCGGCCCTCTTCCGCCCCTCTGCACCCTCCCTCCCCCTCAACAGCGCCCCCTCCCCTCTTATGCGCAGACGACGGCCCAGGCTCTGCGAGCGGAGCTGGCTGCAGGCGCCGCCGCAGGCGAGGGCGTGCGTGAGCTCTCCAACCGGGTGGAGGACGTCTTCGAGGACGCCGAGGGCTACCGCTCCCGGCGCATCGCCCGGACGGAGGTAGTGGGGCTGAGCAACTCCGCCAACGTGGAGGCGTGGCGCCAGTCCGGCGTGGTAGAGGGCAAGAAGTGGCTGTCGGTGCGTGACGCCAACACCCGGGACGCGCACCGCAAGCTGGACGGTCAGTAGGTGGGGCTGGGCGAGCCCTTCACCACCAGCGCCGGACGCAAGGCCCAGCACCCCGGCGGCTTCGGTGTAGCCGAGGAGGACATCAACTGCCGGTGCACGGGCCTGCCCAAAGTGGCGGACCCGGACAGGGCCGTTCGCCGCGCCCGCACGGAGGAGGCCAAGGTGGCCCGCTGGAAGGCGTTCGACGAGGCGCTGGTGCCCTGGGAGGACGCGCTGGAGGAGGCGCTCAAGGCGGGCTTCCGGGCGCAGCGCGCAGCTGTGCTGGCGGCGCTGGAGAAGGCGGCGTGAAGCGGCTCCTGCGCGCGCTGAGTGCGCTGCTGCCCCTGCCTCCCCGCCCCGGGCTCATCGTGGCGGAGGGGCTGGCATGGGAGGCAGCGGAACGACTCGACGTGCCGTGCCTCAACCCGGGCGGGCTCGTCGCTCTCAACCGCCCACCGTTGGCACGGGGAGCGTTCTGCCAGCACTGCGGAGCGCAGGGACCAAGCGCACATCGTGCGAAGTGCCTGGAGAACGAGCGGCGTGGAGTCCAGTTCATGCTCCGATGAGCGCCGCCGACGCGTTCAGTTCGTCGATCACCCGTCTTGGTATAGGCAGGCACCGGCGCGCTGGAGACGAGCCCAAGCGCACGTCACTTGAGAGGAGGGGAAAGGCGCGGGGTGGGGAGATAGACGAATCGCCACGACACGCCACGGGCTGAATTAAATCCCCAGTTCTTTACCGAGAAATTGCTGCGGCGTATCTGTTTGCCACGCCCGGCGCATGGAGTGCTCGGGACGTCACCCCTTGGGGGGAGGACGAAGATGGCATGGTATCTCGTGACATACGACGTGAAGACTCCGTACCAGTCTCAGGTGAAGAAGAACCTGATGGCGAGCGGCTTCACCGACAAGACGCTGTTGGTGACGAAGGAGGTTGTGCAGCTTCCGTCGACGACACTGCTCGTCGACGCGGCAAACGCTAAGGAAGCTGCGGCAAAATTCAAGGCGGTGGCGGCTGCTGGAGTCCTGCCTCGAAGTACCGGACCCGTGGTCGAGCGTTACGTGGTGGTTGCATTGACGCGTGACAGTCACGCAGAGGGGTGAGGCAAGGTCGTCGAGGGCGGCCACGCACTCACCCGCTTGGCCGTTCCCGAAACCGACGCTGAATGGGTTGTGGGAGATCTGCCGACATTGCTCCGAGAGCAAGGCGACCAGCGCCGGACCCGTGCCGCGCCGCCGAGTAACTTCATTCCCAGCCGGTGCATCGAGCGCCGGGCAACGACTCATGGGGGATTGCCAGGATGGCGGAGTTCATCGTGACCGATGATGCAGAGAAGCCGCACCACGTGCAGATTCTGGAGAACTTGAGGGCGCGCGAATTCTTCACCTTCGCAAGGAATCCACTGGACGAGCCGGTCAACCTCCCAAACACAACGGTCAGATTTCGCGCTGACTCCGCGCCGCAGGCTGCCGCGAAGTTTGTGGCGTCTGCTGTAGTTGGGATTCCAGGGGGAACAGCGTCATCACGCGGCTTGCCGTCATTTCCGCCTGAGGGGCGTTCGTGATGGGCGACAAGCTCCGCTAGCCATTCCGAGTGGGCGGCCCGTCATCCCATCTCCGCCACCAGGAAATGCGGAAATAAATCCAGACTAATTTACGAAGAATTCGCATGCACATACTTATGGAAGGAGCACGGCGCACCTCTGCGTCGGCCAAGAACCCCTCTGGGGGGAGGACGAAGAATGACGATGTATATCGTGGCGTACGACGTCAACACGCCGCACCAGGGCGCGGTGAAGGCGAAGCTTCAGGCGAATGGATTCGGGAACCTCATTCCAGTTGCCCCCTCCGGGCACCGACAGCTCCCGGACACGACGCTGGCTGTAAACGCCGCATCGCCCAAGGAGGCCCTCACGAAGTTCAAGACGCTCGCCGTAAGCGCGGCAACCGGAGTCGTGGTCGAGCGAGTTGTTGCAGTCGAGGCGACCCAGTACTCAATTGACGGAGAAGCGTACCCCTGACGCAGGGGTGACGTCAGGCGCGGTCCATCGAGAGTGGCCACTCACCCACCCGGGTGGCCGTTCCCGAAACCGACGCGGAATGGGTTGTGGGAGCGCGGCCGACACTGACCGACGATGTCCAGGCGAAGGAACAACAGCGCATGACACCCCTCTCGCCAGCGCCTACCGTTGCTTCCGCCGGGCACCCAGGCGCCTGGTAGTTGCCCTAACGGGGAGGACCGCATGCCGCAGTACATCGTGACGTACGATGTGAAGAAGCCGCACCACTCGGCCGTAAAGAATACCCTGCTGGAGAATGGGTTCAGGGACTACATCAATGCCCCCTCTGGCAAGAATCGCCAGTTGCCCAATACGACGCTCGCAATCGACGCGATGTCGACCAAGGACGCGAAGGCACTCTTCCTTAAGTGTGTCACAAAAGTCGCATCAGGCATTTTGGAGCGGTTCATCCTGCTCAGCGGCGAGACCTACTCCATCCGCTCGGAAGAGGTTGATGGAGACGACGAGATCGACTGACGCCCCCCTCTTGATTCGTTTCAGAAGGGCCCAGCAGCGTCGGCGGTGTGAGTGACAAGCGCGCCCGACTGCTGACCCCGCTGGAGTTCGCCCAGCTTTCCAAGGCGAAGGACTTCAACCCACGAGCCGCCCTCGTGGCCCGCGACGTTGGAGAGGTGCCGCACCCGCGCGTCGAGGGCGGAGTCCTCCACGACGTCATCATGTCCATGTCCACCGTGGGCCGTGCCGACGACACCGTGTCCCAGGGCGGGTGGGACCTCGTCAACTTCCTAAAGACCCCGGTGCTGCTGTGGTGCCACGACATGTGGAGCCCGCCCATCGGCACCATCGGTGCCCCCGTCGTGCGCACGACGGAGACGGGCATGCAGCAGCTCGTCGCGCCAACCGTCGAGTTCGCGCCCAGGGAGGTCAATCCCTTTGGCGCCATGGTGGGCGCCCTCTACACGCGCGAGAAGCGGTTCTCCCGCGCGTTCTCCGTCGGCGTCCGGCCGAAGCTGTGGAACTACAACGACGAGCGCGGCGGAGTGGACTTCATGCACCAGGAGCTCCTCGAGCTTTCGTGCTGTGCCATCGGGATGAACCAGGAGTGCCTGTCGGGCGCGAAGTCCGCCGGCATCCAGGTGGACCTGTTCCTCCCCTTCGCCGAGAAGCGCCTGGACAATGACGCAACCGCGCCCGCGTGGATGGCCCAGGACTTCGCTGGCACGGTCTACCACACCCTCGTCGGCACGAGGGCCGCCCCAGGCCGTGTGGTGTTGAGGCTCAAGAGGCGCCAACAGGCCCAGGCTCCCGCCACGCACCTGATGGGCGCGCGGCCTGGGCAGGCGTGTGCCCCAGGGGGGCTCAAGCGGCCTGTCCACCGGCAGGGAGCTTCTCTCGGGCAGCCCCGTCTGCGGCCCTCTTCCGCCCCTCTGCACCCTCCCTCCCCCTCAACAGCGCCCCCTTCCCTCTTATGCGCCGGTGCGGGAAGCGACTCACGAGTTGCAAGGCTCGGTTCGGAGCCACCGCAGTGCTCCCGTACGGCGGCTTCCCGGGTGCCGGGCGACTCCGGTGATGGCTTGGCATCGCCGGACGAGAGAAACGAGGACCCGCTCCAATTCACTGGAGCGGGCCTCAGACCGCGAGGGTGGACGGATGGCTATCTACCGCCGGCTTCGACCTCGCCACGATTGACGGCTGGGGCGGGAACCGGAACCTCATCCTGGTCTGGGAACTGGCGCGTCCAAACCCGCCAGATCATTGATGCCATAAGCCAGAACGACATGATCGCGATGACCGTGACGGCTTGGCTCGGATTCAGCGATTTCAACATTCGCAACACTGCAAGTATGGGTTTCATCTGATCTCATTTCAAGTCACTTAAAGCGTCACTGACAAAATGAGACCCTTGGCCTTGATTTCGAGGCATGGCCGCCAAAGGTCTCCTGCAACTAGCCACTGCTGACGGTCGTCGGGCGGATTGGTCGAGGCTGCGGTTTGCTGCGGTCCACATCGAATGCCGTTGGCGCGACATGTAGGACGTGGCATGTGTGGGTCTAGGTGTGCATGTTCCCTCCTTTTCTGAGTGACGGACTGGAAGCTGGTTCGTGTGCAGTCGATTGCACGGATCGAGACCCCGGTTGTGGAACTAATTCAATATGGATATAGAATGGATATAGATACCTACGCGGGGATCGCTACCATCTACGGAATCAGATAACGAATCGCTCAGACAGTGCCCATGTACTCCTAAGTACCAAACCAGATTTCGAGGCAGGGCCGCCAAAGCGTTCCTGCAAGGGGTGCCTACTTGGCGGTGGGCACCCCTTCTTTTTGGGGCTGGCGCCAAACGATTTAGGATGTGCCCTAGCCTCCAGTTGAATCAGTGCCGGACGTATACTGCGGCGCTCTGCGGGTCTGTGTGAAGACCAGCAATAACAGGCCGTTGCGAACATGTGCACAAAGGTGCGCTTTGCCGCCGCGCGTTCGGCGGCCTCGCCAGCTGTAATCTACACGATCTCCCCGAAGCCACAATCCAGCGGGGACGGGATGCTAATAATGCAGACGATGTTGCCTGCCTCGTCCACCGCAGAGGGCGAGACACCCGTTGGTCTTTGACCTGCCTGCGGGAGCGCAGGCGAAGTTCTTGATCCTGCGAGATCAGCCCGACATCTGGTCTTGCCCGCTGTCTTGAGTCGAGTCCCCGCTCACTTCTTGAGTTGGTCGAATACGCGCTTCGTGGTGGCCGATCAAGAACAGCACTGACCCTACTGATAGTGCTGGGAAGTGTACTACCACCAACTGGAAGTAGTGGGCGGAAGTCGGACTGGGTCCGCGCTCCGATGGACGTCGCTAGACAGGCCCACGCTGCTCGCGTGCGATATGTCCAAGGGTGACGGCGATGACTCCGGTTGTCCTGTAGGAGGACGTTCGACTTCGACAGGTTCGCCTGCGTGAGGTGTGGAGGGAGGCTTAAGGGTCTTGGCGTACGTGAAGGGGGCCCCCCGGGGTGCGGGCGATTCTGGAGCACCTGGGCTTGCCCACGGCATGTGCGAGGTTGGCTCCTGCACGAGGGCCACCCCAGGCCGTGTGGTGTTGAGGCTCAAGACAGCCAACAGGCCCAGGCTCCCGCCACGCACCTGATGGGAGCACGGCCTGGGCAGGCGTGTGCCCCAAGGGGGCTCAAGCGGCCTGTCCTCCGGCAGGGAGCTTCTTTCGGGCGGCCCCGTCGGGGCACGAGGTCGGGTTCTCGAGTGGGCCGCAGGAGGCATCTCCGCACCGGGTGCAGTCCGCGGGGCACGTCAGCTCGCCCTCGAATCCGTTGCAGACGTTGTCGCCGCAGGAGATGGCGCCGACACGGGCCACCTTCATGTACGTGTTCTCTCCCTCCGAGACCATGGCCAGGGCCAGGTGTCGATACTGAGACGACACGCCGTAGCCATTCTCGTTCCCGGTGTCCTCGTCGTCGGTGAAGATCTGTCCCTTCGCCGTGCCGAAGGTGAAGTCCTGCGCCGCGAAGACGCCATACTCGAACCCCAGGTCCGGAAGGCTCGGTGCGGGCGTGCTGGAGTTGCCGCTGACATGCCCTGCGGTTTTCGGACCAGCTGAAGCTTGAGAGGATGTCGTCTCCGGACACCACAGTGGCAGGCAGTGAAGAAGAGTCGGTTCAGCGAAGAGCAGATGGTCGCCATTCTGCGAGAGGCGAAGCGGTCGTCCGTGCCGGAGACCGCGAAGAAGCATGGAGTGAGCGAGCCCATGGTCTACGCGTGGCGCAAGCGCTTCGGGGGCATGGACGCCAACGACACGAAGAGGCTGAAGCAGCTGGAGGCGGAGAATGCGCGGTTGAAGAAGCTGCTGGCTGAGCGGGACTTGGACATCGAGTTGTTGAAGGAAATCCAAGCAAAAAAATGGTGAGCGCCCCCGCGCGAAGACAGCAGGTGGAGTATGCCCGCACCCGGGGGCTGTCCACCCGGCGAGCATGCCGGCTGTTGCGGGTGGCGCGCTCTGCCTTGGGGTACGTGTCGCAGAAGGCACTGCGGGAGAAGTCTGTCGTGGAGCGGATGCGCGAGCTCGCCCTGCAGTACCCGAGGTGCAGCTACCGTCGCATCCGCATCTTCTTGGGACGGGACGGTCACCGCATGTGCCCAGACAGGGCATATCGGCTCTGGCGCAAGGAGGGCCTGCAGGTGCCGCGCAAACGGCCCAGGCGGCGAGTGGCGGCCAGCCGCCCGCGTCCGTTGCCTGCGACGGGGCCCAACCAGGTCTGGGCCAACGACTTCGTTTTCGATGGCTGCGCCAACGGACAGCAGCTCAAATGCCTCACGCTGGTGGACGAGTGGACGCGCGAGTGCCTTGCCACCGACGTCGCGGGCGCCATCCGCTCCGGACGGGTAGTCGAGGTGCTGTCGAAGCTGGTGAGTCAAAGAGGGGCGCCCAGGCACATGCGCAGTGACAACGGGTCGGAGTTCGTCGCCTCGGCCATCCAGCGGTGGGCCGCGGAGGCTCGCATCGAGCTGGCGCACATCGCACCGGGCAAGCCCTGGCAGAACGGCACCGACGAGAGTTTCAACGGACGCTTTCGCGACGAGTGCCTCAGCATGGAATGGTTCCGTTCCAGGGTAGAGGCGAAGGTTGTCATCGAGGCGTGGCGGCAGCACTACAATCTGGTCGGGCCACACTCGAGCCTCGGCTACCTCACGCCTCTGGAATTTCGACGGCAGTGCGAAGCAGTGGTACCCAACCCTTCCCAGCCGGCACCTCTCTCGTAATCAGTGGTCCGAAGGATCCAGGCAGGTCAGGATGCTGGAGCGTTCGACAGCGACAGAAGTGGGAATCCAAGGAGCCCCATGGCAAGCATTCACTTCAAATGCAGTCGTAGCCTCAACCTGCACCACATCGGTGCCGGAATCTACGACTCCGGCACCTGGGACGTCTCTCCCTCTGAGGCGGCGCAACTTGTGGGGGGAACGCTCTACCTTCACGAGAAAAAGGCCAGTCCCTCATACTTTGGCGGGACGGTCCTCTCGTTCACGGTTGTCGACGTACCAGAGAAGGCACATTCTCGGCGCATCGTGTTTCGAATCCGTGCATCCGACTCTGCGAAGGGAAAGGCATGGCGTGGTGAAAACCACCGCAATGCTTGGACCAGTAGGGTGCTGCCGTAATCATCCCTGCACACCCAATGTCGGGAACGGCTTGCCACGAAGACACGGGAGCGGGCCGTACCTCTACAGCCCGAACGTGAGCCGGGCTCCGACGCCAGCATAGGACTCACGTGGCGTCCACTGCGCGAGCGCAAAGAGGGCGAGGTTGCTCCCTCCATCCAGCCCTACCGCGACGCTCGTCAGCGTGGACGCGCGGCCTGGGCCTCGATGTAGCCCTGGCCCATGGGCACATCCGTCAGTACCCGGGAAGGCCCCGCGGCGACAGCTATCCGCGGGGCGTCTGAAGGACCGCCGCCACCGCAGTGGCCAGACCGACCGCCCGGACGATGGAGCCCACGGACTGGCCGACTTCCAGCACCGTCCCCTTGGCCAGCGACGCGCATGCCCTGACGCGGTCCAGCACTCCCTTGATGAGCCCGGAAAGGAATGTGACCAGCGTGCTGCCGGTGGGGCCGAGCACCTCCGCCTGCTTACCAGCGGCGATTTGACCATCGTCTTCGCGGCAAGAGAGGCTGACGACATGCGCCTCCCTGCCCTCGGGGTCCTCCTCGCAGCCTCCATTGCCACTCCCGCCGAGCCACCAACGACACCGCGCGTTCCCAGGAAAGCGAACGCAGCCAAGCAAACGCCGACGGCGGAAGACATCGAGGAGATGCGCGAGCTCCAGAGCATTCTGGCGAAAACGAGCGAACTCGAAGGCAAGTTGAAGGCCTTCGGCGATGATTTCTTTTACGAGTGCCTCAAGACGGTCGGCCACCCTGCGTTCTGTCGATGCCTCCGTGAGCGGAGACCGTGGTCCGCAACATTCCCACAGTACGTGAGCGTGATGGTTGCCGCTCCTGACGAAATCAAGAAGGCCAAAGCGTCCTCGGATGAATCTCGGGAGTTCGTGACGCGGGTTCAGTATGCGCGCGAGGAATGTGTCTCCGCCCACTTCGCCCCATCCCCGCCGGCAACGGAGCGCGAGAGGTAGACTCGGACGGGCTTTACCCCCGCCCGGCTCCGCCATCATCGTCAGGCTTCAGCCCCAAACACAACGCCGCGCGCGCAGCCTCACTCTCGGGGGGGCGGCACTCGGGCGATTCTGGGGTCCTCCGGCTGAGACGCCCATGGGGTCATTATGGGCGCGGGCGTGCTGCGCGGCGCAGGAGACACCCGCTTCACCTTCCTGGCCAACATGGTGGGGCACTACGCCATCGGCCTGCCGCTCACGTGGCTGCTGGGCTTCAAGCTGGGGCTGGGCGTGGTGGGCATCTGGTGGGGCATGTGCGGCGGGGCTCATCGCGGTGGCCTTCGCGCTGCTCTGGCGCTTCCACCGCGTGAGCGCCGGCACGCTGCGCCCGCTCGAGGTCTGAGCGGGCTCCAAGGCCCGGTGCCTACAAGGGCAGGTACTGCTGAATCATCTCCCGCCACACGGGCCAGTCGTGATTGCCGCCCTGCCAGATGGCGAGTTGGTGGGCCAGGTCCTTCTTCCACAGCAGGATGGAGAGGTGCTCGTTATGCGCTGAAATCAATATGCGCTGAAATCAATCTGCAGGACGGGGGTGTCCGCTTCGATGTCGCGCCGGAACCGCCCCCACCGGTCGAGCGTGCTCTCGTCGAGCACGGCCGGGTCGCGATACTGGTGGAACAGCGCGTAATTCATCGAGCGCTGGAGCGCGAGCAGGTCCGGCACGGCCGCGAGCCACTCGCGATCCATCCGTCGGAGCTCCCGATACCCTTCGAGGAACGGCCCCAGGAACGCAGCGACCGCTTCGTCGCGCGCCTCTCGAGCCTCGCCTCGCGCGATGTAGAAGAGGAGGACCGCGATGTCCTTGACGAACCACGCGTACTCGCAGTTGTCGAAGTCGAACGCGGTGATCTTCCCTTCGGCGAAGCAGAAGTTGTGCATGTGGAGATCGGCGTGGATCAGCCCGTAGCTCTCCGGTGTTCGCGGGAGCCGGTTCAATCGCGCGATGATCGCCGCGGTGCGCTCGCGAACGAGCTTCTCCTCGGGGGGAGCGAACCGGTCGATGTCGACCACGTCGTACTCATGCCATTCCTGGCGCTTGAGCCTGGGGCTCGAAGGCGCGTAGCTCTCTGCGCGGTTGTGGAGCCGCGCGAACAGCCGGCCCATGTCGCGGAACAGGGGGGGCTTCCAGTAGCGCTCCTTGAGCGGAGGCGCGTCGTCGAAGACGACGCCCGGCGCGCGCTCGAACGCGGTGACGACGAAGTAGCTGCCGGGCTCGCGATCTTCGATCCGCTCCACGAACTGCCCCGAATCGGAGAGGATCGGCGATGCGACTGGAATGCGCGCGGCGGCCAGATAGCGAACGAACTCGACCTCCCCCTGCGTGTAGTCAATCGTTCGCCGCGTACTGTGCGAGATGCGCAAGATAAGGCCTTCGCCGTCGTCGTTCTCCGCCTCGTAGACGAAGTTCTCGAAGGCCTGGAGCTCGGTGAGCTGCTCGGGCGACAGGCCATACCGGCGCGCAGCCTCATCGCGAATCGGTTCGTGGAAGCGGCGGACAAGCTCTGGATGCATCGAACCCTCTAGTCCTTCAACGTGAGGCTGCTCCCACCGTAGCCCAGCACGGTCGAGGCAGAGTCGCTGGTGACCGAGACGCCCAGGCCGCGCGCGAGGGTCTCCGCCAACGGGGGGCCATTGCGCGGCCGCGTGAACACAGCCAGGTCCATGCCGGTCAGGGGGGAATCCGGGCGCCGGAGCCGCTGGTTCAGCATCGCTTGCTCGCGCTCGACGACGCGCAGGCACCGGCGCTCAAGGGCGAACGCGCTAGCAGCGACGCTGGCGAGTTCGTCGCGGATGGACTCCGCCACGACCTTATCTCCCGGCAGCCCGTGCGCGAAGAGCTCGGCCAGTCGCCGCCGGCTCGTGTCCTGCTCGGCGGGATCCAGCTTCGCCAGCTCGTCCAGCGAGGTGCCCTGTGGCGTGCCAGGGAACGCCTCGCCGATGCGCGCGAACAACCAGCGGCTGAGCTTGATCTCTCGCTGGTAGGTCTCCACGAGTGGGAAGTCGTCGCGGAGCAACGGGTAACGCGCGACATCGATCGGCGCCTCCACGAACTCTTGAAGCGCGGTGCGCGGGAGGTGTCCGGCGAACGCCACCCGGAGCCGTTCGTGGAGCAGCCCCTGGGTCGCGCCGAGGAAGCGGACCACCGCTTCGACGCGCTGCCCGAGCAGGCCGTAATCGATCGCGGCGTCGAGATCGCCGAGGCGCGCCGCGATGTCGGGCTGGGCCTCAATGGGTGCCGGGGCCGCGCCAATCAACACCTGCATATATTCATTGATCAGCGCCGGCGGCCCGGCGCACACGCCATGCGGACCATTGAAGACCGCGTGACGCTCGGCATAGTCCACGATCGTTTGCACGGTGACGGGCTGCTCGGGGGCGTCGCGCACCAGGTCGTTGGTGACCAGGCGAACTCCGTCGATCAGCCGGAACATGGCCGCGAGCCCGCTGTCGAGCTCTCCGTTCGGCACGGGCTGGTTGCCCCGCACCATCACGTACCCGACCGACGCGAGCGTGCAGACGACCATCATGTGGAGTTCGCCCGCGGTGAGCACGCCCGGGGTCCGGGGCGGCATGCGCGCGAAGAAGGCCTTGCGGAACTGCTCGGTCAGCGAGAGCAGGTCCGGCCACTGACGCGCCATGGCCTTCATCGCGGTCACGTTCATCGGGAGTTCGTTCTGGTACCGGCTCCCCGCGTAGTGGCACTGCTTGCGCACGGTCGGGAGATCGAGGAACAAGGTGCGCGGTCCGACGTTGTTCTCGCCCACTTGCCGGCCGTCACCGTCGACCGCCGGATGCGCCACGCGGTAGACCGGTACGACGACCTCGAGGTTCGACAGCTCCAACGCCCGTCCGTACGCCTGTTCGGTCAGCACGGGGCAACGATTGTCGTGGGCGCTGAACGTGAGCGGCTCACGCCCGGCTGGCACCTCACCCAACCGCTCAGGGTAGGACACCGAGGTGCGGCCCGTGGGCGCATCCGAGACCCGCTTCAACACCCCCTGTTCGATCAATGCCTCGAGCAGGTCCCGCATCGTGTCCCAGGAATGGGGCGCGCCGTCCGACCACGCCATGGCGTCGGAGGCTTGAAATTGCTCGACCTGGAGCAGCTTCTCGCCCACGGGCGCGATGTCCGGCTCGTCGAAGATGAGCTCCACCTCGCCATAGAAGAGGTGCAGGACCTGCTGGCCATTCCCCGCGTCGATCCGGTCGTGCGTGAGTCGCCTTCGATGGGGAATGTAGAGAATCTCATCCGCTTGTAGCTGTGCCATGGCTTCTCACTCCCGATTCAGTGTGACGTCGCGCGACCAGGTGCCGCCGAGCGAACGATAGACCGCGACGCGATGGTTGAGCAGCAGCCGCTGTGCTTGCAGACTCGCGCGCTCCAGCCCGACCAGGTTCGTCAGGGCGGAGAGCACCGTCAGGTAGTCCGAACGCCCCTGCTCGAAGAGCCGCCTCGCCTCGTCCAGGAGCCGCCGCCCGAGCTGGACCTGCGCGCGCAGGGCGCGCAGGCTCGTCGCCCCGGTCTCCTCCTGGACCACGGCATCCTGCACCCGTCCGATCGCGGTGTTCAGCGCGAGCTGGTATTGGACGTGGCGACGGTGGAGCTGGATCGGCAGGCGCATGTGCTCGGTGAATCGCCTTCCATCGAAAAAGGCCCAGGTCAGGTTCACGCCGACGACGGACTGGTGGAGGACCGGCTCCGAGAGGCCGACCTTCGCGGCGCCCACGCTGCCCACCAGTTCGATTGTCGGAAGCCAGCTCGCCCGGTTCGCGTTGATGCGGTGCTCGACCTCGGCGACGCGCAGCTCCTGGAGCCGCATCTCCGGCGTGTTCGCGTTCAGGTCTCCTGGCGTTCCGAGTCTGGGCGGAGGCGGGAGATCGGGGAGCTGTCGCTCGAGGGGAACGATGTCGTCCGTGGGATTGGGGACCCGGCCCAGCAGCGCCTTCAGCTCCGAATTCAAGAGCGCGCTCCGGGCGGAGATCAGCGGCACCTGCGCTTCGAGGTTCAGCAGCAACTGCTCCTGCTGCAGCACCGCGAGCCGGGGCGTGAGTTGCTGGTCGAACCGCGCTTGAATCAGCCGCAGCAGCTCCTTGTTGTAGTCGATCTGCCGCAGCGTGAGGTCCCGGAGCGCGCGGGCCTCGAGGATGTCGAACCAGACCTGGGCGATCCGCTGCGCGAGGTCCTGGACGCGGGCCTCGGTGAGCTGCCGCTGCTGCTCGGCGAAGTTCATTCCCGCGCTCCGCTGCGCGGCGAGGTTTCCGAACAGGTCGACCTGGTACCTCACGCCGACATCGGCGGTGGCGATGCTGTACCTGGCCCGGGTTGCCGGCGCGGGCGGAACGATGGCGACCACATGACTCAGCCCCGCCGGGTTGAGGACGCCGACCTGGAGCGGGTACCACCAACCTTGCGGCACGTTGGGGTCGAGCTGGTTCTCGTAGATCAGATCCCGCACGTCGTGCAGGACCAGGCTGTTGGCGAAACACTCCTGGATGGCCGTGTCGAGCGCCGGATCGGCGAACGCCGACCACCAGACCTCGTCCTGGGCGACGTGCTCGGCGGGCCGCGAGGGTGCGCCCTCCTCCTTCGGCGGCCGAGGGCTTGGAGCCCCACCCTCGGGTGCGCTGGACGGTGGAGGCGGCTCGGTGCTCGGCTCGACGGAGGTCGAGTAGCTGCCTGGCGCCTGAGGCGGTGTGACGACGACGGGACGGATCAGCCCACAACCGGAGCAGGTCGTCGCGAGGAGTGCGAGCGTGAGTCGAAGGCTCATGGGTGACTGACGACCACGAGGGCTTTCGCGTGGTTGAGGACGCAGCGCTGCGCGACCCGCATGGTCTCCGGGTCGAGGGAGGCGAAGCTCTCGTCGAGGATGACCAGCTCGACCCCCTGCAGCAGCGTGCGCGCGATGTAGAGCCGGCTCTTCTCGCCGTGCGAGAGTTGCCAGCCGGTCTCGCCGATCATCTCTTCGAGGCCGGCGGGCATCTTGGCGACCAGTTCGTCCAGCCCGAGCTCCTTGCACAGCGCGGCGGCCTTGGTCCGCAGCTCGGGCGAGGTCGGCCACTCGCGCCCGAGCAGGAGGTTGTACGCGAAGCTGCCGGACAGGACGTGGTTCTCGTGGAACTGCGGCGCGGCGGTGATGCGCTTGCGCCAGCCCGAGGAGCCGAACGTCGCGCGGTCCAACGCGTGCAGCAGCATCACCCCGCCCTGCGGCGTCCTCATGCCCGTGAGCAGCGACACCAGCGTCGACTTGCCACCGCCCGATGGGCCCTCCAGCAGGATGCGGTCGCCCTGCGCGATCTGGAATGAGCAGTTCTCGAGCACCGGCCGGGTGCGCGCGTCGTGCCGGAAGGTCACGCCCCGCGCCTCGATGAGGTTTCCGCCGGCGGCGTCGGTGGGCTTGCCTCCCTCCATTTCGAGAGGGACTTTCGATTCGAGCTCGGGGCGGCCCACCGCGAGCAACAAGTCGCGAATCTGCTCGAACGACACCGCCGCCTGGGAGACCTGCTGGAAGAAGACGGAGACCTCGTCGAAGGCTCGCAGCGCGAGCAAGATGCCGCCCACGGACACCGCCAGCGCGCTGGGATTGGCCGTACCGCTGGCGAACGTCGGCAGCAAGGTCAGCAGGGCGAGCACCAACCAGCCGTCGCGCAGGAGCGCGGTCAGCTGCATGGTCCGGCGATCCATGACCTTCGAGATCTCGGAGTAGGAGCTCAAACGGACGTCTTCGCCATCATGCCAGCGCTCGAGTGGGAGCTGCGCCAGCCGCGTTCGGTGGCCGAGCATGCGCTCGAGCAGATCGTGGGTGATCTCGACGCGCGCGCCCGACCACTCCCGCTGGACGCCGTAGTGGCGGCGCGCGAGGACGAACGCGACCACGACCCACAGGACGAGCACCATCGCCTGGGGCCACCCTCCCGCCCCGAGCACGAGGATGACGCCCGCCAGCACCAGGTCGACGAGCGACAACACCGCGAGCAGGGCGCCGCCGACCGCGAGCTGCTCGACGACCTCGGCCTCGGCGACGCGGCCGAAATGGCGGCCGATGCCGTCGAGCCGCACCTCGTCGGGGGTCAGCTTGAGGGTTCCCGCGAGGAGCTGCTGCTTCAGCAGCGTTCCGAGCCGGATGGAGAACACGCCCTGCCACCACACCTCGAGCATGCGCAGCGGAATCGCGCACGCGATCACGGCGATCCACCCCAGGAACCAGCCGGTCTCGAGGTGGGCCTGGAGCGCGGCGCGACCGAGCAACCAGAACGAGGCGGCCAGCACCAGCGAGAGGAGCGTGTGGCTCACGAGGATGCCGGCGACGAGCGACGGGATGTCGCCGAGCAGCGTCCGCCGGCTCGCGGTGCGCCTGGGGCGCATGATCCAGCCGGTGCGCAGCTGCGCCTGGCCGAGCCGCTGCAACAGCATCTGGGAGCGGGCGTGCTCGCGCGCACGGGGCGACATCTCCACGCCGCCGAGCAGCTGGTCCACCTCGGCGACGGTGGCTTCCTGCTCTTCGCGCAGGAGCGCGAGCGCGCTCTTCGTCGGGACCAAAACCGCCGTGGCGTCGCGCGCGAGCAGGCGCAGCTTCCCGCGCCGCATCCCCAGCAGCACCAGATAGGACGGGACGCCGTCTCGCCGGACCTGGAGGATGCAGGGCGCGGCGCGTTCGAGGACGTCGGGCAGCTCGCTGTAGAGCGGCGTGATTGGCTCGAGCTCCACGCCGAGTCGATCTCCGAGCGCGAACATCCAGACCCGGCTCGGCTCGACGGCCGCCGCGGGCGGGGCGATCTCACCCGCGGCCCTGCCATAGCCTTGCCTCTGCGCCAGTTGCTCCAGCGCGTCGGGCAGTCGCTCGACCGGCCACAACAGGTCGGAGTTCGAGCGCGTCATCCCACCAGCTCCAAGCCGCCCGCGGCGGGCTCCGCGACCGGCGTCTCCACGGGCTTCGGCGCCGGCCTCTCCACCAGTTGGCCGCCCGAAAGCCACCAATGGCGCCAGTGCCCACCGCCCCAGAGCAGCGTGCGATTCTCCTGGTCGGCGCGAAGGAGCACGGAGTACCGCGACTCCTTGTTCGCGAGCAGCACCTTCGGCGGCCCGTTCTCGAGGATCCGACCGTTCTCGACCACGAGCACGCGATCGAACTCCTGGGTGTGCTCGACGTCGTGGGTGACACAGAGGAGCGTGATGTCCGCCCAGAGCCGCCGGGACTCAGCGAGGAGCCGCGCGCGCCGGTCGCGATCGAGACCGCGAAAGGGCTCGTCGAGGATGGCCAGGCGCACGCCGGAGCGAAGCATCGCGCGCGCCAGGCGCACGCGCTGACCCTGGCCTCCCGAGACCAGCCCTCCGCCTTCGCCCAACGATGTCTGCAGCCCGTCTGGAAGCGCCTCGAGGATGTCGAGCATCTCGGCGCCCTTGAGCGCCCCAGACAGTGCCCAGCCGTGCGCGCCATCGTTGCCATACCGGAGGTTGTCGATGAGGCTCTGGTTCCAGAGACTGATCGCCGGATCCACCCAGGCCGTGGTGCGCCGCAGCCGCTCGACAGCGGCCTGATCGAGCACCTGCCCGTCGACCTTGATCTCGCCGCGCGCCGGCCGGAGCCAGCCGAGCAAGAGGCCGACCAGCGTCGACTTGCCTGCTCCAGAGACACCGACCACGGCCACGTGCTCGCCGGGGGCGATGTTCAAGGAAACCTTGTCGAGGATGGTGTGACCGCCGCCTTTCACGCGGACCTTCTCCATCACGATCGAAACGCCGCTCGCGGCGGCCGCGGGCGCGACAGGCTCCTGCACTGGCGCCTCGGGCCGGGCCGGCGTCTCCTTGATGTCGCCGATGATGTCGAGGAGCCGGCGAACCCGGTTCATCGCATTCGGGAACGCGCGGCTCAGCACCATCAGCCGCTGGCCGAGGATGGGGAATCGCAGCGCCCAATAGACGACCAACAACACCAGCGATGCCCGCTCCGTGCCCGCGAGGTACGAATAGACAAGCAGCATGACGAGGCCGTAGCTCCCCAGCATCAGCCCGCCTTCGAACCCGACCGACAGCGTCTGGATCCAATAGCGCGCCTTGGTCCAGCTGACGAGCAAGGTCTCCTGCGCGCGGCGCAGCGACCGCTCGGCGCCGTGGATCCGGATCGGCGTGAGCCCGACGAGCGCGTTCAGGGTGAATCCACTGAGCGCGCCTGAGTGCATCTGCACGCGCAGGTCGGGCTCGAAAAGCAGCTTCTGCGCGACCAGGGGCACGATCAGCGTGACCGCCGCGAGCGCGAGCACGATGTGCCATGCATACGGTGCGGCCCAGATGAGCGCGGCGGTGATGCTCGCGACCTCGAGCGACAGGATGACGGCCTGCGCGAGCAGCTGCGGCAGCGACCGCATCGCCTGGATGTTGTGCGTGCGAGACGCCATGTCGGAGGCGAGCCGGCTCTGGAAATAGCGGTCCTCCATCTCGGGGAGCTTCTCGAAATACGCCTTCCGCAGCCGCACCTCGAGCCGGCGGCCGATGCCGAGCAATCCCAATGAAATGGGGATCTGGATGACCATGAAGCAGAGCGCGACGCCCGCGAGAACGGCCATGCCCGTCGCGCGTTGCGCGAACGTGCCGAGGTCGCGCCCCAGGTCGAGCACGCCCCGGAGCATCAGCGCTTGCAGGATCCGCCCGAAGGTGGCGAACACCAGTCCCACCGCAATCAGGCCCGGAACGACCCACGAATCTTCGCCTCGCAGGCGGAGCAGCGTTCGCGCCGGGCTCACCTGCCTGGCGACGAGCTCCGTCGCCAGGCTGCTCGCGAGCACGGCTTTCGGCGCGTCTTCGCCCGCGCTCGAAGCCTCGCGCCAACCGCGAACCCGCATCAGCACCGCGCCGGTCATCGACACCTCGCCCTCCACCTCGGGGTTGGGGCGAGCGGACCAATAGGCAGCGGGAATGGGCACTTCGCCGGAAGCGTCCTTCGCAATCATGGATTGCAGCAGACCCGCCGCCGTCCGGCCTCGCCGGACAGCGCCCGCGCGGATCATCGCTTCGGACGCCCGGCACGCGGCGTCGAGCCTGGCGATTGACAGATACCCGGGGTCCTCGAGCGCCCGGGCAACCAGCTCCCGCGCCTGCGTCGCACCCAGGTCCAGCAGGCGGCGCTCGAACGTCGCGACCGCCTCCTCGGACCCGGCCCATTCGCGCCAGCCGGCCGCCGGAACGGACGTGGTGTGCTGGTACAGGTGGCTCTGCAGCGTCGAAATCCGGGTCCAGTGACGGCCCGCCGCCGGGTCCATGACCTGGATGAATGGGCCGACGCGCTTCCACAGCACCACGAAGTGCGGCCGTCCTCCCGCGCTGAGCGTGACGATGATGGCGGGGAGCGCCTTGGCTTCAGGGACCACCACGTGATCAAGCGGAAGCATCACCTCCTCGGAGTCGAGCCCGAGTTGGTTCGCGACTTCATCCAAGGTGACGATCGAGGTGCCGTCGACGTCCGTCTGACACACTTCGCGAAGGACGCGATAGTTGAGCTCGACGCCCATTCCCGCGAACAGGCTCTTGAGCGAAGCGGGACCGCAGTCCGTCGCCGAGATCTGGATCACCTCGGGAATGATCGAGCGCCGGACCCTGGGAGAAGTCATGGTCAGCGGGCCTCGGCTTCGGGCTGAAACACGGTCACGGGCGGTTCTTCAGGCTGCGGATTCCATTCGCCGAGCGCCCGCATCAGCAGCGCGACAGGCGACGCCCGCGCGACCTCGACCTCCACCACCAGGGTCATGCCGTGGCGGAGCTGGATGCGCGGATCGTCCGGCGGTGCGAACTTGAGCTCGACGCGCACCGTACCGGGGATGGCCTCGGGCGTGGCTGTCTGGCCGGGCTCGGTCCCGACGGCCGTCACCCTGGCGGGGACCGTCCCGTAGATGGTGTTCGGGTAGCCGTCGAGCTTGAGGCGCGCCGTCTGGCCGGGCTGAATCAATCCGACGACCTCCTTCGGGAAACGGGCGCGCACCCGCACCTCGGCATTGCTCGCGACGATGGTTCCGACCCGCTGCCCATCGGCGATGAATGCTCCCGAGCCGAGCTCCGCCACGTCGACCAGGTGGCCCGTGGCCGGCGCCCGATACAGCTTCCGCTCAATCTGGTACTCGAGGCGGTCGATGGCGCCCCGGAGCTCCCGGATCCGCCCCTCGGCGCCCAGCTCCTCGCGCTCGAGTCCGAGCAGCTGCGCGGCGAGGGCTTGACGGCGCACGTTCTGCTCGCGCTGCAGTCGGGTGAGCGCCAGGCCCTGCGCCGTCTGCGCGAAGCTGAGCGCGTCGACATCGGTCTTGCGCTCGAGCTTCTCCATCTCCGAGACCGCGCCGGTCGGGCTCTTGATAGCCAGCTCCGCGCGTTCCACCGCGAGCCGGTGCCTGGGCACGAGCTCCTGCGCCCTCCCCAGCACCTCCTTGACCGCGACCTCGTCCACCCGTGCCGTCAAAGCCGCCTCTTCGCGCTTGTTGGTGATCTGCTGGCGGATGATGGCGAGTTCCTTCTCGGTCGCGGCGAGCGTCGCCTTGCTCCTCTCGAGTTCGAGGCGCTCGGCCCGTGCGTCGAACTCGATGAGAGGGTCGCCTTCCTTGACCTGCTGGTCGAGTTTGAGCATCGAGAGCACGACCCTGCCCGCGCTGGGCGGCTCAATGCGATGGACGGCGTTGTGTGGCTCGATCCGAGCCTGTGAGCTGGCCTTGACGAGCGGGACCTTGGCGAACAGCGACCAGGCGATGAGCCCGCCAGCGCACAACACCATCAGAGCGACGAACACGAGGCGCGTGTCCGACTCGTAGCTCAGGGAACGAAGGGTCCGCTCGAAGGGATATGCCATGGTCCGCGAACCAAAGTCGCCTTAATGGTCGCGCCGTGTCAACACCTCGGCCACTGCTTTGTGATTCACGTTCCCCTTGGCTGAATATGTGCACATCGATGCGACGCGGGACTTCGCCCGCATCGCCGCAATGCGCCACACGTCTGAAGAAACTACTGTTCCTTGGTTCGATTTGACATCCAGTTTCGAGTACACGTAGCGTGTGACTAGAAAGGAGGCACGACATGAAGATCAAGCTCCACGTTCGCGGCGGCCCCAAGGCGCGCGCGTAGTCAGTCGTTTTGACGCCTGCTGTCGAAGCTGGGCGTCCCTCGTTTTCGATACCAGAGGGGGGGTTGATGGGGAGCTTCCATCAGCCCCTTCTCTCATTTCTGGCAACGTCTTGACCTTGCAGGTGCTCGTTCCCGCCAGGTTGCTCCAGAACCTCTCAGGTGCTTGAACCGGATATACCAGGGCGCGCCTGAGTGGCTGTTGTAGCAGTCTCGGGGCTTCCCAAAGTGGGGCGGCACCTCAATCCCAACTCCGCAAGTTGGGCAGGCTCGCCCGCCATTTTCTCCCTGCTCCGCCGTGTGCCGCAGCAGCATTGATGAGCAAATCGGCCTGCTTGAGCTGACTTGGCACCATCATCCTCCGACCTGCTGAGTCAGCCACCCTCGGCACGGAGATTTTGAAGGGTTCAGGCAGCAGCGGCCACCGCTGCCTGGGCCTGGGGTCCGCTCGCCCAAGCCTGGTGCGGGCGCGGTCTGGAGTGCACCGCCGGCGGACGCGGGCACCCTCCTTGTTGCGCGTTCGCGCCCACCGGGCCACCCCCCCGTTTCAACAGCGCCTCCTTGACCGCGACCTCGTCCACCCGTGCCGTCAAAGCCGCCTCTTCGCGCTTGTTGGTGGTCTGCTGGCGGATGACGGCGAGCTCCTTCTCGGTCGCGGCGAGCGTCGCCTTGCTCCTCTCGAGCGCGAGGCGCTCGGCCTGTGCCTCGAACTCGATGAGAAGGTCGCCCTCCTTGACCTCCTGGTCGAGGTTGGGCAGCGAGAGCACGAGACCCTGCCCGCGCTGGGCGGCTCGATGCGATGGACGGCGTTGTGTGGCTCGATCCGGGCCTGTGAGCTGACCTCGACGAGCGGGACCTTGGCGAACAGCGACCAGGTCATGAGCCCGCCGGCGCACACCGCCATCAGAGCGACGAACACGAGGCACGTGTCCGACTCGTAGTTCAGGGAACGAAGGGCCCGCTCGAAGAGATATGCCGGGGTCCGCGAACCAAAGTCGCCTTGATGGTCGCGCCCTGTCAACACCTCGGCCACTGCTTTTGATTCACGCTCCCATTGGCTGAATACGTGCACATCGATGCGACGCGGGGCTTCGCCCGCATCGCCGCAATGCGCCACACATCTGAAGGAACTATTGTTCCTTGGTTCGATTTGACATCCAGTTTCGAGTACACGTAGCGTTCAACTTGAAAGGAGGCACGACATGAAGATCAAGCTCCACGTCCGCGGCGGCCCGAAGGCGCGCTAGTAGTCAGTCGTTTGACGCCAGCTGTCGTATCTGGGCGTCCCTCGTTTCCGATTACCAGAGGGGGGTTGATGGGGATCTTCCATCAGCCCCTCCTCTCATTTCTGGCAACGTCTTGACCTTGCAGGTGCTCGTTCCCGCCAGGTTGCTCCAGAACCTCTCAGGTGCTTGAGCCGAATATTCCAGGGCGCTTCTGGGTGGCTGTTGTAGCAGTCTCGGGGCTTCCCAAAGCGGGGTGGCACCTCAATCCCAACTCCGCAAGTCGGGCAGGCTCGCCCGCCATTTTGTCCCTGCTCCGCCGTGTGCCGCGCCAGCATTGATGAGCAAATCGGCCTGATTGAGCTGACTTGGCACCATCATCCGCTGACCTGCTGAGTCAGCCACCCTCGGCGAGTACCTCGGCACAGAGATTTTGAAGGGTTCAGGCAGCAGCGGACGCGGGCTACCTCTCGTTTCAAGGTGGCCTTGGTGCCAATTCGCCTGTCCAGGCCTTGGCGGGTGAGCACGCTGATTTCAATCTCCACCGTGTTCAGCGTCGTAACGGCGGGCTTGCCAGGCATGGCCGGCGGGGGCGTGCGCGCTTCTCCAATCAACTGGTTGGGAGCCTCATCGAAACAGACCACCTGCTGCCAAGGCTTGAGCCTGAGGCTTCTTCTTGCGTTGGCACCAGCCTCCGTAGGCACACGCCAACTTCGTAGGTGGCGTGTAAACGAGGGCGGGCCCCTCGCCCGTTTCCAGGCGCACGACGCGCGGGGTCGCCGAGCCTGTTCCCAGAAACACCAGCAGCAACACCATGCCCCGGTGCCGCGTCATGCGCCCCTCCGCGCCATTGCTTCCGAAATCCATGGAGTAGCAGCGCGGATTGACCGCTCCGCGGCCCCCGCCGCGCGGGTCCCCAGCTTTATCTCCGGGAAGGCAAGGACCCAACACCACGAGTACGGCCGGGCTGCTCAGGCCCCAGGCGCGGCAAGGTCCTCTGTTCCTCATGCCACCAGGGAGGAAAGGACTCCCGGTCCGGCACAGAGGTCCACTTCCGGAAGGGCCCTGTACCCGCCCCGCGCTCTGAAGCCCGACGGAGGCAACATCCTGGTCGCCTGGTCGCTTCGAAGTTCTTGCGGTGACGCGACGCTCCCGATATACGGGCCCTCACTTCACGGCCAGGTAGCTCACCTGGTTAGAGCGGCGGTCTCATAATCCGCAGGTAGTCGGTTCAAGTCCGACCCTGGCCACTGCCCCGGAGTCACTTTCTGAGTGATTCCGGGGCTTTTCTTTTTTCGTGGCACTGGGACTCCCCCAAGGGGCCAGCCCCACGCCGGAGCGGCTCAGGCGCCGTAACCCGTGGACCCCCGCAGCACGACGACCGTGCGCGTCGCCGGGTAGGTTGAACGCGTGGCAGTTGTGGCAGGGGACCTCCTGCGTCGCGAGCCACGCCTGGACCTCGCCACCCACGGCGTAGGCATCAATCCCCGCCAGCAGTGCCGCCCCGTCACCGGAGTCGTTCGACGACAGCAGGAGGCTCTGCGCAAGCCCCGCCCGGTCCGTCGCGATACCCTCCGTGAACGTCGGGGAGTCCTGGTACCGCATTCGAGCCACGGAAGTCGAAGAAGCGCGGATACACACCGTGTAGCTCGTGGCCGTCCCCGTGAAGGTCTCCACGGAGATGAACAGCGGCAGGCCCGACAGGCCCCATACAACCAGACACGCAACCAACAGCAACAGGTTGCAAAGCCTCATCAGTCCGCTCCAGGCGGTTGACTCAGGGAATAAACAAGAACGTGACCATCCGGCCACGAGACATGCCAATCCCGTCACACCCGCGCGAGCACCGATTCGCTGTCGGATTGATACACCCTCGGAAAGCAGCGCCGGCCCGAACCCAGGGCCGACGCCTCACGACCTTCAGCTCAGGAGTCGTAACCCGTGTAGCCCTGCAGCACGACGACCTTGCGACTGGCCGGGTAGTACAGCACGGCATACTGGTAGAACTCGTGGCAGTTGTGGCAGGGCACTTCCTGGGTGGCAATCCATGCCTGGATTTCCCCACCGCCCGCGTAGGCATCAATGGCCGCCAGCACCGCGAGGCCATTGCCGTAGTAGTTCGAGCTCAGGAAGATGCTCTGGGACAGGCCCGCGCGGTTGGTGAAGATGCCGTCCTCGGGGAACGGCAGGCCCTGGTTCAGGTCCGCCACCTTGGCCAGCACCGCCTGGATGGTCACCGGAGTCGCGGGGCACTGCGGGGTGATGTAGGCATTGATGGTGTCCAGATAATGCCAGGCACCACTGTTGGAGCCGGCATTCCAAGCCACCCGCGCCGGCTCCAGCGACGACGCGTTGATGGCCGTCAACGACAGCGGCACCGCGGGACATACCTTCGCCAGCGACGCGGCGGACTCGTCCGCCTGCACCAGCGACACGGACTCCCGAACTCCCTCGGCGCCAGCGGAGAACGAAAAGACAGCGGCAGCGGCGACGCACACACGACGAATGTTCATCAGTTCGCTCCAGGTGAGAAGTCCGCGAATTACCACACTAATTTGAGAAAACGGATAACAAAGGTGTCAATTCCACCCCGCGTGGTCCGGGCCGTTTTGTTGACGAGTCCCCGGAGCGCCCTCCTAATGCCAGGACAGGTCGGTAGCGGCCTGTAGCAGCCACGCCAGGAGGAACCCCCGATGCAAGATGGAAACGCCAGCCCCCTGAGCCCCGAGCTTCCCGTGTCCCCGGCCGCAGCCGAGGTCTCCGTGGACGCACGTGGGCCCGAGGCCGACATCGTCTCCACCCACGTCCTGGTGCCGGAGGAGCAGGTCCAGAAGCTGCGCGAGCTGGCGCGGCGGACCCGCATCCACCAGAGCGAGTACCTCCGCGAGGCGGTGGAGGACCTGCTCGGCAAGTACGGCCGAGGCCCCGCGAAGGAAGAAGGCCAGTCGTGACGCGTCGGGCCTTCATGCAGCACGGAATGCCGCCCCGCACGCGCGAGCACCTGTCGCCCGCGCGGCTCCATGACGCGGAGACGGCGCGTGGCCCGCGCGCTCGTCCGGCCTCCGAGCGCCCCACCTCCATCCGCGACGCCATCATTCGCTGGTTGGACCAGGAGTTGTAGGACCGACACACCCGGCCCCTGTCTGGAGGCTGGCGACACGCGCGGGCTAGGCTGGCGGCATCCTTTCGCAGGAGCCCCGCACCCCATGCGCTCTCTCATCCTGACCGCCACCCTCGCCGTCGCCGCCTCCGGCTGTTCCACCACCGGTGGCTTCCAGAAGCTCTACCCCGGCATGACGGCGCGGGAAGTCGTAGATGCCATGGGCGAAGGCCCCACCCGGGCCCAGGAGTTCCCCGACAAGTCCACCGCCTGGTACTACGGCGAGGACCGCTGCGTGCTGATGCGCGACGACAAGCTCGTCTCCAAGGCGACGTCGAAGGAGCGCGTCGCGGTGGACACCCCCGTCGTCTCCATCCGGGACACCGCCAAGGCCTGGTGCGCGCCGGACGGCTACGCCGACGAGGGCCGCAGCGAGCACCAGGTCGACACGCCCTTCGGCACCATCAAGCGGAACATCGACCCGTCGGCGCCCTGAACAAGTCCAGGGAGCGCTCCCGCGAGGACCTCGCGGGGCTCACGTCGTGGGAGCCGCGGCTTCGCCTTCCTTCTCCAGCTTGCCCGCGATGTCCTTGAAGGACAGGTGGCCCAGCGACATGAGGAGGATGCCGAAGCCCACCGTCTGCGCCGTCTGCGCGAACCACATCACGTTCGCGTAGGCCAGCCCGCTGGCATTCACCACGGAGGCGGGAAGGAAGAGGCTCAGGCCCACCTTGCAGGCCGCCTGGAACGTCCCGACCATGCCGGGCGCCGCCGGAATCATCACTCCCACCACCAGCACGCACAGCACCACGTAGGCCTGGAAGAGCGACAGCTCCAAGGGCTGACACGCGGTGCCGGCCGCCACGCCCGAACAGTCGAAGGCGTTCGCCAGCAGCATCATCCCGAAGCCGTTCAGGCCCCAGTAGCCCAACGTGAAGAGGAAGAAGTAGACCACCTGCTTCGCGTCCGGCAGCTGCCGCATGGCGCCCACGAAGGTGTCGACGATGTCCGCCACCTTGTCGGCCAGGCCCGGAGCGAGGCGGCCCACCGTCGCGCGCACCAGACGCACGGTGCGCTCCTGCTGCCACAGCCCGACGAGGAGGAAGAGCAGCCCCCCGCCGAACACGGCGAACATCAGCCACGAGCCCAGCTTGACGTAGCGGACCTCGGGCGTCTCGTTCGGGACGAAGAAGAGCAGCACGCGCATCGACGAGGCGACGAAGAGGCCGTCGACGATTCGCTCCAGCACCACGGACGTCATCGCCGCGCTGCGGCGGATGGAGCTGCGCTGGGCGATGAGGAAGGGCCGGGCGAACTCCCCCAGGCGGAACGGCAGCACCAGCAGCATCATGAAGCCGATGCCGGACGCCTCGTTCAGCTTGCGGAAGGGGATGCGCTCCATGCCCGACAGCAGGCTCCCCCATCGCAGCGTGCGGAACACGTGGATGGCGAGGAGGCAACCGAAGTACGGCACCAACCAGACGTAGTTGGCCGACTTCAGGCTGGCGAGTTGGGTGCCCCAATCGGTGTCCCGAAAGGCCCACCACAGGAAGAGGACGGTGACCAGCAGACTGGCTGTGAGCTTGACGGCGCGTTTCACGGCGGCCGGGTATACCGTCAGTCCTGGCCGGACTCCAGCGACTCTCCCACCAGAAGGCGAGACGGGTTGCCCCGGAGGAGGCGGCCGAATGCCTCCTCCCCTGCCCTGCCCTTGAGCTCCTCCAGTGCCCGACCGAGCCAATCCCGGGCCCCGACGGGGCCGTGGAGGTCCGTGGCAGCCACGGAATAGAGGCCGTCGTCCAGGAAGGCCCGGGCCAGCTTCTTCGCCGTCGCGCCATAGCGGCCGATGAGCGCGCCCACGTCGAGTTGGAGGTGGGCGCCCGAACGAACGGCGTCGGCCGCGCGCCCCTTGCGCTCGAACTCCAGGCACCGCTCGGGATGGGCGATGAGCGGCACCACGCCCTTGGTGCGGATGCGGAAGAGGATGTCCAGGAGCGCCGGGACGGGCGCGGTGTAGGGCAGCTCCACCAGCGTCACACGGCCCGCCCCCAGCATGCGCGCCGAGGGCGTTCCCAGGCCGCGCAGGAAGGCGTCATCCAGGATGTTCTCCGCGTTGCGGCCGAGCGACAGCGGGATTCGCTCCCGCTCCAGGGCGGCCTTCAGCTCGGCGAGCCGGGCCTCCACGACGTCGACGGGCGCGTACTCGGGGCGCGCGTGAGGGCTGGGCGCCACGGTGGAGAAGCCCAGGTCGACCAGGATGCGCGCCATCTCCAGCGCATCCTCCAGCGTGCGCGCGCCATCATCCACGGCCGGCAGCAGGTGACAGTGCAGGTCGACGAAGCCGCTCACGCATCCTCGCCCTGGCGGTCGGGGTGGCTGCCGGATGGCAGCTCATCCTCCGACTGCTCGGCCTGGCGATCGGGCATGCGGTACTCCTCCCCCAACCACCGGCCCAGGTCCACGGCGCGGCAACGCCGGGAACAGAACGGAAAGGCTGGGTTCTCCGACCGCGGAGGGGAGGGCTTCTTACAGATGGGACAGGGGGCAGTGCTCATGATGGACCTGTCCTTAGATAAGCCTTGACGCTCTCGCGAGCCAGGACGTTTCGTGCCCGCTCGTTCGAGAGGGAGGTCCGCGCCATGAAGGTCATGCGAATCACCGAACCCGGTGGCCCCGAAGTGCTCGCGGAGGAGGAGCGCCCCGAGCCCACGCCCGGCCCCGGCGAGCTGCGGGTGCGCGTCCGGGCCACCGCCCTGAACCGCGCGGACCTGCTCCAGATTCGCGGGCTCTACCCCGCCCCGCCGGACGTGCCCCCTGACGTGCCGGGCCTCGAGTACGCGGGCGAGGTGGAGGCCGTGGGTCCTCGCACGCGCCGCTTCAAGGTGGGCGACCGGGTGATGGGACTGGTGGGAGGCGGCGCCTGGGCGCAGCAGTTGCTCACGCACGAGCGCGAGGCCCTGCCGATGCCAGAGGGGATGGACTTCACGGACGCGGCGGCGCTGCCCGAGGCGTACCTCACCGCGTACGACGCGCTGGTGATCCAGGGAGGCTTGAAGCCCGGCGAGACGGTGGTCGTACACGCGGTGGCCAGCGGCGTGGGCTCCGCGGCGGCGCTGCTGTGCCAGGCCATGGGTGCGCGCGTGGTGGGCACGGGACGCAACGCGGCCAAGCTGGCGCGAGCCTCCGAGTGGGGCGTGGCGCGCACGGTGCTGTGCGAGTCCTCGCCCCCCAGCTTCGCGGACGCCGTGCGCGAGGAGACCGGAGGCCGGGGCGCGGACCTGTGCCTGGACCTGGTGGGAGGAGACTACGTCCCGGAGTCGCTCCAGGCCCTGGCCCCTCGGGGGCGGATGATGCTGGTGGGACTGGTGGCCGGGATGCACACGGACCTGAACCTGGGGCTGCTCTTGACCAAACGTCTCACCATGACGGGCACGGTGCTGCGCAGCCGCCCCGTGGAGGAGAAGATGGCCCTGGCGCAGAGCGCGGAGCGCCACCTGCTCCCCTTGTTCCGCTCCGGCGCGTTGCGCGCCGTGGTGGACGCGGTGCTGCCCAAGGCGGAGCTGCGTCAGGGCTTGGAGCGCATGGCGCGCAACGACTCGGTGGGAAAACTGGTCGTGCGCTGGGAGTGACGGGCCAGCGCGGGACGGCCGAGTTGTCCTGGCCGCCCCGCTCCTGGAATGTCGTGGCGCTCAGCTCAGGGAGGCCCGAGGCGGCCCACGCGGATTCGCCCGTCCGCCGTGGCATAGAAACGCCCGCCACCGACTGAGTCCCACAGGGTCCCGCCGCTGTAGGGATTGTTGTTGTCGACGGCGATGGTGAGCGGCTGGGTCCCCGTGCCAAAGGCAACCGTATAGGTGCTCAGGGCCGGCATGGACACCCCCGCGAACGTGGCCCGGTACCAAGTGTAGGTCGCGCCGAAGGGGCTGCACTGGACTCCCGTATTGAAGACAGACGTAGCGACTCCCGCCACGGCGCCGGCGAAGCCATTGCCCACGCGAATGTGCGCGGCCGTCGGCGCCGCCCCCGCGGCGAAACAGCCCTCCGCGAAGTTCGTCTGCACGTCGATGGGGAAGTAGAACGATTGGGCCACCTGGGCCGTCACCGACACGTTGTGGGTGTGCGTCGCGGGCACGGAGCGGTCCACGTTGGCGTTCGTATGCCAGCCGTAGAGGAGGGCGGCGCCCGCGGCGTCCGGATAGGTGATGTTGAGCGTGGAGGTCGTCACGCCGTTGCACCAGGGATAGTGCATCGTCGAGTTGACGTCATAGAGCGTAAGGGCGCGCCAGTTGTTGTCCTCGAAGCAGGGACTGGGGTTCCGCGTGTGCTCATGACGGAAACCCAGGATGTGCCCCAGCTCGTGGATGAGCACCGTGGCCGTCGTCACGTTGGGCGAACTGGGCGGCGCGGGGTCCAGTCCGGGGATGTTGATGACCAGCGTGCGCGCCACACAGCCACCTCCGGAGGGGAAGAAGGCACACGCGCCGCTGCCCGTCCAAGGCTGCACGGAGAACGTCACCGCGAGGTTGGCATTGGTGCAGTTCGCATCCTGGCTCGCGTCATAGATGAACTGGACGTCCGCGACGAACCGCCAGGTCGCCGCCGCGTTCGCCATCTCATTGACCATGCGCGCCTTGTTCGTGCCAAACGCATTGCTCACGCAGTAGCGCAGGTTGAAACGTGAAGCCCAGGGCCAGATGTCGTCCAACCCACCCACCGTGTTGACGATGAGCGGTGACGTCCGAGTCCCCAGCGGCTCCGGGGCTCCTCGCTCCCCCGAGTCCTCCGCCTTCACATACCGGTCATAACGCTCACGGAGCGCCTCCAGCGACACACCCAGGTCCCACTCGACGATGTAGTGCTCCTTGCCATCCACCACCTGCCGGGCGCTGCGCTGGTACTCCTCCCATGACACCACGCCTCGCGCGGACTCCCCCGCCGGCGGTGAGGCCGACGGTCCTCCGGCGTCCCCCGTCGCCGACCCACACGACCACAGCAACGGAATGACCAACAGCCCCCACCCCATGAACCTCGGCGCTGCACCTCGGACTGGCGTCATGATTGCTCCTCTTTGGAATTGCGTGTCTGGGTACGGCCATATGCAGACTCGCACCTGACAACCACTCGCGGTCAATCGTGGAAGGCCTCTATTCCCTCACGTCTTGGATTGCCAGTTCCACTGGCGTGGCCTTTTGGTGTGAGCGATGGAATCCCGCGAGACATCAACGCGGTGCATCAGTGACGGGTACGTCACGCCCCCCATCCGCGAGACTCCACGCACGGTGCTTGACGGCGTCACGCGCGGCGACTTATCTGAAGACTGAATCAACCCTCAACTCACGGATTCGCCGCACACGTGCGGCCCGGGAAGGCAACGCGCGACATGGGACACCTTCGGCATGGCATGGTCATCGGCTTGGCGCTGCTCGCGGGATGTGGCGGCCTGGAGGGCACGGAGGCAGGAGTGCAGCGCCCCGAGGACACCGGCACCGTCGAGGCCGCCGTCTACGAGTCACCTGACAGTCTGGCCGGGCTGGTGGGCACCTACTCCCGCACCTGGCCCCTCGCGGCGCCGGAGGAGCTGCTCACGATGACGCTGACCGGCACTGAGTACGCCGACCGCGTGGAGGGCAGCTACGTGCGCACGGTGAGCCGCACCTGCCCCGTGCTGGGCTGCAACACGGAGACCGCCAGCTTCTACGCGCTCCCCAACAACCCCGCCATCGGCTCGTTCATCGCCTTCAGGGACCTGGCTGGGGAGACGCGTGACGTCTATTCCATCAGCCAGATCCAGCGCAGCCTCTTCACGGGGAAGATCACCGGCATCGTCCTCCAGAAGGGCGTCAATGGCTCACAGCCCTTCACGATGACGCGCGTGGGTTTCTGACCCGCCTGGGGCGCCCGGACCTCGGACCCGGGCGCTCCTTCAATCCCAGCCGTACCAATACTTCTTCACGGGGTTGTACGAGTACTTCCAGAAGACGATGGTGTAGCAGGTGATGCCGTAGTCGTCTGGTCCCTTGCGGTAATAGCCGCCATCCGAGAGTCCCTGCCTCACCGCGGGTTCGCTCTCCAGCTCGCACGACGGCGCCTTCGACAGGTGCGCTGGAATCAGCTCCGCCACCGCCTCGGGGTACTGCCCCTTCTCGGCGTGATAGGCGTCCAGCGCCGCGATGAGCGGGGCGAACTCCTCCTCGACTCGATCAAATCGCCAGGACATCCCGCGCACCATGCCCGCGCCCGCGAGCGCGACGCCGCCCAGCAGGTAGGCCAGGGTGACGAAGTTCACCGACCTCCGTGCGGGCAGCACCGCGAGGACCAGCGTCACAAGCAGCAGCAGCCCTCCCCCCAGCGCCAGCAACGGCACGAAGAGGGCCGCGTTGAACGAGAGGTGCCCCAGCGCCGTCATCATCGCCGCGCCCACCAACACCAGGACGGGCACGAGCCAACGTGTCATTCCCTCACCGTAGCAGGCGGGCATGACAAGGTGTCGCGCAGTCGATACCCCACCCCACCTCCCGTCCCGAGGCCTGTTTCCGCCCGGGGCGCACGCGCACGCCCAAGCGCCGCTCACACGACACAGCCCTGCCCTCGCGTTCACATAGGCAAGCAGGCAAGTGTGCTCAAGATTGGCAACGAGAGCTTTCTCCGGAAAGTCCGTCCTCCCCTTCTAGAGCTCTCGTCAACGGCTGGCATCAGTCTCCCCGCGAACAGGGACCCGGTTGCGGTCTCGTCCCTGTCGGACCCGCCCTCATCGAGATTCGCTGAAGCACGGCCCGCACCCTTCGCGGGGGCGATGGGCCGCTCGCGCTTTCCCGAGGCCCCCCTGCCTCACCGAGTACCCCTATGAAGCCAGAACCCTCTTCATCCGCCCGCAGTGCGCCCCATCCCCATGCCCCACTGCCCGGAAGCCTCGGAGCCTTTGGCCCGGGCACTCGCATCCAGCACTACGAGCTGATTCGACAGCTCGGCAGCGGAGGCATGGGGACCGTCTTCCTGGCGCGCGACACCCGGCTCGGCCGCCGCGTCGCCATCAAGCTGCTGCACACGCAGGACGCGCAGTTCGCCCGCCGCTTCATCCTCGAGGCCCGCACCACCGCCCGGTGCAGCCACGAGAACATCGTCATCATCTACGAAGTCGGTGAAGCCAACGGCAGCCCGTACATGGTGCTGGAGTACCTGCAGGGCCAGCCGCTCGACAAGCTCCTCAAGAGCAGCCCGCGCCTGCCGCCCTCGCGCGCCGTGGAGCTGATGTCGCCCGTCCTCCGCGCCCTCTCCTGCGCGCACACGCACAAGATCGTCCACCGGGACCTCAAGCCGGAGAACATCATCGTGACGGACTCCGGCACCATCAAGGTGCTGGACTTCGGCATCGCGAAGGTGCTCCAGGGCGATGAGCACCGCGGCGAGACGGACCCGCGCGCGCTCCTGGAGGGACTGCGACTGCTACCTGTTCCGGGGACCCGGAATGAGTCGCTTCACCTGACGCGCCAGGGCGCGCTGCTCGGAACGCTGGCGTACATGTCCCCCGAGCAGTGGGGCAACGGCATCCCCGTCGACCACCGCACCGACATCTGGGCTGTCGGCATCATGCTGTTCCGGATGCTGGCGGGCCGCCATCCGCTGGAGCCCCTGCGGGGTCCCCAGTTGATGGTCACCGCGCTGCTCAACGAGCCCATGCCGACCCTCCGGGCCGTGGTTCCGGATGTCCCCGTGGAGCTCGCCTCCGTCGTCGACCGGTGCCTGCTCAAGCACAAGGAGCAGCGCTTCCCGGATGCACTCGCGGTGCTGCGGGCCCTGGAGCCATTCCTCCCCGGTCGGTTCGTCCACGAGGCGGGGCTCGACGAGAGTCCCTATGCGGGCCTCGGCTCGTTCCAGGAGGCGGACTCGGCGCGGTTCTTCGGCCGCGCACGGGAGACCGCCGCGCTCGTCAACCGGCTCCAGGACCAGCCCCTGCTCGCGGTCGTCGGCCCATCGGGTGCGGGCAAGTCGTCCTTCGTTCGCGCGGGACTGGTGCCGGTGCTCAAGCGGACCGGCATCCCCTGGGAGTCGCTCATCATCCGCCCGGGGAGAGATCCGCTCGGGGCGCTGGCCAGCATGGTGGCTCCGCTCGTCACGTCGTCGCCCACGCTGGAGGAAGACCTCCGGAAGCAGCAGCAGATCACCGCGCACCTGCGACTGGAGCCAGGCTACGTGGGCGCCGTCCTGCGAGCCCGCGCCCGACGCGAGCGCCGGCGCATCGTGTTGTTCATCGACCAGTTCGAGGAGCTCTACACGCTGGTGCCCGATGCGCGGGAGCGTCGCGCCTTCACGGCCTGCCTGTCTGGAATCGCCGACGACGCCACCTCTCCCATCCGCGTCGTCCTCTCGTTGCGCTCCGACTTCCTGGACCGGGTATCGGAGGACGAGCGCTTCATGGCGGAGCTGTCTCCAGGGTTGTTCTTCCTGGCGGCGCCCCAGAAGGACGGCCTGCGTGACGCACTCGTGCAGCCCGCGGAGATGGCGGGCTATCGCTTCGAGTCCCCTGAGATGGTGACCGAGATGCTCCAGCACCTGGAGACGACACCCGGCGCCCTGCCCTTGCTCCAGTTCGCGGCCACCCGGCTGTGGGAGGCGAGAGACCCGTCGCGCCGGATGTTGACGGAGAGCGCCTTCCAGCAGCTCGGCGGAATCGCGGGGGCGCTGGCCACGCATGCGGACAGCGTGCTCGCGGGCATGTCATCGCAGGAGCGGGCCCTGGCCCGGGCAATCTTCCTGCGGCTCGTCACGTCCGAGCGCACGCGCGCGATTGTCTCGTTGGAGGAGCTGCGAGAGCTGACCCGGGACGCGGAGGAGCTTCAGCGGCTCATCGACAGCCTGGTCCAGGCGCGACTGCTCGTCATCCAGACGGGGAACAAGGCCACGGGCGCGTCGGTGGAGCTGGTCCACGAGTCACTCATCTCCGGCTGGCCCACGCTGCGCAGGTGGCTCGAGGAGGGCCAGGAGGACTCGGCGTTCCTGGAGCAACTGCGAAACGCGGCCCGACAATGGCAGGCAAAGGCTCGGGACAGCGGACTGCTCTGGCGCGGCGAGATGGCGGACGAGGCTCGGAGATTCCAGCGGCGAAATCGGGGAGAGCTGCCGCTGTTGCAGCGGGCGTTCCTGGACGCGGTGTTGGCGCAGGCGACTCGGATGGCTCGCCTCAAACGCGGGTTCGTCGTTGGCGCGGCGACGTTGGTGACGCTGTTGTTCGCGGCGGCGGCGGTGGCGCTGGTGTTCATCCGCGAGGCGAAACAGGAGGCGGAGCACCAGGCCATCATCGCGTTGCGCGCGGAGGCCTCGGCTCGAAACGCGGAGTTCCTGGCGAAGCGTTCCGCGGCGGAGGCCGAGGAGCGACTGGCGGAGGTCCAGGCCAAGGAACTGGACCGCCAGGAAGCGGAGCTTCGCGCGCTCGAGGCCAACGCCCAGGTCGAATCAACCAACGAAGAGCTGTTGAGGAAGAACGCCGAGCTGGTCAAGGCCGTGCAGCGGGCGCGATGGGCTCAGTACCTCGCGAACCAGGCGCTGCGCGGGGCCGAGCAGAGCGCTCAGCAGGCGCGACTCGCGCGCGCGGAGGCGGAACGACTGCTCCAACGAGAGCAGGAGCGGACGTTGCGCATCCAATCCACGCTCGGAAGTTCCTTCATCGAAACCCTGAGGTAAGGCACCCATGACAGCCATTCAGAGAGGCGGCTCGCGTGGACGCGGGCTGGCCGTGGTGTTGATGTGTCTATGCGCGAGCGCTTCCATGGCGCAGCGTGTGGACAAGCCGCTGGACGTGGGCGGAGACCGCCCCTGGGCCCTGGGCGTGCCCCGGGATGAGCAGCAGGCCGCCCAGGCGCTCTTCTTCGAGGGAAATGAGCGCCTGCGAGAGTCGGTCTTCGTCGAGGCGAGTCGGAACTACCGCCGTGCCTTGCGGCATTGGAACCACCCGGCGATTCACTACAACCTGGCGCTGGCGTTGATGAACCTCGACCAGCCCATCGAGGTCCACAAGCACCTGAAGGCGGCGATGGGCCATGGACCCGAGCCGCTCGATGCCGGCAGGTACGAGCATGCCCGCTCCTACAACGCACTGCTCGAGAAGCAGCTTGCGTGGGTGGACGTGCGGTGTGACCAGGAGGGCGCCGTCGTGACGTTGAACGGGCAGGCGCTGTTCACGGCGCCTGGGAGATATCAGGCGCTCATCCGGCCCGGTGTGCACAGCATCGTCGCCTTCAAGGATGGGTATCTGCCGACGGAGAAACGTCAGCCATTGCTGCCCGGCGAGAAGGCGGAGCTGGACCTGGAGCTGTTCACGGAGGACGAGGTCATCCGTTATCGGCGCCGATGGTCGGCGTGGATTCCGTGGACGGTGCTGGGCGTGGGGGTGGTGGCGGCGGGAGGTGGCGGGCTGATGCACTGGAAGGCGAATGAGGCTTTCCGGGACTTCGATTCACGCATCGACCCCAAGGGGAGCCTCCTGGAGGGAGAGCTGTCGGCGCTCCGCAGAACGGGCTCCAGATTCCACGCGGGTGCCGTGGGTGCCTATTCCCTGGGAGGCGCCGCCGCCGTCACGGGGGCGGTCCTCATCTATCTCAATCGTCAGCGGGCCTTCCGCCTCAATCCCGAGGAATCAGGTCCATCCATGGTCATTGCCCCCGCTCTCGACTCCGAATCGAAGGGCGTCGTGGGCACGGTTCGCTTCTGAAGAGGTGATTCATGAACCAGGACTCCTTCCTCCGTGGAACCGTTACGGCGTTCATCCTCTCATTCCTGACCGCCGGCCCCCTCGCCTGTGTCCAGCCCGAGAGCACGGTCTGTCCCTCCGGAATCGTGTGCCCCGAAGGCCAGAGATGCGCCGCGTTCCAGAAGGCCTGCATCCTCAACGATTGTGGTGACGGGCTCGTCCAGCCCCACCAGGGCGAACAATGCGACGATGGAAACATCAACCAGAACGACGGATGCAACTCCGCGTGCCAGGTCGAGCGGTGCGGCGATGGAATCCTCAGCGCGGCCGATAGCGAGATGTGCGACGACGGAAACAACACGAACAACGACGGATGCAGCGCCGACTGTCTGTCCGATGAGTCCTGTGGCAACCGCGTCGTCGACGCCGTGACCCAGGAAGCCTGCGACGACGGCAACACCGTCGGTGGCGACGGGTGCTCCCAGGACTGCAAGTCCCAGGAGAAATGCGGCGACGGCTTTCTCAATGTCGAGTGGGGTGAAACCTGCGACGACGGAAACAACGAGAGCGGCGACCAATGCAGCGCTGACTGCCGGTCCCGGGAGGTCTGTGGCAACGGCGTCGTGGACGCGGCCACGGACGAGAAGTGCGACGACAGGAACACCCTCTCGGGTGACGGCTGTAGTGCCGACTGCAAGTCCACGGAGACGTGCGGGAACGGCGTCGTCGATTCCGTCGTAGGGGAAGTGTGTGACGACGGCAACAAGCTCAGGGGTGATGGGTGCAGTCCAGACTGTCACTCCAACGAAACGTGTGGAAATGGAGTGCGCGACACGGAACAGGGCGAGCAGTGTGACGACGGAAACACCGTGAGCAACGATGGGTGCCGCGATGACTGTCATTCCACGGAGCGGTGCGGCAACAGCCTCATCGACACGGCCTCGGGCGAAGTGTGTGACGATGGCAACACACGTGACGGCGACGGATGCCGCGCGGATTGTCGGTCCAATGAGCGCTGTGGCAACGGCCTTGTCGACCCCGGAGAAGAGTGCGACGACGGGAATGAGGACAGCAACGACAACTGCGTCGACACCTGCAGGGTCGCGAAGTGTGGCGATGGACATGTCAATGTCACGAGCCTGGTTCCCGAGAGTTGTGATGATGGGAACTCAAATGCATGCGGCGCGTGCAGCCACGACTGCACCCAGGAACAGACCCCTGGCCGGGCCCAGGGCCACATCCAGGTCAACGGGACAGTGAACGACGGCGAACTCGTCATCCTCAGCGACGGCAATCGTCGGTGCATCTTCGAGTTCGACACCAACGGCGTGACGCCTGGCACCCACACTCCCGTCGCCATCGCGGCCGGTGCCGAATCGATTGCAATCGCCCAGTCACTCCAGACCGCCATCTTCATGGCGACGAGAGATGCACTCGAACCGGGTTGTACGGCGCCCGGGACGAGACCCTCCGAGCTGCGGCTTCGTGTCACCAGGGAGGAAAGAACCCTGGAGCTGCGCCACGTCTCCGCGGGCGCCGTGGGCAATCAGCCCATCATCGAATCCGTCGCGAACTCGGACTTCACGGTGGCATCCCTGAGCGGGGGGGCCGGCCATGACTGCCCCGTCGACATGGGCTGCACCAAGGACCACGACTGCGCGCCAGGCGACGGAACCCTCCACTGCCTGAAAGAGGTGGGCCAGACCGTGGGGAAGTGTGGCCCGCGCCCCTAACGGACAGTTGCACCCCGTTCCCGGCCCCTTATCCTCCGCCGCCATGGCCACCCACTTCGACCCCAGCGCCGCGGCGCAGCCGGGCTCCGGCGTCTTCGGACTCCCCCACTCCCCCGACGAGGCGCACGTCGTCCTCATCCCCGTCCCCTTCGAGGCCACCACCAGCTATGGCGGCGGCACCTCCGAGGGCCCCGCCGCCGTCCTGGACGCCAGCCGACAGGTCGACCTCTTCGACGTGGAGACGGGCCGCCCCTACGAGCGCGGCATCGCCATGCTTCCCGAGTCCGAGGAGCTCCGCGACTGGAACACCCGCGCCAAGGAGCGCGCCCAGGTCGTCATCGAGGCCGGCGGCATCCACTCGGGCGAGGCCGAGCTGCTCGCCGCCGCTCGCGACGTCAACGCCCTCTGCGACCAGATGAACGAGCTGGTCTACCGCACCACGAAGCACTGGCTCGACCAGGGCAAGCGCGTGGCCGCCGTCGGCGGAGACCACTCCATCTCCTTCGGCATCATCCGCGCCCACGCGGAGAAGTACCCCGGCCTGGGTGTCCTCCACCTGGACGCCCACGCCGACCTGCGCGTCGCCTACGAGGGCTTCACCTGGTCCCACGCGTCCATCATGTACAACGTCTCCGAGCGCATCCCCGGCGTGAAGACGCTCGTCCAGGTCGGCCTGCGCGACATGAGCCAGGAAGAGCACCGGTACATCGAGGACTCGAAGGGCCGCGTCCACGGCTTCTTCGACGCCACCCTCCAGAACAAGCGCTTCGACGGCATCCCCTGGAATCGCCAGGTCGATGAGATGGTCGCCCTGCTCCCGCAGCAGGTCTACCTCTCGTTCGACATCGACGGCCTGGACCCCGTGCTCTGCCCGCACACCGGCACACCTGTCCCCGGCGGCCTGTCCTTCCCGGAAGCCATCGCCCTCATCTCCGGTGTCGTCCGCTCCGGCCGCACCATCGTCGGCTTCGACCTGACGGAAGTCGCCCCGGACCCCGAAGGCAGCGAGTGGGACGGCAACGTCGGCGCCCGCCTGCTCTACAAGATGATTGGCTGGATGCTGAAGTCCCAGAAGGCCTGAGCCTCAGCTCACGCTCCCCTTCGGCACCCGAGCCCCGAACAACAGGCCCCGCCCCAACGGGGACTCCACGGACAGCGCGCCCCCGTGCAGGCGCGCCAGCTCCGACGCCACCGTATCCATCGACTCGAGCTGCGCGCGCAGGACCTCCAGCGCGGCCCGGTCCACCGAGGGCCCCGACTCCAGGCGACGAAGCTGTCGCCGCGCTTCCTCCAGCGGCCCCTGCAGCGCCCTCGCCGCCCACTGGCTCAGCGTCGCCCCAGGTGGGACTTCGACTCCCACCACGGGCTTCGGCGCGTTCACCAGCGACTGGTGGATGAGCGCCTCGAAGTCCGTGATTTCGAACGGCTTGTGCAGGAACGCGTGCGCCTCCGGCGCCCCCTGCGGCAACACGGCGCTCAGCAGGATGACGGGCACGTCTTTCAGGTCCGCGTCTCGCTTCAGCCGGCGGCACAGCTCCACCCCGCTCAGCCGAGGCATCATGTGGTCTGTCACCACCAGGTGTGGGCGACACGCCCGGGCCAGGCCCAGCGCCTCCTCGCCGTCTCGGGCCCTCACCACCTCGTGCCCGAGGTCCTCCACCACCTGGCTGAGAACTTCCAGCACGGCGGGCTCATCATCCGCGACCAGGACGAGACTCATTCTTCCGCTCCTCCGCACCAGCGCGGCCCCCAAGCCACGCCGCCAGGACTTCGCCTGCCCCTGGGATGAACCGGAATCCTCGGGGAACGGCCGCCTCCCGGTGATGCAATCGTTCACGGACGTGCGGACTGATCTATGAAAGGCAACGCACCGCCTCCAGCGAATCGTGGGAATGACGCCGGCTTCCCGACAGTCTGCGTGTCATTCGCCGGACAATCCGCTGCGGGCGCACGGAGGGCTGACATGAAGGCTGGAGTCATGAGGTGGGGACCCCTGGTGGTGACGCTGCTGGCGTCCAGCGGCGCGAGCGCGGACATGGCCCGGCGTCGCGATGCCGTGGTGGAGGTCGTCCAGAAGGTCTCCCCGGCCGTCGTCTACATCGGCACCGAACAGGAGGTGGAGTCGCGCTTCCGCCGCCGGTCTCCGCTGGAGGAGTTCTTCGGGGGCATGGGCGGCGAGCAGGGCCGCCAGAAAATCGAGGGCCTGGGCAGCGGCGTCATCATCGACCCGACGGGCATCATCGTCACCAATGACCACGTCATCCGGGGCGCCTCCGCCATCCACGTCGTGCTCGCGGACGGTCGCTCGTACGACGCGGAGGTCATCGGCAGCGACGCGGGCAACGACCTGGCCGTGCTCAAGGTAACGGCGAAGGAGGCGCTGCCCATCGCCCGGCTGGGCACCAGCGCGGACCTGATGATTGGCGAGACGGTGGTCGCCATCGGCAGCCCGTTCGGCCTGAGTAAAACCGTCACGGCGGGCGTGGTCTCCGCCGTGGGCCGCACCTTCCGCGCGGACAACCGCGTGTACAACGACTTCGTCCAGACGGACGCGGCCATCAACCCCGGCAACTCGGGCGGCCCGCTGCTCAACGTGGACGGCGAAATCATCGGCATCAACACCGCCATCTTCGGCGGCGGCGCGCAGGGCATCGGCTTCGCCATCCCCGCCGACAAGGTGCGCCGCATCGTCGATGAGCTCACCCGCTTCGGCAAGGTGCGCCCGTCCTGGGTGGGCCTGGATGCCGTGGACCTGACGCCGCGGGCTGCCCGACAGCTAGGGTGGGACCGCTCCTACGGCGCGCTGGTGACGTCCGTGGAGGCCGGCAGCCCGGCGGACCAGGCCGGCGTGAAGCGCGGGGACATCGTCGCGGAGCTGGGCGGCTCCCGCATCCAGGACGCCGAGGACTTCGACACCCGCGTGCGCGGCTACCCGGCGCGCTCCGCCTTCCCCCTGGTCCTCTTCCGCGAAGGGGCCTCGCGCACCGTCCAGCTCACCCCCTCCGAGTTCCCCCCGCGCATGGTGGAGTCCCTGGCCTGGGACCGACTAGGACTCAAAGTGAAAGAGTCCCGGGGCGTGCTGGCGCTGACGGGGGTGAGGGCGGGGAGCGCGGCGGCGGAGGTGGGGCTGGAGCCCGGGGACATCATCCTCCGGGTGAACAACCAGCCGGTGGCCTCGGCGGACGCGTTCAAGGAGGCCCTGGTGACGGCGAGGCGCGGACGGAGCGTGTTGTTGCTCGTGCGGAGGGGCCGCTACGGGTACCACATCACGCTGCCCTTCGAGCAGGACCGGGGCCAGAGCCTGTAGGGCTGGCCTCCGGGCAGGCGTGGCAGCGGCTTCCTCGGATTTCGATGGGCGCGCAACTCGCACTAGCATGCGTGCCCCATGAGCACCGTGCGCTACCTGTCACTTGGTCCCCTGCTTGCCGGAGCGGGCTCCCGAGCCTTCCTGGGGCTTGCCCTCGAGGATGGCTTGCCCCCTCGCCCAGTGGTTCTCATCTGGGCTCCGCAGGAGGTGGTGCAGAGCCCGGAGCTGACGGCGAAGCTGACGCGAGAGACGGGCCGGGCGCTCGTCTTCGAGCACCCGAACATCCTGCGCGTCCACAGCCTCGCGGCCCAGGACGGCGGTCTGGCGCGCGTCACTGAGTTCGCCGATGGAGAACCCTTGCGCCGCGTGCTGGAGGCGAGCCCTCGGCTGCCTCCGCCGCTGGCCGCGCTGGTGGCCGCGGATGCCGCCACGGGCCTGCACTACGCGCACATGGCCGGCAACGACGACGGCTCGCCGCTGGTGCACGGCGACGTGCGGCCCGAGACGCTGATGCTCTCGTTCAGCGGCCTGACGAAGGTGACGGGCTACGGCGCGCTCAGCGTGGCCCCGCGCGAGCGCGATGGAAAGCGCGTGAAGAACCGCCGCGCGTACAGCGCTCCCGAGCAGCTGCTGGGGGGCCGCGAGGCCGTGAATGTCCAGTCGGACGTGTTCCTGCTTGGACTCGTGCTGCACGAGTGCCTGTCCGGGAAGATGCCCTTCAAGGACAACGCGGACCCGGACAAGGCGACGCTCACGCGCACGCTGCCGACGATGTCCGTGGACGTGCCGCTGAAGCTGGATGCGGTGGTGCGCAAGGCGACGGCGAAGCGCGCGTATGACCGGTACCCGTCCGCGCACGCCTTCCGTGAAGCGATTGTGGAGGCGGTCGGCACGCTGCCCGCGCACACGTCGCTGGCGGACTACCTCGCCAAACTGTTCCCGCCGGAGAACGAGGCCCGCGCCGCGCGGCGCCGGGTCATCGAGGCGGGCATCGCGGACGTGCTCCAGAAGGTCGGCGTCGCCCCTCCGGCCGTGGCGGAGTTCCTCGTCACGGGCACCCTGCCCCCTTCGGCCATTCCGAAGGTCTGGCCGGCGATGCAGGGCCAGCTCTCCATCCTCGCGGCCATGTCCGGCGGCACCAGCGGCGTGCAACTCGCCGAGGTGAGCACGACGACGAGCCCTGCTCCGTCGACGGAGAGCACGGGCTCCTCCGCGACCGCCTCGGCGGGAGCAGCGCCCGCCACCGAGGCGACGAGCATCACCGCTTCCAATCCCACGCTGCCCGCCGTCGCGACCCTTCCGGCGACGGGGAGCGCCTCCGCCACCGCGTCGACGAGTACCGCGGACGGGACCAGCAGCGCGGGTGTCTCAACCACGAGCGCGGGAACTCCGGCCGCTACCGGGTCGGCTATCGCAAGCGCTGGAACTTCGGCTACCACAGGGTCGGCTACCGCGAGCGCTGGAACTCCCGCTGCCACCGGGTCGACTACCGCGAGCGCTGGAGCTCCCACCGCCAGCGGGTCGGCTACCGCGAGCGCTGGAACTCCGGCTGCCACTGAGTCGGCGACCTTGAGTTCGGGAACTCCCGCCGCCACCGTGAGCTCCGGGCCCTCCGCGGCCACCGCTTCCTCAACCATGGGTGCCGCGCCGCTCGCGGGCACCTCACCGGGCGTCGCGAGTGGAGCGGGTGCATCCGGGGTCTCCGCGCCGCAAACGGGCGCGGTGCCTGCCTCGGGCCCCGTGCCGCCCACGGCCGGTGCTCCTCGAAAGTCCTCTCGGGCCTGGCTCGCCGCCGTGGGCGTGGGCACGGTGCTCGCGCTGGGTGGAGCGGCCGTCATCGTCCAGCGACTGCCCCCTCGAATCGAAGCGGAGGTGGAGGACGCGGGTCCTCCGTCCGTGGCGATGATCGGCCTGGATACCGACGCGGGGACGAGCGCTGACAGTGGCGTGGATGCGGGCGCCGAGGTGATTGCGACGGGCTTCCTGGACCTCACCGTCGACCCTCGTGTGGACGTGTCCTATTCCGGCGGGTTCCTCGGTCGCACGCCGCTCAGCGTGGCCCTGCCCGCGGGCCGTCACGTGCTCACGCTCACCAATGCCGTGCTCGGCATCCAGGTGGCACGCACGTTCACCATCACCGCGGGCGGACGGAACGCGCAGCAGATCTTCCTCAACAAGGGGTTCATCAACGTGCGCGCGCCCAAGGACGCCATCGTCACGCTCAACGGTCGGCTCGTCGGCGCCGCTCCCGTGGAGGAGCAGGACGTCTACGAAGGCACGCACCAGCTCCTCGTCATCGCCAACGGCGCGCGGTGGCAGAAGACCTTCAAGCTGGAGCCCGGGCAGCGCGTCTCGTTCGACGTGGACTTCGAATCGCCCTCCGAGGAGTAGGCCCCCTCGAGGCTCGCTGGCAGGCGCTCCCGGAAATGAGCCCTGCCAGCGCCTACGCGCGGCGCTCCAGGCGCAGCAGCGCGATGACCTGGTCGGTGTCCAAGGGACGCGTCACGCAGTCGCTGGCGCCCGCGTCCAGGCACTTCGCCCGCTCGTCATCGCGCGGATGCGCCGTGACGACGACGATGGGCAGCCCCCTGAAGCGCGCATCCGCGCGGAGCGTCCTCAGGGCCGTGTAGCCCGCTTCCGTCATCGCGATGAGCAGCAGCAGTCCATCCACTTCGGGCGAGTCCGACAGGACACGCAGGGCCTCGTCCATGCTCTCCGCGTGGAGGCTCTCCAGCCCGCGCGACTCCAGGACGCTGATGAGTGAGAAGGCCTCTCGGATGTTGTCGTCCACGACGAGCACGCGACGCCGCATGACCGTCTCGGGCGGCGCGTCGTAGTCGAGCATTCTCGACTCGCGCCCCTCTTCCAGGACCCCAGCCCCCGCCACCAGGACTGAGTTCGCGCCATCGTCAGGCCCACGAGGACCAGCCTGTGTCGGCCCACCCCGGGCAAACGCCGGGATGTCGGCCGCCGAAAGCTCCACCGCGCCTTGCACGACGGACCTTCCAGCGCGCGTGGAGTCCCGCGACTCCTCCACCTCGTCCAGGGCTTCCGCCCCCACATAGACATCAGGCAGGTAGAGCGTGAAGGTGCTGCCACGCCCCAGCTCACTGGCGACATGCAGCTCTCCGCCCAGGAGGCGCGCCAGCTCGCGGCTGATGGACAGCCCCAGGCCCGTGCCCCCGTATTTGCGACCCGTGCCCGGCTCCGCCTGCTGGAAGGCCTCGAAGATGCGCTGGAGCTTGTCCTGCGCGATGCCGATGCCCGTGTCCACGACGCTGAACGACAGCACCTCGTCGGCCTGATTCAGGACCGGGTTCTCGAAGTGGAACAACCCCTGGGCCATCTGGGTGATGCGCAGCTCCACTCGCCCCGCATCCGTGAACTTGAAGGCGTTCGACAGCAGGTTCTTGAGCACCTGCCGAAGCCGCATGGAGTCGGTGCGCAGCGTCGGAGGTAGCGTGCCCGAGAGCGCGACGCCGAAGCCCAGGCCCTTCTGCTCGGCGACGTGTTGGAAGTCGCGCTCGATGAGCGACTTCACCTCCGTGAGCGCCACCTCTTCCGGTTCGATCCGCAGCTTCCCTGCCTCCACCTTGGACAGGTCCAGCAGGTCGTTGATGAGAGAGAGCAGATCCACGCCCGAGGCATGGATGGTCCGCGCGTACTCCGCCTCCTTTGGCCCCAGCCGCTGGTCCGAGTCCTCCGAGAGGAGCTTCGCGAGGATGAGCAGGCTGTTGAGCGGCGTGCGCAGCTCGTGGCTGATGTTCGCCAGGAACTCGCTCTTGTGCCGTGACGCGAGCGCCAGCTTCTCGGTGAAGCCCACGTTGTCGTTGAGCTCCTTCCACACGCCGGAGTGCCCCGTGTCCGCGCCGCCGCCCGTGCTCTCCACACCGACCCGCCGCGAGACGCGATTCACCTCGCTCGCGAAGGTCGTCAACTGCGCCACCATCCTGTTGACGATGTTCTTGAGCTCCAGCGACTCGCCCCGGACCTCCACGGTGAGCGTCTGCGACAGGTCCCCTTGCGCCACCGCGCCGCTCACCCGGATGAGGTCCCGCACCTGCGCGGAGAGACTGCCGGCGAGGACATTCACTCCGTCCGCCAGCTCCCGCCACGCTCCGACGGACCGCGCCACGTCCACCCGCGCGCCGAGCCGCCCCTCGACTCCCACCTCGCGGCCCACCCGGGCAACCTCTCGCGAGAGGGCCGACCACCGCTCCGCGCCCGTGTTGAAGGTCTCCGCCAACCGGTCCATGAGCGGATTCGTGCCCCGGACGGACACGCGCCGTGAGAAGTCACCCTGGTTGGCTGCCTCCATCGCGGCCAGGAGGTCCCGGAGCTGCGCCTCGTGCGGTGCTGTCCCCTGGTTGCCGTCGTCTTCCAAGCCTTGCTCCCGTGAACCCGCGTCCGTCACTGGGACGAAACGCACCCGGTCTCGCGACGCCACGTCACCGCGGCGTCAGCGAACACCCGAACCGTCTTCGAGAATCCCGAACGGGGACTACGCGCTCTTGCGGCGCCGCATCATCGCTTCGTACGAGCGACCCACGCTCTGCGAGAGGATCATCAGCTCGCCCACATCCGGCGGCGTGAGCTGATCCGGCCCATTGTCCACGTACAACAGGTGCACGACCTTGCCCCGGACCAGCAGCGGCAGGATGACCGCCGTCGTCGGGAAGCCGCCACCCAGCAGCTTGTAGAACACGCCCATCGCCGCGTCGCGGCGCACCGGCCCCACGTAGTGCGAGCGGGTGTCGCGAACCAGACGGAACGTGCTCTGCTCCCGGAGCGCGACGCCGATGCGACGCACCGCCGCCTCGCGCACCCCCGGGCCCATGCCGTGCCAGCCCGTCACAAGGCTGCCCTGCACCGACAGCAGCAGGTTGCGCCGCCACTTGCCCAGCGCGAAGCGCAGCACCGTGCGCGCCACATCCTCGCGGTCCGTGCTGCGCGCCAGCTCCGCCTGCGCCTCCGCGAACGTCAGCGGCGTGGGAGGTGGCTCGGGCGGACGCTGCACGGGCGCGGTGGCCATGGGAGGACTCGCCACGGGTGCCACCGGCGGCCTCGGGGGCACCGGGGCCGCGGGCACGCCCACCTGCATCGGAGGAGGCGGGGGCGGCATGGGCGGCGGAGGCGCCACCGGGCGCGGCGCGGGAGGCTGCGCCTGCATGGCGGGAGGCGGGGCCACCGGACGCGACACGGGCACCGTCGCCATGGGCATCGGCGGGAGCTCGGGCAGGGCCTCCACCACCTCGACGCCAGTGATGACCTCCTCCTCGCCGACGTCGCCCTCGTAGTCCGCGCCACCGCGCAGGGCCTGCGCGTAGACGGACTGGAACTCCTCCTCGCTCATCAGGTCGGGCGGCTTCTCCTGTGCCTTGGCGATCTCCGCCTCCGCCTGGGGCGAGCCCGGCTTGGGACGGGGCCGCACCGCGTTCATGTCGATGGCGCGCAGCGGGCGGAACGCCTTGGTGTAGCGGCGCAGCAGCTGGTTCATCCGGAACTCGGGGATGACCACCGGCACCACGCGCTTGCCCGTCTTGAAGGCAATCGCGTCCAACGTCTCGAAGTCGTGCGGGTTCACCACGGCGACGCTCAGGCGCGTCGCGTCCACCCGCATGGGGAGCAGCTCCTTGTCATCCGCCTGGTTGGCGGGCACCAGCTCCAGCGCCTTGGGGTCCGGCACCATCTCCCCGGAGGCGAACGCGCTGTTGTGCAGGGAGCCCAGCACCCGGGCCAGGTCCACCTCGGACACCAGCCCCAGCTCCACCAGGTTCGTCCCGAGCCGCCCGCCATGCACCACCTGCGCCTCGAGCGCCTCCTCGAGACCCTCCGCGGTGACGAGGCCATCCTTCAGGAGCTGTTCGCCCAGACGCATGACCGGCTTGTAGCCGCGCCCCATCCCGGTCCGCAAGCACGCACACCCCGCCCCCTAGTCCTCCGGGTGGTGACTGAGCGCCACCCGGTTGCCCTCTGGATCCCTCACGTACACCGTCCACCGCGTCTCGTGCTCCAGGGGTACGCCCGCCTGAGTAAGCTCGGACACCACCGCGTCGCGCTCCGCCCTCGCGATGCGGAACGCCAGCATCAGCAGGCCCGGACCCGGGTGCCGGAAGGGCTGGGGTTCGGGCTCCGCGCCCGCCGCCTCGATGGCCAGGAAGCCGCCCCCGGGCACGCCCACCCAGATGCTCCGCAGGGTGCCGTCCGGGCGCGGATGCCGGGTGAGCTCGGGAAAGCCCAGCAAGTCCCTGTAGAAGGCTGTCACGCGCTCGATGTCCCACGCCTGGATGGCCACGTGGTGGAAGCCCTGAACGTTCATGGGGGCGATGCTATGGTCCGGCCGCCCATGGCGCGACTGCTCATCGTCGAGGACAACCACGAGCTGGCCTCCCTCATCGTCTCCACGGCCCAGAGCCGGGGCCACGACGCGCGCGCCGTGCACACCGGCGAGGCCGCGCTGGAGGCGCTCAGCCCCGGCTCCCAGTGGGACGCGGCGCTGGTGGACCTGCTGCTTCCCGACATCCGAGGCAGCGAGGTGCTCGGTGCCCTGCGGGCCCACGGCATCCCCGCCATCGCGGTGAGCGGTGTGTACAAGGGTGACCGCTTCGCGCAGGAGGCCGTGCAGGTCCATGGCGCCCGAGGCTTCTTCGAGAAGCCCTTCGAGCTCATCACCGTGATGGAGGCCCTGGAGCGCGCGGGCGGCGTCGAGCCCGTGCCCCGCGCCGCGCCTCCCGTGGAGGAAGACGCGGCCCAGGATGAGCTGCTCGACGACGTGGACCTCATCGTCTTGGAGGAGCTGATTCCCGACACGGAGGAGGACGCGGGCGAGGCCAGTGCACCCATGCAGGCCATCCCCGACTCCGCGCCGCTGCCCGGCCTGGAGAGCGAGGAGCCGGCCCTGCCGCTGCCCTTCGCCCACCGGGGGAAGGTGTGGACCGACGCTCAGCCCGCGTCGGCCAAGACACGGCGCGCGCTGCCCGAGTGGTCCCTCGGTGGAGACCTGAAGGACACCTCCGTGGCGCGGCTGCTCAACGCCTATTACGAGGCGCGCCACCACGGGGAGCTGAAGCTCCAGCAGGGCTCCATCCTCAAGGTCGTCTACTTCGAGTCCGGCCGCATCGTGTACGCGGCCTCCAACCTGGCCCACGAGCGCTTCGGTCGCTTCTGCGTCCGGCGCGGCGTGCTCACGGAGGAGAAGCTCGCGGAGGTGGCCGCCGTCGCGAAGCAGCAGGGGCTGCGCACCGGCGAGGCGATGATTCGCCTGGGCGTGCTGGATGCCCCGAGGCGGCGACAGCTCCTGGAGGAGCAGGTCCGCGAGCTGCTCTGGTCCACCTTCACCTGGACGGAAGGCGCCTACGGCTTCAGCGCCATGAGGCCGCAGCGCGCGGACCTCGTGAAGCTGTCCGTCTTCCCGGGCGACCTGGTGCTCGAGGGTGTGGAGAAGACGGAGACGCTGGTGGCCCTGCGTCAGCGCATGGGCCAGGGACGTCGCCTGTTCCCCACCGCCGACCCGCCCTACGGCCTGCACGAGTTGAAGCTGCAAGGGCCGCAGGCCTTGCTCCTGGCCTACGCGGACGGCAGCAAGACGGTGGAGGACCTGCTCGCGCTGACGGACCTGTCGGAGCGACAGGCCCTGGCGACGCTGCGGGGCCTGGAGCTGCTCGGCGTGCTGGAGGAGCGGCCGGAGACGCCCAGCCGCCGCCACCGCATCTCCTTCGGCCTCTGATTCAGCGCCGCGCGCCGTCCCGACGACGGCGCAGCCACTGAGCCACCGCGAGCAAACCCAACAGGGCCCCGCCCGAGCTTCCCTGCGAGCAGCCACAGGACGAGGATGGCTCGCGCGACAGGGCTCCCGATACGGGCACGCCGTTGAGGAACACCTCGCCAGTGAAGCGCGGCGAGGACAGCAGCCGAGGCCGGGCCACGTACGTCAGCGTGCTCGTCGCGTGCGCGGCGAGCGCGACCCCCTCCACGGCGAAGCCTCCCTCATCGGACTGCTCCGCGAGGGCCAGCCCCGCGACCTTCACGCTGCCGGGCACGAGCTCCATTCCCTCGACGCGCTCCACGTAGCGCAGGCCCGTGACGGCACAGTCGGTGGTGTTGCTCAGCTGCACCACCACACCCACCAGTCCGGTCTCCTGGCCGGAGGCGGTCTCCGTGGAATGCGCCACGTCGACAAAAGGCTCCGCGACAATCGGCACCGTGTGCACCCGCGCCGCCGCGTTGCCCCCACCCGCGTCGGCACTGACGCGCAGGGTGACGGACGTCCCCACCAGCTCCTGCAGGCCTGTCTCGCGCGTGGCCACGGTGACGCTGCGGCCCGACAGCTCGCCCTGCGCGAGCGCGGGGCCACCTTCCTGGGACCAGGAGACGCTCACGTCCGAGCACGCGTCGGGAGGAATCTCCTGCGTGAGGGTCGTCGTCGCGCCCTCGCCACAACGCGCGACGAGCGCCTCACCCTCCAGCTCACCCAGGGCGACCGCTCGCGCCTCGGAAGTCACCGTCTGTCGCGCCCGGCCCGCCTCGACGGGGGCGGCGACGTCGGAGAAGAGCTCGCCTCGCACCGTGTACGGGGTGGCCGAGCAGACCGCTGGCAACTGGAAGCGCCACGCACCGGGCACGGGCACCACCTGGGAGGAAATGGGCGCGCCATCGGCGGACTCCAGGAACATGCGCGCCTTGAGCGCATGCGCCCCAGGGCAGCGCAGGGACGTGCCCAGCGTCGCCTCGACGTCCTGCCCGCCCGTGACACGCATCGACAGGTCGAGGCTGGCGGCCGACACATCCTCCGCCTCCGGTTGGGCCTCCACCTTCACCACGGACTCCGGCCCTTCCAACACGCCGACTCCCGCGACGGTCATCCGGTTGCGGGCCACCAGCGTCAGCGACGTGCTCGCGCAGCTCTCCGCTGACACCTGGAGCACTGGCGCGGTGACGGGCGAGGTCAGGTCGACGGGGTTGCCGGCACCATCCTTCACCGTCAGCCCCGGAGGCACCGCGCCCCCATCCTGGAGCCGCCACACCGTCTCTACTTGCGGCAGCCCCGCCGTGGCTTCACAGGGGTGCAGTGCTTCGGGACGCAGCTCCACGGTGTGCCCAGAGGTCAACGGGCGCACGGTGTTCGGCGCAAAGGGCGCCGCGGGCTTTCCCCACGGCCGCACGTCCACGGTGAACGTCGTGGGCTCGGATGGAGCCAGGCCCTTGTCCCTCGCCCGCACCTCGTACGTGTAACGCGCGCCTGTCGCCGAGCAGAGGAAGTCCGACGGCATGAACGTGGCGGAGCGGCCGCCCGCGTCCGTGTGCAACACCGGCTGGCCCGGGGGCGTGCTCCACACGTAGTCCACGGACTCGCAGATTCCGGCGCCCGGTGACGCGGCGAACACGAGCGCGGGGCCTCCCGCGGACGTCGTGGCCTGGAGCGGCATCACCACGGGCGCCCCGGGTCCCTCCGTGTTTTCGATGCGCACGGACACGGTGGCCTGCCGGTCATGCGTGCCCAGACCATCCGAGGCGAACACCGTGAACTGGGTCATCGTCGGCTCGCAGACCACTGGAGCCGTGAGGGACAGCGACACCGCGTCCACTCCGGGCGTGGCGTTGACCTGCACCAATGACTGCCCCACCTCCGCGGAGACTCGGACCGCGTCGCCGTCCTCATCGGTCGCCGTCACATCCAGCGTCCGCGTCGTGGCCTCGTTGATGTTGACCGGCGCCGGAATCGCTCCGAACACCGGTGCCACGGCGTTGATGTAGTAGATGACGTTCTGCACCGGGTTGCGCAGGGTGATGACGCAGAAGGTGGAGTCCACGCAGGACACCTGGGCGAACGGGTCCGACACCGGCAACGACGCGTTGGCGAACGCGGGATGGATTCGCCACGTCACCCCCGAGTCGGTCGCGCTTCCCGTCGGCACCGCGCCGAGCACGACGTTCTCTCCGCCGTTGCGCGTGCCCACCGCGAGGCCAAAGCCCGTCCCCCGGCTGCTGCTCAGCTCGGTGTTCATGTCCACGGACACGATGCTCACCGGTCCCGAGTCGAGCAGCGTGACGCGCTGGAAGTCCTGGGGAACCGGCGATGCGGAGAGCGGCGCGCGGAACAGTCCATCCGAGTTGCCCGCCAGGATGATGGGATACACCCCGCTCGTGGAGATGAGGTCCACTGTCAGGAGCGGCAGCGTCGTCAGCGAAGCGTCCATGTTGAACGCGGCCTCGCTCCGGTCGCCTCGGATGTAGAGGAGGTTCGGATTGCCGACGACGGGGATGATCGCATGGGCCACTCCACCCGCGGTCTCCGTCACGCCCATCACCGACGTCGCCTTGTACTGCCCCGTCTCCAGGACGCGGGTGTTCCACGGGAAGGTGGCGGTTTGGGACGGGCTCGCGTGCAGCAGCAGGAACTCGTTCGTATCGACCGCGACGGAGGCGTAGCCAGTGCCCGACGCGGTCTGTATCACCCGGCGAACCTCGGTCGTCGTCGCGGTGGGCAGCTCCGGGAGGATGCTGTCAGGAGGAAGGCAGTCGTTGTGGGCGAAGATATCCCCATCCCCCCGCACGCCCGCGAAGCAACCCGAGGACAACAGCAATGTGCCCACGGCGGGCGACAAGACCCGGTTGGCCACCTGCTCCCCGTCGATGTGGAGCTCCACGCCCTGGGAGGAAGCAATGGCGACGGTGCCAGGACGCCACACCCTCACATCGCTCGGTTCTCCCGCGACCGGGAGGCCTTCCTTCCACTCCGCGGCGGCCACCGCGGACAGTCCCAAGCAGAGGCAGATGAGGATGCCGGAGCGCACGCGATACTCCTAGTAGGCGAGCTCTGCCCGGAGGTAGAGACGGTCCTGATCTTCGGACGACTCGGAGCCCAAACCCAAGCCGCTGAAGCCCAGCAGTGTGTACCCGACGGCCATTCGGAGCTTCTCATCCATCCGATATGCCACTTCAGCCCGCACCGCTGTCAGCCGGTCGCCGTCGGGTGAAGCCGTCCGACGCGCCAGTTCGCCCGCCACTTGCAGCCCACCCACCACCCGGACGGCGGGGCGCACCGTGCCCGTCCACACCCACCGCGAGGAGCCTTCCAGGCTGCTGTGTCCCGCGTGCAGTCCCGCCGCGACGGAGAACCTGTCGCCCAGGCGCACCGCGGGAAGCAGGGAGAGAATCTGGAGCGCCCTGTCGCCGAAGGCGGCGCGAGTGCCCGGCAGCAGCTCCCGGGTGACTCCGTATCGCGCCACCACGAGCCACGGTCCGGGTCGCCACGCCAACGCCGCGTAGCCCTCCAACAGCCGGGCCTCCAACGCGTCGTCGTTGAGGGTTCGCGAGAAGTCCACGCGACCGGAGGCCGTCACGTCGCGCGCCAGCTCCGCCTCGGCGGCCAGCGCCACCACCGTCTGCAACCGGTCCACGGCCTCCGTCGTGCCGCGCTCCGGCGTGCCCTTCTCCCGTCGCAGTTCGAACCGCCCCTCCACCCGCAGCTTTTCCAGGAGCAACTGTCCGAAGACGCCGCCCGCGTCGCGCCGCAGCGGAGGATTCACGTCCAGCAGGCTGCGCACGCCGCGCTCGTAGCGAGCGCCCACGCTGAAGCCATCCAGCACCGTCTTCTGGAGGCCCACCGCCCGCGACAGCCGCACGGACGTCGCGTCGTGCAGGCCCACCTCCTCGACGAACAGCGCGGTGCCGCTGTCGGGCAGCTCCGTGCGAGCGCCCGTGAGCGTCCGTCCGGCACCGAAGTCCGGCCCATCCACGTCCACCGAGTAGCCGCCGTAGTACACGTCCGAGCCGCGACGAGACTCCACGTTGGCCCACGCGCGAGGCCCCAGCTCCGGCCCCCAACCACCGCGCACACCCACGCGCGTGTCGCGCCCCAGTTCGACGTCCACGCCCGCCGCACTGAACGTGTCGTCCACGCGTCCCGGCCCCGCGCCATGCAGAGCAAGCTTCTGGCGATGCGAGGCCTGGAGCCAGAGGCCGTCGAGCAGCCGGTAGCGACCCGCGACGCCCACGGAGGTGCGGCCGCCCGTCAGCGCCTCGCCTTGCCCCACGACCTCCGCCGCCTTGAGCCGAGCGTCCCGCGCCTCCACGCTCACCCCCCAGGTGGACTCCTCCCACCCCACGCTCGCGCCCACGGTGCTCGCGGAGAAGGGGTTGTCCACGAAGGGCTCGCGAGGGTCCGCCGAGTTGCGACCATCCGCGAGCAGCAACAAACGCAGCCGTCCCAACGGCTGACGCAGACGCAGGGCGAGTTGCTGGAAGCGCGCCGCATCCAGGTGCGCGCCATCCGAGAAGCCCCGCCCGCGCCAGCGATAGGACGCATCCACGGTGCCGTCGCCCCACAGGCCCGGCCCCCGCATGCGCAGTCCCAGGGCCTCGCCGCCCGTCGCCAGCCCCGCGCCAGGGCGCAGGAAGCTCAGGCCTCCGTCGTCGGACACCCCGAACACGGCCGAGTCCACCGCCATGCCACGACTGGAGGCCGCCTCCGCCTCCAGTGAGTACGCGCCCAGTCGCGCCGAGCCCCGGCCCGAGTACAGCGTGTAGGGACGGCCCTCGCGGCCTTCCCGCACCGCGGCCAGCCCCACGCGCGCGCCGCCCCACTCGGCCCACACCTCGCCACCACCGGAGTCCTCCGTGCCCGTCGTGCGCAGCGCCGCGTAGTCGACGACGAGCACCGGCTCCGGAGCCTCCGTGAGCATGTCGGTGCGAAGGAAGGTGTCGCCCGCGAGGAACGACAACGGCCGCGACAGCAGGATGCGCCCGGCGAAGTAGTCGATGTCGTAGTCGCGCCCGCGCACCAGGTGGCGCTCCGCCAACGGCAGACCGGTGACGCCGTCGCGCACCTCCACGCGAACCAGCTCCGAGCCCTCCGCCACCGACACCGCGCCCAGGTAGAAGAGGCTGCCGCCCGTCGCGCGCAGCTCTTCATGGGCGGGGACGGCCGAGAGCCCCCGCGTCGGGTCCGTGAGGCTGCCGCCGAAAGCATCCACACCGGCGCGGAGCCCCGGGCCCTTCTCGCTCGAGGTGGTCAGCTCCGCATAGGGGCCGAAGAGGGGGCGGTGGTAGCGGCCCACCTCGCGGTCCTGCACCAGCGCCCGGTACGTGCCCAACCCCGCGCGGCCGAAGTCCGGGTGACGCGCCTCCACGCGAAGCCGGGCCTCGGTGGCGTTCGGCGTCAGCGACACCGAGTCGTCGCCCCACTCCTCCGGCGAGAAGTCCGGGTCCGCCACCCGGTCGAAACGCTCGGGGACGCGAGGACGCAGCCAGTCCGGAAGCTCCGCGCCGCGCAGCGTGCGGCCATCCGTGTCGCGCAGGTCCAACTCCCCCACCACGTCCACCGGCCCCAGGCGCACTTCCGCGTGCGCCGAGCCCCGGCCTCGCAGCTGGAAGTCGCTGTCCGCCGGCGAATAGCTCGCTTCGAGGTCCAGCAACCCCACCGCGAACGGCCTCGGCTCCGCGAGGATGTCCACCACCGTCTCGTGCGCGGAGCCTCCTGGCGGCGTCAGGGCCAACGTCACGCGGTTGTTCCCTGAAGCCAGCGTCACGGGGACCTCCACGCGACCCTCGGGCCCGACCACGGAAGACTCACCCTCAGGGCCTCGCACCGACGTCCCCGCCGGAGCCTCCACCTTCAGCCGGGTGACACCACTGGCCGCGGCCTCGTCACGCGCGGAGGGGAGCTGGAAGGAGCCCACGAGCACCAGCGGCCTCGGCACCACCAACCAGCCTTCGGCCCGGCGCACGACGTCGACCTGCTGCCGTGACAGGCGCACCCTGCCATCCGGAGCCGTGGCCTGGATGGCCAGCGTGTTGTCCCCGGCGATGAGGGGAACCCAGGCGCTCCACCCACCGCGAGCATCCACCTCCGCGTCCAGCGCACCGACGCGCACGCGGTCTCCCACGGCGGCCTGACCCGCGAGACGAAAGCGCACGGCCCCCTCGCCGGCGACCACGTCCGCCACGGGAGGTACTCGCGAATAGGACAGCTCCAGCGGCGGCGCATCCGAAGCCAGACTGCGCACCGCGAAGTCCTGGAGGGCGACGGCGCCCCACGGCACCTCCACCGTGGCGGCCTCCGGAGTCACACGACTGGCGGCCGGCAGCGAGCGCGGATCCACCTTGAGCCGGTGGCGCCCCGGACGCAGGTGCAGGCCGCGCGTGGCGTCCGGCGTGCGGGAGTCCACGCCCGTGAGGTGGAAGCGTCCTCGCGAGTCCGTGCGCACCTCGCGCCCCGTCGTCAGCACCAGCCGCACTCCCGCGACACCTGGCTCGTCAACGCCACAGCGCCCATCCCCATCGACATCCAGACACACGCGACCGGCGATGGTGGACGCCAGCGAGGGCACGTCCATGGACACGCCCTGTCCCCAGGCCGCCCCGGTGCAGAGCATCGCGCTCACGAGAAGCAGGCCCGGAAGCCTCATGGGCGCACCTCGATGAGCGCGGTGACACCCGTGGCCACGTCCGCCACGGAGACGCTCACCGGACGCGTGGAGCGCACGGTGAACGACGTGCGTCCCTCGCGAACCTCTTCGCCCTCACGCGTTCCGTCCGACAGCGCGACATGCACCGCGCGCCCTTCCAGGACGTGCCCGCGAGAGTCCTCCAGCCAGTACGTCACGCGAGCGCCTTCCCCGCGGAGCCGCACGTTGACGGGAACCTCGGGCGCCACGCGCACCTGCTGCGAGACGGCCTCCGGCACGAGCGGCACATCCAGCGGATACGCCAGTCCCTCGCCGCCCAGGACGTGGACGGTGCGCACCAATCCCGTCCACAGGCCATGCGCCACCAGGTGCGTCCCCGGCGACAACGCGCCCAGGGCCACCGTGCCGTCCAGGCCCGTGGTCAGCTCATGTCCATCCAGGCGCAACGGCTGCGAAGGCACCGGCAGTCCCGCCAGGTCGGAGACGCCCGCATACAGCACGCCTCCGCGCGGCCACACTGCGATGCGCGCGGGCTCGCTGCCCACCGGCCCCCAGGCCCGAGCGCTCAGCGTCACCTGCTCCGCGCCCCCAGCGACAGGCGGCTGCCAGGCACTCGCGAAGTCACCGGGCGCGGACTCCACCGCGGGCGTGAAGCCACCCTCGGGAGCCTCCAGCGACAACGTCGCTCCGGGGCGTGCACGGCCGAGCGCATCCCGCGCGCGCACGGACACCCGCGCCTGTGCGCCCCGGTGCACGAGCGCCTCCGACACGGACATGGCCAGCTCCGCCACCGGCCCCTGCACGAGCTGCAGCGACAACACCTCGCGAGAGCCCGCGCCGCGCTGGGGCCACGCGGCTTCGATTCGCTCGTCATCGCCGAGCGTCCGAGGCGCCGTGTAGAGCCACTCCAGCATGCCGCCCGCCGCGCGTGACGGTCCTCGCAGGACACCGCGACGCGCCTGCGCCGTCACCTTCGCGTCCTCCACGGGCTTGCCCAAAGGGTCGCTCGTCGCGCACAGGAGCCGCGCCTGAGACACACCATCCGCCGGCAGTCGCTGCGGTTGAAACACACACGCGAGCCCGTCGGTGGGCGGCAGTTTCAAGTCGATGTTCTCACGCCGCGCATTGCCGGCCCTGTCCACCACGCGGCCCTGGCCGAAGCGATGTCCCGGCGGCACGACGATGGGAAGACGGAAGCGGCCATCCGGTCCCGCCGTCACGGGGCCAAAGCTCTCCCCCGCGATGTCGATGGACATGCGCGCATCCGGCTCCGTCGTGCCCGGCAGGTTCACCGACGCGGCGAGCGGCACCAGCACGCGCCCATAGGCCCCGTGGACGGACTGCGGGCTGGGCCACGCGGAGAACGCCACCAGGATGGCCACCTCCGGATGGCGCGTGTCCGGGAGGACGTAGCGCGCGCGATAGGTCCCCGGCGCGACGCGCTCCAGCCCTTCCACCCTGCCGGTGCTGACCCGCACCACTGGCGGCGCGCCGCTGTCGTCAGCCGTGCCGTCCGGCCGCAGCAGACTCACCGTGAGCACCGCCTCCTTGTCGCGCCCCTTCACCGGCGCGGCGGGCTCCAACCCCAGCTTCACGTCCGTGGCGGGAGGTCCGAGCACGAAGCGCGCCTGCGCCTCCAGTCCATCCACCCGCGCGCGCACCTGCACGTCGCGCGCGCCTGGGCGGGGCACGACGATGAAGGTGCGAAGCGGCGGCTGCGCGGGCCCTTCTCGAAGCTCCGCGCCATCCACCGTGAGGGTCGGCGTCCCCACCAAGGGCACCGGCACTCCGGACGCATCCTTGCGAACCACCGCCACCGGGAAGCCCTCTGGCGTCACGGCGGACGACGGCCCAAGCAGTTCGAGTGTGTCGGCTCTGGCCGAAGCACACACGCACAGCATCACAAGGACTGGGAGCGGAAAATGTTTCAGGACGAGACGAAGTCTACAGGGCCCGTCCGCTCCGCCGAAGTTCCTTCCGCGAAACCCTCACGGAGACACGCCGGGGACGCGCCAGCCACAACGCCACCAGCGCCAACCCGGCCGCCGCCATCGACGTGCCTCCCGCGCTACACCCTGCTCCATGTGTTTCGCCTTGCGGCACAAAGGTCAGGGATGACACCCCACCCACCTCGAGGGACAGGGGAGCCACGTACTCGCCGGGGATGCGCTCCTCCCCCTTCACGGGAGGCGGCGTCACGTCGCACTGTGACGCGGTGCCATAAATGCGAATGCGGAAGGAGCTTCCGGCATTTCCGGAGATCAGCGCCGCCAGCCAGGTGTTGCCATCCAGGGTGACATCTCGGGCCACGAGCGACACGGTGGGCTTGAAGCTGGAGGGGTCGACGATTTCGGCGCCGTCCAGCCACACCCAGCCGGACGTGGCGCGCTCGCCGCTGTAGCCGTTGTCGACGCACAGCACCCCGGCCCCCAGGCCGTAGAAGCCGAGTGACACCGCGTTGGGCTGGCCCGTGGTCCGCGCCACTTCCAGCGCGGCGAGCAGCGGCGTGGACCCCGGCTGCGTGCACACCGCCTCGGCCGTGCGCGGAGGCTCCGCGGACGCCACGTCCTCGCAGGGGGCGTTTCCCGGCAGCTTGAAGGTGAACGAGTGCACGTTGAAGTCACCGTTCTCCGCCACCGTCCACACCACGCGCACCGTGCCGTCGTCGGCCACGCTCAAGTCGTTGAGGTTCTCGTTCTCCGCCGATTTGGTGAGCAGGTAGAGCGTCTGCGTATCCAGGTCGTAGAGCGCGATGTCGAAGTCGCCCTTCGCCGGGTCCTTGCGCTCGAAGGCGATCAACGAGCCGCTGATGCTGGGGTTCGCATCCAGTCCCGGCAGCGCGAGTCGCTGCTCGGTGCCGCCATTCACCGGCTTCCAGTAGATGTCGCGGTCCGACACCCCATCCACCGTGCGCGTGCTGGCGTAGACGACGATGTCCCCATTGGTGTCGGGCTGCGACTCCTCGCCCTCGCTGCCGGTGAGCGCCTGCGAGTTGAAGCCATTGCCAGCCCAGCGCGCCTGCCAGATGTCGCAGTGCTGCCCCTGCGCGTCGCACTTGGCCCAGACCACCGTCTTCCCGTCCGGAGCCACCGACGGCGTGCGGTCCAGCATGCGATCATCCGTGAGCCGGGTGAGCGTGCCCTGGTCCAGATCGAAGAGGGCGATCTCCGGCTCCAGCGTGCTGCCGGTGTAGCCGAAGTCCTGCCACGCCACGGTGCGACCGCCAATCACCGCCGCCCTGCGACTGCTGCCCGCTTGCGGCGCCAGCTCCACCGGCGCCTGCGCCGTGCCCACCTCGTACGTGAAGATGGCGCTGGAGGTGTTGACGCGGGTGAACACCACGGTGCTTCCGCTGATGTCCGACACGAAGTCGAACGCGCCGTCGTTCGGAATCGCCTGGTCCGTCCCAGACGCCAGGTCGTGGTAGCGAATCTCGCTCGTGCCTCCGGATTCGCTCGTGTAGGCGACCAGGGCCCCGCTCACGTGCGGGTCCGTCTGGTCTCCAGGGCCACCGTTCACCAGCTTCGCGGACCCGGAGAGACTGCCGACTTCAGGGGAGGCGGGGGACAGCGCAGGCAACAAGCACGTCAAGAGGGCCAGAGCGCGCAGCATCGGAAACCACCTTCCCGGGGGGACTCAGGAACGACAGACCCATGGCCCGCACAAGGCGCAGTGGGCCCGGAATGCTCCCCGGAGCGTGCTTCCCACGGCGGTCACGGCCGGCCGGACTTCAGGCCCCGCGGCTTTGCGCACCAGGCCTTTCGGCCAGGATTGCCCTTGAACAGGAACGACTGTGGTTCAGAGTCTAGGGAGACCCCCTGGCAGGGGTCAAGCCGACTGCTTGCCCGCACGCTCCCAGAGTCAGGGAGCCGCGTCGCTGGCCTGGTTCCAGATGTCGGGGTCCGTCTTGAGCGAGGGCGGCCGGGTGTCGACGATGAGCTCCGCCTTCTCGTGCTGCTCGACACGCCCCACACCCACGGCGCGCACGTCCACGGTGTTGGAGCCTTCGCGCAGCTTCACCTTGCGCTCGAAGCGTCCGTCCGCGTCGGCGAGGACTCGCACGTCGTTCACCTGGACTCGGCTGCCGGGTGTCGTCTGGCCCCGAACCACGAGGTCCTTCTCCCGGCGCGTGCGCTCCGAGGGCCAGTCCACCTTGAGCAGCAGGCTGGTGGGAACAGCCGCCGGCTCCGACGGGGCCTGACCGGGACGGATGACGGACTGCTGGCCCGCACGGACGATGACGACCTTGCCCTGACCGAGCAACGTCACTTCACCCTCGCGCGTGCCCACGGCCACGGTGCCCTGGCCGTTGTTGCTCATGGTGAAGGCACCGGCTTCCTGCAGGGTCGCCACCGCGTCGCTCTGCGCGGCCTTCACCTCGAAGGTGTGGCGCTTGCCGGGCCGCACGACGGCGGTCGCCATGCCGTTGGCGAGCAGGATGCGGGACACCGACGCGGTCAGCTCCTCCACGGACACCTCGGTGCCCGGGTCCATGCGGAACTCCACCGCCTCACCGCCGATGAGCACCGCGTAGGAGCCGTCGTTGGTGCGCACCTTGTCGTGCCGCCGCAGGGCCATGCCCACGGAAGCCGTGCGCCAGGTGCCGTCGCCTTCCTTCACCTCGACGGTGCCCGTCACCTCGGTCAGCTCCAGCTCCATCGCCTTGGGCACCACGGGCGCCGGCACCGACACCACGGGCGGAGCGGGAGGCGGGGGCGGCGGAGGCGGCTCGCGCAGGAAGATGAACCATCCCAACGGCAACGCCGCGAGGATCAGCGCGAGGCCGACGAAGAAAGGCGTCTGGCGCCGGGAGGGGCGGGGCTCGGCCATGGCGTCTCTCTAGCTATCACAGCCCGAGTGGGATGCTCAGGCCCTCGGCAGCTCGACGGTGAAGCAGGCCCCCTGCCCTACTTCCGAGCGGACGGAGAGCGTTCCACCTGACTCCGTCACGACGCGCCAGGCCACGCTCAAGCCCAACCCCACGTTGGACCACACGTCCTTGGTGGTGAAGAAGGGCTCGAAGATGCGAGGACGGATGTCGGGGGAGATGCCCTTGCCGGTGTCCTCCACCTCCAGGAACGTCCGGCCGTCGCGCTGGCCCGTGCGCAGGGTGAGCCGCCGCGTGGGGGACTTCAGCATCGCCGTGCGCGCGTTGGACAGGAGCGCGAGGATGACCTGGGACAGGTGCCCGGGGTCGGCGCGAACACGGCTCAGACCCGGTGACAACTGGGTGGCAAGTGTCACGCCGTCACTGAGAATCTGATGTTCGGTGAGGCTGAGGGCATCGCGCACCACGGCGTTGAGGTCCACCGGGCGCAGGTCGGCGCGCTCGCGCTGCTGGGAGAAGCGCAGGAGGTTCTGGGTGATTTCCTTGCAGCGCTTGGCGCTGTGCTCGATTTTGCGCAGCGTCTCCAAATCAGGGTCCGAGGTGCCTCGGTCCAGCATGAGCAACTGCACGTTGCCGAGGATGCCGGCCAGCGGGTTGTTGATTTCGTGCGCCACGCCCGCGCCGAGCTGTCCCACCGCCGCCAGCTTCTGGGCCTCGAGCAGCTGGGCCTGCGCGCCTCGCAAATCGTGGGTGGCCTCGTCCACGCGCATGCGCAATTCGTCATTCCAGCGCAGCATCCTGGCGCGGGCCGACTCCAGCTCCTCGCCCATGCGGTTGAAGGTGTTCGCCAGCTCGCTCAGCTCGTCCTGGCCTTCCACCTTGACGCGCCGGCTCAGCTCGCCGCGCCCGTAGGCCTCCGCGCCCTGGACCACCTCTTCCAGCCTGCGGTTGAGCCGCCGCGTGAAGAGCGCGCCCAGCCCGAGGAGCACGAAGAACGCCCCGCCGATGGAGGCCAGCACCGTGCGCCGCATGGCGTGCACTGGAGCCAGGGCCGTGGCCTCGTCCAACTCCACCACCACATCGAAGCGCAGGCCGCGGGACACCCGCGCCACGCTCACGCGCCGGGGCGGCCCCTCCACGCGGAAGCTGCGCACCACGTCCGGCTCCGGGGCCGTCTGCGTCAACAGATGCGCGGCCAGCTCCGGGGCCAGCGTGCTCATGCGTCGCGCGGGCTCGGAGCTCGCGAGGATTCGCCGGTCCTCGTCCACCAGGTCCACGCGCCCCAAGGCGCCCTCGGGACGGCGGAGCAGCGCGGCCTCCAGCGGCTCGAAGACCACCTCCGCCAGCGCGAAGGGGGCATCCTCGCCATCAGCCAGCTTCACCGCCACGGCCACCGCCGCGTGCCCGCTCTCCGCGTGGACATAGGCGCCGCCGAGCGCGGCCTGTCCCTTGCCGCCTCCGCGGAGCTGCTGCACGGGCACGGACTGGACCATCCGCGTGAGCCCCTCTGCCTGGAAGCCAGGGTGCCCCTCCACGCCCTGTGTCCGGAACACGGGCGCGCCCAGCGGGCGGCCGTGGGCGTCGAGCTTCAACACCGCGCTCACCGCCGGGGACTGGCCGTAGAGCAGGCGCAGCCCTCCCACTGTTTCCGCCTCCGTGGCGGACTGCCAGTCGATGAGTTCGGCGGAGCGCGCCAGCGCGTCCACCACCTCCATCAACGTGGCACCCACGGCCTCCGCCGCGGCGGAAGCCCGCGTGCGTTGCTCCGCGTCGATGCGAGCAGCGAGCTCCGCCTCGGCGCGCGAGAGCAACAGGAAGCCGACCGCGGCGAGCGGCAGCACCGTTGCCGCGAGCATGAACAGGACCAGCTGCTGGTAGAGCCTCACCCGGCGACGGAGCGTACCACCTGCTCGCGGTCACTGCGCAGATAGACGGAGCCCAGGATGGCCTTGGCGCGCTTCTTCATGTCCGCCGCGCGCCGGGCAAGCTCCGCGTGGTCCTGGGTGCCGTCCGTCATCACCGCGACGATGGACACGCTCATGATGGGGAAGCGCCGGCGCTCTCCGAAGCGGTCTTCCGCCTCGATGTGGCCCCGCTCGCGGTCCTGCCGGTCGTAGTAGAGCGGGATGATGCGGTCGAAAGTTTCGATTGCTGTCTGACAGACGCGGTCGACCGACTCCGGCGCGGCGATGAAGACGAAGTCGTCCCCGGCCACGTGTCCCAGGAAGTCTCCGGGCAGTCCTTCCTGCGCGAAGATTTCGCGCATCAGGTCGCCCGTCTGGCGCACGACGCCGTCGGCCTTCGCGAAGCCGTAGTAGTCGTTGTAGGCCTTGAGGTTGTCCAGGTCCAGGTAGCAGAACGCGAACGGCCGCCGAGCCACGAGCCGCCGCTGCACCTCGCGTTCGATGGCGGTGGAGCCCGGAAGCTGCGTCGTCGGAGAGGCCGACAGCTCCTGCTCCTTGCGGCGCAGCACGCTCTCCACCCGGGCGCCCAGCTCCAGCGCGTCGAACGGCTTGGTGAGGTAGTCGTCACCACCCAGCTTGAGGGCGCGCACCTTCGAGGACGTCTCCGCGCGAGCGGAGATGAAGATGACGGAGATGTGGCCACTGGCGCGCTCGGCCTTGATCTCCTCCAGGAAGAGGAAGCCATCGCCGTCCGGCAGCGTCACGTCCAGCAGGATGACATCCGGCCGGCGCTCGCGCAGGGAGCGGCGCCCCTCTTCCAGCGAGCCCGCCACCACCACGTCGAAGCCGATGTTCTCCAGCACCTCGCGGCAGATGGTGGCGATCTTCACGTCGTCGTCCACCACCAGCACGCGTCCGTGGGCCGTGCCCGCGCGGCCACGCACCAGCGAGTCCACCGTGGCCAGCAGCTTGTCCGGCATCAGCGGGCGCACCAGGAAGGCATCGGCTCCGGCGCGGAAGGCGCGCTGGCGCTCGTCGAAGGCGGACGAGAGGAGCAGCGGCGCGCGCCGCGTCTCGGGGTCATGCCGGAGGATCTCCGCCAGCCGCAGCCCGTCCACGTCCGGCAGCCGCACGGACACCAGCACCATGTCCGGGTGGTGGAGCCGAGCGCTCGCCAGGCCCTCTTCCGCGTTGAACGCCAGCCGCACGTCGTAGCCGCGCGCGGACATCAGCGCCTTGGCGATGTAGCCGACCTCCGGCTCGCCCTCGATGACCAGCACGCGGCCCCGGCTCTCGCGTCGTCGGGGGCCCGGCGCCTCGCCCGCGTCGTCGGACTGGCGCAGCTCCGGCGGCGGCTCGGTGGGCAGCACCGCCATGAAGCGCACGCCATCCGCGCACGGCTCGCACCAGATGCGGCCGCCGTGGGCCTCCACGATGTTGCGGCAGATGGCCAGGCCCAGGCCCGTGCCGCGCACGGTGCGGTTGGCCTTGGTGCGCGCCTGCTCGAAGCGGTCGAAGATGCGCTCCAGGCTGTCCTCGGCGATGGGGTCGCCGCTGTTCCAGCAGGAGAGCACCACGTAGCCGGGCAGGCTGGACGTGGCGTGCAGCTCAACGCGCACCTCGCCGCCCTCCGGCGTGAACTTCACCGCGTTGTTGAGCAGGTTGTTGAGGACCTGGTTGAGCCGGTTCGGGTCGGCGACGACGCGCAGCGGATGGCGCGGCAGCCCCGGCGTCACCTGCACGCGCTTCTCACCGAAGGCCGGGCCGTACTTCTCCACCACCCGCTGGACGAGCTCGTCCAGGTAGGCGACCTCGAAGTTCATCCGCAGCCGGCCCTTGGCGAACTTCGACAGGTCCAGCAGGTCGTCGACGATGGTGTTGAGCTTCTCGGTCGAGTCCCGCGCCAGCGACAGGTAGCGGCGCTGCCGCTCGTTGATGTCCCCGGCCATGAAGTTGAGCACCAGGTCCAGCGCGCCGGAGATGGACGTGAGCGGCGTGCGCAGCTCGTGGCTCACCATGGAGACGAACTCGTCCTTGCGCTCCTCCAACCGCTTCTGGTCGGTGATGTCGCGCAGCACCACGCACACGCCGCGCAGCGTGCCGCGCGCATCGCTCACCGGGGTGGTGGTGGTCTGCACATGCCGGTCGAAGAGCTTCACCTCCTCGCGCAGCACCTGCGTGCCGCTGTACTCCCAGCCGCGCACCAGGTGGAAGGGCTGGAAGCCCAGCCGCTCCTCCATCATCCGGCTGGTGTGCTCGGTCGGATCATCCCCCACGCGCAAGAGCCTGCGCGCCGCCGGGTTCATCACGACGATGTCGTTCTTCTCGTCGGTGAGCACCACGCCGTCGGCCATGGACTCCACCATCCGCTCCATGCGGTGGCGAGCCTCTTCCTCCGCCGAGCGCAGGGACTGGATGGCGTCCGCCGTCTGGTTGGCGAGCACGTCCAACAGCACGCCGTCGTCCTCGGTGAACGCGTCCGCGCGCTGGCTGAACAGCGACAGCATGCCCACCGGACGCCCACCTGCGACCAGGTTCACCGTGAGCTGGCTGGGGTAGACAGCAGGCGCCGCCGCGTCCTGCGTCGTCGTCCCCGCCACGCGGGTGATGACCCGGTCCTCCGGCAACAGCAGGCCGCTGCTCTTGCGGTACGCGCCGAGCATCGACTCCTTCACGCCCAACAGCGCCTGCTCGCCCACGGTGCCGTGGCAGCGCAGCCGCAGCGTCGCGCTGCGCGACTCGTCCGGGGCGATGAGCGCCGCGCCGCAGTCGTACGGCAGCACGCGCGCCACGGCGATGAGCACGCGGTCGATGATGTTGTCGTAGCTGGCCGGATCATTCGCGCTGGCCCGGCTCACCTCGTACAGCACGAACAGCGCTTCCACGCGCTGGTGGAGCTGGCGGATGAGCCGCTCCTTGTCCCGCCGCAGCTGCGTGTACTCCACCGCGTTCTTCACGGTGATGAGCAGGTCGTTCACGTCCCAGGGCTTGGTGATGTACCGGTACACCTGCCCCTTGTTGATGGCCGCGATGAGGTCATCAGGGTCGGTGAAGCCCGTCAGCAGGAGCGTGGTGACGTCGAACCCCTCCGCGCGGGCTGTCGCGGCCAGCTCGATGCCCGTCATCTCCGGCATCCGTTGGTCCGTGACGAGCACGTCCACCGACTCGCGACGTAGGACTTCCAACGCGGCCTGACCGCTCAAGGCCGTGAGGACGCGATACCGGCGCTGGAACATCCGCGAAAGGATGTCCAGGACGTCGGCCTCATCGTCGACGAAGAGCAGCGTGTGGCGGAGCTCGGACAAAGCGGGCGGAATTGTACGTCGAGATCGTCGTCTGCCCTCAAGAACTGAGAATGCCGAAAAGTTCGACACGCACTGAGGGTGCGCCGTGGGACACTGAACGGATTGACTCTACACGTATGTTCAGGGAAAGTGGACACTGAAAGCCTGTTGCCTGGGGACCTGCCCCAAGGGAATCAGGCCGGCCGAGCGAGGGAGCGCATGGAAGAGCTGACGGACCGCCAGCGCGAGATTCTCAGCTTCATCGTGAAGGAGTCGGAGACTCGCGGATTCCCGCCCACCATCCGGGAGATTGGCGAGCACATGGATATCCGCTCCACCAACGGGGTGAATGACCACCTGAAGGCGTTGGAGCGAAAGGGCTACCTGAACCGGGGTGAGCAGCAGAGCCGCTCCCTGGTGCCCACCAAGCGAGCACGGTTGCTGCTGGGCCTGGGCGCCAAGCGCGACGCTGGCATGGTGGAGGTCCCCCTGCTGGGCAAGGTGGCGGCCGGCGCGCCCCTGCTCGCGCAGGAGCACATGGAGGACTCGGTCAAGATCGACAGCTTCCTCCTGGGCGGCGTGAATGGCCGGGAGGTCTTCGCCCTGCGGGTGAAGGGCCAGTCGATGATCGACGACGGCATCCACGACGGCGACTACCTCTTCGTGAAGAAGACGCCGGCGGCCAATCCGGGCGACATCGTCGTGGCGCTCATCGAGGACGAGGCCACGGTGAAGCGCTACTACCCGGAAGGCGAGCGCATCCGCTTCCAGCCGGCGAACGCCACCATGCAGCCCATCTACGTGAGCCGCACGGAGTTCCGCTCGACGATGATTCTGGGCCTGGTGGTGGGCGTCTACCGGAAGATGCAGGGCGGGCGCGCGTAGCGTCGTCGCGGGCCCTCCGCCCCTGGGCCCACGCTCAGGGGCACTTCTTCACGCGAGGGTCCGCGGCCAGCGCGCGGGTGCACGCGGCCTTCTCCAGCACGACATCCTTCAGCTCCCGGGCGAGCCGCGCCGTGGAGAGCTGCAGGTCGGCGTCCTTCACCAGGTCGTGCTCGGCGCTGAGGCTGGCGAGGATGCGCAGCGCATCCGGCTTGCGCTCCATGGTGACGAGCAGGTCGGCCAGCTCCCGCAGCTCGCGCACGTCGTTGCCCTGCACGGACTCGAGCGCCGCGGCGAGTTCCTGCTCCGCGCCCTGCTTGCTCTTCATCGCGAGCTGGATTCGGGCCAGCGCCACGTGGACGATGGCACGGTCCTTCACGCGCAGGGATTCCTTGTACGCATCGATGGCCTCCCCCGGCTTGTCGAGCTGCAGCTGGATGGTGCCCACCAGCTCCCACAGCGTGGGGTCCCTGGGGGACTTGCTGGCGGCTTCCTTGTAGGCGGCGGCGGCCTCGGGCAGCTTGCCCGCGCGCACCAGGGCGTCTCCCAGCGCGGTGAGCACCGCCGCCGTGCGGATGCCCTCGTTGGCGGCCTTCTGCACGAGCGCGAGCACCTCCTGCTGGCGGCCGACCTGGATGAGCACCTCGGTGGTGCGGAGGACGAGTTCGGACTTCACCGAGCCCGAGGCGGCGTTGGCGGCCAGGATGAAGTGGCGGATGGCCTCGTCCTGCTCGCCCTTCTTGAGGTGGATTTCTCCCAACTGCTCCAGCGCGTTGAAGTCGTTGGGGTACAGCGCCACGGCCTTGCGCAGCGAGCTGAGGGCCTCATCGGGGCGGCCCAACTGGGCCTGGACGAAGCCCAGGCGGCTCCAGTTGGTGGAGCGCTTGGGGTCCTGCTTGAGGGCAGCCTCGAACTCGGTGGCGGCCTCGGCGAGTTTGCCCATGGAGAGGAAGACCTCGCCGCGAGCCGCAGGCAACCGGGGGTCGGTGGGCGCCAGCTTGCGCATCTCCTCGAAGGACGCGAGCGAGGCCTCGAAATGGCCCTGGAGATACTCGGCGGTGCCCTTGATGTAGAGGCCCTCCGCGTGGTCCTTGGGCGTCACCGTGGGACTGTCGTCACAGGCGGCGGTGGCGAGCAGGGCAATCAGGGACAGGGAACGCAGGCGCGAGAACATGGGGGGCTCCGAATCCTAGAAGTGGTACGCGATGCCCAGGTTGAGGTCCAGATTGAGGCCATCGCCGAGCTTGGACTCCGCGAGTCCGAGCACGGCCTGGGCCACATTCGTACCGGCCTCCAGTTGGACGCCGACGTGTCCGGCGATGAGGTACTCCAGCCCGAGGAAACCGACGACGGTGGGCAGCGGCCCGGTGGACTGGAAGATGCCGAAGTCGCCGAAGGACAGCTGCACGCCCAGGCCGAAACCCCAATAGGGGCGCAGTGACTTCTCCACGTTGTGGTAGTGGCGCGCGCCGACGACGCTGGGCAGGACGTTGAGGCCACCCTCTGCGCCCGCTGTGTCGGAGCGCAGATAGGAGAAGCCCACCTGGACGAAGCCGAGCCACTCCGGGTGGAACCAGTAGCCCACCTCCAGGTCGGCGCCTGGATTGAAGTTGGCCAGCTTGTCGACGAAGTTGTTGTTGATGCGCAGGCCCAGCGAGAGGCCACCGCCGCCGACCATGGGAGCCCCGCCGATGAGCGGCCGCGCGCCCTGGGTCACACCGGGAGCCACCAGCTCGGCGACCAGCGCGTCGGCGATGGCGTAGACGGTGGGGAACAGGGTGTCCGCCTCGGGCGACTCCGCGCGCGGCTTGGACAGGCTCTCCTCGCGCTCGGTGTCGAGGAGATTGGCGGAGAGCAGGTAGGAATCGCCGAAGCGGTCCACGCGGCCGATGACGACGAACCGCGCCCCGGTGAGCGTGGAGAGGTCCTTGAGGCAGGCGCCCCGCTCGCACGACGTCTTGAGGTCCGCGAGCTGCCGGCGCTGGGCGTCATCGAGCGACGCTTCGACGTCACGCTGGGAGACGACCCACAGGCGAGGGGCCTCGGCCAGCCGCCCGGTGATGAGCGAGGTGACGCCCGTCGCGGAGTCCCGGGCGGAGGCGTTGGCCTCGAACGCGAGCACCGCGACGCGAAGGGGCGCCTCCTCCTTCGACGAAGGCGCCGTCGGCCCGGCGGCCGCGGCTTCGGAGTCAGGCCCGCTCGACGGGGAGAACACCTGGGCCCGTGCGGTCGGAGCGAGAAGGACGAGGAGGAGGGCGAGCTGTGCGAAGGGGTGCGGCACGGCGCGGCACTCTACCCTCCCCTGGCCCGGTCCCAGAGGGGGCCTCGGGCCCTGGCGCCTGAATTCGCGGGGTGCGCCCTCCGAATCCAGGTCCACGGGCGAGGAAGGAGGCGAGCCTCTGCCCCGAGGCTCAGGTGGAAGGCATCGGCCCCAGGTAGTCGAGCGGGTCCACCGGTTTTCCGTCCAGGCGCAGCTCGAAGTGCAGGTGCGGGCCGGACGTCTTGCCGGACTCGCCCACGGTGGCGATGACCTGCTCCCGGCGCACCTTCTGCCCGGTGCGCACGCGCAGGTCGCGGTTGTGCGCGTAGAGGGTGATGAGCCGGTTGGCGTGCTCGACGATGACGATATTGCCGTAGCCACGCTGCTCGCCCGCGTAGAGCACCGTGCCTTCCTGCGCCGTCTTCACCGGTGTGCCCGCGGGCGCGGCCAGATCGATGCCGTCATGGGGCTCGCGCCCCTTCTTCCCGAAGCGCCCATACAGGACGCCCCTCAGGGGCCAGTCAATCATCCCCTGGGTGGCCAGCCGGGGCCGCCCGGCGCCAGGACGCGACGCGGGCCGACGTGGTGGCTCCTCGCGACGCGCCACCACCTGCCGGGGCGCCGCACCGGTGGACGTCCGCACGGGCTCCGGGTCCGCTTCCGCGGCGAGCGTGTCCGACGACTCCACCGGCACGCTGCGCTCCACGCCCGGAATCGTCAGCTCCTGCCCCACCGCCAGCGCGCGAACATCCTTGATGCCGTTGGCGGAGGACAGCTCGTCCACCGTGAGGCCGTAGGTCTTGGCGATGCGGTACATCGTCTCGCCCGGCGCGACGCGGTGCCGCACGGACACCAGCTCCGGCTCCGGGTGCGCGGCGCGCAAGGCGAACGGCAACGCCCCATTGCGCGGTGGCGGCGCGGGCTCCGAGGAGGCAGGGGCAGGCGCCCCACGCGTCTCACCGGACGGGGCTGGCGCGTCCGAGTCCACCAGCGTGAGCTCCGCCCCCGGAGAGGCGGCCCGGGGGCCCACACAACCCGCGACGAGCGCGGACACGAGGAGAACCAGGAGCGCCCTGCCCGCTCGGATGGAGGTGCCCGGCCTCAACGCTAGGCACCATCCGGCTCGTGTCGGACGAAGTCCGGGACGCTCCAGCCCCCCAGGTCCTCGAGCTGACCATGGTCCGTCAGGTCCAGGTGCAGCGGCGTCACCGACACCCGCTTGGACAGGTGCACGGCGTTGCAGTCACTGCCTGGAATGTCTTCGTGCTGATAGTCGCTGCCGCCAATCCAGTAGTACTTCCGGCCGCGAGGGTCTTCCTTCTCCACCACGCTGTAGCCATACGAGTGCCGGCCCAGGCGCGTGACGGTGTAGCCCTCCGGCTCCACCCCGCCGGGGATGTTCACGTTGAGCAGCATCCGCCTGGGCAGGGGTCGCGACAGCGCGGCCGTCACCAGCGAGCGGGCGAACCGCGCCGCGGGAGCGAAGTCGAACGAGCCTCGCGCCACGAGGCTGAAGGCGATGGCGGGAATCCCGAGCAGGGCCCCTTCCATCGCCGCCGCGACCGTCCCCGAGTAGGTGACGTCTTCGGCCAGATTCGAACCGTGGTTGATGCCGGACACCATGAGCGTGGGGCGATCATCCTTCAGGAGATGGACGATGGCCAGATAAGCGCAGTCGGTGGGTGTCCCGTCGACGGCGAACCACCGCTCCCGGACCTCCTTGATGCGCAGGGGCCGGTGCAGGGAGATGGCGTGGGACGCGGCGCTCTGCTCGCGGTCCGGCGCCACCACCCAGACCTCTCCCAGGGGACTCACCGCCTCCACCAGTGCCTGAAGTCCTTCGGAGAAATAGCCGTCGTCGTTGGACACGAGGATGCGCGGTTTCCGCATAGCCGCGCGGTTGTAGAGGAGCCCCCGAGCATGGGCAAGCACGCTCACCGGCGCCGCTGTTACAGTGTCCACCCGCCGAATGCCGCCGCCGCCCCGTCGCCGCAATGCCCCCCAGGGGCCCGACCCCCTCCTCGCCCAGCGACGCAGGGGTGCCCTGCTCGGACTCGCCGTGGGCAACGCCCTCGCCGTGCCCACCGCGCACCGTCCGCTGCAGGCGGCGCCCTTCCCCTCTATGGCGGATGGGCCCTACGACAGATTGATGGGCGGAGGCCCTCATCAGCTGCGCAAGGGTCAGGTGACGGAGGAGGTCCACCTGGCCTGTTGCCTGGGGCACAGCCTGCGCGACTTCAAGCGCTATGACGCCGCGGACGCGCTGCGCCGCTACCGGGCCTGGCAGCCTCACGCCTTCGACGTCAGCGAGGCCATGAAGGAAGTGCTGGAGGATTGTCAGGCCGGCCTGCCGCCCCTGGGCTCGGGCAAGCGCGTCTGGCTGCGCGGCCATCGCAAGGCCGTGGGCGCTGGCAGCCTCGCGCGCATCGCCCCGCTGGGTGTGTACCTGGCGAGCGACCCGAAGGCCCGCACCCAGGCCACGCTGGAGGACTCCGCGCTCACCCACTTCGACCCGCGCTGCCAGCTGGCGTGCGCCGCCTTCACCGCCGCCATCGCCAAGGCCGTGACATCCGGCGCCGACCTGAAGGCCGAGGACCTCCTCACCGCAGCGGAGTCCGGAATCCTGCTGGCTGGCGCGGCGCTGGGGCGCTCCGCCCCCGACTACGTCCAGGAGGTCTCCTTCGCCTCCAGCCTGCTGCGCGAGGACCTGGCGCGCGCCCGCGACGACGACCCCCGGCTGTACGGTCCGGACCTGCACGTGCACCGCGCCCAGCACGCCATCCACGTCGCCTTCCGACTGGCCTTCTGGGAGCTGCTCCACGCGCCCACGGCCCAGGCCGCCCTCGTCGACGTCATCCACCGGGGCGGAGACACCGAGGTCCACGGCGCGGTGACGGGCGCGCTGGTGGGCGCCTTCCACGGCGAGGAGGCGCTGCCCGCCGAATGGCGCAAGCAGGTGCTGGAGGCGCTCGGCACGGTGAAGGGCCCGCTCTGGGACGTCTACCACCCGCGGCATCTGCTGAGCCTGGTCCCCGCCTGACGTCGCCCATGCGGGGCGATGGATACACGAAGCCCGCGGGGGACGGTCCTCAGGGGGACGCCCGCCGCGGGCTCGTTGCCACGCCAATGCGGCCTGGGGGCCGCGACTGTCACTCAGGCCAGCAGGTCGATGACCACCACGCCCCGCTGGGGCTTCTCTTCGTCGGTTTCAGTCCTACGACGCGGGCGGTCGTCGGGCATGGGCAGCGGCAGCTCCACCACGGGCCTGTCGTGCTCCTCCCGGCGGCGCTCCCTGCGCTTGATTTCTTCGATGATGAAGGCGTCGAGCATGGGTTTCCGTCTCCCCTCAGCCTACGTACCCCGATGTACGCCCGCCGTCCCGCCCAGAAATCACTGCCACCACTCTCAGATGCAAATTAAGAACCCCGGTTCCGCACTGGGTACACTGCCGCCATCTCGCACGGTTGCTCGTCCGCCATCCGACATCCGAGCCAGGGGAACCGTGGCGTAGATGTCATGGAGACCCGAAACTTCCGGTCGGGATGGTGTTGATTCTAATGCCCTCGCGACGGCCCGCAAGCGGACCCACTCCCCGGCACACCTCCGGCGTTCGGGGCGGCGGGCACCCGGCGGAAGGGCCTGCCCGCCTGTCTACTCCCAGGCGGGCGGGTCAGCGAGGAACATGGGGTCTAGAGCGACCCCTGTCTGCCACGTTCAGGGCGCCTCGGCGCGGCGCTTGAACGCCTCCAGCATCTTCGGCAGCGACGTGTCGACCAGGGCGTTGACGACGGCCTTGGGCACCAGCAGGCCCAGCGCCATCTCCACGTTGTAGGTCGCGCGCGTCTTGCCCTCGCCTTCGGGCTCCAGCACCCAGCTGCCCTTGTTGTCCTTCATGACCTCGCCCTCGATGAAGGTCCAGGACATGCGGCGCGGGCGCTCCTCCACCACGCGGATGGAGTAACGGACCGTCTTCATCACGTCGACCTTGTAGTGGACGTCGACGGTGTTGTCCTTCCGGTTCGCGGTGCGGGTCTCCTTCACCTCGGACAGGAACTCCGGGTAGCGCTCATACTGGGTGATGACGTCGAACACCTTTTCGATGGGGGCGTTGATGACGATGGTCCGCGAGGCGCCAGGCATGGTGTCGGTCTCCGAAAGCGTCGAGGGGACGGCCTAGAAGGCAGCGTAGCCCGGCTTCTTGTCGAACTTGTGCAGGGACTGGATGAAGCGCACGGTGCTCGTCTTGCTGCGCATGACCACCGAGTGCGTCTCGCAGCCGCCGCCGAAGAAGCGCACGCCCTTGAGGAAGTCGCCGCTGGTGACGCCGGTGGCGGCGAACATCACCTCGCCCCGGGCCAGCTCCTCGGCGGCATAGATTTTCGCCATGTCGGTGATGCCCATCTTCTTGGCGCGCTCGATTTCGCCCGGGTTGCGGGGCACCAGCCGGCCCTGCATGTCACCGCCGGTGGCGCGGATGGCCGCCGCGGCGATGACGCCCTCGGGCGCTCCACCGGTGCCCATCAGCACGTCCACGCCCGTTCCCTCGAAACACGTGGCGATGGCGCCCGCCACGTCACCGTCCTCGATGAGCCGGATGCGAGCACCCGCGGCGCGGATCTCCTTGATGAGGTCCTGGTGCCGCTCACGGTCCAGGACGACGACGGTGAGGTCCTCCACGTAGACCTTCATCTTCTCCGCGACGGCGCGCAGGTTCTCCGTGGCGCTCTTGCGCAGGTCGATGGCGCCCCGGGCGCGCGGGCCCACGGCCAGCTTCTCCATGTACGTGTCCGGCGCGTTGAGCAGCCCGCCCTTGCTGGCCATGGCCACCACGGTGATGGAGCCCGGACGGCCGTAGGCGCACAGGTTGGTGCCCTCCAGCGGATCCAACGCGATGTCCACGGCGGGGTCACCCTCGCCGCGTCGGCCCACCTTCTCGCCGATGTAGAGCATGGGCGCCTCGTCGCGCTCGCCCTCGCCAATGACGATGGTGCCGTCGATCTGCAGCGCGTCGAAGGCGCGGCGCATGGCGTCCACGGCGGCCTGATCCGACTCGTTCTTGTCGCCGCGTCCCATCAGTCGGGCGGAGGCGATGGCCGCCATCTCGGTGACGCGCACGACCTCCATTGCAAGGTTGCGATCCATCGTCTGTGCTCCTTCAGGTTCCTGCGTTCGGATGTTCCAGCAGCCGGGCCACGGACTCCGGCAACCGCGTGGGCTTGCCGTCGCGCCCCACGCACGCGTGCAGGGTACGACCGGTGCACAGCAACGTGCGCGGCTCGCCCTCGCGGAAAAGCTCGTAGGTGAACACGACCGAGGCCCGGCGCAACTCGCTCACCATCGCGCGGATGATGAGCACGTCGTCGTAGCGCGCGGGGGACTTGTACGCGCAGCTCGCCTCCGCCACCGGCAGCATCAACCCGGAGCTCTCCATCTCCCGGTAGCTGCCTCCGCGCGCGCGGAAGTACTCGCTCCGGGCGAACTCGAAGTAGCGGAAATAGTTCGCGTAATAGACGACACCCATTTGATCGGTGTCACCGTAGATGACGCGCAGTCGGGCCTCGACCATGAGGGCGCGGACCGTAGCAGGGGCTGACTGCCGCCGTCCAAGACGCCGAAGCGCTTGGCGGTTGCATCTTCCCCGTCGGGCAGTGCAGCTTCTTGGACGTATGATTCGCGCCCTCGTCCTGACCGCCCTGCTGGGTTCGCTGCCCGCCGCCGCGCGTCCTCCCCGACTCACCCTGCTCATCACCGTGGACGCGCTCGGCAGCGACGTCTTGTTGCGCAACCGGCCTCGGCTCCAGGGCGCGTTGGGTCAACTGCTCGACAGTGGCGCCTACTTCCCGTACGCGCGTTATGCCTACGCGAAGTGCCGCACCGCGCCGGGCCACACCACGCTGGCCACGGGCACCAACCCCTGGCGTCACGGCATCGTGGACAACCGGTGGGTGGACCGCTCCACGGGGAAGCTCGTCTATTCCTTCGTGGACCCGGCGCATCCGGTGCTGGAGGCGACGCTCAAGCCGGGCCAGGACGCCAGTCCCGCGAACCTCATGGCGGAGACGCTCGCGGACCGGCTGCGGATGGCCACGCAGGAGCGAGGCAAGGCGGTGGCGGTGTCGCTCAAGTCGCGCTCGGCCATCGCCCTGGCGGGCCGGCTGGGACAGGCCTGGTGGTTCGACGACGGCGTGGGGAAGTTCGTGACGGGCACCTGGTACACGAAGGAGTTCCCCGAGTGGGTGAAGCAGCTCAACGCGCGGAAGATTCCGGAGTCTTCCTTCGGCAAGACGTGGGACTTGATGCGTCCGCGCGCCGAGTACATCGGCGAGGATGACCGGAGCTACGAGGCGGACTCCTATGGCCTGGGCCGCACCTTCCCCCATCCGCTCACCGGCGGACTGAAGGAGCCGGGGCTCAACTTCTACAAGGCGTTCGGCGTCTCGCCGGACTCGCACACTCTGCTCGTGGAGGCGGCGAAGGCGGCCATCGTCGGAGAGGCGCTGGGGAAGGACGCGGTGCCGGACCTGCTCGCGGTGAGCTTCAGCGGGACGGACAACGTCTTCCATGAGTACGGCCCGTACTCGTGGGAGATGCAGGACACGATGCTGCGGCTGGACAAGGCGCTCGGGGACCTCATCTCCGCGGCCGAGCGCGCGGCTGGTGGACGCGCCAACCTGACCATCGCGCTGGTGGCGGACCATGGTGGAGCGACGGCGCCCGAGCAGTGGGCAGCGGCGGGACTTCCCGCGCAGCGGATGAACCCCAAGACTATCAGCGAGGGCATCTCCGCGATGGTGAAGGAGCGCTTCGGCCCGGATGTCACGGTGATGATGGAGGAACTGGACGTGTACCTCGGCGGCCCCGCGCTGACGTCGGGCAAGGTGGATGGCGCGCAGGTGCGGCGCGCGGTGGCGGACTGGTTGCTGAAGCAGCCCCATGTCGTCGCGGCGGTGACGCGTGAAGAGCTCTTCTCCGCGCCGGACCCCGCGGGCTACCTGGCGCCCCTGCGCAAGGGCTACTACCCGGAGCGCAGCGGCGACGTGGTGTATCTGCTGCGGCCCTTCCAGGTCGTCTACTTCGACCCGGAGGGAAGCACGCACGGCTCGCCGTATTCATACGACTCCCAGGTGCCCGTGGTGTTCGCGGGCAAGGGCATCAAGCCGGGGATGTACATGACGGAGATCGACCCGGTGGACGTGGCGCCGACGCTCGCGGCGCTGCTCGAGATGGGGATGCCCGCGTCCACGGAGGGCAAGCCTCGCGCGGAGATTCTCACGGGGAAGTGAGCGGGATTCGAGGCATGGGACCTCCCGCGTGAGGTCCCCGCCGACGGGACGAGCAACTCAGCGCACCGATGCGAGAAACCCGTCGAGCACGCTGTTCACCCAGGCCGGTGCATCGAGCTGCACCCAGTGCCCGGTGACGGGCTCCACCTTCTTGAACGGCAGCTCGGGCACCCGAATCTGGTACGCATCGGGACCCTCGTTGTGCGCCGTCACGACGGACAGCTTGGGCCCCGGATAGCGACGCAGCGCGGAGACCGGGTCGAACGTCAGGAGCGAACCCAGTCCCGACCGGACCGCCATCTGAGCGGTGGCACGCAGTCCTCCGAGCACCTGCTCCCGGACCTCGGGCCGCGAGGGGGCGAGCATCGGCGCCCAGTACTCCTCGACGACTTGAAGCCACGCCTCGGTGCCCAGCACCGCCATCAGCCCCTGCGCCTGCTCTTCTGGAATCAGTCGTCCATCGGAAGCAGGGTCGAGCAGCAGCAACCCCGCCACGCGCGACGGATGCGCCGCGGCGTAGGCCGTGCAGACCGCTCCGCCCAGGCTGTGCCCCACGAGCACGAACCGCTCCAGCTTCAAGCCATCCACCACCGCCGCCACGTCCGCCGCGAAGTTCTCGACGGAAATCGCTCCCTCGGTGGGGACCTCGGACTGGCCATGGCCTCGCAGGTCCAGCGCCAGCGCCCGACGCGTCTCGCGCAGATGCGAGAGCTGGGCCGCCCAGTGCTTCGTGCTCCCAGCGCTGGAGTGGACGAACACCACCGGAAGCCCACCCACACCACCGTCATCCACGTACAGCGTCCCAGCCGGGCCCTTCATGACGACCTCCTCGATTCAGGGGCGCGTCCAACCGCGCCATGAATCCTTGAGTACGGCCCATCCCTGTCAGAATCTGTCAGCAAATGGCACGCGTCAGCCGAGTCATGCGTCTGGTCGACTTTCTCCGGGGCCGGGAGGCCACCACCGTCGCGGAGATTTCCGCCGCACTGGGGGTGAGTCCGCGCACCATCCACAGGGACCTCGCCACCCTGCGGGAGCAGGGCCTGCCCATCGCCAGTGACACCGGGCCGGGAGGCGGCGTTCGCTTGGAGCGAGACAGGGGTGTCACCGCCGTCCACCTCGGCGTCGAGGAGGTCGTCGCGCTATGGCTGGCCGCGAGCCTATCGTCGACGGGGAGCGCGTTGCCGTGGGGGAGCGCGGCGCGCTCGGGGCTCGACAAGCTCTTCGCCAGCGTGCCGAGGGAGCGCTCCCGGAGCATGCGCGAGCTCTGCCAACGCGTGGTGGTGGGCCGCCCCGCGACAGCCCGCGTGCTCTCGGAGCTGGGAGCGCCTCCCGAGGAGCTGCTCGCCATCTTCGAGCAGGCGTTCCGCGAGCAGGTGTGTCTCGCATTCGACTACGAGGACCGCCACGGGAAGAAGAGCCGCCGCTGTGTGGAGCCACACGGGCTGCTCGTCGAGTCCCCGGTCTGGTACGTGCTGGCGCGCGACGTGGAGAAGTCCGCGGCGCGCATGTTCCGGATGGACCGCGTCCACCGGCCCAGGCTGGTGCCCGAGCGCCGCTTCACGCCTGACATGGAGGGGCTCAAGGCCCAGGCCCTCGCTCAGCGGAGCAAGGGCCCGGAGTGAGCGGGGCTCAGCCCTGCGAAGGGGCGGCGCGCGGACGGCGCGTCTTCTTCGCGGCGGTGATTTCCAACGACAGGTCCATGGCCCGCGCCGAGTGTGTCAGCGCCCCCATGGAAACGAAGTCCACGCCCATCTTCGCCAGGCGCGGCAGCCGGTCCAGGGTGACGCCACCGGATACCTCGAGCGGTACACGCCCGGCCGCCAGCTTCACGGCCTCGCGAATCTGCGCGTCGTCCATGTTGTCGAGCATCACCACATCGGCGCCGTGCTCGAGTGCCTCGGCGAGCTGCTTGAGGTTGGTGACCTCAATCTCGATTTTGCACAGGCGAGGACCGTTCGCCTTGGCGAGCCGGAGCGCCTCGGAGATGGAACCACCGACGGCCGCGATGTGGTTGTCCTTGATGAGCACGCCATCGAAGAGACCGAAGCGGTGGTTGGTGGCGCCGCCCATGCGGACGGCGTCCTTGGCCAGCACGCGCATGCCAGGGGGCGTCTTGCGCGTGTCCAGCACCTGCATCTTCGAGCCCCGCACCGACGTCATCGCCTGCTGAGCCAGGGTGGCGATGCCGGCGGCGCGCTGGACGAGGTTGAGCGCGGTTCGCTCGGCGGCGAGCAGCGAGCGCAGCCGCCCGTGACACCGAGCGGCCACGACCTTGGGTTTGATCTCCTGGCTGTCCTGGCGGAGCAGCTCCACCTCGACGTCCGGGTCGACCTTGTGGAAGACGCGCGTGAAGGCCTCCAGCCCCGCGAGCACCAACTGCTCTTTGGCGACCAGCTCGGCACTGCCCTCCGCGTCAGGCGGAATGAGGGCCTGCGAGGTGACGTCTCCCGCCGCCCCCAGGTCTTCGTCAAGGGCGAGGTCGATGAGCCGATCGAGGTAATCCTGCTGCACGTCTCCTCCTGCTACCGCCGGGCCTTGGCCCGTGCCGAGGGCTTCGCCCGGGTGACCTTCTTGGCCGCCGCCTTCTTCGCGGAGGACTTCTTCGCGGGAGCTCTTCCGCCCGCCTTCTTGGCCGCCGCCTTCTTCACGGGAGCCTTCTTCGCCGCGCTCTTCTTCGAGGAAGCCCTGCCCGCGGCCTTCTTCGCCGCGCCCTTCTTCGCCGAAGCCTTGCCACCCGCGGCCTTCTTCACCGAAGCCTTGCCACCCGCGGCCTTCTTCACCGCAGCGGCCTTCTTCGAGGAGGCCTTACCACCCGCCGCCTTCGCGGCAGCCCCCTTCTTCGCGGGAGCCTTGGTGCTCGCGGCCTTCGCGGAGGCCTTCTTCGCGGGAGCCTTGGTGCTCGCGGCCTTGGAGGGGGCCTTCTTCGCGGCTGCCTTCGCCGGGGCGGCCGTCGCCACGGTCGGCTTCTCGCTGGAAGCCTTCGGGGCCTTCACGGCCACCGGCTTCGCGGGAGCTTCGCTGACCTCGGAGGCAGTCGCCTGGGGCTTCGCCTTCTTGCCACCCGTGCGCGCGGGCTTGGACGCCGTGCCCTTGGACGGAGCCTCGCGGGAGTCGCCGCCCTCCTTCGCCTTGCCGAACTCGCGCATCGCGTCGTCCACGAGCCCCATGCTCATGTACGCGACGCCCAGGTCATGGTGGTCCGTGGGAGACAGGCCTTCCTTCGTCCCCTCGCGCAGCTTCGCCAGCGCGTCCTGCACCTGGGGGTCCTCCTCGGGCACGCGGCCCTCATCCCCCATCTCACCCTTCAGTTCCTGGCCCAGGTCCACGCCGCCCTTGTCTTCCTTCGACGGGGCGACCTTCACCTGGGCTGGCTGGGAGGGGGAGGCACTCTCCTCGGTGGACGTGCTGCTGCTCTCGGTCGGCAGATTCTCAGGCATGGACGGCTCCGGGGCGATCCGCTGCAGGTGATCTTCGAGCTTAGCCTTGCGCTCCTTCAACTCCTGCACGCGAGCGCGGTCCTTCTCCACCACGTCGGGCGGCGCCTTGGCCACGAAGTTGGGATTCTCCAACTTGCGCAGGATGCTGGCCGCCTCCTGCTCCGAGCGGGCCATCTCCTTGCGCAGCCGGTCCCGCTCCGCGTCCAGGTCGACGAGCCCCGCCAGCGGCACGTAGATCTCCAGATTCGTCGCCATGAAGGCCGCCGCCTGGGGAGGCTTCGGGCCCGGAGGCCCCACCTGCACGTCGGACAGGCCCGCCAGGGGCAGCAGGTAGCCGCGCCAGCGCTCCAGCAGCTCGCGCGTGCGAGCGTCCGGGCTCTGCACCACCGCCTTCACCTTGGTGGCCGGAGACAGGTTGCTCTCGCCTCGGATGGTGCGCAGTCCCTCGATGGCCGCGATGACCGGCGCCATCTCCGACTCGGCCGCCTCGTCCACCAGCGCCGTGTCCGGCGTCGGGTACGGGGCAATCATGATGCTCTCCGTCGGCCGGGTCATCGGCAGCTTCTGCCAGATCTCCTCGGTGATGAAGGGCATGAACGGGTGGATCAGCCGCAGCACGCGATCCAACGCGTAGACGAGCACCGCGCGCGTGGTGTCCTTCGCCGCCGGGTCCTCGCCATAGAGCGAGCCCTTGGCCAGCTCGATGTACCAGTCGCAGAGCTCCGCCCAGAGGAACTGGTACAGCGTGGAGGCAGCCTCCGCGAAGCCGTAGACCTCCAGCGACGCGCTGGCCTCCGTCGTCGCGCGCTGCAGCCGCGAGAGAATCCACCGGTCCGCCAGCGTGAGCGGCAGCTCCTTCGGCGAGCGGCCGTCGTACTGGTACCCCCCCATGTTCATCAGGGCGAAGCGGCTGGCGTTCCAGAGCTTGTTGCAGAACGCCTTGTAGCCGGCGAGCCGGTCCATCGACAGCTTGATGTCGCGGCCCTGCTGGGTGAGCGAGGCGAGCGTGAAGCGCAGCGCATCCGCGCCAAACGCGGGCATGCCCTGCGGGAACTTGTTCTTCAGCGTCGCGTTGAGCTGCTCGGGCTTCGCGCCGAGAATGACGTCCAAGGGGTCGATGACGTTCCCCTTGACCTTCGACATCTTCTCGCCCTTCTCGTCGCGCACCATCGCGTGCAGGTAGACGGTGCGGAAGGGCACGTCGCCCATGAAGTGCAGGCCCATCATCATCATCCGGGCGACCCAGAAGAAGATGATGTCGTGGCCCGTCTCCATGACGGACGTCGGGTAGAAGGTCTTCAGCTCCGCGGTGTCGCGAGGCCAGCCCAGCGTGGAGAACGGCCAGAGCGCGGACGAGAACCAGGTGTCCAGCACGTCCGAGTCCTGGATGAAGCTCTTGCCGCCACACTTGGGGCAGGACTCCGGCATCGTGCGCGCGACGATGGGCTCCGCGCGAGCGAAGTCCACGCCGCCCACCTTCACCGTCGGGGCATCCAGCGGCAGGTCCGTGTCGTCACCCTGCCGGGGGCTGCACGACGTGCAGTAGTACGCGGGAATCTGGTGGCCCCACCACAGCTGGCGGCTGACGCACCAGTCGTGGATGTTGCGCATCCAGTGGAAGTACGTGTTCGTCCACGCCTCGGGGACGAACTTCGTGCGGCCCTGCTCCACCGCTTCAATCGCGGGACGCGCCAGCGGCTCGATCTTGATGAACCACTGCGGCGACAGGCGCGGCTCCACCACGGTGGTGCAACGCTGACAGGCGCCGATGGACAGCTTGTGCGGCTCTTCCTTCTCGAGCAGCCCCTGCTCCTGCAGGTCCGCCAGCACCGCCTTGCGCGCCTCGAAGCGGTCCATCCCGGCGTACTTGCCGGTGTCCTTCGTCATCCGCGCCGCTTCGTCCAGGATGGACACCATCGGCAGCTTGTGACGCAGGCCCGTCTGGTAGTCGTTGAAGTCGTGCGCGGGCGTCACCTTCACCACGCCGGTGCCGAACTTCGGGTCCACCAGCTCCGCGTCCGCGACGATGGGAATCTCGCGCCCCGTCAGCGGCAGGACGACGAGCTGGCCGGCCAGCCCCACGTAGCGCTCGTCCTCGGGGTGGATGGCCACCGCCGTGTCGCCCAGCATCGTCTCCGGGCGCGTCGTCGCCACGGTGAGCGTGCGGTCGCTGCCCTTGATGGGATAGCGGATGTGCCAGATGGAGCCGTTCTTCTCCTCGTGCTCGACCTCCAGGTCGCTCAGCGCCGTGCGGCACGAGGGACACCAGTTGATGAGCTTCTGGGCCCGGTACATCAGGCCCTCTTCGTACAGCCGGACGAAGACCTCGCGGACCGCGGCGGACGACGGCTCGTCCATGGTGAAGCGCTCGCGGCTCCAGTCCAGCGACGCCCCCAGGAAACGGTGCTGTTCGCCGATGCGGGCGCCGTACTTGCCCTTCCACTCCCAGACGCGCTTGAGGAACGCCTCGCGACCGATGTCGTGACGGCTCTTGCCCTCGGTCTTCTTCAGCTCCTTCTCCACCACCATCTGCGTGGCGATGCCGGCGTGGTCCGTGCCGGGGAGCCAGAGCGCATTGAAGCCGCTCATCCGCTTCCAGCGCGTGAGGATGTCCTGGATGGTCGCGGTCAGCGCGTGACCGATGTGCAGGCTGCCCGTGACGTTGGGCGGGGGCAGGACGATGGAGAAGGCGGGCTTGTCGGACGTCGCCGCGGCGCGGAAGTAGTCGCGCTCGAGCCAGAAGGCATAGAGGCGAGCCTCGACCTCGGTGGGCTCGTAGGCCTTGGACAGTTCGGTCGTATCGGTCATTGAAGACGGCCAGCCCCCCTGAGGGGGCCGGCGGGGAAGTCAGGAGGTTTGCGGCGAGAAACTCGCCTCAGTGCTGCGTCTCTCGGTCCTTGATCAGCCGCTCGAGCTCCTGGCGGATGATCGTCTCCGCGAGCTGCGGTACGACCTCCCAGGCAATCTTCTCGATGACCTCACGGGAAGCCTTGGACAGCGCCTCGCGCAGCAGGGCCTCGCCCCCATCCGCCGCGGGACGGGCGACCGGAGGCCCCCGCTGCGCCGGAGCGGCCGGAGCCACGGGCCCACCCATGTCGAGCGAGATCTCCTCCGCGCCGCTCGTGTCGGGCAGCGAGTCCTCGATGCTGATGGCGGGCTGCGCGGCCACGGGAGCCGGAGCGGCGGGAGCGCCCAGCCCGAACGGATCCCTCGCGCGGGCCGCCGGCTGCGGCGCGCCACCCTGGATGGGAGGAAGCGGCGTGGCGCCCGGAGGACGCGGCAGCCCCCCCGGCATCCCCGGCCCCGGAGCGCCAGGACGGGCCACCATGCCCGGAGCCCCAGGGCCCGGCGGCATGCCTGGACGAGGAGGCATGCCCGGCGCGGGAGCACCCGGCGGAGGCGGCACACCCGGACGCGCGACGGCGCCCGGCGGCATGCCCGGCCCAGGAGGACGCGCACCCGGTCCCGGCGGCATGCCCGGCCCAGGAGGACGCGCACCCGGCCCCGGCGGCATTCCAGGCCCGGGAGGACGCGCACCCGGCCCCGGCGGCATTCCAGGCCCAGGGGGACGCTGCGCCATGCCCGGCCCCGGCGGCATGCCAGGCCCCGGAGGACGCGGCGCCATACCAGGCCCCGGCGGCATGCCCGGCCCGGGAGGACGCGCACCCGGCCCCGGCGGCATTCCAGGACGGGCACCCACGGGCGCCGCGACGGGCGCGGGCTGCGGCGCCACCGGAGCGGCGGGCGTGGCGGAAGGACGAATCACCTGCGTGGCGATGGAGGCCGGCAGCGTGTTGGACTTCTGGCCGACCAGCGCCTTCACCTTGTCGAGCAGAATCTGGCTCTCGAAGGGCTTGGTGACGTGGTCGTCCGCGCGGGCGGCGCGAGCCCGGTTCTCGTCGAAGGCCTCGAAGGTGCCCGCCAGCAGCATCACCGGGATGCCCTGGGTGGCGGGGTCGTTCTTCAGCGCCTCGCAGACCTCGTAGCCGCTCTTGCCCGGCATCGTCACATCGGCGAGGACGACGTCCGGGCGCATCTCGCGCACGCGCGAGATGGCGTCCAGCCCGTTGTCCACCGCGGTCACCTGAAAGTCCTCGGTCGCGAAGATCATGCCGATCACCTTGCGAATGGTGAGCGAGTCATCGGCGACCAGCAGATTCTTGGGCATCGGTATCGGGCCTCGGGGGCGTCGACCCCCCTGAATTCGTTGAGAAATCCGGCCGAGAAAACCTTCTTCACGGCACGGTATCAAGCCCGGCAGCTTACGGTTTGCGCTCCGGGACGATCAAGAAAACATGCGCTGCAGGTCAAGGAACAGCACTGGCTCCGGCAATCCAGGGACGCGGAAGCTTCCCGCGGTGTCGTCCGGCTCGAAGCGCTGCAGGACACCCAGCACTCGCGTGGCCGTCAGCCCTACGTTACGCCCCGCCAGTTCCGCCAGGAGAAAGAATGGCTCGGGCGCGGGGGGAGCCCCCAGCAAAGCGGGAACCGAACAGATGGGCCACAGGACCTGGGCATGCGGAAAGATACCGGCCACCGGTCCGCTCTGCACGGGCAGGACGCTGAAGGACTCACCCCGCTCCACCACCTGAGACACGAAGGCCAGGGGAACGCCGAACAGGCGCCCCTGTGACTCGAAGACGAGCGCCCGCTCGGGCACGGACTCGGCCCAGTGCACGGGGCGCGGGGGAGCAGGCGTGGCCCGAGGCCCCACCCGGTGCGGCAGCGCCTCCGCGATGAGCTCCAGGTACAGCCGCTCCTTGTGGAGCACCGCGCCCCGGCTCAGCGGCGCCAGCGAGTCCGCCAGGCCCGAAGGCAACAGGAAGAACGGCGCGCGCGCGACATCCGCGACCTCCACCACCGAGCGGACCCGCACCGCGAGCGTGGGACTTACGTCGAGCACCACCACCATGCCCACGTCCGGCTCCGGCGCGCCGCCGAGCAGCGCCGCCAGATCCTTCACCTCGAGCACGCCTCGCAGGTTGCTTCCATGGGAGCCAGGCATCGCCACTTCCATGACGGATGTGGCTTCCACGGCATAACGGGTCTCCCCGGCTTCGACGAGCAAGCAGAGTCGGCGACCGCTTTCGAAGGGCGACACGGGAGCGACCCTAGCAGCGTTCCGATGGATGGTGCTAAGCCATGCGGGAGATGGCGCGCATCCTCCTCGTCGACGACGAAAAGATCGCCCGCACCCTCTACGGCGACTACCTCACGGCCGTGGGGCACACCGTCACGGCGGTGGCCACGCTCCACGAGGCCCGACAGGCGCTCGCCGCGGACCGCTTCGACGCGGTGGTGACGGACCTCATCCTCCCCGGTGGCGACGGCATGGAGGTCCTCCGGCACGTGCGGGAGCGACACCCGGGCGTGGAGGTCGTCGTCATCACCGGCCTCGACAAGGTGGACCCCGCCGTGCGCGCCATCAAGAGCGGCGCCGCGGAGTACCTGGTCAAGCCCGTGGCACCAGAAGCCCTGCAGCACGCCGTGCGCCGCGCGCTCACCACCCGCGACCTGATGCGGGAGAACGCCTCCCTGCGCCGACATGTCGCGCTGCTGGAGGCCGGGCAGCGACTGGCCACGACGCTGGACCGGGAGAAGCTGGCCACCGCCACCACCGGCGCGCTCGAGTCCATGGGCTCCGCCAACGCCATCGTCCTGCTGGAGCGCGACGCCGCGGTGGGCCTGCGCACGCAGGGCACGCGCGGGCTGCCCACCGGCGCCGAGGAGACGGTGGTCGCCTGGCTGCGCGAGCAGCTCCTGGAAGCGCGCTCCCCTCGCGAGCTCGAGGTGCCGGACGTCCCCTTCCAGCGAGTCCTCACCTTCCCCGCCGTCGAGGGCGACGCGGTGCTGGGGCACGCGGTGCTCTTCTACGCGGACGCCCGCGACAGCGAGGGCAGCGCCTCCGAGGCCGCCAGCTACCTGGTGCGCAACTGGGCGCTGGCGCTGCGCAACCTGGGTCGCTTCGCGGCCGTCGAGGACCTGGCGTACATCGACGACCTGACGCGCCTGTTCAACACGCGCTACCTGCACCTGATGTTGGACCGGGAGTTCCAGGACGCGCCCCAGACGCACCGCCCCTTCAGCCTGCTGTTCCTGGACCTGGACCACTTCAAGTCCATCAACGACAACCACGGCCACCTCGTCGGCTCGAAGCTGCTCGTGGAGACGGCGCGCGTGGTGAAGGGCTGCGTGAGAGACCATGACGTCGTGGCGCGCTATGGCGGCGACGAGTACGTGGTGATGCTGCGCAATACCGACTCGGGCGGGGCCCTCAAGGTCGCCGAGCGCATCCGCCGCACCATGGAGACGCATCGGTTCCTGGCGCGCGAGGGGCTGTCGCTCAAGCTCACCACCTGCATCGGCGTGGCGAGTTTCCCCGAGCACACGCGAGACAAGGCCACGCTGCTGGATTTGTCGGACCGGGCCATGTACCGCGGCAAGCGCGGCACCCGGAACGTCGTCTACATGGCCGCGCAGGACCTGGAAGCCCCCCCAGCCGAACGTCGCCAGGGAAGCACCGGCACCTAGCTCAGGGCCGCATGCTGCCGACGGTGAGGCGCTTGACGATGCTGGGCTCCGGCGCCTCGGCGCTGGCGCCCTCCTTGCCCACGGCCTCCACCGACTCATGCGGGGCACCGGAAATGATGAGCTTGAACTTCTCCACCGCCTCCTGGGCGTGCTGGGCCTGCTCGGGGTCCAACCGGGCGATGAGCTGCCAGAAGAGGGCGGCGTGCTCACGCTCCTCGTCCATGACGTGCCGGAGGATGGCCTTGGCCTCCTCGTTGTCGGTGGCGTCGATGTGGGCGGCGTAGAGGTTGATGGCGTCCAGCTCCGCCTCGATGTTGAGCCGGATGGAGCGGGCCAGCTCGGCGTCGGTCATCTTCCGAGGCACGAGGGAGTGGAACGGGTCGGTCTGCGGCATGAGAGGCCCTCCGAGGCCGGGCGACGGCGTCCAGCAGGCTGGGCGACGCGGGAAGAACGCGGGGAGCATCCGCGTCCCCGGCGGGCCGGTCAACGGATTCCCTCCAGGCGCGTTGCGTGGGATGGGCCGCCTCCGTCATGCTTCCCGACATGGAGATTCCCGCGCCGCTCGCCCAACTGCTCCAGGCCCTGGACGCGGGGGACCTGCCAGCCGCGCGCACGGCCGCGGCGGCGCTCCAACGCTCCGGCCTCCACGCCACCCAGCTCGCCGCGGAGGTGCTCCACGAACTGCGCCAGCCCCTGCTCGGCGTGAAGGCCTATGCACAACTGCTCGCCGAGGACGGCGGCCCCTCCGGCCCCCTGCGCCTCTTGATGTCCCAGGTGGAGCGGATGGAGCAGATCGTCTCCGACTTCATCCGGCTCGCCAGCGAGCGACATGCTCCGCAGCAGCGACTGTCCCTGGCGGCGCCCATCTGGGCCGCTGCGAAGCTCTTCAGCGTCAACCCCGACTCGGCGCGAATCTCGCTGGAGGTGGAGGCCCCGGAGGACATCTCCGTCCAGGGCAACTCGCGCCTCATCGAGCAGCTCACGCTGAACCTGCTCAACAACGCGCGCGACGCCATGTCGGGGCGTGGACGGGTGAAGGTGGTGCTCACGCGCGAGGGCTCGGCGCCCGTGCTGTACGTGGCGGACTGGGGCCCGGGCATCCCCGACGAGCTGCGCGAGCGCATCTTCGAGCCGTACGTCACCGCGAGCAAACGCGGCACCGGCCTGGGGCTCGCCGTGTGTCGACGAATCGCCGAGGAGCACCATGCGCGCATCGACCTCGCGCCGCAGGGTGCGCTGCGGGACGTGCCGGCGCCGGCCACGGTGTTCCGCGTGCAATTCCCCGCCTCGGAGACGGCACCCGGGCCGCGCAAGCGCCTGCTGGTGGTGGATGACGAGACCATCATCCGCATGGTGTTCCGCGACTTGATGGGCAAGGAGTGCGAGGTCATCGAGGCGGCGAGCGGCGAGGAGGCGTTGGACCTGCTGCGCGAGGCGCCCGTGGACCTCATCGTCACGGACAAGAACCTGCCGGGCCTGTCCGGGCTGGAGCTGGCGCAGCAGGCGCGCCGGCTGTCCGCCACGTCGCGGGTCATCCTGATGACGGGCTATCCGTCGCTGGTGACGACACAGCAGGCGCTGGAGCTGGGCGTGGTGGACTACCTGCTCAAGCCCTTCGACGACATCCGCGAGGTGCGCACGCTCTTGCGCTCCACTCTGGCGGCGCCGCCCACACAGCCCGGCGCCGCGGCCCAGGTGAAGCGCGTGGACGTGCTGGAGGACAACCCCGCCACCGCCGCGCAAATCGCCGAGGCGCTGGAGTTGATTGGCCTGGAAGCCCGCGTGCTGCCCACCTCGGAGCTCATCGCGCTGGAGCCGCCCGCGGGCGTGGTGGTGTCCTGGGACTTCGCGCCGGCCTATGGGCGCAAGGCGCTCGAGTTGGGCAAGGCCATGGCCCAGGGAGCGCCCTTCGTGGTGCTGGCCGAGCACCTCACCATGGAGACCGCGCTGGAGTCGCTTCGCGCGGGGGCCTCGGCCTGTCTGCCCAAGCTGCTGTCCGACACCACGGCGCTGAGCCGTGAGCTGAGCCGCGCGTTCAAGAAAGGCGTCCCATGAGGCTTGCGCTCCTGTCCGTCCTACTGCTGGGTGTGGCGTGTTCCTCAAACAAGCCCCCGGTGCAGGGCGAACCGGACGCGAGCGGCCCGGAGGACTCGGGCTCGGACGCGGGGACGCAGCCAGACGGAGGCGTGGACCCTGGCGACGGCGGCTCGGGTGATGACGGCGGCACGGGCGCCGACGCGGGGCCCGGTGAGGACGACGCGGGAAGCTGCGAGCCACCTCCGTCGGTGCGGGAGTCCCTGCTCGTGCCCGGGCTGAACAACCCCCGCCGACTCGCCGTGGACGCGACGGACATCTACATCTCCGAGTCGCACTCGCTGCGGCCCAATGCCCCGGCAGGAGAGGGACAAATCCTTCGCCTTCCTAGAGCTGGCGGAGGAGCGACCTCCGTTGCCAAAGGCTTCTTCGCGCCGGATGCCATCGCGGTGGACGCGAAGAACATCTATCTGCTCGACCAGGAAGGTCTCTGGCGCGTGGACAAGGCCACGGGCGAGCGCGGCACATTGCCCATCGAGGCCTCGTTGAACAGCGTCATCACGGGAGGCACCGATATCCGCATCGGACGCCTGTCCGGAAAGGACGTCCTCGTCGTGGCGACAGGGGCCCGGCGCCTCGTCCGCGTCGACACGACCGGGGCCACGCCTTCGTCCCTGGTGCTCTTCGAGGGCACCGTCGACACCCAGGTCCGTGGCGCGCGCATCGACGGCACCGACGTGTGGTTCCTCGTCACGGGAGGCACCGAGCCAGGCCTCTACCGCGTCCCCCTGGACCTGGACACGCCGGCCCAGCGCGTGGATGCGAGCATCACCACGGGCACCTCGCTGGAGCTCACGCCCACGCATTTCCTCATCACCGAGGGCGGCGGAGGCACGGGTCGGCTGCTCAAGTTGCCCCGCGCTGGCGGCGAGGCCCGCGTGCTCGCCGAGGGCCTGCAAGGACCGCTGTTCCCGGTGGAGCTGAATGGCGCCGTCTACTTCAAGGACGCCGTGCCCCGCTCCTCCGCCTTCCTGCGCCGGACCCGGGGCTGTCCTCCCGGCACCTCCGACGCGGTCGGCCCCGAGGGAACCGGCCCGGGTGGACTCATCGCGGACGGCGACACCCTGCTCTTCACATCCCAGGAGAGCGGCACCGGGGGCGCCGTCGGCCGCGTTCCCTGAAGTTCCATCCCCTACGAAAGACAACGGCCCCGGCGCCTCGAAAGAGGCATCCGGGGCCGAGGCCAGCTCACCCGCCACACCCCAGGCCGTGAGGCCCGGGACGCGGAGCGTGGCTCAGTACTCCATGTCGTCGCCGCCGTAGTCCGGCATGCCGCCGCCGCTACCACCGCCGCTGCCGCCCTTGGACTTGCCCTTCTGTCGCTCGGCGACCATGGCCTCGGTGGTCAGGAGCAGCGAAGCGACGGAAGCCGCGTTCTGCAGCGCGGTGCGCTCCACCTTGGTCGGGTCGATGACGCCGGCCTTCTCCAGGTCCTCGTAGGTGTCCGTGCGCGCGTTGTAGCCGAACGCGCCCTTGCCCTCGCGAACCTTGTTGATGACCACGGCGCCCTCGACGCCCGCGTTGCTGGCGATCTTCCGCAGCGGCTCCTGGAGCGCGCGACGGATGATATCCACGCCGAAGTTCTGCTCGCCGCCCGGCTTGAGCTGCTCAAGCGCCGGCAGCGTGCGCAGGTAGGCGACACCGCCGCCCGGGACGATGCCCTCCTCGACGGCCGCGCGAGTCGCGTGCAGCGCGTCCTCCACGCGGGCCTTCTTCTCCTTCATCTCCGTCTCGGTGGCCGCGCCGACGTTGATGACGGCCACGCCGCCCACCAGCTTCGCCAGACGCTCCTGGAGCTTCTCGCGATCGTAGTCGCTGGTGACGGTGTCGATCTGGCCGCGGATCAGCTTGATGCGGCCCTCGATCTCCTCCTTCTTGCCGTTGCCATCGACGATGGTGGTGTTGTCCTTGTCCACCGTGATGCGCTTGGCGCGGCCCAGGTCGTTCAGAGTCAGGTTCTCGTACTTGTGACCCAGCTCCTCGCTGACCACCATGCCGCCGGTCAGCGTGGCGATGTCCTTGAGCATCTCCTTGCGACGGTCGCCGAAGCCCGGCGCCTTCACCGCGGAGACGTTCAGCACGCCGCGAATCTTGTTCACCACGAGCGTGGCCAGCGCCTCGCCCTCGATGTCGTCGGCGATGAGCAGCAGGGGCTTACCGGAGCGCGCGACCTGCTCCAGGATGGGAACCATGTCCTGCATCGAGGAGATCTTCTTCTCGCTGATGAGGATGTACGGGTCCTCGGCGACGACCTCCATCCGGTCACGGTTCGTTACGAAGTACGGAGAGATGTAGCCGCGGTCGAACTGCATGCCCTCGACCACTTCGAGCGTCGTCTCCAGGCCCTTGGCCTCCTCGACGGTGATGACGCCCTCCTTGCCCACCTTCTCCATCGCGTCCGCGATGATGGTGCCGATGGTCTCATCCCCGTTCGCGGAGATGGTTCCAACCTGGGCAATCTCCTTCTTGTCGGAGGTCGGCTTGGAGAGCTTCTTCAGCTCCGCCACCACCACCTCCACCGCCTTGTCGATGCCGCGCTTGAGGTCCATCGGGCTGTGGCCCGCGGCCACCAGCTTCAGGCCCTCCTCGTAGATGGACCGGGCCAGCACCGTCGCCGTCGTGGTGCCGTCGCCCGCCTTGTCGGAGGTCTTGGACGCGACCTCCTTCACCATCTGCGCACCCATGTTCTCGAAGCGGTTCTCGAGATCGATCTCCTTGGCGACGGTGACGCCGTCCTTGGTGACCGTGGGCGAACCAAAGCTCTTCTCGATGACCACGTTGCGGCCCTTGGGACCCAACGTCACCGCGACCGCGTCCGACAACGTCCGGACGCCTCGCAGGATGGCCTCACGCGCGGACTGGTGGAAGAAAATCTCCTTCGCTGCCATCGCAACCTCCTGATGTTACTTGGAATTTTCGTGGATACTACGCAGGTCGTTAGCACTCGACCCTGGCGAGCGCCAACATAAGGGTCAGCCCAACGATGTCAACCAGGAAGGGCGGACGTGTGGGCGAGCGGACGGCCCGACGCGTGCCGGGGAGGCGCCTTTCGGAGGCTACTCAGCGAAGCGCATCAAGGTGAGCAGCTGGCCCATGTCCAGGGGCTTGTTCAGCGTGAGGGCCACGCCCTTGCGCAGGCCGCGCTCGGTGATGTTCCCGTCCGTGCTGGCCGTCATCAGGAGCACGGGGATGGCCTGGAAGCGCGGGTCGGCCTTCAGCTGCTCGGTGAAGGTGATGCCGTCCATGTGGGGCATGATGAAGTCGGTGATGACCATGCCCACCTGGTTGCGCTCGAGGATGTCGAGCGCCTGGAGCGCATCCGACGCCGAGTACACCGTGTACCCATGCATCTCCAGGAAGCGAGAGAGCAAGGTGCACAGCTCGAGATCATCGTCGACGACAAGGATGTTCACGGGACGGAACGCCGCACCAGCACGGGCGGCGGAACGTAACAGCCGCCCCCGTCGTTGACAACGCACAGCGGGGCTTCTTATGAGCCGGGCCATGGAGAAGCGGACCGGGAAGCGATCGGGGTCGGGGGACCCGACGGCGCGGCTGGAGGCGGTGTCGGACGCCTTCGAGTCGGGTGACATCGAGGCGGCGCTGGCACAGGTGGAAGGTCTGCTTTCGGACGCGCCGGAGCTGCCGGAGGCCCTGCACTACCGGGCCGCGGCGCTCGCGGAGCTGGGACGGCTGGAGGAGGCGGGCCGCGCCTATGGCCAGGCCCTCAAGGTCGCCCCCGAGGACCTGGAAATCCTCCTGGGAGCCGCGGACTGCCTGGTCTGCCGGGCCGGCGAGGACCGGGAAGCGGTGGAGGAAGGCCTGGGCCTGTGCGCGCGGGGCAAGCGCCTGGCCCAGCGCGAGGACGACGTGGAGATGCTCTACGAGTTCCTCCTCCTGGAGGGCATGGGGCTCAACCAGATGGGTGAGTCCGAGCAGGCCCTGTTGAGCCTGGACGCGGCGCTGGGGCACGTTCCGCGCTCGGTGGACGCGCGGCTGGAGCGGGGCATCGCCTTGTTCGAATTGTGCCGCTTCGACGACGCGCGCGCGGGCTTCGAGGCGGTGCTGAAGGACGCGTCCGACGAGGCGTGGGCGCACCACTACCTGGGGCTGATGGCGGAGCGGCGGGGGGACGAGAAAGAGGCCAGGAAGCGCTTCGCCAAGGCGCAGTCACTGGCGTCCGAGGAGTTCCCGCCCCCCGTGGAGCTGGCCGAGGCGGAGTTCGACCGCGCGGTGGAGGACGCGGTGAAGGCCCTGCCCCAGCACGCCAAGCAGTACCTGGACAACGTCACCATCGCGGTGGAGGACCTGCCGTCGGAGGAGGACCTCCTGGGGCAGTCCCCTCCCCTGTCTCCGAGCATCCTCGGCGTCTTCCGGGGAACGCCCGTGGGCGAGCGCAGCGTGACGAACGCGTATGACCACTTCCCGGCGTCCATCGTGCTGTACCAGAAGAACCTGGAGCGCTTCGCGAAGACGCGCGCGGAGCTCATCGAGCAGATTGGAATCACGGTGATGCACGAGGTCGGTCACCTCATGGGGTTGGACGAGGACGACCTGTGGCTGCGGGGGCTGGACTGACGGCGGCGGCCGCGCGCCGTTGCTTCAGGGCGGCGAGCGTCTGGCGGATGCCCTCGGCGTAGGGCGTCTTGGGCACGTCGCCGAGCAGGTGGTGCAGCTCCGAGTCGTCCATCAGCACGGGCTGGGTGTGCAGGTAGTGCATCTCCACCAGCTCGCGCATGAACGGGTCGAAGAGGCCGACGAGGCGAATCATCCCCTTCCCCATCGTCATGACCTTCGTGGGGCGGCCGACCTGTCGGTAGATTTCCTCGACGAGCTTGCGCTGACTCGTCACGCCCGCGCCGGCGAGGTTCCAGGAGCGGCCATACGCGCGAGGCTCGTCCATCAGCTTCGTCACCACGGGGCCCACGTCGGGCACGTAGATGAACTCGTGCGGCGAGTCGATGGGGCCGATGAGCTGCGCGCGCTTGCCGTCCACGGCGGCGACGAAGGCGCGGTACAGGAAGCTGAGCTCGACGCCGGGGCCGTAGAAGTCGGGGAGGCGAAGGATGGTGCCGCGAATCGTGCCGGCGGCGTGTTCGGCCAGGAGGAGGTCCTCCTGCTCCTTGCGCATGCGGCCCTTGAAGCTGTTGGGCTCGCGCGGGTGGTCGTCCTTGACGGGCGTCGTGCGCGGCAGGCCGTAGGGGTAGACGGTGCCGATGAGGACCACCTGCTGGACGCCCTCGGCGATTGCTCCGTCGAGCGTCTTGCGCATCAGCACCGGGTGCAGGTGGAACTGCCAGTAGTTGACGCCGACCATGTAGACGAGGGTGTCGACACCGTGGGCGGCCGCGCGGACCGACGCCGGGTCCTCGGGGTTCCACGTCACGATTTCCGCGAGCGGGTCTGAGCCGAACTCGGCCTGCAGGGAGGCCTTCGAGCGGCCCACCACCCGATAGGCCCTCCCCTGCGCCTTCAGCGCGTTGGCCACGCTCTGCCCGATGACTCCCGAGGCTCCGAACAACGCCACCTTGCCGTCCATGATGCGCTCCGCTTCGAACATCGAGATTTTTATGAACACCGTTCTGTGAACACCGTTCATCTACTGGTGGCCGTTCGAATCGTCAAGCCCTAGGGTTGAGGCATGGGGATTTCGGAGCGCAAGGAGCGGCAGCGGGCGGAGCTGCGGGAGCAGATCCTCCGGGTGGCTCGGGACATGGTGGTGAAGGAGGGGTTCAGCGCGCTGTCGATGCGCAAGCTGGCGGAGGCGGTGGAGTACGCGCCCGCGACGCTGTACCTGCACTTCGAGAACCGGGAGGCGATTGCCCGGGAGCTGTGCGTGCGGGGCTTCGGGGAGCTGCTGGGGGCGCTGGAGCCGGGCTCGGCGGTGGCGGAGCCACTGGAGCGGCTGTCGGTGATGGGCGCGGCCTATGTGCGGTTCGGGCTGGAGCACCCGGAAACGTACCGACTCATCTTCATGGAAGACCCCAGGCTGTCGACCGAGCTCTTCCAAGGCGACTCGGATGGTGCGGGGCCTCGCGCTTTCGGCCTGTTGGCCCGGGTGTTCGAGGACCTGAAGTCAGCGGGGAGACTGGCAACCGAGGCGGACCCGGGGCGACTGGCCGAGGCACTGTGGGCGGGGCTGCACGGCATCGTGAGCCTGAAGCTGACGTGCGCGGCGTTCCAGACGTCCGCGGAGGAGCTGCGAGAGACGCTGACGGAGACGCTGGTGCATGGGCTGCCGGGGTTGAAGCCAGCGGCACGGTGAGCGTTGACGGAGCTGGGAAGGCCCGGCACTAATCGGCCACGGTAGGGCCTCCGGACCTGGTGGCCGGCCTGGGCTTCAAACCCAGTGAGAGGCGTTGAGAGACGTCTCTGGCGAGTTCGATTCTCGTGCTCTACCGCCATGTATCCCTTGAGTTCTCTGGCGCAGCCTTGCCTGGACCATGGGACAATCCAAACAAAGCCTCTACACATGACACAAGCTTGGGCTTGCAGTTGCATCTCGCTTCATTGAAACCCTTGGAAGAGGCTGCGGACTTGTTATCTGCAAACCCTTCCCGCTTCAGTTCGACATCAACAGAAGGACCGACCCCTCGCTCTCCAGCTTTTCGAAGATCCAACAGCTTGCCGCGCGTAGAAAGCTTCAGCAGTATTGGGGGCGACTCGGATTTGAACCCATCAAAGGAACACCATACTTTGGGTTAAACCTGGATTATCGCCATCCAACCCGGCTGGACCTTGGATTGGAATAGTTCACAATAGATTCAACACTGCCAACAAAATGCACGCCCGTTGCCTCCTTGGGCTCCAGGCCTGCGCCTGAGTGCATCGCTGACGATCAAGATGGGCACATCCCTGTAGACCCTGACCGTCCGGCAAAGGCTCTCATCACTCTCAAGTCGTCTGTTCGCTTCGTGTTGAAAGCAGAGGCGACGCCGGTGATGCAACCCGAGGGACGTTCGCGCTCAGCAATGGGGACCGAGCAGACTGCGCACGATCTCGCGCCCGGGCGTGACGGTCCAGGAGGCACGCCGTCGGCCCCACCCGCTCCATCACAGGCAGTGTCAGCCCGGATCGCCTGTCAGCTCTATCTGGTATTACCCGACCCTGCGCTGCCGATGTGCTCCCGAGCGATGGGGGCCAGCGCCAGGGGGGCTCCACATGCTGCCACGATGGTCGATTCTCCTGCTGTTCGTGATGTTGGCCGGGTGCAGTAGCGCGACAAGATCGGTGCGTCTGGACACGGGTCCGGGCAAGCCCATCACCTTCACTCCACGCTCCGGTGACGCGGGACCGGTGGAACTGAACGAAGACGACTTCGAAGAGGCCGTGGCGAAGTTGGGCCGAGATGTGCCCGGGTCCACGCAGCCTCGATCGGACGCTCGGCGGCTGTTCTGGTTCCCTGCGAATGATGCGTACGCAGGCGCACGAGGGCGCATCGGTCTCGTGTCTGTTGGCTCGGAGCTGGACTCGTACAGCGACCACCTCCCACCGATTGGGGCATGGAGGCCGGAGGCGGATTCAGAACTCACGCGCGCCTACGGCCGCTGGTGCAATCGGACGCAGCGCACCCGAGATTGTCTGCATCTACTGGAAGACGGCCCCACTCTTGGCGAAGAAGGAAAGCGCACCCTGGCCCTCCAGTTCGCAATGGGCTCGGTCATGGACGAGACCCATGATGCGCTGGGAAAGATGGTGGATCCGGTCGCTGTGCGGAACACCATCATCACGGCCATGGCCGTGTACCTCGGCCTCTGGTTGCTGCCCGAACCGGTGAGTAAGGGCGTGGCCGCCACCCTGACGGTCTGCCTCATCGCCTACTTGGGGGTGGACACCGTTTGGAACCTGGTCGCGGGGTGGCGGCAGCTTGCCGAGGACGTAGCGGTCGCCACGACCTTCGACGAGGTACGCATGGCTGGCGAAAAGTACGGCATGGTCATGGGCGAGAACGCGGCGCGCATCTTCATCATGCTCGCGACCGCCGCCATTGGGAGCACCGCAGGGCTGGCGATCAAGGCACCGGCGCTTCCGGGCTCGGCACAGGCGGTGCGGCTGGCCGATCTCCAGGGAGGCTTCCGGTTCACGGCGATCGCGGAAGTGGGCTCGGTGGCTATTCCCACCGAGGGAGCCGTCACCATCGCGCTCGCTCCTGGTGCGCTGGCCATGGCGGCACGAGGGACGAGCGCCGCTAGCACGGCCCCAGTGGACGCGGAAGGCCCTTGGCACCACGTCGCCTCCGACAAGTTCAGCACCTCCACCAACAACGGGGGGCCCTGGACGCCAAGGTACCAGGAGATCTTCGACCGGGCAGGCATGTCGCTCGACGATGCGGCGAACCAGGTCCGCGTCCCGCGCCACAAGGGGCCGCACCCAAGGGAGTACCATGAGGAGGTCTACGAGCGGCTGGACGAAGCAACATCGAGTTGCAAGAGCATCGAGCGTTGCCGGGAGGCGCTGACGAAGATCCTCGGTGCGTTGGCACGTGAGATCTCGAAGCAGGGGACCAGGCTCAATCGGCTGGTGACGCGAACCGAATGACGGAAGAATGACCTCATGCCGAAGCGGTTCTTCAAGTTGACCGATGATGTGTACATCTCCGGCCGGTGGGAGCTGGGGCATCCTCTGGATCACGAGGGCCGGAAACTCGATGACCCGTGGCAGTTCAGGATCGGGCAACGGGCTCAGTCGGACGAGCGCATCAAGATCCCCATCAAGATCTCCGGCAAGCCGCTCGACTATTCCCACGCGGCCTTCAGCATCCCCGTCGTCCACGCCCGCGTGGCCTCCCTCTTCACAGAGGTGGCACCCGACGACGTGCAGCTCATCCCTGTGGAGATCGACTCCCAGTCGGCTCAGCACTTCATCCTCAACGCCACCCGATTGGTGAAGTGCATCGACGACGCTGCGTGCGAGGAGGTGCGTTACTGGACACTGGAGGACGGAATGCCCGAGAAGGTGGGGACGTACTCCTCGGTGTCCGGGATGCGCATCGACACGGCGAAGGCGGAAGGCGCAAAAGTGTTCCGCACCTGGGGCTGGACCGTGGCCTTGATCGTGTCCGAGGAGATCAAGGAGGCCCTGGAGCGCGCGGGCCTCACCGGCGCGAAGTTCACGGACGTAACCGGCCCCGGGCCAGCCAATGGCCCTTGACCCATGCCGTTCCCACCCTCGGGCCCAAGATGGTCGGACGCGGGTGGACCTCCATGGACGCTCCACGTGCCCCGATCCAGAGGGAAACCGGCCGACCCTCAATCCCTAAACGCTAACCATTGCGAGCAAGGGACTGGGCGCGGACCCTGCTCGCACTCCACGAAACAGCAATGAGATAGATGTCTGCGGTCAACCCAAGCACATCCAGTGCCCTGGTTGTGGGTCACCCGAACCACTGTCAGAGTCCGCGCGCATTGACGCGCGGTCAGCGCAACTCACCGCAGGCTCAATCCAAATTGAAGCGCCCACTCGACATGAACAATGCACTCGTGCATTTGAACTCAGGCGGCCGGCAGCCTCGACACGCACAGGGACATCATGAGTCATCCAGAACGTGACGATGAGAGAAGCACCGAAGCGCTCATCCAGGCATCACTCGAGGGTGAAGAGGATGACGAGCGTGCCTGGGCAGCCATCCGCGTGCTGCATTTTCGGGGAACGCGCGACGTGCTGGACGCCGCCCTGCGCCTTCTTGACGCTCCCTCCGCGAAGGCTCGGGGGCGCGGCGCGGATATCCTTGGCCAGCTTGGAGCGAGTAGCCCTGGATCTGTCCCCGTCTTCACGGAGGAGCGTGGCGAGGCGCTGTTGGGCCTGCTCCGGCGGGAGGAAGACCCGGCTGTCCTTCTGTCAGCAGGCGCTGCGCTGGGACACCTCAGGGAGCCTCGTGCCCTTTCCGAACTCATCCGACTGGCGAGTCACCCCACTTCCGAGGCTCGGTATGGCGCGGTGCACGGCCTGGCTGCCATGGATGCACCGGAAGCTGTCGAGGCGCTCATCAGGCTCTCGTCCGACGAGGACCGCGACGTACGGAACTGGGCAACCTTCGACCTGGGAACGCTGAGGGAGGACGTGGACACACCGCAACTGCGTGATGCGCTCGCAGCGCGCCTCGGTGAGGAGGACTCAGAAATTTTCGGAGAAGCCCTCGTAGGTCTCGCGGCTCGCAAGGACCCACGCGCTGTCGAGCCCGTACGCGCCGCGCTGTGTGGCAATCCGGTGACGGTGTACACGCTCGAGGCCGCTGCATCCCTTGGCGACCCGGAATTCTATCCGCTGCTCCTGGCCCTTCGCGATTCATCGGCCAAGGCGGATGGCTACTTCTTGAGCGTCCTCGATGACGTCATCTCCCAGTTCGAACAGGGAAAACAGCCATGAGACCGTGGTAGCTCTCTTCGGGATGCATTCTGGCAGCCATCCCCCCACCGGCATGTCAATGCATTGCGGCACGGAGCGCCATCGCTAGCCCGGCCGCACGCTCAAACCGGCGCGAGCCAAGCGTGGTGGGTCCTCGAACTCCAAGAACGACTGCCCCCCTGCCGCGCGCAGCATCTCCTCCACGGCAGTCCGGTTACAGCCTGTGAGCGACCTGAAATAGTCGCGTGCTCGCTGCAGCATCCAAAGACTGTACGGACTGACGATGCGCTTGCCCTCCTGTCCTTCCAGGACGAACGCGCCCATGCCAATGGCGCGCGGCAGGGTCTCGCCAGGATGCGCCCCCATCCACTCGCTCACACGCCGCGCGGTATCGGCGAGCACGGGCATCTGCTCGATGAACATCCGACGAAGAACCGCGAGCAGCGTCACCGGCACCTCATCGGCCGCCCGAAACTCACCCGACAACGGCATGGGGTGCAGCATCCGCTCGACCCATTGCGCGACTCGCGGCGCCACCCGGCGCAGGTGCTCACCACTCTTCGGATCCCGGTACTGGTGTGCATACAGGGGACCGAAGAGTCCAAAGTCACCCATCGACGGGCGGTCACCCAACAGGAAGTCATTGTGCTCGAAGTGCCTGGACAGCTCCGCGAGCAACCCTTCGTAGGACGCCTCGATGGCGGCATGCATGTGCGGCTCCGCCCCCAATCGCACGGCGGCCTTGGCAAAAGGCGCCGCGAGGAGGATGCCCGTTTCCAGTTGCTCCTCGGGTGTCGCGGCTGGAGCGCTCAGTGAGCCGAAGGCGCGTTGCGCCCACTCCCTGTTGTGATGCCAGCGATAATGCATGGCCGGTATCATCAGCCACTCGTCGCCGTAGGTCTCCAGCAGCAATGCGGCAAGCCGTTGGCGCGGAGTGCTCGGGTAGACCGAGGGTCCACCGTGACTCGTTTCGAGTGCGTCGATGATCTCCGTACTGTCCTGCAAACAGCGACCGTCGGGCGCAATCAGCACGGGGATGACGGAGAAACCCACCCTGGGGAGGATGACCTCCCTGAAGACCTCCGCACTCGACGCAATCTCGTCGAACGGGATGTTCTTCCAGCGCAGATACGCACGCACCTTCCCGGTGAAATAGCTGATCTCCGCGCCGTAGAGCCTGTAGGGCCTGCCCTCCATCTGACCTCCGGCTCGATGAGCACCCATCGCGGCGCAGGTCCGTCACCCGCGCCCTCTGAGTCCTATCAAGGGAACCCCCCATCTCCACACACGCTCAGAGGCCGGAGCCGGGGGCCTCAATCACAGGACCGGGCTCGCCCCATGGACGAACCTGACGACGCAGGAGCGCGCCGAAGACCAGGTACCAGACAGCGGCGAGCAACCCCAATCCGAGGCACCCCATCCACAGCGCGAACGCACCATGCCGGCCGAGCACCTGTCCCCCGAGGGCGGGAGCGACACACGTGGCGAGGCCCCACACCATGTGGAAGGCACCCTGGTAGCTGCCCCGCGCATCCACGGGCGACAGGTCCGCCACCACCGCGGGCGCCACGGGGGATTGAATCATCTCCCCCAGCGTCCAAACCCCCACGGCCACGGCGGCAAGACCCGCGGAAGCGGAGAGGGAATGCAGCCCGAAACCCGCCCCGGTGAAGACCGCGCCCCAGGCCAGCAGCGTCAGGCGACGAACCCGGACCGTCGCGCGCAGCAGCAACGGCTCTCCCACGGAGATGATCAACCCGTTGACCGCCATCACCGTGCCGAACATCGCCGGGTCCATGCCGCGCGACTCCAGGTCCACTGGAAGCGCGACGCCCCCCTGACAAAGGATGAACGTCGTCGCGAAGATGGGCACGACCAAGCCGACGAACCGGAGATTGCGGAACGGCGTCAGCATCGAGCCCACTTCAACGGGCGTCTGGCGCACGCCCTCCGTCGAGGGCCGCGTCTCCGGCACCAACGCCCAGATGACCATGCCGTAGATGAACGTCGTGCAGGCATCGAGGATGAAGAGGAGCTGGAAGCCCTGCCTCGACATGAACCCCGCCAGTGGCATCGACACGACGGTGGACACGTTGAGCACCCAGTACAACAGGCCATAGGCGCGCGGGCGATCCACCTCCTGCACCACGTCCGAGATGATGGCGAAGAAGGCGGGCCGGTACAGCTCTCCCACGACGCCCAGGAGGAAGGCGGCGCCAAAGATGTGCACGGGCTCCCGGCAGAAGCCGAGCAGCAACATCGCCCCCGCCCCCAGCCAGAGTCCCCCCGCCACGGTGAGCCTCCGGCCCACGCGGTCCGCCAGCATTCCACCGAGCGGCCCGGCCACCACCGCGCCCGCGCCATACAGCGACGCGACGAGCCCGGCCCGCTCCACGGTGAAGCCCCGCTCCCCCGTGAGGTAGAGGGCCAGGAACGGCAGGATGAACGTTCCCAGCCGGTTCACCAGCGTCCCCAACCACAGCACCCAGAAGGTCCGGGGCAGGCCACCCACCAGGGGGCGCAGGACCGCGGCGACGTGGGCCCTCAGCCTCCCCGGCGGCGCGCTCACTGGGGTGTCCCGGTGAGCACGATGGCCGAGGGACTCGACCCCGAGGGGAACGGTGAGCCGACGATGGGAGACAGCGCTCCCGACGCGGCGTCGAGCGTGTAGACCGAGACGTTGGGGCCTTCCGTCTCGATGTTCGTCAGGTACATGCGCCCGCCCACCAGGTCGAACGCGATGAAGCGAGGCCCCACCAACGCCGCGAAGGGCGAGCCAGGCACCGGGACCAGCGCGCCGGAGCCGGGAACGACGGAGAAGCCAGACACGGTGCCGTCCCCCCAATCCGCCACGTAGACGAAGCGGCCGGAGGGGTGAATCTTGATCTGCGCGGGGTTCGCGCCCGTCGGAAACGGAGAGCCCGCGACGGGAGTCAGCGCGCCAGTGATGGGATTCGCGGCGTAGCCCCAGACGTCGCTGGACAGTCCGTGCGCGACGTAGACCGCTCCCGTGAACGGATGGACGGCCACGGAGAAGGGCATCGTCCCCGCGCCGAAGGGCGACCCCGGCACGGGCGTCAGCGCCCCGGTAACCGGGTGGATGGCATACGCGGTGACGGTGTTCGAGACATCATTGACCGCGTACAGGAACCGCCCCAGGGGATTCATCCCGAGCGACAGCGGATGAGGCCCCGTCGCGAGGGGGGACCCCGCGAGCTGCGTCAGCGCCCCCGTCGTCGCATCCACCGAGTACGCCGTCAGCGTGTCATCCCCCCAGTTCGCCACATAGGCGAACCGGCCCTGCGGCGTGAACACCAGGTTGATGGGGCGCACTCCGGTGGAGAACGGCGAGCCGGGGATGGGCGACAGCGCTCCGGTCCTCGGGTCGATGGCGTAGACGGAGATGCTCGACGAGAAGTAGTTCAACGCGTACAGCAGCCGCCCGTTGGGGTGCAGCCGCATGAACGACGGGCGCTCGCCAGCCGCGAACGGGGCGAACGGCAGCGCGCCGAGCGCCCCCGTCCGCGGGTCGATGACATGCCCGGTGATGTCATGCGTATAGAAGTGACTCACATAGGCGAAGCGCCCGCCAGTCGCTCCACCTTCCGCGCTCGCGGGACTGGCGAGCGCGACCAGGCACATCAACGCTGACAGCAGGACGCACCGGCCCCAGGACTCGGGCCGCGACATGAGACGATCCACCAGGAGCACAGCGTCTTCTCTTTCTCGACACGGATGTGGCGTCAGGGGGCCCTGACAGCGGGGCCCGGGTGAAGTCTTCAGGCGCTGGCCACGGCGCGCGCGGGCACGGAGGCCTCGGTCGGTCCGCCGCACCACTTGTGGAGCACCGCCTCCAGGCCCGGTACGCCGGCGCGCGTCACGCCCCAGGCGACGATGCCATCGGGCCGGACGAGCAGCGCGGGGGGCAGGTCGATGCGGTCCCACGCGCCGCCGCGCGCCACGACCACCCGGTCCTCCCAGCCATGCCCCACGACGCTCGCGAAGCGCCCCTCGAGAGTCCTGTCCACGAGGACGAACCGCCGCTGGCGCAGCAACTCGTAGAGCCGGACCGGCCGCGCGTGAGGAAGATCCATCTGGATGTCTGGGACGCGGCGCCCGACGAGCGGGTGCGCGTCCGCGCCGCGCGGCGGAGGATAGCGCAGCGTCAGCCCCGCGAACTCCTTCACCACGGGCAGTTGGATCGCCTTCACCTTCAGCGACTGCATGATGAGCCAGCGCACCAGCCGCAACGGGGCGGCGCTGGAAATCTCATACTTGAACACGAGGTCCGTCTTGCGAAGGGTCGCCTTCGCGATGGGATGGCGCTCCTCCTGGTACGAGTCCAGCAACCCCTCCGGCGCCCAGCCTTGGAGCTCCGCGATCAGCTTCCACGCCAGGTTGATGGCGTCCTGCACGCCCACCTGGAGCCCCTGCCCTCCCGAGGGAATATGCGTATGGGCGGCGTCTCCCGCGAGCAGGACCCGGCCCGCGCGGTATCGGTCCGCCTGACGTTGGTCGCTGCGGAAGCGAGACATCCACAGCGGCTCGTGAATGCCCAGGTCGACGCCGAGGATGGCGCGCACGCTCTGCTCCACCTCCTCCAGCGTGACGGCCTGCTCCAGCGGGACCTGCATGCGCGCGCGGTCCAACACGATGAGCCGGAAGGTGCCATCCCCGTAGGGGAACACCGCCACGGTGCCTCGCGCGCCGGTGATGGCGTGCACGGGAGGATCCGGCGGGTGTTTCAGTCGCACGTCGGCCGTGACCAGCGAGCAGTCGTACGACATGCCCTCGAAGCCGATTCCCGACAGGGAGCGAACCGCGCTGCGCACGCCGTCACATCCGACCACATAGCTGGCGTGCTCCTTCCACGTCTTGCCGTCCGCGCCCTCAACGTCGAGCGTCACGCCCGAGTCCTCCTGCCGCAGCCCCACGACGCGGGCCTCGCGAACCAGCTCGGCCCCCGCGCGCAGCGCCCACGCCTCCAGCACCTCCTCGGTGCGGTTCTGAGGCATGATCAACATGAAGGGGAAGCGCGAATCGAGTCGCCCGAAGTCCAGGTAGCTCTTCCCATCCCCCAACGGGCCGTGCTTCCAAGGCAGGCCCTTCTCGATGGTGGCGTCGGCCTGACCGCGCATGTCGAGCAGCTCCATCGTGTACGGCGTCAGGCCGAACGCCCGGGACCACGAGGATCGCTGGGCGCGGCGCTCCAGGATGCGGCAGGGGATGCCCGCGCTGGCGAGCTCGGCGGCGAGCGTCAGACCGGTCGGTCCAGCACCGACAACGATGACCTTCGGGACGGGCGACACGGGGCTCCTGACGAGGACGGCGGTGATGTGGTGAAGGAATGGGGAGATGCGAGCCCCGGACTCAGACCAGCTCCACGGACGCGTGGATGTTTCCGCGCACGGGCGTGACCCGCGGCTGGTGGTCCGGCGCGAGGAGGACCATGGGCAGCCCCAGCTTGGGGACCAGCGAGATGCGCATCGCCCGGTCGACGCGCGCTCCCGGGACGAGCGTCGGCCGGAAGCGCTGCAGCAACATGGACAGGACGAGCTTCATCTCCAGTTGGGCCATGTGGCGCCCCAGGCAGTTGTGGGGACCGGCGCCGAAGGGGGTGTACTCGTGCACCGTGGGCGTGGCCGTCCTCCACCGCTCCGGCTCGAACCGCTGGGGGTTCGGGAAGAGCTCTGGCAGCCGGTGCGTCACGTAGGCGCTCGCGAACACCATGGTGCCCTCGGGCAGCTCGTAGGGGCCCAACTGGCACGCCTCGCTCGTGTAGCGCATCAGGAACGAGGCGGGAGGGAACAGCCGCAAGCTCTCCTTCACCACCAGGTCCAGGTACTCCAGCTTCTTGAGCTGCTCCACTGTCGGCGGCGCGCCGCCCAGGGTCGTGCGCAGCTCCTCCTGGAGCGTGGCCAGCACCTGGGGATGTCGGTCCAGGAGGAAGAGCGTCCACGTCATGGACGCCGCGCTCGTGGAGTGGCACAGGACGTTGTAGGCCTCGCCCACGAGCTCGTCGTCCGTGAGGCCCTGCCCATGCTCGTCCCGCGCCGTGATGAGCGCGGAGAGCACGTCCAACTGTCCGGCCTCCGCCTCCCGCTTGCGCCGGATGAGCACCCCGAGGATGTCCTCGATCTCCCGCGCGACCGCCAGCATCTCCCGGTAGGGCGCGCCAGGCAGGTCCACCCGCAGGAGCAGCGTGGTGGGAGCGGAGGCGAGCTCCAGCAACCGGGCGATGAGGTACTGGAGCCGCACACCGTCACCGGCGGGGTCCAGTCCGAACATCGTCTGCATTGCGATGCGCATGATGAGCCGCAGCAGATCCTGGTCGAGCCGTGGCCGCGTCTCCCCCACCGTCCACCGATCCAACTCCGCCTGGGTGAAGCCGACGATGGTGTCCCGGCAGGCGTCGATGCGCTGGGGACGAAAGGCGGGCTGCATCAACGTCCGGTGCTTGCGGTGGGCCGCGCCGTTCAGCCGGAGCAACCCGAACGTCAGCCGCTCCATCGCCGAATCGCGAGGCAGGTTGCTCTCACGGAAGGCATCCGAGATGAAGCGCTCCGGCTGGGTGAAGAGGAGCTGGTTGTACTCGGGGCCCAGCGCGTACACGTGCCTGGGCTTACGCGGGTCCCACGCGCTGACGGGGCCGTAGCGCTCAAACGCTCGCATGAAGTGCGCGGGAGGGTCGCCCAGCATCCGCAGGCCCTCCAACTGCCAGCCAATCAATGGCAGCGAGCGCGGCCCCGGCAGGCGAGGGGCGCGCGCCGCCACGGCCCCAGTCGTCATGACGCGCTCCGCGCGGCGGCGTGGGCTGGACGCTCCGCGGAGGCGATGACGAAGTCCAGGTTCTCGAAGGTGCCGAACCGCTTCAGGTAGGCGCGGGCCGCCCAACGCACCACCGGGTTCATCCGCTCGGCCATGGCCCCCTCCCCCACCCGACGCAACAGGAAGGAGGAATAGGGCGGGCAGACGTGCTCGCGGATGGACTGGACCTCCACCGCGCCGAAGCCCTCGGCGGCGAGCTTCCGTGCGTAGACATCGCGGGTGTACATGTTCTCGCCCTTGATGTGCATGTTCTGCCGCTCGAAGGCGCCCACCTTCTGCCCGGCCATCGGCAGGATGTCCGCCAGCACGACGCGCCCCCCGGGCTTGAGGACCCGGAAGGCCTGGCGGAAGAACGCCTCACGCGTGTTGAAGTGGTGGGCGGCCTCCACGCACACCACCTTGTCGAACGTGCCGTCCTCGAAAGGCAGCTCCGTGGCGGACGCGGCCCACAGGTTGATGCGCTCGCCCAGGCCGCGCTCGAGGACGCGCCCCTGCACCACCTTGAGCTGCGATTCGCTGATGTTGACCGCGTCGATGCGCGCCGGTCCGAACTCCTCCATCCACAGGAGGTCCTGGTCCCCGAAGCCGCACCCCACGTCGAGGAGCCGGTCCCCGGGACCGAGCCTGGCCGTCTGTGCGACGAGCCGCACCAGCGCGCGGGCCGCCTCGTCCAACGTGGCCGGGGCGTCCTTCCAGAAGCCCATGTTCATGAACATGCTCTCCTCGGAGAGGGAGCCGCCCTGGGCCAGGAAGCCATAGTGCGCGCGGACGCGATAGTCGTGCAGGCTCAGCTTGCGGTATGCGTGTTGAAGGATGTTCATGGACCCACCTGTCTGGGGTTTCGTTCCACGGCCTCGAGCGCGCATCGCTCCGGCGACACCGGAGCGCGGCGGTGCTCGAGGCACATGGGGCGGAGAGTTCGCTACTTCGTGGCCTGGAGGACGCCGTGGGGCGTCCAGGCACCGCAGGGGATGCGGTCGGCGCGCTTGAAGCCCGCCGCCTTGACCCACGATTCGTACTGCTCCCACGCGTAGATCATCCCGCCCTCCGCGGGGATGGCCGCGAAGTACACGCTGTCCAGCGCCGCCATCAACGGACCGTCACCCGCGTCGTTGGAGATGGAGCTGAAGATGACGACCCGGCCACCGGGCGGCAGCGCCTCGTAGGCCCGGCGCAGCAAGGAGGTGTTCTCCTCCGGCGTCCAGATGACGAGCTGATGGGAGAACAGGACGCAGTCATGTCCCGGGGGGAACGGCTCCGCGAACATGTCGCCCGCGTGGACCTTGATGCGCTCCGACAACCCGGCCTCCGCGATGCGCCGACGCGTCAGGGGCGCCGTCCCCGGAATCTCCAGGACCGTCACCTCCACGTTCGGGTACGCCTGGGCCAGCGCGATGGCGTTCACCCCATCACCGCCGCCCACGTCCAGCACCTTGCGCACGCCCGAGAAATCCACGTGCTTGAACAGGAGCGGGTTGGACAGCTCAGACCACGAGCGCATGTACTCGTAGAAGACCTGCTCCATGTGGGGGTTCTCGGACAGGCGGTGGTAGAGGTCCCGTCCCGCCCCGCGCACCCGGCGAAGCCCCACGTTGCGGTTGGCCTTCAGCGACTCCGTGAAGTCGACCTGGCCCTCGTAGCAGATGTACTGCTCGAAGCCGACGACCGACTTGAAGATGGCCCAGGTCTCCTCCTTGAACATCCGGCTGATGACCTCGGCGTTGCGGTACGCCCCGTCCACCCGCTCCGTCAGCCGCAGGGACGTGGTGCCCAGAAGCAGGATATCGATGGCCCGGGGCTGCAACTCCAGCCGCAGGGCAATCTCCTCCTTCGCGAGGCCCGGCTTGTGCTCGAGCAGTTCGAACAGGTTGAGTTCGCAGGCCGCGTTCAGATATTGGGCCGCCGAGGCGCCGAACAGGATGAACGTCAGATCATCGTGCGTCAGCGGACCCGTGGCGGGCCGAGCCGCCACCTTCAAAAGCGCGTTGTCGGTCTTCATCTGGGTGTTCCTCCACATCAAGAGACTGCAGTCGTTCGACCGGCCACATCACGAGGGCAAGGCTCCGCCAGGACCCCACGGGGCCTCTTCCTCGACTGACTTCTGGGAGACGGCAAAAACCCTACGACGTCTGCTCACTCCGGGTAGACAGGGGACGCATGTCTGTCCATGCATTGTCGATGTGGGCCACACAGTCCGAACGGGCTCCGTGGAATCCCTCATCTCGCCAGCCGGGAGGATTGGGGCGCTCCACGGGCCAGATGGAGTACTGCCCTTCGTGGTTCACGACGACCTTGCATGACACGGATTCGTCACTGCCCAGGAATGCAGCCATTGTCTTGTTCCTCCCCCCCAACTCCAGGGAACCAGCATCCAACGGGTCGATACGGCGCTCACTCCTTGATGAGGTGGAGGCGCACGCGCTTGAAGTGTTCCAGGAGCTCCACGGCGGACTTTTCCGTCCGCTCGGCCATCAACAGACTGGTGCGCTCGGTCCCCACGAAGCTGGCACACACCGTTTTGTGTGCGTCATAGGCCCGCGCGACGGATTGGTAGAAGGCCTCACGCGCCTCTTCCAGCTCCACCGGGAGCCCCGCGAAGATGGGACGCAACCCGGCGAGCACCTTCACCATGTATTCGTGGTCGCGCCACCGCAGCCCTGTCATGCCCGGAGGCGCCACGGGCGGCATCAAGGTGGGACGGACCGACTTCTCGTAGGCCGTATAGGAATAGTCGCCCGTGAAGCGCAGCGCCACCTCGGCGCCATTCATCAGGGCGGTGACGCGCTCCAGGTCGGCGCGCGCGGCCTCCAGGTTCCCCGCCTCCACGTCCTCACGCAGGACGTGAAGGACAACCACCATCCCCTGCACGAGTGACATGAAGACGTAGTGCCCGCGCGTCCACCGACGCAGCGCGTCCCGCTCGCCAGACGCCGTCGAGCGCGGGGGCGGGAGCGCCGCGGCGCCCTCCCGGTCCACCGGACGGTCCAGGAGCATGTCGAAGAGCACGCTGTAGGCATGCCGCAATCGCCCCCACGCCTCGGGCTCCAGGTCCGTGCCGCTCGTGAGGGCCTCATCCAACAACGTCACGAATCCGTGGAGCGTGCTGTGGACGAGCAGCGGCACCACCCGTCCCTCGACCCGGACAATGGCAAATGCCTGATCATTATCCTTGTTGCCCTGCGAGGCCTCCGGGTCGTCCACCACCGGGGTGAAGTCCCCATCTCCCAACCCCAGTCTTGACAGGGAATCCCGCGCCGCGAAGATCGCCTGATCCTCGGCCGACCTCCGGTGCAGCGCGGCAAGGGGCTCCAGCACCGCTACCTGAGCAGCCTCCCTTTGGAGTTCCCCACGCAGGCGTGGCAGTCGCTCGGGTCGCAAAAGATAGATGCCTGGCGCCGTCACGTGCCTTCTCCTTGCCAATCACTGGCATCCCCACCAAACACCAGTACATTGACACGACTTTCCTGGCTTTACAACTTTAATTGACATTCCGGAATTAAGTCCTTACGGTCCAGCCCTTACATCAACCATGGTTGGAGTTGTTCTGGGGGCGCCTTCCCGTGGCATTGGACAAATCCCTCTCAATCAAACACGCGCAGCTCCCCCGCCACACGCTTGTCACCCTTCTGCAACAGCGGGCGGAGACCGAGCCGACACGCGAGGCTTTCAGCTTCCTGGGTGAGTCCGGCCAGGTGGAGCAGCGCGTCGACTACGCCACGCTGGCGCGGCAGGCCCGGGCCATCGCCGCGAGGCTTCAGGCGCAGGGGGCGGTGGGAGAGCGAGCGCTGCTGCTCTATGCCCCCGGTCCAGAATACGTGGCTGCCTTCTTTGGCTGCCTGTTCGCGGGGATGGTGGCGGTCCCTGTCTATCCACCGGAGCTGGCGCGCCCGGAGCGAAGCCTCTCACGGCTGCTTGGCATCGTCCGGGACAGCGAGGCGAAGTGGGTGCTCACGACCGCCCTCCTGCGCGGTGTCGCGGAGGGGCTGTTCGCCGAGTTCCCCGAGCTGGAGCGGCTGAAGTGGGAGCTGACGGACGAGCTGCCTTTGGAGGTGGCGGAGGACTGGCGCGCACCAGAGGTGGATGCCTCCACGATGGCGTTCCTTCAGTACACGTCCGGTTCGACGGCGACGCCGAAGGGCGTCGTGCTCACCCACGCCAACCTGCTCCACAACCTCGAGGCCATCCACGAGCGGTTCGGCCTCACCCGTCAGAGCCGGGGCGTCATCTGGCTGCCGCCCTACCACGACATGGGCCTCATCGGCGGCATCCTCGCGCCCATCCACGGTGGGCTCCCCGTGGACCTCATGTCGCCTCTCACGTTCCTGCAGGCTCCGTTCGCGTGGCTCAAGGCCATCTCAGACCGCAAGGGGACGTGCAGCGGCGGGCCCAACTTCGCGTATGAGCTGTGTGCCCGGAAGGTCACCGAGGCCCAGAAGGCGACGTTGGACCTGTCGACCTGGGAGCTGGCCTTCTGTGGAGCGGAGCCGGTGCGCGCGGACACGCTCGACGCGTTCGCCCGGGCGTTCGAGCCCTGCGGCTTCCGTCGGGAGGCGCTGTACCCCTGCTACGGCCTGGCGGAGGGGACGCTCATCGTCACGGGGCCCGCCAGGGGCCGGGGCGCCCGCGTCCGGACATTCCAGCGAGAAGCGCTGGAAGCCCACCGTGCCATCCCGTTGGAGCGTGCTCCAGAAGACGGGCAGACGAGCGCGACGCACGTGAGCTGCGGCGAGGCGGCGGCGGGGCTGCACGTGGGCATCGTGGACCCGGGGACGCGGCGGCGGCTCGAAGAGGGCCACGTGGGAGAGATCTGGGTCCAGGGGCCGAGCGTGGCCCAGGGCTACTGGCGACAACCCGAAGCGACGGAGCAGGCCTTCGCGGCCCACGTGGCGGGCGCGGACGACGGGCCGTGGCTGCGCACCGGGGACCTCGGCTTCCTCCAGGATGGCGAGCTGTACGTCACCGGGCGGCACAAGGATCTCCTCATCATCCGGGGCCGCAATCACTATCCCCAGGACCTGGAATTGACCGTGGAGCGCAGCCACCCCGCGCTGCGTCCGGGTTGCGCGGCGGTGTTCGCGCACGGTGACGAGGCCACCGCGGGAGTCGTCGTCGTCCAGGAGCTCGACCGGCGCTACCCGGGCGAGGACTGGGACGCCATCTCGAACGCCATCCGGCAATCCCTCTCCCTGCAACACGGTGTGGGCGTCGACTCTGTCGTCCTCATCCGCGCGGGCGCCCTGCCCAAGACCTCCAGCGGCAAGGTCCAGCGCTCCGCGTGCAGGGAGGCCTGGCTCGCGGGACGACTCGCCCCCGTCCACGCGGACGCGCCCCAGACGCGGGAAGTGCCCGACCGGCTCTCGCGAGACGACCTGATGGCGCGCTCCGAGGACGAACGGCGCGCCGTGCTCATCGACTTCCTCTCCCGGGCCGGGAAGCTCCCCCCGGGGTTGCCCGCCCACGAGGCCGCGCACCACTCGCTGGGGCTGGATTCGCTCGCCCTCGTCGAATTGAAGCATCGCCTCGAACGGGACCTGGGCGTCTCGTTGGAGTTGAGGCTGTTGCTGGGCGCCCCCTCCCTGGAGGAACTCGTCACCCACCTGCAGGAGGCGTTGCGCGCGGCGGCGCCACCTCCGAGGGCCGAGGAGTTCCCACGCGACCAGGAGGCCCACCTGCTCCTGACGCCGGGGCAGCGAGCCTTGTGGTTCCTCCAGCAGTTCAAACCCTCCTCCCTGGCCTACATCCTCGCGAGGGCGGCCCACATCCGAGGGCCCCTGGACGTGGCCGCGCTGCGCCGCGCGTTCGAGGTGCTCGTCGCGCGCCACCCCTCCCTGCGCGCCACCTTCTCCCTCGTCGGAGAAGAGCCCATCCAGCGACTCCACGCCCGGCGCGCGGACCTCCTCCAGGTCGTCGACGTCTCGGGCGAAGACTCGCACACGAGCCATGCCCGACTGCGCGACGCCGCCTTCCAGCCCTTCGACCTGGCCCGGGGTCCGCTGCTCCGCGCGACGTTGTTCTCGAAGGCGGCCGACGAGCACGTCCTCCTGCTGGCGTTCCATCACCTCATCGCGGACTTCTGGTCGCTCGCCGTGCTGGTGGAGGAGCTGATCCAGCTCTACGAGGGGACCGGGAGCGAGGACGCACTGCCCCCGCCCGGGCATCCCGCGACGTGGCTCCAATGGCAGCAGCAATACCTGTCGAGTCCCCGCCAGCAGACTGACTGGGAATACTGGCGACAGCGGCTCGACGGCCCCTTGCCCCTCGTGGACCTGCCGCCCCCGTCGCCCGTCCCCTCCGCGCGTCCCCCGGCTCCGGTTCATCACTTCGCGCTGGGGCAGCGGATGCAACGGCGCGTCGACGACTTCTCCCAGCGCCACGACGTGACGCCCTTCGTCTCGCTGCTCGCGGCGTTCCAGGCGCTGCTGCACCGGCTGAGCGGACAAGACGACCTCGTCGTGGGGACCCCGGTGGCCACGCGAGGCCCCGCGGGCACCGCGCGACTGGTGGGCTATTGCGTCAACACCCTGCCGCTTCGCGTGGACCTGGCGGATGGGCCCGGGTTCGCCGCCCTTGTCCGGCGCACCCGCGACCTCGTCCGAGGGGCCCTGGAGCATCAGGAGTTCCCCTTCCCCCTCATGGTCGAACGACTGCATCCGGAACGCGTCGCCGACCGCACGCCCATCTTCCAGACCCTCTTCGTCCATCAGCGAAGTCCCCTCTCGAGCCATCCCGCGCTGTCGTCCTTCGCGCTCGGCGATGGCGCCGCCCGGCTGCGCATGGGCGGCACGAGCGTCGAGCTGCTGCCACTGCCCCCCGCCGCGTCCCCCTTCGAGCTCATGCTCGCCATCGCGCCGACCGATGAGGGTCTCTCCTGCGCGTTCGAGTACGACCCGGCGCGCTTCGACGCGGCCTTCATCGAGCGGCTCGCGGCGCAGTACGGGCACCTGCTGGAAGCGGCCCTGGACGACGCGGACACGCCCATCGCACGGCTGTCGCTGCTGCCCACGTCACAGCGCGAGCAGCACCTGCTCGCGTGGAACGCCTCCCACCGGTCCTATCCCGCGGGCGACGGTCTGCACGCCCTCGTGGCCCGTCAGGCGCGGCGGACCCCGGACGCGGTGGCACTGGTTCACGGCGCGCGGCGGCTGACCTACGGCGAGCTCCTCGCACGGGCCTCGGCGTTGGCGGCGAAGCTGCGCCGGCTCGGCGTGGGTCCCGAGGTCCGCGTCGGCGTCTTCAGCCACCGCACGCTCGACCTGGTCGTGGGTCTGCTCGCCGTGCTGGAGGCGGGGGGCGCCTACGTTCCGCTCGACCCCCAATATCCGCAGCCGCGCCTGGACTTCATCGTCCGCGACGCACGCATCCACGCCCTGCTCACGGAGCGCTCCTTGGACGAGCGACTGCCCGCGAGCACGGCCCACCGCGTGTTCCTGGACGAAACACACGACGAGGGGACGCTGGCCCCCGAGGCACCCACGGAGGAGGTCCACCCCGACCACCTGGCGTACATCCTCTACACCTCCGGCTCCACCGGCCAGCCCAAGGGCGTGGCCATCTCCCACCGCAGCGCGGCGAACTTCATCCACTGGGCCGGCGAGGCGTTCAGCGACGAGGAGCGGCAGGGCGTCCTGGCGGGCACGTCCATCTGCTTCGACCTCTCCGTCTTCGAGCTGTTCGCGACGCTCAGCCACGGAGGCAGCGTCATCCTGGCGGACAGCGCGCTGCACCTGCCGGAGCAGACCTCGGCCACCGTCACCCTCCTCAACACGGTGCCCTCGGCCATCACCGAGCTGCTCGCCTCGGGTGGCATCCCCGACACGGTGCGCACCATCAACCTCGCGGGTGAGCCCCTCACGCGGGAGCTCGTGCGGCGGCTCTACCAGGAGACGAAGGCCACCCGCGTGGTGAACCTGTATGGGCCGTCGGAGACCACGACGTACTCCACGTTCACCACGCTGCCCGCCGAACCCTCCGAGCCGGTGAGCATCGGTGGGCCGGTGGCCAACACCCAGGTCTACGTGCTCGACGCTCACCTCCAGTTCGTGCCCGCGGGCGTTCGGGGCGAGCTGTTCATCGGCGGCGCGGGCGTGGCGCGTGGCTACGTCGAGCGGCCCTGGCTCACCGCGGAGCGCTTCCTCCCGGACCCGTTCTCCGGACTCCCGGGGGCGCGGATGTACCGGACGGGAGACCACGTACGACAGCTCCTGGATGGAACGCTGGAGTTCCTGGGCCGGGTCGACCACCAGGTGAAGCTGCGTGGCTTCCGCATCGAGCTGGGCGACATCGAAGCCGCGCTCCGACAAGAGCCCGGGGTGCGCGACGCCATCGTCGTGGTCAAGGGCGAGGGCGCGCGACGACAGCTGGTCGCCTACGTGGTGCCTGTCCGCGAGAGCACGGGGCTGGAGGTGTCCGCGCGCCATCTGCGAGAACACCTGCGCGCCCGGCTCCCGGAGTTCATGGTGCCGGCGACCCTCCTGGTGCTGCGGGAGCTGCCGCTGACACCCAACGGCAAGGTCGACCGCGCGGCGCTGCCCGACCCACTCACCCGACCGGAAGATCCGGGCGCCGACTACATCGCCCCGCGCAACGAGCTGGAGACTCGCATCGCCCAGGTCTGGGCGGAGTTGCTCCAACGAGAGCGCGTGGGCGTCCACGACAACTTCTTCGACCTGGGCGGCAACTCCCTGCTGGCGACCCGGGTGGCCACGCGGCTGTCCTCGGCGCTGCAAATCCAGGCCAGCGTCCGCACCGTCTTCGAGCACCGGACGGTGGCGACCCTCGCGGAGAACCTCGCCCAGGCACGGGCGTCGTCCTCCGGCCCCTCCACCATCACCGTGCAACCCCGGGTGCCGTATCGCGGCGGCTAGTGCCCGCGAGGAGAGAACCCCCATGTCCACCGTGGATACGAACGCCCGTCCCCCACCGACCGACGCCGCCCTCCAGGGCTGCTTCGTCTTCCCCGCGTCCGCGAGCCAGCAGCGGCTCTGGTTCCTCCACGAGCTGGACGCTCAATGGAGCGTGGCCTACCACCTGCCCGTGGCCTTCCGCGTCGCTGGCGCTGTCGACCGCGTCGCGCTGCAACGCGCCCTCAACCTCGTGGTGGCCCGCCACGAGGCTCTGAGGACCCGCCTCGCGTACCTGGACGGCGAGCTGGTGCAGGTCATCCATCCCGATGCAAGGGTCACCCTCTCCTTCACCGACCTGGGGCACGTCCCCGCGGCCGAGCGAGCTGAAGAGGCGCGGCGACTGCTCGCGGGAGAGGCCCGGCGCCCCTTCCGGTTCACCGAGGACAGCCTCCTACGGGTGAACCTGTTGCGCCTGGGCGCCGCGGAGCACGCCTTGCTCGTCACGGTGCACCACCTCGTCGCGGATGGGAGCTCCGTGGAGCTGCTCGTGCGCGAGCTGGCGGACAGCTACGACGCCTGCCTCAAGGGCACGGAGCCGGCCCTTCCGGCCCTCCCCATCCAATACGCCGACTACGTGGCCTGGCAGCGGCAGTGGCTCGGCACCGAGGCGCACGCGGCCCAGAGCACCTACTGGAAGCGGAAGCTGGCCGGCGCGCCCCAGGTCATGGAGCTGCCGGTGGACCACCCGCGCCCCTCGGTCCAGACGTTCCGCGGCGCCACCACGGAGTTCACCCTCTCCCCGGAGCTGGGCGCGGCCGTCCGCCGCCACGTCCGCTCCACCGGCATCACGCCGTACATGCTCCTGCTCCAGGCGTTCGCCATCGTGCTGCGGCGGTACACGGGGCAGGACGACCTCCTCATCGGAACACCCGTGGCGAACCGGGAGCGGCCCGAGTTGGAGCCCCTCATCGGGTTCCTCGCCAACACGCTCGTGGTGCGCGTGGACCTGTCCGGGGACCCGCGCGTGGACGCCCTCGGCGCGCGCATCCGGGAGACCGTCCTGGAGGCGCTCACGCACCAGCAGCTCCCCTTCGAGCTGCTCGTCGAGGCGCTCCAGCCCCAGCGCACGCTGAGCCACAACCCCCTCTTCCAGGTGATGTTCGCGATGCAGGAGGCGCCCCTCTCCCGCCTCTCGATGGGAGGGCACGCGCTGGAGCGGCTGCCCGTGGACCCGGGCACCTCCCGCTTCGACCTGTCCTTCTTCCTCATCGACGACGGAGACCGCATCCAAGGCATCGTCGAGTACGGCTCGGACCTGTTCGAGGCCGACACCATCGCCCACCTCGTCCAGCACTTCACGCGGGCAGTCGAAGGGCTCCTGGATGAAACCCGTCCGCGCCTCTCGCGGCTCGCCTTGGACAGCGAGGCCGACCGGCGGGAGCAGCTCGCGCGGGCCTTCCACGCGGAGCCCCACGCCTTCGTCCCCCTCCACGAGGCAGTCGCCGCGCAGGCCGCGCGGACGCCGGAGCGCGTGGCCGTGGAGTGCGGCGCCCTCCGCCTCACCTACCGCGAGCTGATGACCCGCGTGGGCCAGCTCGCGGGTGCCTTGCGCGCGCGCGGCGTGGGCACCGAGGACCGGGTCGCCGTCCATCTGGAGCGCTCGCCGGACCTCATCGTGGCCCTGCTCGCGGTGCTCCAGGTCGGCGGGGCCTACGTCCCCGTGGACCCGCAGTACCCGCGTGAGCGGATCCGCGCCATGCTCCAGGATGCGCGTCCCCGGGCCCTCGTGACGACGCCCCAGCTCGCGTCGCTGGGCGTGGACATCCCCCACGTCCTGACCCCGGACGCGGTCGCGGAGGCCGGCGGGGACGCCCCTCCAGGCCCGAGGGCGGGTGAGCACACCCTCGCCTATGTCCTCTACACGTCGGGCTCCACCGGTCACCCCAAGGGGGTGATGGTGACACACGGAGCGCTCGCCAACTTCCTGCACACCATGGCGCGCGAGCCCGGGCTGCGAGGCGAGGACGTCCTCGCCGCGGTGACCACGTTCTCGTTCGACATCGCCGCGCTGGAGCTCTACCTGCCGCTGCTCGTGGGTGCGCGCGTGGTGCTCGTCACCCGGGAACAGGCGGCGGATGCCCGGGAGCTGGCGGCACTGCTCGACACCCACCACGTGACGGTGATGCAGGCCACGCCCGCCACCTGGCGGCTCTTGACGGATAACGGCTGGAGACCCTCCAGCAGCTTCACCGCGCTCTGCGGAGGCGAGGCGCTTCCCCAGGACCTCGCCGACCTCCTCACGTATCGCGGCGCCGCGCTGTGGAACCTCTACGGCCCCACCGAGACGACGGTGTGGTCATGCCGCAAGCGGCTGCATCCCGGAGAGCGCGTCACGCTCGGCCGGCCCGTGGGCAACACGAGCACCTATGTGCTGGATGAGGACCTGATGCCGGTGCCCCCCGGCGTGAGCGGCGAGCTGTTCATCGGCGGAGAGGGCGTGGCCCGTGGCTACTGGGGGCTGCCCGGACGCACGTCCGAACGCTTCGTGCCCGACCCCTTCTCCGCGAGCCCGGGCGCGCGCCTCTATCGCACCGGGGACCTGGTGCGCCCGCGGCCTGACGGCGACCTCGTGTACCTGGGGCGCGCGGACCACCAGGTGAAGCTCCGGGGCTTCCGCATCGAGCTGGAGGAGGTGGAAACCGTCCTGCGACGCCACCCGGAGGTGCGCGCTGTGGCGGTCCACCTGTGGGGGACGGACGAGGCCCGCCGGCGGCTCGTCGCCCACGTCGTTCCCGCCACGCGCCCTCCTTCCGAGGAGTTCGCCCGGCGCCTTCGGGAGCACGCTCGCGCCCACCTCCCCGAGTACATGGTGCCCGCCACCATCGCCCTGCTGGACGCGCTCCCGCTGACGCCCAACGGCAAGGTGGACCGTCGCGCCCTGCCCTCTCCGGACGCCGTCTCCGCCTCCAGCGAGCGGCTCCTCGTCGCGCCCCGCACCGACACCGAACGCCAGGTCGGCGCCGTCTGGACCCGACTGCTCGAGCGCGAGCAGGTGGGCGTGGATGACGACTTCTTCGAGCTGGGCGGCAACTCGCTGCTCGCCGGGCGGCTCGTGCAACTGCTCGACCAGGAGTTCGGCGTGAGGGTGCCCATGCGCGACCTCTTCATCAACGCCACCATCGCCCACCTCGCGACCGTCATCGACACGCGGCGCCGACAAGCGCCCTCGGTGCTGAAGCCCGCGTCCGACACGCCGCTGGACGGGTTGAGCGACGCCGACGTGGAAGCCCTGCTGAACGATCCGCTGCTGAGCCACGCCCTCTCCCAGGAGATTCGCAGGTGATGCCCTCCCAGAACGACTCCGTCCGAAGGCCCCTCGAGGACCGGCGAGCCACGCTCACCCGCTGGCTCCGGGAACGCGGGGCCGACCCCGCCAACCTGACGCCCACGCAGCGACGACTGTGGATGCTGCTCCAGTTGGACGGCACGCTGCCGGCCCAGGTGTTGACGGCGCGCGAGCTGCGGGGCGCGCTGGAGCTGGCCCCGCTCCAGCAGGCCATCGCCGAGGTCGGCCGCCGCCACGACCTGCTTCGCAGCACCTTCAAGGACGTGGGGGGAACGCCGCTGCGACTCGTCCACCCCATCGCGGCGCTGTCCCTGCGGGTGACGGACGTGACCGACGCGGACGCCGCGGAGCGCCTCTCCGACATCGCCCGGGAGATGCTCGCCCGGCGCGCCGACGTCGCCTCCGCGCCACTGGTGGACCTGCGGCTCGTGCGGCTCGCCGCCGACAGCCACGTGTTGTTCGCGACGGGCCACGAGCTGGTCGTGGCGACCTCCTCCCTGGAGTCCTTCGTCCAGGAGCTCCTCACGACGTATGCCGCCCTCCACCGAGGCGAGCCCCTCGGTGAGGGCGCCGTGCCCTCCCACGCGGAGCACGCCACCCGCGAGCACGCGTGGCTCGCCAGTCCAGAGGGAGCGGCGGCGGTGGAGCACTGGCGTCGACGGCTCGCGGACGTTCCCGTGCTTCAGCTCCCCACGGACCGGCCGCGTCCGGCCGTGAAGACCCACCGCTCCGCGTCCGTCCACCAGCGCCTGCCGCGGGAGCTCCTGGGTCAGTTGTCCGCGCTCGCCACGCGCACGGACGAGGAGCTGGGGACGGTGCTCTTGACCGGCCTCCAGACCCTGCTGGCCCGCTACTCGCTCCAGGTGGATGTGACGGTGGGAGTGCGCGACGAGCCTCCTGGCAGCGCGGAGTCCGAGCCACCAGGTCCCGGCCGCGGCCCCCTCGTCTTGCGAGTCGGCCTGGGCGGAGACCCCTCCTTCGAGGACGCGCTCCGACGAACCGGCCGCGCCCTCCGGGAGGCGCGCAAGTTCGGGCGCGTGCCGTTCGCCACCCTCGTGGAGGCGCTCCAGCCACCGAGAGACCTCAGCCGCACGCCCTTCTTCCAGACCCTGTTCCAGTTCCGTGACGCGCGCGAGGCGCTCGACCTGGTCCCCGGCCTGAGAGTCACGCCACACGTGCCGCGCGTGGGGACCACCCCGGTGGACCTGACGCTCGCCGCGACCGCGACCCAGGAGGGACTCCACCTGCGCGTGGACTACAACACCGACCTGTTCGACGCGAGCACCGCGCGGAGGATGCTCGACCACCTGCGCACGCTGCTCGACGGAGCGCTGACCACTCCGACCAGCACCCTCTCCGCGCTGCGGTTGCTGCCGGCCGAGGAGTGGGGACAGGTCCTCCATGGCTGGAACGAGACGGCCCACGCCGCTCCCTCGGAGAAGTGCCTGCACGAGCTGGTGGAGGCGCAGGCGGCGCGGACCCCGGGGGCCTGGGCCGTCACCGGTCCTGGCGGGGAGCGCACCTACGCGATGCTCGACGAGCAGGCCAACCAGCTCGCGCATCACCTGCGGGGGCTCGGGCTGGAGCGCGAGGACCGCGTGGCGCTGTGCCTGGAGCGCTCGGTGGAGATGGTCGTCGCCATGCTCGCGGTCCTCAAGGCCGGAGGCGCCTACGTTCCGCTGGATCCGGAGTACCCCACGGAGCGGCTCACGCACCTGCTCACGGACAGCGGCGCGCGGGTGCTCATCACCCAGCGGTCGCTCACGGCGCGGCTGGGAACCTCCCCGGCGAAGCGGCTCCTCGTGGACGAGGACTGGCCCGCCATCGCGGCGAACCCGCGCTCGGCCCCGCCCCGGACGACGACGCCCGCGCACCTCGCGTACCTCATCTACACCTCCGGCTCCACGGGGACGCCCAAGGCGGTGATGCTCACGCACCGGGGCATCGTCAACAACCTCACCTGGCGACAGGCGACGTGGCCGCTGAACCCAGAGGACCGCGTCCTGCAGAACCACTCGTTCAGCTTCGACCCCTCCGTCTGGGCGACGTTCTGGCCGCTGCTCGTGGGCGCGCGCACCGTCGTCACCGCCGCGGGGCAGGCCACCGACAGCCGGTCGCTGGTGGAGCTGATGCGCTCCCAGGGCATCACCGTCTACGGCGCGGTGCCGTCCCTCAACTCGGTGTTGATGGAGGAGCCGGATATCGGCCGGTGCACCCGCCTGCGCTACGTGCTGAGCGGGGCCGAGGCCCTCACCGGCTCGCTCCAGCGCAGCATCTTCTCGCGCGTGTCAGCCACGGTGGCGAACCTGTACGGCCCCACCGAGACGACCATCGACGCCACGAGCTGGACGTGCCCGCGCGTGGATGAGCCCGAGGCGGCCCCCATCGGTCGGCCCATCGGCAACACGCGGACCTACGTCGTCGACGCGCACCTCCAACCGGTGCCCGTGGGCGTGCCCGGGGAGATCTGCATCGGCGGCGCGGGACTGGCCCGCGGCTACCACGGGAGGCCCGGCCTGACGGCGGAGCGGTTCGTGCCGGACCCCTTCTCCAGCGAGACTGGCGCGCGGCTGTACCGGACGGGCGACCTGGGCCGCTACCGGGCGGACGGCGCCATCATGTTCCTCGGTCGCGTGGACGACCAGGTCAAGGTCAGCGGCTACCGCGTGGAGCTGGGCGAGGTCGAAGCCGCGCTTGGCCAGCACCCCGACGTGCGCGAAGTCGTGGTCGTGGCCCACGCCAGTGGCCCGGACATGAAGCGGCTCGTCGCCTACATCGTGCCCGCGGAGAACGCCGCGCCCCAGGCGCGCGCGCTGTCGACGTACCTGGAGGGACACCTGCCGACGTACATGGTGCCCACCCTGTTCGTCATCGTCAGTGAGCTGCCCCGAACGGCCAACGGCAAGGTGAACCGGCAGGCCCTGCCCGCTCCCCAGGTCGAACGAGCGGAGCCGCTGGCGGACTCCGCCATGCCCCGCTCGCCGCTGGAGGAGGAGATCGCCGCGGCCTTTGGGAATGTGCTCGGCACGACGAGCGTGGGCATCCACGACGACTTCTTCGGCGTCGGCGGCACATCGCTCATGCTGGCGAAGCTTGCGTCGCGGCTGCTCAACCGCTTCGAAATCGCCATCCCCGTCCACCAGTTCTTCAAGGTGCCCACCGTGGCGGGCGTCGCGAACGTGGTGGAGACCTTCCAACGCGAGGGCCTCGAGGCGGTGCTGATGAATCAGCACGCCACGCGCCTGGACACGGACGCCACCCTGCCGCCCGACATCTCGCCCGAAGGTCTACCCGAGGCGGACTTCCTCGACCCCTCCGCCGTCCTGCTCACGGGCGCCACGGGCTACCTGGGCGCGTTCCTGTTGGAGCAGCTCCTGAAGTGCACCCGCGCCACGGTCTACTGCCTGGTCCGCGCGGACACGCCCGCCCAGGCGATGAAGCGCGTCCGGACGACGATGGAGCAGTACCTCGTCTGGGACGAAGCCCACGCGGCGCGCATCCGTCCACTCGTCGGAGACCTGGCCAAGCCCCGCCTCGGCCTGGACGAGGCGGAGTGGGACGCGATGGCCGGGAAGCTCGACGCCATCTACCACAACGGCGCGTTGGTCAACTTCGTCTACCCCTACTCCGCGCTGCGAGGACCGAACGTGCAGGGCACCCAGGAGGTGCTGCGGTTGGCCTGCCTGCGAAGGCTCAAGGCCGTGCACTACGTCTCCACCATCGACGTGCTGCTGGCCACTCACATGCCGCGGCCGTTCCTGGAGGACGACTCGCCGCTGCACAGCCCGGTGGAGGTGCCCGGCGGCTACACCGGGAGCAAGTGGGTCGCGGAGAAGGTCGTCGACATCGCCCGGCAGCGCGGCATCCCCGTCGGCATCTACCGGCCCGGCCTCATCCTGAGTCACGAGGAGACAGGCGCGACGCAGACCAACGACTACCTGCTGGTCGCGTTCCGGGGCTACGTCCCCATGGGCATCCTCCCGGAGTACCCGCGCATCTTCGACACCATCCCCGTGGACTACGCCGCGAAGGCCATCGTCCACATCTCCCTGAAGCGGGAGGCGTTCGGGCGCTTCTTCCACCTGTTCAACCCGGCGCCCGTCTCCCTGCACCAGTTCTGCGAGTGGATCCGCTCGTACGGGTACGAATTCGACATCGTCCCCTTCGACGAGGCGCGACGACGGGCCCTGGAGGTCGACACGTCCCACCCGCTCTATCCGCTGGTGCCGCTCATCCGCGACGCGGAGGCGGAACCCACGCCGGCGCTCGACCCATCCGTCATCGGTGAACTCCAGCCCGAGATGGAGTGCGCCAACGCGCTGGAGGTGCTGGCGGGAAGCGGCATCCGCTGCCCCCCCATGACCGAGGCCCTGGCGCACCGCTGCATCCAGTACCTGGTCGACGTCGGCTTCCTCCCACCCCCCGAAGCGCTGCGCACCGCCCGCTCGCGACAGGTCGCCGGAACCTGAGCGGCCACGCCCCATCCCTCTCACCGCAAGAGACGAGTCCCAGAATGATCCACCACGTCGAACTGACCCAGCCTGTCCTCCAGTACGTCCGTGACAACTCCCTGCGCGACAACCCCATCCTGCGCGACCTGCGCGAGGAGACGTCGCGCCTGCCGCTGCGCACGATGCAGGTCCCGCCCGAGCAGGGGCAGTTGCTCCACCTGCTGACGCGACTGCTGGGCGCGCGCAAGACGCTGGAGGTGGGCGTCTTCACCGGCTACAGCACCCTGTGCACCGCGCTCGCGCTCCCCGCGGACGGCCGGGTCGTCGCGTGCGACCTGAGCGAGGAGTGGATCTCCGTGGCTCGGCGCTACTGGAAGCTCGCGGGCGTGGAGGAGCGCATCGACGTGCGTCTCGGGGATGCCCACCACACCCTGGAGGCGCTGGTGTCCAGCCCCGAGCGGGGGACGTTCGACCTGGCGTTCATCGACGCGGACAAGGAGAGCTACGAGCACTACTACGAATTCGCGCTCCGGCTGCTGCGCCCGGGCGGACTGGTGGTGCTCGACAACACGCTCTGGTCCGGCAAGGTCGCCGACCCCGCCGTCTCGGACCCGGAGACGGACTCGCTGCGTCGCATCAACGCGAAGCTCCTGCACGACGAGCGCGTGGACCTGAGCATGCTTCCCTTCGCGGATGGGCTGACCCTCGCGAGGAAGCGCTGAGCCCACGGCCCGTCCCATGCCCCCGCCTTCCCGCCCTATCGCGAAACGCTCCCCGGAGCCCTCCGTCATCCCCGGCGGGCCTGGCGTCGTGCTCGCGTTGGTCCTGCTGGTCGGCGGCAGTTGGGCGGCCCTGGCGCCCTACCAACCGCCCGCGCCTGTTCCCGCCTCCGCGTCGGCCGAGGACTTCTCCGCGGAGCGGGCGTTCGCCCACGTCCAGCGCATCGCTCGCGAACCCCATCCGGTGGGCTCGGCGGAGCATGCGCGTGTGCGCGAGTACCTGCTCGCCGAGCTGGAGGGGCTGGGCCTTTCACCCGAAGTCCAGCGGGCCCCGAGCGTGGCGGAGTTTCCCACCCCCTTCGGGGTGACCTACCGGTCCGCGGCCGTCGTCCAGAACGTGCTCGCCCGTGTGCCAGGACGCTCCAGCGAGCGGGCCCTCCTGCTGATGGCGCACTACGACTCCGTGCCGGCGGGCCCGGGCGCCAACGACAACACCGCCGCGGTGGCCACCCTCCTGGAGACGGCGCGCGCGCTGACCGCGTCCCCCCAGAAGCCCGGCCACGATGTCTTCTTCCTGTTCACCGACGCGGAGGAGGTCGGGTTGCTCGGCGCGCAGGCCTTCTTCGCCCAGCATCCCCGGCGCCACGCCGTGGCCACGGTGCTCAACTTCGAGGCCCGTGGCAGTCATGGCCCGGTCCTGATGTTCGAGACGGGGCCGGACAGCGGCTGGCTCGTCGACGCGCTCGGTTCGACGGTGCCCACGGCGCTCGCGAGCTCGCTGTTCGACACGGCCTACCGGTACCTGCCGAACATGACCGAGTTCACCCTGTCCAAGGCCGCCGGCATCCCCGGCCTCAACTTCGCGTACATCGACGGCCTCACGGCCTACCACGGAGCGCTGGACCGTCCGGAGAACGTGGACGCGCGCACCTTGCAGCACCAGGGGGAGTACGCGCTGCGCCTCACCCGGCGGCTGACGGACGGCACGCTGTCGCCCCAGGGGACCTCCAGCCTGGTCTTCTTCAACGTCGCGGGGCTGGGACTCATCACGTACCCGGAAGGGTGGAGTCCCTTCTTCGCCCTGGGCGCGACGCTCTTCTGGGCGGCCCTTGTCGCGCGAGGACTCCGGGAGAAGACGCTGTCGGCGAGGCAGCTCGCGCGCGGACTGGGCACCTTCCTCCTCGTCTGCGGGGGTGTCCTCGCCATCGCGCTCGCCATCAGCCTCCTGGCTGGCGCGACCCATCCCGAGTCCCGCCGCGCCGGCGACACCTACGGCAGTGGCCTCTACCTCGGGGGCCTGCTTGCGGTGACGGCCGCCGTGGCCGCGCTGTTCGTCGTGAGGACGGGCCCCCGCGTCGGCGTGCGGGCCCTCACCCTGGCGGCCTGCGGGCCCTGGGCGCTGCTCGCGGTGCTGACCGCGTTCCTCGCGCCCGGACTCGGCTTCCTGTTCACCTGGCCCCTGGCGAGCACGGCGCTCGGGCTGGCGCTGCTCCCCTCCGCTCCCGGCGCGGCGAACTGGCGATGGCCGACGGCGTTGACGTTGTGCGCCATCCCGCCGCTGCTCATCGTGGCGCCCCTCCTCGTCCTCACCTTCGTGGGGCTCACGCCGCGGCTCGCCGTCGTGACGGCGCTGCTCGCCGTCCTCCTCTGCGGACTGCTCGTCCCACTCCTCCACGCGCTGACGGCACTCCGGACCTGGCCGCTGCCGGTGACAACCCTCGCCACGGGGCTTGGACTCGTGGTCCTGGCGAGTCTTCCACGGGCGCCCACCCCCGAGCGCCCCCGGGCGAACAACGTCGTCTATGCGTGGGACGCGGACAGCGGGCAAGCCCTCTGGTTCAGCAGCGACGAGCAGTTGGACGACTGGACGCGGCAGTTCTTCCCCCGGGACGCGACGCGAGAAGGGCAGCTCCCCGCCTTCATGCCGCGCTGGGGCCAGGACTTCCGGTTCGCGCCCGCTCCGGTGCTCGACGCGCCAGCGCCCCTCGTGGAGGCGCTCGAGGACACCGTCACGGCGGACCGGAGGACGCTGCGCCTGCGAATCACCTCCCCCCGGGGAGCGCGCAGCGCGTTGGTGTCACTCCATGGCGCGCCCGTGCTCGCCTATGCCGTGGATGGCGCTCCTGGCCCCACCAGTCCCGCCCTCGCGGGCGACGCGGCATGGACCCTGTGGCTCGAAACCCTGCTCCCCGAGGGCAATCTCCTGCAGGCCACCTTCCCGGCGGCCCAACCCCTCACCATTCGCGTCATGGACCGCACCGACGGCCTGCCTTCGCTGTCAGGCTTCACGCCAACGCGAAGACCCCCGTACATGATTCCCGCACCCTCCCTGGACGTGGAGAACTGGGGCAATGCCACCTACGTCAGCCACGCCCTCCATATTTCCGCCCACCCGGTCGGTTCCACGGCACGGCAATCATTGCCGACCGCCGCGCAGCCCCCAGGAAATGATTGACATTAACGCCTGGATTTACAGGAAAGACCCGAGTAGGTTTTCGAGCAATGCCTCTCACCACGCGTTCGAACAGGATGACGTTGGGAGCAGCCTTCCTGACGCTGACGCTCTCGCCAGCGCAGGCGTCGGACGACGCCGCGTCCACGCCCGTGGTGGAGCTGGTGCAGGTGCTCTCCCTTCGCCTTCGGCTGAAGCGGCTGGAGCCACAGGAGCGGCGCGACCTGGAGGAGCGACTCGCGCGCGGAGAGACTCCGTCCCGCATCTACGAGGAGGTCCTGGACCGCTGGTTGACGCGGGACTTCTACCGGAAGCTCTCGAGCGCGTTGGCGTTCACGCCTGCGGCGACGAACTTCTTCGTCGGGACGCTGTCACGCTTCCGTGAAGACGGGCAGTGGGTCTACTACCTGCCCCACACCGTGGGCGCCTCGCGTCCGGAGGGGACCGCGCCCTGTGCGCCCGCCGAACGCAAGTCGGCGCCAGCCTGGTGGGGGCGCGGACAACGCATCTCCATCTGTCAGGACAGCTACCGCCCGGAGAACGCCTTCGACGCGGTCGGCTACTGCGGTGGACAACCCGAGCCCACCATCCCCACGCCGCCCAGACCGGGCTGCGGTTGCGGTCCCCTGCTGTTGGGCTGCCTCCCTCCGGACGAGGAGGCGCCGCGCATGGACCAGCGCTTCGTGGAGGCGATGATGAGCGAGGTGACCGAGACCGGCGCTGAGCTCATGTCGAAGGGGCGCCCCTTCGACGAGTTGATGACGACCTCCTCCACCTGGCAGTCCGGCCTGACGCGCTTCCTGTACCTGCGGCGGGAGATGCTGGCGAAGGTGTCCCAGAAGCCCTTCTCCCCCGCGCGGGAGCAGGAGCTGGTGCGGATGCTGGCCACGGTGGACCTGGAGGCCCCGGGCCAGTTCGTCGAGCGCAAGGGCGAATACCAGGGCAGTGGCCTGTTCCTGAACACGCCCGTCATGGCCGCGTTCGTGGGGACGTCCCGCGCGACGATGCAGTTGATGTTGTCGCAGTTCCTCTGCGTGGACTTCCCGGCGAACACCGTGGACAGCGAGACGCTCCTCACCGTCACCGGCGGGCAGCACGAGGGCGTGCGCTTCGAAGTGTACGAGTCCCCCATGCGCAACCAGGGCGCGTGCAGCGGATGCCACGCGCCCATGGACTCGGGCTCGGGCTTCCTGGTGGGCTTGCGTCCGCCCATCTTCGGCTCCATCCCCACCGGCAGACAGGTGGAGGGGGCGCTGTACGTCCACGGCGCCGAGGACTTCCGGGGCAAGGGCAAGGGCACCGCCGCGCTGGCCCGGCTCCTCACCCAGCAGCCCGAGTTCCCCCGCTGCGCCACCTCCCGCATGTTCACCTTCCTCGTGGGGCGACCGCCCCGGAAGACGGCCGAGGAGCGGCGGCTGCTGGAGGAGCTGACCCGGACCTTCGAGCAGAACGGACGGCGGGTCGATGTCCTCATCCGCGCCATCCTGTGGAGCAAGCCGCAGACGGAACCGATGGTGCTCGCGCAATGACCTCCCTCGGTCTGCTGTTCCTCGTCCTGGCGGCGGCGCCGGCGCGTGACGCCGCCGAGGTGCCCCCCAACGTGGCGGTCCTCCTCCAACGCCACTGCGCCGGCTGTCACGATGAGGACAGCTCGCTCGACCTGCGTCAGGTGCCTGGCCCGAGCGACCTGGAGACGTGGCGGGACATCCACAAGGCCGTCGAGACCGGCCGCATGCCTCCCTCCGCGAAGGACGCGGAGGGGCTGTGGAAGGGCCCTGGGAACTCACCCGTCCCGCTGGGGCCCGGATACCGGCAGGAGCTCGCCAGCTCCATCGCCGCGCTGCTGGAGGCCCAACAGCACCCCGCCCCGCCGCGCACGGCCATGCAATTGTCCCTGGACGACTGGCTGCTCATCGTCCGCGAGGTGGCGCATCCGTACATGAGCGCGGGCGCGCTCGAGGCCCTCGTCGCTCCTCGGCTGGAGCTCGAGCCCTCCGCACGCCATCCGCTCATCGCCATGGACGTCTGCACCCGGGTCATCGACACGGACCTGGGGCGCCCCGCCGGAAAGCGGACCCTGGTGGACGTCGCGGAGGGACCTGCCTCGGAGAAGGCGACGGAGGCCATCACGCAGCGCCTTTTCCGGCTCGTGTACCAGCAGGAGCCCAGCGCCGCGGACACGAAGGATGGACAGGCACGCTTCCGCCGCTTCCAGCGCATCGCGCCGGCGACACGCGACGCGGCGGCGGCGCTGTGCACCAGCTATCTGGCCGGCATCCGGGTGCTGCGGCTGGAACTCGCCCCCGCCCCCACGACAGCGAGATGACGACCATGGCCCGCTCCTCACGACGCGAAGTCCTCCAGGCCCTGGCTGGCGTCAGCGGACTGGCCCTGCTCCCGGCCTGTGGCCTCCACCGCGCGGGCGCGCCCGACGTGAAGTCGACCTCCACGCCACCCGTCGCCCTCCCGCCGCCGTCCACCGCGCGGCCCCACTACTTCGTCCGCATCACCCTCGACGGTGGCTTCGACAGCGTGATGACCGTGGACGCGAAGGACCCCGCCACGGCCGGAGAGGTCGACACCGGATACCGGGCGGCCGAGCGCCTCCAGGGCACGCGCCGCCTGTTCGGGCCGCTCATCGGCGGGCTGCTGCGCCACGACGACGCGCTGTGCCTGGTCCATGGCGTCCGCTACGACACCGTCGCGCACGAGACGGGTGAGGCCATCCTGCGCGCGGGCCACCAGCGACATGGCGCCAGCACCCCGCCCTTCGGCGACGTGCTCGGAGGCCTGTTGCCGGGCAGCGCCCCCATCCCGCACCTCCACATCCAGACCGGCTTCCCGCGGCCACCGCGCCCCCTGGACGCGCTGCCGCTGCCCGGCAACCCGGAGGGCCGCGCCATTCCCCTCGCGGGAGGACTGAGCATCGACCCCGCGACGGTGGAGCTGCTCACCGGTGAGCCCCGGCGGGGCCTGTTCGACACGCCTCCCTGGTTCGAGGAGATGCAGGCCCTGCGGCACGAGGAGGCCCGCCAGTGGCTCGGCGGGAGACCGGAGGAGTTCGCCGCACACGAGCAGACGCTCCAACAGGGCCAGCACCTCCAGCGCCTGCTATCCACCGCGGACCGACACACGGCGCTTCGTGGAAGTCCGCTGGGGCCCGGCCTCCAGCTCGCCTTCCATGCCGTGCGTGGCAATCACGCCCGCTTCGTCACCGTGCGCTCGCCGCGCGTCTGGTTGGACACGCACACCGACAACGTGGCGCTCCAGTCAGCGCGCACGCGCCCCATCTTCGACGACATCGCCGGCTTCCTGGACCTGCTCCAGCGCGAGCGCAACGCGTTCGGCACGCTCCTGGAGCAGACCACCATCGTGATCGCCTCCGAGCTGGGCCGCTTCCCCAAGCTGAACATGGTGCGGGGCAAGGACCACTGGCCCGAGAACAGCTGGATCCTCCTGGGGCGCGGCATCCGCGCGGGCGCGACGGTCGGCCAGACGGACGCGAGGTTCCGCGGCGTCTCCATCGACTATCGCAGCGGCAGCGCCACCGAGGGGCAACGGCGCCCGCTCGAAATCGACGCGCTCTTCGCCACCCTGCTGCACCTGGCCGGAGGAGATCCGCTCCGCCACGACTACGGGCGGGACATGCTGCTGCACGGCATCCTCGCCTGACGAAGACGACGAACCCCGACAGCTCGCTCGCCCTCCCCGGTGGGTCTCGTCTTGCCTGACGTTCGCTGAACAAAGCCCGAAGTCCACCCGCTGCCCCAACCTATCCGGAGACGTTCATGCAAGGAGCCAAGCAGCCCATCGCGAAACACCTGAAGACCCTGACCGGCCGTGTCGCCGTGGTGACCGGCGCCAGCCGCGGCGCGGGTCGCGCCATCGCCCTGGTGCTCGCCGAAGCCGGCGCCACTGTCTACGTCACCGGTCGAAGCGCCTCTGCCGGACAGACCACCGAAGGGCTCCCCGGCACGGTGGAGAACGCCGCCGAGGAAGTGACGCAGCGAGGGGGGAAGGGAATCGCCGCGCGGGTGGACCACACGAACGAGCAGGACGTGGCCGCGTTCTTCGAGCGCGTCAAGCGCGAGTCCGGGCGGCTGGACCTGCTCGTCAACAACGTCTGGGGAGGTTACGAGCAGTATGACGGCCCCGACTTCGACCTGCCGTTCTGGGAGCAGCCCACGGAGAAGCGCTGGCAGGGCATGTATGTCGCCGGCCTGCGCGCGCACTTCCTGTCGAGCCGGTTCGCCGCGCCGCTGCTCATCGGGCGCAAGGCCGACGCGCCTCCGGGCCTCATCGTCAACACGGTGGGCTGGGCCTACGGCGAGTACCTGCGCAACCTGTACTACGACGTCGCCAAGTCCGCGATCATCCGCATGAGCTTTGGCATGGGGCTGGAGTTGAAGAAGCACCACGTCGCGGCGGTGGCCCTGGCACCGGGCTTCATGCGCACCGAGCGAGTGATGGCCGAGCACGCCAAGGGTCCCTTCGACCTGAGCGGCACCGAGTCGCCCGAGTACGGAGGCAGGGCCGTGGCCGCGCTGGCCGGGGATCCGCGCATCATGGAGCGCAGCGGGAAGCTGTTCACCTCCGGCGACCTGGCGCGCGAGTACGGCTTCACGGACGTGGATGGCAAGCAGCCCGAGGGCTTCCGCATCCCGCCCTACGGGGAGGACGAGGCCCCCCAGAGCACGGGGACCTGAGCACTTGCTCCGTGGGCCCGCCCCGCCATGACGGGACGGGCCCGCCTCCGAGCCTCAGGACTCCAACGCGAAGTCGAACCCCAGCAAGGTGCTGCCCGCCTGCGCGAACCATCCATCCGTGGCGGAGGCGTGCTGGGTGAGCACATGGATGTCGCGGAAGCGCCGCTGGAGGGTGGAGCCGTCCCGGACGGGGCTGGTGCCGCTGGCGCGATAGCAGGCGCTCACCACCTCGGCGGCGGTGTCCACGAGCCACGCGGTGGTGCTTAGAATCTCCGGTGCGAAGCCGGAGGCGGAGTCCGGCGCCTCGACGCAGGTGGTCCAGAAGCGCCCCGAGAGTTCCTGGAGCAGGGCGCGCGCCGCGCGCAGGTCGGATTGGGCGCGCCCCAGCCGGTGCTGGAACTGGGGTGACTCGCGCAGGGTGTGGCGCGCATACAGGCGCTTCTTCCCCGCCTTCGCCAGGGCGACCACGTCGTCGAGCGCCGCCTGCGCGATTCCGACCGCCACCGCGCCGATGTGCAGGCTGATCTGGAGCGGAGGGGCCACGAAGTGGGGGCTGGGGTGGCAGGGGCGGGCCGCGGCGACGTCAAAGGCATACGCCTCCGGCACGAAGACATCCTCGACGGAGATGTCGTGACTGCCACTGCCACGCATCCCGAGGACCTGCCAGTTGTCGAGGATGCGCGCGGAGGAGGCGGGCACCAGCACGGTGCGCAGCGCCGGCTTGCCATCCGTGCCCATCACAGGCTTTCCCGATTCGTCCTTCAGGGCGCAGCTTCCGTAGAACCAATCACTGTGATGGCACCCCGTGGCGAAGTTCCACCGCCCCGTGACGCGATAGCCTCCCACCACCGTCCGCGCCTCTCCCTGCGCCGCCATGGCGCCCGCCGCGACGATGTCCGGGCTCGCCGCGTGGATGGCATCGAACTCCGAGCGTGGCAACACCGCGAACAGATGGGGGCTGCCCACGCCAATCATGGTCGTCCAACCGAGGGAGCCGTCGATTCGACCCAGCTCCTCCAGCACTTCCAGCCCCTCCAGGAGCGACAGGTCGAGTCCGCCATGACTGCGCGGCACGAACATCCGGAACACCCCCGCTGACTTGAGCAGGCCAATCACATCGGCGGGAATCCTCCTCGCCAACTCGATTTCCGCGCCCCGCGCGGAGAGGGATGGTGCGAGTTCGCGTACCGCCTGGAGGACCGCGGACCGACTGTTCGTCTTCACGTGCGACTCCCGGGAACGAGGGACACGAGGCCTTCCACGCAGCGCTCACCAGGGACATCTCCACACCTGGCGCGTGCCTCTGACGCAACTCCTATCATAGACTAGACTAACTAGTAATTCGAACCAGACAGACAACAACAGCAAAACATTGCCATGTGGGCATAGCCCCATTCCAGATGGACAGGTCCCAACGCACTCCATTCCCGGTGCAGGATGGGGCATGCATGTCACCGAGGACGCACTCCGAAGGTTCGTCGTCTCCCTGAGGAAGGGCGCAGCCGGGACGGAGTCCTCTCCCACCGTACGGGACTTCGCCGAGCGCGCCCACAAGCTCGACCCGCGCAGCCTGGTTCGTGAAGGCACGGCGCTCCTGAAGAAGGAAGAGGACGCCGCCATCGCACGCGTGGTGCTGCGCGCACTCCGAGGCCTGCGGGGAGACATCGAAGAGCATGGCGACCACAGCGAATTCGCCGACGAGGCCTCCTTCGTGAGGCGCGCTGTCTCCACCTGGGAGAAGCGGGTGGATGACGACGGGGAGGACGTGCTGCTCGCCGACAACCTCGAGTCGTCCCTGGTGGCGGTGGTGCCGTCGTCCAGCATCACCCCCGCGGAGGAGAAGGCCTGGAAGGTGCTCGTCAAGAGCCGCCGCCTCGCCACGGCGCTCATGGCCCTCGTGAAGAAGCCCGTCACCCCGTGGTTCGCCGAGCTGGCGGCGGCGTACATCGGGCGCGAGGTGACGCACATCGCGAAGAGCTCGCGCGCCGAGTCCTGGCAGTCAAAGCTCGACGACGTGCCGGTGCTGCTCGGTCTGCTGCCCGAACTGGGCAACCCACCCATCTTCACCCCTCGCGTGCTGCGCGCCGCCAACCTCGTGCTGCTCTGTCACAAGCACGCACCGACGCGTGAGGCACTGGCCGCGATGGGCACACTCGGGGCTTCCGCCGCGGACACGGAGGGCGTCGCGCGCATCAAGCGACGGGCCGCGGTGATGGAGGCTGCCCGCGCCGCGAATGCGCGACGGACAACGAAGGCGGCGCCACCGGACAGGAAGACGACGCCACCGGCCAGGAAGACGGCGTCACGGGCCAAGAAGGCGGCGCCACCAGTCAATCAGGCGGCGTCACCGGCCAGGAAGACGGCGTCACGGGCCAAGAAGGCGGCGCCACCAGTCAATCAGGTGGCGCGACGGAAGACGACTCGCTCCTCGACGCGTCCGGCGCCCCGATAAGAGTGGGCCAGCTTGCGAGGCGGGTGGCCACCGCGTGAGGAATCAGGGCGATTCGCGGCCAGCCGCTGTCGACGCCTATGGAGGACCCGTACGCCTCTCCACGGGAGCGGCGCACCGCCCTGCCGAACGGCGAGGAAGGGGTCACCCGCCTGCGATCAACCCAGCCGCTGTCAAACCTCATCAATTCTCAGCAACGAGACTCGGTACCCCATCCGCTCCAGGCGGTCATGTGCGTAGCTCAGATTGAGCTGACTGAAGAACGGGAGGGAATGCGGCCACTTGGGGTTGCTCTTTGTGATGACCGCGAACACAACTTCAAACTCCGCCGGATTCGGGCGCTCCTGCGGGATCAGACTCTTCAACGTCGGATGGATCTTCAGTACATGATTCCGGGCGTGGTTCCTGAATTCTTGATCCATCCAGAACGCATCCGCCGAGACAACGCCTTGAGAAAAAAGATGGCTGAGTGTCGAGGACCGTGTCTTCCGCTTCACGTGCACGAACTGCCGATCCTTCGTGAGCAGGTCGCAGACCTCGATCGACGTCTTGCCCTCCGCGACATATGAGTTCTTCTTGTCCATCAAGATGAACCCTCGCGACTTGGCGACGTTGAAGTTGTAGTCGTCCTCCCGGTCCGTGCTCTTCGCGGCAGGAAGAATGAGCGTCGACTTCTTGATGGTTCCGACCCGGTCTCTCACCTCATCAGCGAAACGCTTGGCGACTCGGAACCAATCGCCCCCGGAGAGCACGAAGACCTCTCCCTTTTCCTCCGCCTCGAACACAATCGAGTCATACACACTCCACTTGGACACGGGCGCATTCGCCGCGCCAAAGTGAACCTGAACATGGTCTCGCTTGAGGTCGGCGACCGACACCGTTTCATCCTTCGTCTTGAGATAGTCCTCCATCAACAGGTCATGGCGCGGCGTCGGGTCCGCTTCCGTCGAGAACGAAAGCCCCGATGATTCACTCCAGTCGATGACCTCGGGCGTGGCCAGATGGAGGGCGTCGGCTGAGCCTGCCTGAATCTTTTCGATCAACCTGCGATTCAACTCCCCCATCACTGCCTGGTCTCGAACCGACCGGAGATGATCGAACCAGGGGAAGTGCTTCTTGTACTCCTGGCTCTGATAGGCGGCGAAGAGCTCCTGGCTCTTCTCCCCAAGCTGTTCGACCTCCACTTTGGCGCTCAGCGAAAGCGAGTCAGAACCGACTATCAACTTCGCGAACTCCTCACTCTTGGGCTTCCCCGCGATGACCCGGAGGATGTCCTGATTCAGATTGAGAGCGAATGCATCCATCGGTGAGTTTCGACTCAGTTGCTTTCGCGTCTGCGTCGTCAGGTCCTCGACCTTGCGAGCATCCACGCTCCGCAACTGGGTAGGATCGACCGAGTTCAAGACCACCTTGAGGCCGAAGTCCCGCTCGAAGCAGTCGGCTCGAAGGAGGTTCCGGCCATGTCCTTGCGTGAAGGCGACGATCCTTTTCTTCAGCCGGACAAAGAATACCCCGCACACGTTCTGGTTCTTGAGCGTCGGCAGCTTCTTCGCCACGATCGTCTCCAGGAACTCCATCCACGGAGGTGAGCGCGCCTTCTTCGCCTGGAGGTAGAAGTCAGCCGAATAGGAAAGCCGCGCTGACAACTCCACCTTCTCCACCGCGCTGACGTCCTTGAGACAGTCCTCGGGCTTCTTGAATTCGTCCTTGATCAGCAGCGCGGTCAGATGCCTGACACGTGCCCGACTCTTCTGCATAGCCATACGTCCCCCTATCTGGCGCGCCGCACCTCGACGCGCCAGTTGCACTCGTCATGAACCGAGAAGCACCACGCGGCGAACGCCACGCTCCGTCAACACGACCTCACCCGGCGGGAGTGGACTCCTGAGCCAACTCCCGCAGGTCGAACTCCTTCATCCCTCTCAGGGTGCGATAGCGCTCCGGAAACGCGGTCAGGATGAGCAGCTGCAGCGACTCCCCCGCCCTCTCAATCAACTCCAGCGCGCGCCGATGGCGGACCGCGTCCGTGTTGACCAGGGCATCATCCAGGACCACGAGCTGCGGCTCCGGCTTCGTCCCTTGCTTCGACAGCATCTCCCCGAGAGCCAGGCGCAGCGCGAACAGGGTCTGCTCCTGCATTCCCCATGAGAAGCTCGCCAGCGACCTCGCCCCGTCGGGAGTCTCCATCGCCGCGTCGATGAACTCCGGCCCCAGTGAGAGCACCTCGTTCCGCCCATCTCCACGGATGTGCTCCAAGCGCGCATGCACCGCGTCCTGGATAGGTGCCACGAACGTCCGGTTCACCTGCTCCTGCCAGTGGCCCACCAGCTTTCGGAGAATCTCTGCCGCCTCGGCCCGGGTCTTGAGTTGCAGGTGCTCCTCCGTCGCAAGCACGAGCCGCTCCTCCGCCTCCCCCAATCGCGAGTACACCCCTGCCTCCGCCGCCCGCCCCAGCAACGTCTCCGCGCGGATGATTCGCTCCTGGGCCTTCTTTTCCGCGCCTACGACTCGCTCCCTCGCCTCGTCGAGCTGGCGGCGCTGCGTGGCCGCCCGCTCCTCCGGACGGGGAAGCCGCGCCCTCAACCCCGTCACCATGTTCTTCAGGCGCTCTAGCTCCCCATGAGCCCGTTCGACCTCCGCCCCCAGTTGCTCCAGCGACATGCCCAGCGCATGGAGCTGTGCCTTCATCGTCAGCTCCAGCTCTCGCGCTGTCTGCATCGCGGAGTCCCGCTCCTGGGCAAGACCCCGTACCTGCCTCTCCACCTGGCGATACACCGCCTCAGCGTCGTCCTTCGCCTTCTCGCGCTCCTTCACCTCCTGCTTGCGGAGCCTCAGCTCCTCGGAGAGCACGACGAGTTCATGGGTCGGGTACGTGGCCAGGGCAGCCACCGCGAGATTGAGCTGCCCCGCCAGGGTCCCCACCTTCCCCGCCTGTTCGCGACGCTTCTCCCGGAGAGCCTCCACGCTCTCAAAGCCCGCGGCCTCCAGAAACGTCTCCAGCGCGCCTTCGTGCTTCGCCTGCTCCTGGAGTACCACTTGCTGTGATTCCCACTCCCCACGCAACCGCTGCGGACTCTCCACACCATGCTCGTGGAGCCGGCGTGTCAGCTCCTTGCGGAACTTCTCCACGTCCGCCTGGATGTTCCCGATCTCCTCGGCCCCGGTGCGAACGCGCACCTCCCCGACGCCCTTGATGCGCAGGCTTCCCGCGCTCACGCCCGCGAACAGCTTCTGCTCGGCCTTCGCCAGTTCGTGCCGCTGGACCTGTCCCTCCGCCTCCCACTCGATGCTCCGAGACCCTTCCGCCTTGAAGACGACCTCGATTCCCCGCGCCTCCAGTTTGTCCTGCGCCTGCCGCAGCTTGCGCTCGACGTCCTCCGCGCGCTTGACGTCGGATTCGGACAGCGTCTTCAACGCCGCTGTTCTTCGCCGCAATCCCTCCACGGCGGTCTCCAGCCGCTCCCCCTGCTTGAGCTGTCCATCCAGCCGCTGCTGCTCCACCAGCGCCTGCCGGGCCTTCTCCAGCAGACGTCCGCGCTCCTGCCGCTGCTCCGCCTTCTCCTGCTCTCCGAGCTGCGCCTGGAACAGCTCCCGGGCCTGTCGGAACGACGCTTCCTGGCCAATCAACCCCTCTCGCGCCTTCTGGAGGACCGGCTCCTTCTCCGCCACGACAGCCTGATGCCGAGCCACGTTCTGGCGAAGCGCGAGCAGCTCCCGCTGCTTCCCATCCAGGTGCTCCCATTCCTGGTGCTGGCGCTCCACATCCTTGTCCCGGAGCGCGATCTGCTGCTCCAACTGCGTCTCCGCCTCCACACGCGCCTGAAGCGCGGAGAACCGCGCCTCGAGGGCCCCCCGCTCCCCAGCGAGGTCGCCCAGCGCGCTCCTCGCCTCCTCCATGTCCCGGGCGTGCTCCGCGCTCGCATCCTGCTGGGCGCGAATTCCCCGCAGCTCTTCCTCGAGAGACGCCACGAGCGCCGCCTTCAACTCCAGCTCGCTGCCGGTCACCACCTTGCCTTTCTTCAGCGTGAAAAACTGGCGATAGGCGTCCTCCACCCGCTTCAACACCCCTTGCTCCTGCTCGCTCAGCACCGCGACGCCCACCGCCTCCATGAGCCGAGCCTTCAGGGGCGTGTCCAGACCGGGCAGCACATGACGCTCGGCGGATTGACCCAGCCAGAGCAGGCGGGCCAGTCCCCACTGGCCCGGCTTCGTCGCACCGGCCTGCGCTCCTCCGGAGAAGAGGAACCCTCGCGCCATTTCGTCTGCCCGCTGCGAGTCGGCGAGCCGCTCGAACCGCGTCCCCGTCCATTCGTCCAGCAGGCTCGTGGCGTCATCCAGGAACGCCTTCTCCAACCGATAGCGCTTGCCACCGGAGTCCAGCTCCAGTGTCACCCGCGGCGACAGCGTCGTCCCCCAGGGCCGCAGGTTCTGTATCTCCCGGTCCCTCGTCGAGTTCCGGTCGAACAGTGCCCGCGCGAGGGCCAGGACGAGACTCGACTTCCCTGTCTCGTTCGGCGCATGGACGACATGGATGCCCACCCCCAGCCCGGACAGCTCCACGGGATTGCGGAAGCAACGGAAATGCTGAACTCGAAGCCTGCGCAGAATCATCGCCACGCCTCCATCACCAGCTCCGACAAGAGACACCTGGCCGCGATCCGCCCCGCTTCCGAGGCGTCGACCAGCCCGGGAGACAAGGGTCGCGACAACTCCTCCAGGAGCGAAGCCACCAGGGAGCTGGAGGCGACCACCTCGGCGAGCCGTCCCTCCACCTCCGCCTTCGGAATGTCGCGACGCTCGACGGAAACATGCAGGAACGCCCGCCCCAGCAATCCTTCCTTGAGACGGTCCACGACCGGTGTGGCGGCATCCGAGGAGGCGCCCGTGGTGCGAATCCGCAGCAGGGTCCTGGCCGGCTGGGCCGCGTCCTTCATGAGCCCCAGGACACGCGCCGCCTCCCGCTCCGGGTCCTGGCCCAGATCCAACTCCAGGGTGCGCCACACCAGCGAGCCGGTGGGAACGGGGGTCAGCCGAGGCACGTCGCCCCGCGAGGCAATCTCCACGAGCAGCGCCTGCCCCGAGCCATCCTCACCGAACTTCGTCGTCTCATGCGCCCCCGCATAGGCGGTGCGCTCCTCGTGGACGTATTGCCCGTGCCAGTGACCCAGCGCGAGATAGTCGAGCCCCACTCGCGCCACCGCATCCAGGGCAATCGGGAAGTCGTCCAGGGCGTGCTTCCCCTCGATACGAAGGGAGCCATGGGCCACGCCAACGCGGATGGCGTCCACGTCCGCGCGGGCCCGCCACTCGCCCGTTGGATCCTTCATTCCCTTCTTCTGTCGAAGCGGGGCGGCGAGCAGCACCGCCGCCGTCCCTGGAATGGGAACCGGCGCATCTCCATCCAGCATGCGGACATGCGCGGGCCGCTGCTTCCAGGAAGCGCGATGGTAGACGGCGTCAGGCGTCAGCGCGTCATGGTTGCCCGGCAGGACGAACACCGGCGCGCGCGCTCCCTCCAGCACCGCCACCACCTGATGCACGAGCCGGTCCTCGACCAGGTTGTCCTCGAAGATGTCACCCGCGAGCACGACGGCATCCACCTGATGGCTGTTCGCCGCCTGAATGACATTGCGTGCCGCCTCCAACCTCGCCTCGCGCACCGCTGACGCCACCTGGGCGACGTGTCTCGCCCGAAGCCCCATCTGCCAATCCGCGGAATGAAGAATCCTGACCATGACTCACCGATGTGCCGCGAAGTCCAGACGCGGCGGAAGGAGTGTCGCCCCGAACTCGAGCGCGCTCTCTCCACACACCGTACCGACGCACGGGATGGCCAGGACATACCTCCCGAGGAGTAGGCGCCCCGTCCCCGCGACCCACCGGATGAGTGAGGACGCACCCACCCGGGTAGTCAATATCAGACGCATCAATCCATCCTGAGGGCGTTTCATTGTCCGGTCGGCTCCGCTAGGCTCGACACCCGCAAAGGCTCACCGCCAGAGTGCCTCGACTCCGACCTGTCCGGCGGAGCTCGGTCCCTTCGCGCGTCCCGAGCCTGGGAGGTCGGGCGTCGGGCAGCGAGGGCACCTACCACTGGAGTGGTAGGGACAGCGTTCTCTCTCTTGTCTATTGAGAGGGCAGACGGTCTGGGCAATCGCGGGGCGCGCTCCCGCATGCAGGGGGATGGACATGGTTTTCGACTCTCGTGAATTCCTGCTGAGGGACAAGGTCATCGCGGCGCTCAACAGCTCCCTGAACCTCTCCGAGGTCATGGAGAGGGTCCGCGGCCTCTTCCTGGAACTGATTCCCGCGGAGTACATGGGGCTGTGCATCGTCGCCCCTGGCCAGCCCATCCCCTACCGGTGGCTGGTTCCCGGCCCTCGCGTTCCGCTCCTGGAGCAGTCCGAATACGACAAGGTGGCCGACGACGACTTCGTGCGCAGGGCGCTGTTGCGCCAGCTCGACACCGTCCTCCGGGACTCGGAGATGGTGTCGCGCAGGGAGCTGGAAGCAAGCCAGCTCTACCAGCGCAGCCAAGAGCTGGAACTGCGACTGGAACACGTCATGGCCGTTCTCATGAACGTGCGCCCGGGCGTCTTCGGCGGCTTCACGCTCTACCGCGACCGCCGACACCCGTTCTCCGAGCGCGCCGTCGCCCTGCTCACCAGCCTCACGCCGCACCTGGCCAACACGGTGCGCAACTGCGGCGAGATGTGGGTGGCCTCCACGGGCGTGCGCCTCCTGGAGCAAATCCACGAGAATGACCGCTCCGCGTTCATCGTGGTGGACCCGCCCGCCCTCGAACGACTGCGCTCACCCCGGGCCACCACGCTGCTCGAGCAGTGGTTCACCCGCTCCGACCTCCACGGTTCCGGCCTGCCCGAGGTCCTCGTGGACCGGCTGGTCGCCCTGACTCGCATGTCCCCGGACGAGCGGCTTCAGGCGAACGTCTGGGTGAGGTCACTCGATGACTCGCACCGGGTGGTGAAGTTCATCGAGCTCCCCGAGCCCCAGGGCCCCAGCCCCTGGGCGCTCATCCTTCACGAGATTCCCCACTCGATTCCGCTCCCCGAGCAGATGAAGCGGCGGCTCACCAGTCGCCAGGTCACCATCGCCCAGGCGCTGCTCAGGAACTGGTCCAACGAGCAGATTGCCCGTGAATACGGCCTCTCCATCGACACGGTGAAGACACACATCCGGGACATCTTCAGCACGGACCGGCTGAACTGCGACAGCCGCGCCGATTTCCTCTACCAGGCCGCCCGCCTGATGAAGCCCATCTGACCCACCACGGGCGGACCCGGCCCTTCCTCCGGACCCGCCCGTGGCGCCCCGTGTCCCTGGCGGCTCAGAACTCCGGCAGGGACAGCAGATTGTCGAAACGACTGCCGTTCGGCACCGACCGCAGATAGGGCGGTCGCGCATTGACGACCTCTACCCGCGCCTCCACGGGCAGGGCCTGAACCCTCGCGTCCCCACCGTCATCAATCCATTCCACCATCTGCTGCCGCGTACTCGTCCCCGTCATGAGGCCCTCACGCCAGCGAACCAGCGCGATGTGCTCGAGTCGTCTGCCGCCCTCGAGGTGGATGTGAGTGATGTAACGCATGAAGCGCCCCCTGGTGTGGATGCCTTGTCTCGACTGGGAGAATGGCGCTGGCCAGGAGGGTCGTCTCTACCTCGCCAGGGGTATGGGAGTTCACCGCTCGCGGAAGAAACCTGGATACACGACGCGCGTCGTGCGAGCAGACAACAGCACGGCGGACTGTTCCTCCACATCCGTCAGCGTCCGGAGCACGGACGTCAGCTCCGCCACATGGTCTTCATCCAGACCTCCGTGGCCGCGCAGGAACGTCACCGCCTTGCCGATGTTCGCAATGGCATCCGCCTGAATCAGGTGCTCCGCGGCCCCGGTCGCGCGCGTCACGGAGAGGTATTCCAGGACATACGCCGTGCCCAGGAACGCGGTGGGAATGCCCGCCCGGGAGGTGAAGAAGTTCCAGCTGGTATAGGCCTCCACCGCCGGAGACGGGCCCGTGGACAGGACCCGCTCCTCCGAGCACCCCAGGTTCTTCAGGTCCGTCAGCAACCAGCGCTCGTGGCCGCGCTCCTCCTCGGCCTTCTGGAGCAGCAGGTCCGCCAGCCTCGGGTGCCGCCCCAGGTGCTTCAGGCGCGTCCCCGCGCCCTTCAGCAGCGGCAGGCTCCAGCGGACGTAGTGATACGTCTGCACCAGGTAGTGGACATAGCCCTCCCGGTCGAGCGTGCCGGCGAACAGGCGGCTTGCGTCAGGATGCGCATCCAGCGCCGCCACGAGCGCGCGGCCCTCCTGCTCCAGCAGGTCCACCCAATCCATCGACTTCGGGCTCTCCATCGTCGTCTGCACGGACGTCTCCTGTCCGGGGCGTGGGCTCCCGGCTGTTGCGCGTTGAAGGTGAAGGAAGAAAAGCGGGTCGCCCTGGGGCTAGCCGGCGCGACGCACGATGCCGTCGAGCGCGCGGAACCGCTCCAGGGTGCTGGCGGGAATCTCGTCGAGCGCGGCGAGGAGCGGCAGGGTGAAGCGGCGGAAGCTCGCGTCGTAGAGTGGCTCCGCGATGAACCGCGCGCCCATCTTCCTGGCGAACAACGAGGGCGCCCTCGGCATCCGCAGCCCGCCCAGGTTTCCCTGTCCCGCGCGCTCACGCTCCATGGGCGTATAGAAGGGGCTGCTGGGGAGGACCGGAGACTCCGAGGGCTCGGAGACCCTCACCCGCCAGCGAGGGCTCACCCAGCCCCGGTGCGCCGCCACCCGGGCGATGAGACTCGCGTCCTCCCTCGAATCCGTGTCCAGGTTCGCCGCGGCGATCCAGTGCGTCACGCCGCGTCCGCGGCTCTCCGCGTAGATGCCCGCCTGCAGGTGCGCCACCGCCTCGGAGTGCCTCCAACGCTCGAGCACACAGAAGCGCGCGGTCTCCGCGAACACCATCCCAGGTCCGCCCAGACCCGACAGGTCCAGCTTCTGCTCCAGTTCGATACCCAGCCGGCCCCCCGTGGCGAGCGCCACCTCCGGGCTCGTCATCAACATCCGCAACGTCGCCACCGGCTCGCGGTCCGCGTAGACCACCAGATGCACCGTGGTCTCCAGCGTGTCGAAACAGCTCACCTCCCGCCTCGACGGCGGCGCCTTTCCGGAAATCAACCTCAGTTCCCCCCCAAAGACAGCCCAGCGGACACGAAGCGCGTCATCGAGCTCTCGCTGGGTGGTGGCTACTCGGCAGTGCATGGACGTCATGGGTTCCCTCTCGAACTCGGGTCGGTCGCGGCGACTCACCGTCTCCTGTCCATTCATTCGTTGCCGGGATCCAAAGTGCGCGGGGCGTTCATTTTCTCCTCTCGCGCGCGGCGGCATACCACCTGGGAGGTACAGACTGACGGACTGATCTCCAGCAACCTTTCATGGAGATGCACAAACCCGCCTCCGTCGAACTCACCAGGGTGGGAACGAACATACATGTCGCAGTCAACCCGAGAGCGGGCAGGAGTTTCCCGGTGAGGAGTGGGGATGAGTTTTCCATCACAAGCGGAGGAACAGGCACTTCATGAGCGCGTCCTTAAAAAGAATGAGTCACTGGCCTCCCAGGACGTCTTCAGGGTCTTCATGGCCCCCATCACCCGAGTGCTTTGCCGCAACCGGAGAAAAACCAAAGAGGAGGCGCACGACGCGGTCTGCGACGTCCTCATGGAGTATTTGGAGAATCCCGAACGGTACCTGGCCCACAAGAGCAAGCTGTCCTCGTATTTGACCCGGAACGCCGAAATGCAGGTCCGGGACATGTACCGCTCCCAGGAGGCCCGCCAGCGCCGAGAAAGGGAATTCGGGGAGGCAATCGAACTTCGCGCGACGGCTCCGAATAGAAGCCTGGAGATCATCGTGGAGGCACGACACCTCGTGGGACAACTCGAACAGGCCATTCAGGAGCAGGACCGGGCCGCCCTCGGGCTCATCCTCCAAGGTGAGCGCTCCACCGACGCCCTGGCCAAGGCCATGAACCTGCCGCAGCTGTCGGAGAAAGAGCTCCGCCGCGAGGTGAAACGGAACCGGGACCGCCTCATGAAGACCCTGGGACGGATCGGGAAGGAGGAGTGAGATGTCGAACCCTGATTGGCTCGAACGGGCCGCCCTGCGTGCCCAGCGCGCGTCCTGGACGCTTGCCTATACACTCGAGAGGTATCGCCAACTGGAGGATCGGACCGAGGCTGAACTCGCGCGGGATCTGGGCTGCACGCGGGAAGTGCTCTACTGGCTGTGTCTGTGCCGCAAACCCGAGGGCCCGGACTTCGATACCCAGGTCACCGCCATCACCGAACGTCATGAAGTGGATCTCCGGGCGCTCGTCGACGTGATTCGACACGTCGAAATCGTGGATGCCCTGTCCGAGCGGGTCGCGGACTCCAACGGAGAGGAACGTCCCATCCAGATGGCCGCGAGAGACCGCGTCCCGGGCGAGAAGACGAGTCCATGACGCCGCTCTGGCTCGAGGAGGCCGTGGAGGAGTGTGGCTTCACGGCCCCCTCGCGCTTCCCACGAAACCTGTCGACGGAGATTCCCTCGCGGCTCTCCGTCAAGGTGGTGGCCCTGCCCCACCTGACGCCGCAAGCCGTGCGGGACTGGCTCTTGCGCCGGGGTATCCGTCAGCCCGTCGAGGGTGACGCCAGTGATTTCCATGGCTGCATGGTGGCGAAAGCCGGACACGGATTCCTGTTCGTGGACAGGTCCGAGGAGAACGCCGAGCAACGCTTCACCGTCGCGCACGAGCTGTCGCACTTCATCCTGGACCAATGGCTTCCACGTCAGCGGGCCCTGCGGGTGTTTGGCGAGCAGATACTGCCGGTGCTCGACGGTCTGCGTAAGCCCACGCCGGACGAGGCCATGACGGCCCTCTTCGAGAAGCTCTCGCTGGGGCCTCCGGTGGACCTCATGGCTCGCGATGCCTCCGGACACTACGCCCGTCGAGCGGTGATGGACTCCGAGTGGCGCGCGGACCTGCTGGGCCTGGAGCTGCTGGCTCCGGCGAAGCTCGTGGTGCCACTGGTGATGGACCTCCCCGCCGAGGAGGCCACGGGCCTGCTGTTCTTCCGGTACGGGCTCCCCCGGGAGAAGGCGGACACCTACGTCCAGGAGTTGCACCGCCGCATGCGCACTCCGCGATTTTCAATCGAGCAGTTCCTGGGAGTGGAGGGAGGGTAGACATGTCGAGCAGGATTCCGCCGGAAGAGATGGGTGAGTTGTTTGGGGATGACGACTATCGGGAGGCATTCGGGGAGGACATGGCCTCCACGCTGGACCTCGACCGATGGTCCACGGGGCTCGACCTGGACAAGGTCATGGAGCGCTTCCGGAGCGAGATTGCCGGCGCCCTGCACAAGGAAGGGCGGCTGCGCACCCTCGTCCGCAACGAGATTCTCCCCCGACTGTCTACCCGCAGCGGCATGCTTCCCGAGGCGGGAGTCTACAAAGTCACGCCAGAAGAGCTGACACTCATCCACGAGCGGCTGCTCTTCCAAGGCAAGGTTGACGCCGTGGCCGGCAGCCATGCGAGCCATGACAGCCTGCCCATCGGCATCTCCCAGATTGGGGTCGGCATCGTCGGCTACCAGGGGAACTCCGGCGCCTTTTCAAAGCGGCTGTTCCGCAAGGAGATGGCCGCGCGGAACGCGAATCCCGCCCAGGAGGCGATGGATTACATCAACATGCGCCAGAACCGCTTCCAGGGGCACAAAGACACCCTGTCCCGGATGGCGCGGCGGGGCATCCGGACCTATGCGGAGCGGGCCGCGCTCTTGAGCAAGTCCTCGGCGGAGTGGCGGATGGGCATCGGGAATCCCTGCGCGCACGAGCTGCTCTCCGGCTCTGGGTACATGACCCTGCTGGAGCGCTCGCTGTCCGTGCTCCAGCGGGTCATCCATGAACACAAGAAGTTCGTCTTCGTCTCCGGCTCACTCCAGGACCGGGGCTTCCTGACGATGGGCTTCGCGCTCGACGCGGGCGAGTACGCGCTCCTCGAGACGCTCCAGAGCGATGGCGAGCACATCGTCAGGGGCTGGGAGTACGGAGGACGCAGCAAGCGCATGGCCTGGGACTTCGTGCGCGACTCGAGTTCGTGCGTCGTGAAGGGGCTGTTCCGAATTTCAGACCACTCCCCTCCCCGCCTGTTCTACGCGCACCGTGAGCACGTGCACGAGGCCGCCTGGGTGGCCATGGCCGACAGCGTGCTGCGTCCCGAGCGGGGCTTCCCCCTGCTGCTCGACGTCGCGGAGATGTCCTGCCGCAGTGCCTTTGGCGACGACGGCTTCCTGGGGCTGGTCCATGACGCCTACGCCCAGGCGGGAGCCAACCTCCAGTTCTTCAGTGAGCGCGGGATGCGCCGGTAGGGGGAGACAACCATGTCCAATGATGGCAAGGGACCAAGGCCACCAGGTCCGGGGCTGTTCGAGAACATTCCGAGTCGTCCACCGCACGGACTGAACGGACACACGGCGCCACTCCCGTCGCTCGGAGGACCTCGGGGTGAGTCGCCACATCAGACTCCGCAGCCCTCGGGCGGTGAGGACAGAAGACTTGTGCCTCCAGGTCAACCGTCACGCGCGGCCCCCACGACGGTGCGCAGGCCCGCTTCGCCCCCGGAGACGCCACCGGCGTCCGCGCGGGAGGGGCGCGGCGACGTCGTCCGTTCGACGCCACCCGAGGCCCGTGCCGCGCTCGAGGAGCTGAGGAACGACACGACGGCGTCGCAGCTCGACCCCGAACTGGAGCTGGCCGCGGGCTTCACCCACTTCGACACCGCGTCCAGCGAGGACAACCTCCTCACCGTCCTGCTGGCCCGCGACGACCTCCACCTGCTCGCCTCGCAGACGCTGGTGCGGGTGAAGTCGCGCGAGGACAAGCGCACCTATCTGGGTGTCGTCGTCCGAGGCCCCTTCACGGAGCCCAACGCCGTTCCCGCCAACTCGACGATGGCCATCGGCGTGGTGACGCACGGAAAGAAGCTCACCTACACGTTCGACTATCACGGCCGCGCGGAGGTGGAGCTGCTGGGTGAGGAAGTGGAAGGAATCCTGAAGCCTCCCCGCTTCCGGCCACGTCCCCAGAGCCCCGTGTTCGTGCTGGATGACAAGGAGAGCGAGCGCGTTCTCGGTGTGGGCGGAGACCTGTGCCTGGGCGTCGTCGTGGGCTACGAGCGCATGGAGGCCCGCCTCAATGCGCGCGACAAGTCCGTGCTGCCGCGGCACACCGGCATCATCGGTACGACGGGCGGCGGCAAGTCCACCACCGTGGCCACGCTCATCCACCGCGCCCAGGCAGAGGGCATCGCCACCGTCGTCTTCGACGTGGAGGGCGAATACACGCATGTGGATGAGCCCACGGACCACGCCGCCATGCTGGAGGCCCTCAAGCGAAGGGGCCTGCGACCTCAGGGCGTCAGGGACCTGCACCTCCACCATCTGACGGGCCGATCCAGCCGCAACCCGCGCCACAAGAACCTGCACCGCTTCGCCCTGAACTTCTCCAGCCTGTCGCCCTATGCCCTGGCCGAAATCCTGGACATGTCGGACGCGCAGCAGGAGCGCTTCCTCAAGGCCTATGACGTCACCAAGCTGCTCCTGGAGGACTTCAAGATCTTCCCGCTGAGCGACCAGGAGAAACAACAGGCGCTGGACGTGGACGAGCTGTCGACCGGCTACCCCCGGATGACCATCCAGCACGTGCTGGACGTCGTGAGCGCCTACATCTACAGCCTCAGTGACGAGGGCCGCGCAGAGGCAAAGCCCCGTGCTCGTGCCTCGTCACGACGCAAGGAGCCGCTACTGGAGGCGCTCGAGGGACTGGACCCGGCGCCCGAAGAGGACTCGCCTCCGCCAAGCCACGCGCTCTCGCTCCACAGCGAGTTCAAGAGCAACCCGGGGATGGTCATGCGCCGGGTGATGGCCCAGAGCAGCAGGGCCGAAATCAGTTGGAAGGCCCTGGCCAGCAAGCTCCACCGCCTGCGACGGCTCAACATCTTCGACGTGGGGACCGCGCCGGGCGTGGCCTACAACTCGATGCTCGCGCCGGGACGCGTGTCGGTCATCGACCTGTCGGACACGGACTCGCCCCAGCTCAACAACCTGGTCATCGCGGACATCCTGCGAGGACTCCAGGAGGCGCAGGAGGCACGCTACGAGAAGGCGAACAATCAGGACCAGGCCGTCACCCCGGTGCTCATCATCATCGAGGAGGCGCACGAGTTCCTGTCGGCCAGCCGCATCAGCCAGATGCCCGTCCTCTTCGAGCAGGTCGCCCGCATCGCCAAGCGCGGACGCAAGCGTTGGCTCGGGCTCGTCTTCGTCACGCAGCTGCCTCAACACCTCCCCAATGAGGTGCTGGGCCTGCTCAACAACTTCATCATCCACAAGATGACCGACAGCTCCGTCATCTCCCGCATGCAACGCACGGTGGGAAGCATCGACGAGAGCCTCTGGAATCGGGTGACCCGGCTCGCCCCAGGGCAGGCGCTGGTCTCCTTCAGCAATTTCGCCCGTCCGCTGATGGTGGCAGTCGACCCCGCCCCCGTGAAGCGCCTGCTCGTCGACTGAGCAGCGCGAGGGAAACGCAGTCGACGAAGTTCAATCATCATCAACCAGGTCGCAGCCAGCGACCGTAACAGCCCTCGGACACCGGATCCCCGAGAGGCAACAGAGATGATTCACCTTCGAAACGTTCCATTGGCGGACGACCGTGAGGCCAGTTGGGGGCGCGCCTCCAGGCTCCTCGCGAGCCTGGGGCCCGCCGTAGCCGCGCCCCGCTCCGAGCGCGGCGGCCTCCAGTCCACGTCTCTGGCCGACAGTCCTTTCCCCATCGCCGCGACGCTGAAACCGTTCCGCTCACTCGTCGTCACCGACGAAGCGTCGATGGCCACCGGCCCCCCGCAGATGATGGTCGACCAACTCGTGAGCCAAGCCGACAACACCGGCCTCACCTCCAATCGTTGACCATCACCTGCGCCCCGCCGCTCTCGTGCGGCTCCTGAGTGCCCGGGCTCGCCTTCGAGAACAACATCGTTCCCCAGGCCGAGGAGCCATCAGCACTTTCTTCTACCCGTTGCCACACCACCTCCACCGCCGTCCTCCCCAGGAAACGTCTGTGCCCTCATCCCGACTCTTGAGCTGCCTTCAAGCCTGTCTATTCCTCGCCCTCGGGGCCCATTGCGGCGAACCGCCCGCGCCCCCGACAGAGGACTCCCCTCCGCCCGCGTCCCTTTCGAAGCTGGAAGAGGAGCCCACCACCCGCCCCCGCTTCGTCCCGGGCCGCGTCCTCGTGAAGTTCCGGCCAGCCCCGCAGGGCAAGGCCTCTTCCGTCAGCGCGCCCATGACGCTCCATGGCCTGACGTTCCAGCAGGCGGACGTCCTTTCCGGGGGCACGGAGCTCTGGACGCTCGCGTCCAACGAAGCGCTGACGAACAAGTCCGTGGCCGAGCAGGAGTCCCTCACCACGGCCGCCGTGGAGGAGCTCCGCCTGCGCTCCGACGTGGAATACGCGCACGTGGACCCCTACATGGACTACCTGTCCGAGCCCGTTGACCCGTACTACGGCCTGCAATGGCACTACCCCGCCATCCACCTGCCAGAGGCCTGGCAGACCGTCACCGGCAACGTGAAGATCGCCGTCCTGGACTCTGGGCGGCTCGCGCACCCGGACCTCGATGATCGCTGGGGGCAAGGCTACGACTTCGGTTACGAGCAGCCGAATGTCTCCGACCCGGACCCGACCTCCGACGGCCGATGGCACCACGGCCTGGCGGTGGCAGGAATCCTGGGCGCGAAGTGGGACAACTACGGCGTCGCGGGAGTCTGCAGGGACTGCCCTCTCATGCCCGTGAAGATCTCCTCGACCGCCGACCGCCCCATCATGAGCAACGTGACCAAGGCCATCAACTGGGCCGTCCTGAACGGGGCCAAGGTCATCAACATGAGCTTCGGAACCCTGGAGCCCACTGAAGAGCGCTGCGTCGACTTTCCGTTGTTGCAGCAAGCCGTCACCAATGCCATCCAGGCCGGCGTGGTGGTGGTCGCCGCGGCGGGCAATGACAATCGCGACCCCAGCGTGGTGATACCCGCGTCCTGTCAGGGGGTCATCACCGTGGCCGCGACCATGCCGAACGGGCACCTGGCCCCCTACAGCAACAGGGGTCCCCGAGTGACCATCACCGCGCCCGGCGGAGGCCCGGATGTCTACGGCAATGGGCTGCTCTGCGACGACCCCACTCCGATGGGGCCCTATAATGGGCTGGGTGGAAGCGTGACGGCCTGGGCCGTGTCCAAGCCCGGCCCCACGGTGTTCGGGGCGGACTTCTGCCACCGCTACATCTCCGGCACGTCCTTCGCCGCGCCCCACGTCGCGGGGGTCGCCGCGCTCATCATGACCCAGCGCCCCCACTGGACCGTCGCCCAGGTGACCCAGCGGCTCCTCCAGTCCGTGAATGCCGTCCCCGGATGCCCGGCGAACACGTGCGGCGCCGGCATGCTGGATGCCTCCAAGGCGGTCATCACGCCCCTCCTGATTCCCTCCCCCACGTGTGAGTCGATTCCCGGCACGGCGACGAACACGAGCACCTTCTCCTGCACCGTCCCCTGGCCCTTTGGAGGAGTCACGCCCTACACCCAGTCCTGGTCCAGCATCGCCAACCTCACCATCGAGAACTCCACCTCCATCTCGGTGGCGGGCACGTGCACGCCGGGCACTGACGCGACGGTGAGATTCACCGTCAGCGACAGTGAGGCAACCACCCTCTCACGAGATGTCAGCTTCCGCTGCGCCACGCCCGCCCTGGACGCGAGGATTGTGTTCCAGCGGGTCGACTCCACCATGCAGGCTGACCGCATCTACAACATCACCGTGATGATTCAGAACACGGGGACCGAGCCCTGGACCGCCGCGACAGGGTTCAGGCTCCAGGCCATCGAGCCCGTCACCAACACGTCGTTCTGGGGACTGGACCGCGTCCAGTTGGAGCCCGGTGAGGTCATCAGGCGCTTCGAGACCAAGACCTTCCTGTTCGCCATCAGGACGCCGTACGAGTTGGGCACCTATCCCTTCCAGTGGCGGATGATGAAGGAGGGACATGGCCTGTTCGGTGCGCCCTCGTTCTTGACTCAAATCAACGTCACGGTGCCGTTCCGGGACTCGGCCTTCGTCCGTCAGTCCGTGCCCACCTCGGTGGTGGCGGGGAGCACCTTCCACGCCACCTTCACGATGAAGAACACGGGCAGCGACACCTGGACCATGGCCACGTTCTATCGGCTGGGCTCCCAGCCGGCGACGAGCAGCGTGTGGGGACACCAGCGCATCTACCTCAACCCGACGGACTCGGCGGCTCGCGGTCAGGAGCTGACCTTCTCCACGATGCTCACCGCGCCCACCACGCCCGGCCCCTACACCATGTTCTGGCGGATGGTTCAGGATGGGTTCGACACCCCGGTCTACTTCGGCGCATTCACCGAACCCATCACCATCAACGTCACGCTGCCGCCCCGGGACGCGGCCGTCGTCAGCCAGTCCGGCCCCACCACCGTGATGGCGGGCACTTCCTTCGTCTACGATGTCACGTTGCGCAACACGGGCACCCTGCCCTGGCGCGCCGACACCGGCTTCTCCCTCCGCAACCTGTTCCCCGAATGGAGCAACTCCAACGGAGCCCTGGCCCCCGGCGAAGAGGTGGCGCCCGGCGCGGAGAAGACGTTCCACGTCACCGTCAACGCGCCCACGCAGGTCCGCTCCTACGCGCTGCGGTGGCAGATGTGGCAGACCCAGGCCGGAGGCTTCGGGCAGGCCTCGCCGCTGACCTTCATCCAGGTCATTCCTCGCACCGACGCGACGTTCGTCGGGCAGACGGTCCCCGCTCGCGTGGAGCCTGGGCAGAGCTTCCCCGTCACCGTCACGATGAAGAACTCGGGCGACACGACCTGGGGTGACAGCGCCATCGTCCACCTGGCCCCGCTCCCCAATCTCCAGGGCAACAACTGGGGGCACGTGTCCGTCACCCTGGAGCCGGGGGACCGCGTCAAACCCGGCGAGGAGCGGACCTTCAGCTTCACGGCCACCGCGCCCACCACGACCCAGGGCCCTCATGCCTTCCAGTGGCGGATGCGCATGCAGACCGCACCGGGGACCTTCAGTCACATGGGTGAGTCCTCGGCCCTGGTGAACATCCTCGTGGCGGACCGCTGCTACTGCCCGCCCGGTGATGTCTGCCAGGACGTCAACTGCACGCCGCCGGTGGAGATGTAGCCCCGAGCGCGCAAGCGAAGCCCGAAGAACCCCGCCGCGCGCGCCCTTTCACACAGGGACGCGCGCGGCGCGGCGCGAGAGACACTCCGCTCACGGGAGTTCTCCCGAGCCACGCGGTCGGAGTCGGGCGTCGTGAGGTGGACAGGACCACGCCCTCGGGGCGCGATGGGCGCCGTGCCTCGCACGCACCAGTCTCCTGGGCCTGTCCACGAATGGAGCAGGCCCATGCAGCGCAGGAACTTCCTTCGACTCACCGCGGTGAGCAGCGGACTGCTCGTCCTCGGGCCCGGCTTCTGGCGTGCGGCCTATGCGGCCCCCTCGCGGCCCGGCCCCGGTCCCTATGGCGCCCTCTCCGGGACACCGGATGCACAGGGCCTGCGACTTCCCGCGGGCTTCACCTCTCGCATCGTCGCGCGCACGAACGAGGTCGTCCCCGGCACGGACTACACCTGGCATGGCAGCCCCGATGGTGGCACCTGCTTTCCCACCGGTGACGGAGGCTGGGTCTACACCTCCAACAGCGAATTGCCCCTGCTCGGCGGTGCCTCCGCGCTGCGCTTCGACGGTGGCGGGGGCGTGGTGGGCGCGTACCGCATCCTCGGTGGGACGATCGCCAACTGCGCGGGAGGGCCAACGCCTTGGAGCACGTGGCTGTCCTGTGAGGAATGGGATGGCGGACACGTGTGGGAGTGCGACCCGCTGAATCCCTCGCAGGGCCAGCGTCGCGCCGCGCTGGGCACCTTCGCTCATGAGGCCGTGGCGGTGGACCCCGTGGGACGCCGGCTGTACCTGACGGAGGACCGCCCCCATGGGCGCTTCTACCGCTTCACGCCGTCCCAGTGGCCGTCGCTCGCGGCCGGCACGCTCGAGGCCGCGCGGTTGTCCGGCAACGCGCTGGAAGGCACCGCGTCCTTCAGTTGGACGAAGGTCTCCGCGTCGAGCCCCGCGTGGCTCCAGACCGCGCGGTTCTGGACCACCGCGTTCGATGGCGGCGAGGGCTGCTGGTACGACAGCGGCACCGTCTACTTCACCACCAAGGGCGACAACCGCGTCTGGGCCCACACGCCCTCCACCGGACAGGTGGAGATCCTCTACGACGACAACCTCTTCCCGGACTCACCCCTGCACGGCGTGGACAACGTCACCGTGTCTCGCTCGGGGGACCTCTACGTGGCCGAGGACGGGGATGACCTCCAGCTCTGCCTCATCACCCCTCAGCCGGAGCGCGTGGTCTCGCCCTTTCTCCAGCTCGAAGGCCATGGAGGCTCGGAGCTCACCGGTCCCGCGTTCAGTCCGGATGGGCACCGGCTGTACTTCAGCTCGCAGCGCGGCACGAACGGCCAGGGCGTCACCTTCGAGGTGCGTGGGCCCTTCCGCTGAAGACACACCCGCGCGGCGCGGTCATTCCTCGCCGCGCGGGGCCGTCACGACGGGGTTCGTCAGGGCGAGTAGTAGAACGCCGAGCCCCAGAAGAAGCCCGACTTCCCACTGGGAGGCGTGCCGAGGTAGCAGTTGGCGCCGTCGAACCAGCCCGCCTCACACACGTTGTTCGGGCCGCGCGTCATGTAATAGTTGTTGGCGTGCATGAAGGGCGAGCCGTCACCCGCCGGCATCGAAGCCACGTAGCAGTTGGCGCCATCGAAGGTCGCGTCGACAGTGGTCCCGTTCCAGACAACGTCGCCCGGGCACGCGTCCCCGGCCACGAACACCACGAAGCTGGACGAGCAGACCGTCTGGCCCGCGGTGTTGGCGACATTCATGGTGACGGTCGACCAGCGGCCCGGGAGCGCCCCGGGGGCCATGATGAAGCTCATATACATCGTCGTCGAGGAGCCGATGAAGCCCTTCGTGCCATTGCTCCAGCTCACGCCAGGCACCGCGCTGAACGCCATGTTGATGAGTCCCGCGCTCCCCGAGAAGGACGCGGTGATGATGTACGTCCCGTAGGCCAGCCCCGAGACATTGATGGTGTCGGAGTACGCCGCGCCAGGGGTGACGGTGGTGTTGGTCGGCCAGCTCGTACACTGGGCGTCCGCGCGACCGGGGGTAGCTACGACGAGCGCCATGGCCACGGCGGCCCCGAACAGCCAACCGCGAGACACACCACTGCGCGAGAGCAACGCTGAGGATGCAACTGACATACGGCCTCCTGGTGAAGTGAGACCCGCACTCTGCTGTGATTGAGCCGCCAAAGACAAGCCTGAATACAAATCATTCACGATGAGCCATCCAGGCCCTGTGACATGCCATGCTACAAGTCTGGCGTCGGCGTCGGGAATGAACAACAAAGACACTGTCTCTGTAGCACCCGACGCTACAACCAAGACATGTCCGTCAGACGGCGTGCGTCCCAGGCTCGCGAGAAGGTGTCGACGACACGGAGCTGACACACGCAAGCCCCGGCCGCCGCGAGAGACCGTCCTTCTGACTTCCCGGGAGGAGGTAGGGCCGGGCCTTCACGTACGGGCGGCCCCCGCGACGCTCGGACGCCCGCTCGGCGGGTGCCCACCATTCCCGAGCCGACGGCGGCCTGGATCGTCTACTCTGCCCCTTCCTCGGAAAGGTCGGTGCTTGTCGCATGGGTGGTGGTCGTGAGCTCTCGCCAGTTCTCCTCGTGGGCGCCGGAACCGGCGAAGCCACGTGCGGCATCCTCTACCTGGCAAGCTACCTGCGACGCGGCGGCATCGAGGCCTTCGTGCGGCTGTACGACGGCGATGAGACGGACGCGGAGGTGGTGGCCTCGTTCGAGCGCCTCGTCGCCCGGGTCCGCCCACGACTGGTCGGCATCAGCCTCAAGTGGTTCCACCACGTGGACCGCGCGCTGCTCATCGCCCGGACGCTCCGGAAGATAGACCCCGGGATTCGCATCGTCGTGGGCGGCAACTCCGCGTCGTACTGGTGGAGGGAGCTGCACGCGTTCGACTTCATCGACCATGTCGTCCTGGGCGATGGCGAGGTGCCGCTGCTGGCCATCTGCCAGGGCGAGCCCTCCCCGCCCAACTGCGTGACGCGCTCTCCAACGGGAACGTCTCGCAGACTGCCCCTGTCGTACATCCAGGGGGCCACCAACACCGAGGACATCTACTACTCGCACTTCAACGAGCTCTTCCTGAGCCAGTTGGACCGCAACTCGTTCTCCGGTTGGGTCGCGCCGGGCAAGGGCTGCGGAGAGAACTGCCTCTACTGCGGCGGGGCCCGAGGCAACCAGAAAGCGGCCTTCGGGCGCGCGAAGCCGTTCCTTCGCTCCGAGCAGAGCGTGCGTCGGGACCACCAGGAGATTGCCCCCCAGACGTGGCAGATGCGCTACGACTTCGCGGGCAGCACCGCGGAGTTCCTGGGGAGCACCTGGGCGGGCGTGGACCTCTCCAAGCACTGCTGCACGTACTTCCTGTGGGGCGTGCCTCGCCTGGAGCTCGTCGCCGAGCTGGCCCGGACCTTCAAGCGCGTCTACATGGTCATCGACATCGGCTGCTTCTCCGAACAACAGCGCCTGGAGCAGATGGGCAAGGGCCTGCTCAAGCCGTGCGCGAAGGACCGGGAGCTGCTCGACGTCATCGACGCCTGTCACCGCCATCCGAACCTGGACATGGAGATCTCCGGCATCGGAGGCCTGCCCTTCACCAGCAAGGCCGCGCTGGCGGAGGAGCTGCGACTGGTGGAGCGCGTCATCAGCCTCGACTGCGTGGTGGGCTATCAGCGGCTCGAGGCGCAGCCCGGCGCCCTGGTCACCGAACATCCCGCGCGCTTCGACATGGTGACCGAAGCGAAGACGTTCACGGAGTTCCTCGACTACTTCGAGCAGCGCGAGCCCGGCGACGTGTCCGTGCCGATGATTCGCTTCCGGGACGCGGAGCTGGAGGCCGCCGTGCAGCGCAACTCCGACCAGGTGGACGCGCTCGCCTGGAAGCACCGCGACACGCGGCGCAGCGTCGCCGTCAATGGACGGACGCGGCTGCTGAACACCTCGCCTTCGACTCAGCGATTCACGCTGGGGGACTGGCTGGGACACCACCGTGCTCCCGCCAAGGTGGCCCAGGAGCCCGTGACGGTCCTCCGCTCGGTCGACGGCATCACCCTGACGTGCGCGCCGACGGTGAGCCCTCGCAAGTTCTCCGACCCGACACTCGTCCAGGGACAGGACGGGGCCATCCTGCTCGCCGCCCTGGCCGCCTTCGAGCAGCCCGCGACGGTCTCCAGCGCCGTGACACAACTGGGGACGAAGGCGCGGCTGGACCCGCACTCCGCGCGCGAAGTGATTGACCACCTGGTGGACGGCCGCTTCCTCCAGCCGGCGTAGCCGCGACGGGTCAACATCCGAGCCGCCCACGCCCCAGAAAGGGCGCGTCGACGCCAGGAATCTGGCGTATGGAGCCACCCATGGCGCGGAACATCGATGGAACCGAGATCAGCCGGGTGATGCGGGCCGAGATGGCCCAGCAAGTCGCGGAGCTCCAGGCCGCGGGAGTCACCCCTGGCCTCTCCGTGGTGCTGGTGGGCAACAACCCCGCGAGCCAGGCCTATGTCGCGAGCAAGACGCGCGCCTGTGAGACGCTCGGGATGAAGGGCCAGACGCTGAACCTGCCCGAGGACGTCTCCAAGGAAGAGCTGTTCGCGGTCATCGACCGGCTGAACTCGGACGCGACGGTCCACGGCATCCTCGTCCAGCTCCCCCTCCCCGCGCACCTCCCCTACAAGGCCGTCCTGGAGCACATCCACCCGGACAAGGACGTGGACGGCTTCCATCCCCAGAACGCCGGACTGGCGTTCGTGGGCGACCCGCGCGCCTTCATCCCCTGCACCCCCGCGGGCATCCTGGAGATGCTGCGTCGCGAGAACATCCCGACCCGGGGCAAGCACGTGGTCATCGTGGGACGCAGCCTCATCGTCAGCAAGCCGCTGGCCTCGCTCCTGATGGCCCCCGGCCCGGACGCCACCGTCACCATCACCCACCGGCACACCCCCGACCTCGCCGCGTTCACCCGGCAGGCCGACATCCTCATCGTCGCGGTGGGCAAGCAGAACCTCATCACCGCGGACATGGTGAAGCCCGGCGTGGTGGTCATCGACGTGGGGCAGAACCGCGTCCCCGATGCCAGCTCGGCGCGAGGCTTCAAGATGGTCGGCGACGTGGACTTCGACGCCGTCAGCCAGGTCGCCGAGGCCATCACCCCCGTGCCGGGGGGCGTCGGCCCGATGACCATCACCATGCTGCTCGCGAACACCCTCCAGGCCGCGCGGGCCCGCGTGACGCGAAGCCAGCCGTCGTAGGGCGGGAGTCCGCGACCGGGAGCCAGCAGGAGACACGGGGGCGCGCCACGTCCTCGGAGGCCACGGAAGAAACCCGGTCTCCGGGTGAATATCCGCCCGCGCATTTCGTCGGGAAGCGCACAAAAGCTCGCTCCCTGGCACGCCGGGCCGGCCTGTGCCTCCTCGTGAAACTCCCCCATGAAGAACCCTGTCCTCGCCGCTGTCGGGCTGTGCCTCTGGCTTGTCACTCCTGGCACCGTCCTCGCCGCACCCCGCGCCTTCGACTTCTCCTCCCGTGGACGCTCCACCCGAGTGACGGAGTCCCGGCCCTTCTTCGGGCAGCGCCTCATGGCGGAGGGCAACCGCCTGCGCGCCCTCTCCGTCGATGGACACACGTCGAGCAGCGATGTGATTCCCACCCATGTCTGGCTGGTGCCCTTGATTCTCACCGGCGCGGGGCTCGCCGCCGGCATCGCTGTCTGCGCCGCGCACGACGCGGGCGGCGAGGGCTGTGGGACCAGCTTGCTGACGGGCATCATGTTGGGACTGTCGCTCGGAGCGGGCTATCTCAGACTCGTCACCGGGTCCGACTGGGACTGGGAGGACGACGAAGCCGCCGCCACCCGCACCCGGCTCAGCCTCCCCCTGAAGCTCACGCCTTCGCTGGGTGTCATCAATGACCGGGCGGTGCTCGGACTCGGGGGACACTTCTGACCTCGGGAATCCGTCACATTTCTGTTTCGGCGTTGTTCTTGTATCGCCTGATGCCACAGTGGCCACGCCACCGTAGCCCAAGACGACACAGCCTCCACGACTCCGGGCCTTGACGCCATTCACTGGCATGACCGGTGCTTGTTCGGCGCCTCGCTACAATCCCTCGCGAGGCCCACATGATCAGCGCTCCGTCTCCCGTCGTGACGCGTCATCCTCCAATTCCCCCACCGCGCCGTGTCGAATCGCGCGGCCAAGGGCTTCGACTCACCGTCATCGCCCTGGTCGCCACACTCATCCTGATGCCGCCGGCGGAGTCCTTCGCGGCGACCGTGACCTTCTGCACGCCCGCCATCGTCCCTCCCGGTGGCAACTTCGTGAGCTACAACGGCATCTACTCGGGCGCCCTGCCGGCGGGCAGATACCGCATGAGCGCCTCCCAGTCGGGGACCTTCGCCATCAACAACCTTCTGGTCACCTGGAATGGCCTCTCCATCGGAACCCTTCAAGACATCGCGGGCAGCTCGAGGGTGTATTTCAGCGGCAATCTCCCTCCGAATGCGCCTCGCGGCCAGACGGCGACGGTGACGCTCCGCATCCACGACGCGAGCGGCCAGGAGGTGGATACCAGCACGACGACGGTGACCGTCGAAGGGCAGAACGACGGTTGGCGGAAGGTCTGGACCGCCACGAACCAGTCGGGACCCGCGGGCTACGCGAAGCACTACATCGGCGACTTCAACGGCGACGGCGCAGAGGACCTCCTGGGCGTCTCCACGACGTGGATGACGCTGTTCCACTTCCGCAACAACGATTGGGAATGGGGCTGGACCAACCAGGGTAACCCGGCGGTGGGCAATGGCATCTTCGCCGTCAAGGACAACCTCATCGTGGGCGACTTCGACGGGGACGGAAAGGACGAGGTGCTGGGCATCGGCGCGGGCGTGACGCTGTTCAACTTCGACAACGGCAACTGGAGCCCGAGTTGGAGCAACAATGGCAGCACCACGGACCCCATCTACCAGTCCTCACGCAACGGCAACTACCTCGTCGCCGGCAACTTCGACCTCTCGGGGAACAGCGGGAGCTCGCTGGCCAACAAGGATGAGCTCGTCAGCGTGGCCGTGACTGGACTGGTCAGCATCTTCCGACTCAACTCGAACGGCCTCGGCTGGGATTGGGTCTGGATGTCGGGCTCCAACCCCACGGCCTCCGCCCTCTATCCCTATCGGGCGAACCTGCGAAACGGCGGCGACACCAACGGAGATGGTCAGGACGAGCTGCTCGGGCTGTCGAGCTGGGCGACGCTCTTCAACTACCGGAACAGCACCTTCGAGTGGATGTGGAGCACGGCCAACGCGACCCACATCGGCGGCGCGGCCTATCCCCAGGGCCCGAATGACGTGTGGCTGGCGGGCAACATCGACCACGTCGACGCCAAGGACGAGTGGTTCTTCATCCAGAACGGCCCCACGGCGGACTGGGCCGTCACCGAGGACTTCGAGGCCGGCCAGCCCACCTGGAACTGGTCGAACCACAACTTCTCGCCCTCCTCGGCCTCCATCGGAGACTGGCCCCTCACCAGCGTGGGAGGGAGCCTGGCCCGATATCAGCTCATCCGCACCGTCGCGGGCCAGCCCAAGCTCCTCATCGCACGCCGGACGGTCTGCCAGAACACGGACATGGGCCTGTACGCCATGTCCAATGTCTTCGCTGACTACTGACGGAGAGGCCTCCTCAGAAGCCGTCCAGCACCAACTTGCCCTTGGCTTTGTGTGACTCCAGGAGCTGGTGGGCGCGACGCAGGTTCGCGGCATCGATGCGACCGAAGTGCTCGCCCACCGTGGTCCGCAGCGTGCCCGCGTCCACCAGCTTCGACACCCGCTCCAACATGTCGTGCTGCGCCTGCATGTCCGGGGTGCCGAACATCGAGCGGGTGAACATCAGCTCCCAGTGGAGCGACGCGCTCTTGCGCTTCAGCTCGCGCACGTCGATGGGTCCCGGGTCGTCGATGACGCCGAGCCGGCCCTGGGGCGCCAGCGCCTCCACCAACTGCGCGTAGTGCCGGTCCGTCTGGTTCAGGCTGGCGATGAACTCCACCTGCGGCACGCCGATTCGCTTCAGCTCCTTCGCCAGCGGCTGATGGTGGTCGATGACGTGGTGCGCCCCCAGCTCGCGAACCCAGTCCTGCGTCTCCGGCCTCGAGGCCGTGCCAACCACCGTCAGCCCCGTGAGGCGCCGCGCAAGCTGCACCAGGATGGAGCCCACTCCACCCGCCGCGCCCACCACGAGCAAGGCACCTGTGCCCTTGCCTTCTGGAACCTGGAGCCGGTCGAAGAGCAGCTCCCACGCGGTGACGGCCGTCAGCGGCAGCGCCGCCGCATCAGCGAAGCCCAGCGACGCCGGCATGTGGCCCACGATGCGCTCGTCCACCACGTGAAGCTCACTGTCCGTTCCTGGCCGGGTGATGGTGCCCGCGTACCAGACGCGCTCCCCAGGCTTGAACAGCTTCACCCCGGCCCCCACCGCGCGAACCACGCCCGCGGCATCCCAGCCCAACACCTTCACCTCTCCCGGAGGCGGAGACGCGCTCGCGCGCACCTTCACGTCCACGGGGTTGACGGAGATGGCGCGAACCTCGACCAGCAGGTCTCTCTCACCGGGGACAGGGTCTGGCAGCTCCACGTCGAGCAGCGCTTGGGGGTCCGACGCGGGAAGAGGCTGGCGATAACCGACGGCTCGCATGGAGGCTCCTGAAGGCTTGTCGAACAATTCAACGCCATTGAACGTCCGGTGTCTCGGTCAACCCGCAGCCGAACTTCACGAGGGCAGCCCTTTGCGTCCAATCAAAGACACTCATTCCAGGCACACGGGACTTCTCCCGACATGTGAACGCAAACAGTCCGCCAGCGGATGGACCGCCTCTGGGGAATCCGTCTCCAGGGCACCTCTCCCGTCGCAATGCCACCATCCCCACGCCACATGCGCCCGGGACGGGCAGAGGAGACAATCCCATGCAATCGCACACGTTCGGCCGGAATCCCCGTCGTTTCATCCGCTCAGGGCTGCTGGGCCTGGGCTCCTTCCTGGTGCTCGGGCTCGCGACGGCGACAGTGCTGCTGACCCCCTCCGAGGCCTCGGCCGAGGACACCGCCGCGTGTCCCTGGTCGGGTGTCCTCTGCCTGTTCGACGGGCCTGACTTCACCGGCGCCGTCTGGAATGTCATGGCCTGGCCGCCGGGTGGGGCGGGGACGTGCGTGGGCCTGCCCGAGCACGGCTGGGAGGACCGGGCCGTCTCCGCCATCAACACGAACGACGAGGCCGCGGCGCTGTTCCCCCACGAGAACTGCGAGGGTTATCCCCAGATGATTGAACCGGGCGCGCAGGTCAGCCCGCTCGACTTCGCGCCCAAGAGCGTCTGGGTCTACTGAGTCACCCGGCGCGCCGCGAGCCACGCCCTCGGCTCGCGGCGCACCCGCCCTGCGTGGGCTCCAGCTTTCCAGTGCCAGTCCTCCCGCGCCAGGTCTCGAAATCGAGCCGGCCGGCCCCACACGCCAGGATGCGAGGGGCGCGCACGGAGCCTTCCGTCACGTCGCGCCCCCGTCCGAACCTCCGAATAGACAGACACCCCGCGAGGCGCCGTCCTTCGCCGCGAGTCACCGCGGAGGTGCATTGGCCCCAGCCCGGCTCTAGGCTCGGTCCCACGTGACTCCTCTTCGCCCCCCAAGGACAGCTTCCCGGATGACGCAACACGTCGAAAGGCATGCAGGACTTCGCAGGCCTCTTGTTGTTGACACTCCGCCAACAAGTTCCCATCATCACCGTCACAGGAGCAATGAGGCCCCAGCCATGAGCTACCAACACATCCGGTTCTCGGTCGCGGATCGGATCGCCACCCTCGAGCTGAACCGACCCGAAGCGCGCAATGGCTTCACGGTGACCATGGCGGACGAGCTGGCGGACGCGCTTTCCCAGGCGGACGCCAATGAAGCCGTGCGCGTCGTCGTCCTCACGGGGGCCGGCAAGGACTTCTGTGTGGGGGCGGACCTGAGCGGGCTGTCGTTCGAGGTCGCCAACAGCGCCCCTCCAGAGAACGGCTGGGTGGAGCCGGCGACGCGCGTGACGCGCCAGTTGTTCGCGCTGCGAAAGCCGGTCATCGCCGCCGTGCGGGGCGCCGCGGTGGGCGTGGGCTCCACCATGTTGCTGCCGGCGGACTTCCGCCTCGCCTCCAAGGACAGCCGCTTCGGCTTCGTGTTCAGCCGACGGGGCATCTATCCGGAGGCGGGCTCCAGTTGGTTCCTGCCTCGGCTGGTGGGCATGGGCCGCGCGCTCGACTGGATGGTGAGCGGCCGGCTCATCCCCGCCGAGGAGGCGCTGAGCGCGGGGCTGGTGCGCTCGCTCCATGAGCCCGACGCGGTGCTGGACGCCGCGTACACGCTGGCGCGCGAGCTGGTGGAGACCACCGCGCCCGTGTCCGTGGCCGTCATCCGTCAATCCCTCTACCGGATGAGCGCCCTGCCCTCCCCCGAGCAGGCCTTCGCACTGGACAGCCAGCTCATCGCGACGCTGGGCCAGAGCCCGGATGCCATGGAGGGAGTCATGGCCTTCCTCCAGAAGCGGCCGCCGTCCTTCGCCCGCACCGTGGAGGAGGACCTGCCCACGTTCCTTCCGTGGCGGGAGCGTGAGTCATGAGTCCCGCGCCCGCGCCTCGCTGGAAGCGACTGGAACCGGACGCGCGCAGGGAGCAGATCCTCGAGTGCGCGATGCGCCTGTTCGGCGAGCGGCCCTACGCGGACGTCTCCACCACGGACATCGCCAAGGAAGCCGGCGTCGCCCGGGGGCTGCTCAACCACTACTTCGGGCAGAAGCGGGACCTCTACCTGAAGGTCGTGAAGAGGATGCTGCTCATGCCCGGCCTCGAAGAGAAAGTCAGCCCGACGGGAACCCTGCGCCAACGCGTGGAGCGCAGCGTCGAGTGGTACCTGGACACGGTGGCGACGCACGGAAAGACGTACGTCGCCGTCACCGGCGCCGGCAGCATCGCGGACCCGGAGGTCGAACGCATCATCTCCGCGGCGGACGACGTGGCCGCGGCGAAGACGCTCGAGTTCCTCGGCATGAAGGTGGAGGTCGGCAGCGACGTCCGGCATCGCGCGATGATGCGCTCCTACGCAGGCATGGTGAAGGCCACCATCCGCGAGTGGATTCGCGGTGGCACCCTCTCCCGCGAGGAGGCGCACCTGCTCCTGAGCGAGTCGCTCATCACCATCGTCCGCGACGTCCTCCCCGAACTCACCTCACCCCCAGGTCGCGCCGAGCGGGGTGACGCTCCCGCCGTCAAGCCGGGAGCCCCGCGCGAAAAGGACGAAGGATGACCCAGAAACCACTCGCGGGACGCACGCTGCTGATGTCCGGAGGAAGCCGTGGAATCGGGCTGGCCATCGGCATCGCCGCGGGCCGGCTGGGCGCCAATGTCGTGCTCCTGGCGAAGACCGACACGCCGGACCCTCGGCTGCCGGGCACCGTGCACACGGCCGCGGACGAAATCCGCGCCGCGGGTGGCCATGCGCTCGCCGTGGTGGGCGACGTGCGTGAAGAGGCCGACGTGCAGCGCGCCGTCGACGAGGCCGTGGCGCGCTTCGGTGGCATCGACTTCTGCGTGAACAACGCGAGCGCGCTCGCGCCGCTGAAGACAGACGAGTTGCCGCTCAAGCGCTTCGACCTGATGCAACAGATTCAGGTCCGGGGCACGTTCCTCCTGACGCGCACCGCGCTGCCGCACCTGCGCCGCTCCCCTCACCCGCACATCCTCTCGCTGTCGCCCCCCGTCAACCTGGCGCCGCACTGGCTGGGCAAGCACCCGGCGTACACCATGGCCAAGTACGGCATGACGCTGCTCACGCTCGGGTGGGCGGCGGAGTTCGCCGAGGCCGGCATCGCCGCCAACGCGCTCTGGCCCCGGACGCTCATCGCCACCGCCGCCGTGAAGAACCTGCTCGGGGGCGACTCGTCCATGCAGCGGGCCCGCGCGCCGGAAATCATGGCGGACGCGGCCGTGGCCATCCTCCAGCGCCGGCCCCGTGACTGCACCGGGCACACGTTCATCGACGAGGACGTCCTGCGCGCCGAAGGCATCACCGACTTCAGCCGCTACGGCGGCGGCCCCGACGTGATGTTGGACCTGTACGTCGACCCTTGAAGTGGAAGCCCGCTGAGAGTCGTTGGCCATCGCAGTGCTGGAGGTGCCCATGGGTACGTCGCTCGCAGACCTGGAGGCGCAGTGCCAATCCCTGGCGAACAAGCTCACCCTGCCGCTGTTGCTCAAGCGCAACGCGGAGGAGTTCGCGGACGCCCCCGCCCTCAGCGCCGGTGACTCCACGCACACGTGGGTCCAGTTGCGTGCGCGCACCGCCGCGCTGTCTCGCGGGCTGGGCGCGCTCGGCCTCCAGCGCGGCGAGCGGATGATGATCATGATGTCGAGCCGGCCCGAGCACTGGCTCATCGACTATGCCGCCGTCCACCTGGGCGCCATCCCCTGTACCGCGTACCAGACGCTGAGCAGCGAGCAGGTAGGCTACGTCGCCCAACACAGCGCGGCCACCGTCGTGGTGCTGGAGGGCGCGGAGGAGGTCGCCCGCTGGCGGCCCATCCTCAAGTCGCTCTTCGCGCTCAAGCGCGTCATCGTCATCGACGCGGCGGCGGTGCCCGCGGGCGACGCCCGCTACGTCTCCTTCGCGCAGCTGGAGGCCGACGGAGGACGGCTGCATCAGGAGGACCCCAGGGTCTTCGAGGAGAGCTGGCAGAGCATCCGCCCCGAGGACCCCATCGCGATGATGTACACCTCCGGCACCACCGGAGACCCCAAGGGCGTGGTGCTCAGCCACCGCAACGCCTTCTATGAAGCCGTCGCCGTGGACGTCGTGGTGCCCACGCCGATGCAGGTGCCGTCCATCGCCTACCTGCCGCTGGCGCACATCGCCGAGCGCGAGCTGGGCCTGTACCGCCTGCTCTACAAGGCGATGCACGTACACATCTGCGCGGACCCCGCGGGCGTGGTGCCGCTGATGGCCAAGGTGCGGCCCCCCGCGTTCTTCGGCGTGCCGCGCGTCTGGGAGAAGCTCGCTGGCGGCCTCAAGGCGAAGCTGTCCACGCTGGAGGCGCCCCGACGCGACGCCATCCTCGCCGCGCACGCGACGGCGCTGGAGGCCTTCCGGCTGGAGGGCTCCGGCAAGAGCGTGCCCCCGGAGCTGGCGCAGAAGGTCGCGCTGATGGAAGAGAAGGTCCTCAAGCCCCTGCGCGCGACGCTGGGCCTGGACGCGCTGACGTGGGCGAGCAGCGGCTCGGCGCCCATCCCCGTGGAGGTGCTGGAGTACCTGGGCGGCTTCGGCATCAAGGTGCTGGAGGTCTGGGGCATGAGCGAGACGACGGGCTGCGCCACCATCAACACGCCCTCGGAGTTCCGCGTGGGCGCGGTGGGCCGCCCCATCCCCGGGCTTCAAGTCCGGCTGGCCGCGGACGGGGAAATCTTCGTGCGAGGGCCCGTGCTGTTCCTGGGCTACCTGAGCGCTGACGGGCGGATTGAGAGCCCGGCGGACGCGGACGGCTGGCTCGCCACGGGCGACATCGGCACCGTCGATGACGAGGGCTACCTCACCATCACCGACCGCAAGAAGGAGCTCATCATCACCTCGAGCGGGAAGAACATCGCCCCGTCCCGCATCGAGGGAATGCTGCGCGCCCACCCGCTCGTCGGTCAGGCCATCGCCATTGGCGACGGCTGGCCGTTTGTGACGGCGCTCATCTGCCTGGACGCGGACGTCGCGCCCACGTGGGCCAAGGCGCGGGGCCTGCCGCCCCAGTCGCTCCTGGAGCTCACCCGCGAGCCGGCGGTCCGCTCCGAACTGGAAGCGCTCGTGGCCTCCATCAATGGCCGGCTCTCCCGCGCCGAACAGATCAAGCGCTTCGAGGTCGTCACGGAGGCCTGGGGTCCCGCGACGGGCGAACTCACACCGACGCTGAAGCTCAAGCGCCGCGTGATTCTCAAGCAGTACGCGGAGCGCATCGCCACGTTCTACGAGAACGCCTGACACACCACCCGCCGCCTCCCTCACGAGTCCCCATGCATGCGAGAACTCCGGAGCAAGCGTCCTTCGCTGCTTCCATCGACGCGTTTTGTCGCGCCAAGACGGGCACCCGCGCGCAGCGCGACGCGCTGACCCAGCACGGCGTCGAGGCCCACAATGCCCGGCTGTATGCCGAGATGGCCGAACTGGGCTGGCTCGGCGTGGGCATCTCCCCGAAGTACGGCGGCTCCGACGGCGGCATGGCCGAGATGTGCCTGTTCGCCGAGCGCACCTCGTACGGACTCGCCCCCGTCGGCGGCTACATCACCACGGCCGTCGCCGCGAGCCCCTACGCGAAGTTCGGCAGCGAGGCGCAGAAGGAGAAGGTGCTCACCGGCATCACCCGGGGCCGCGTGGAGGCCATCTCAATCTCCGAGCCCGACGCGGGCTCGGACGCCGCCGCCATCACCTGCCGCGCGACGCGCACGAGCGGAGGCTTCCTCATCAACGGTCAGAAGACGTGGTGCTCCAACGCGCACTTCGCCGACCACCTGCTGCTCGTCGCGCGCACGCAGTCCTCGGGCTCGCGGCACGAGGGGCTCACCATGTTCTGCGTCCCCACGGGCACCCCGGGCGTGGAGATTCGCGGCATCCCCACGCTCAACGGCAAGGAGGTCAACGACGTCTTCTTCACCGACTGCTTCCTGCCGGAGGACTCCGTCGTGGGCAGGCTGGACCAGGCCTGGCCCCAGCTCATGTCGGGCCTCAACAGCGAGCGGCTCCTGCTCGCCGCGTCCATGCTGGGCCGGGGCCGGCGCGCGTTCGACGACGCCGTCACGTACGTCAAGGAGCGCAAGCAGTTCGGCAAGCCCATCGGCTCTTTTCAAGCGCTCAAGCACCGCATCGCCGACCTGGCCACGGAGCTGGAGTGCTGCGAGCTGCTCATCTACCGCGTGGCGCAGATGGCGGACGAAGCGCCCGACCGGATGCTTCCCCGCGAGGCGTCCATGGCCAAGCTGAAGACGACGGAGACGGCCAAGCGCGTGGCCATCGAGGGTGTTCAGATGATGGGCGGCTACGGCTACGCGACCGAGTACGACATGGAGTCGCACCTGCGCGCCACGGTCATCTCCACCGTCTTCGGCGGCACCAGCGAAATCCAGCGCGACATCATCGGCAAGACGTTCGGACTGTAAGAGCGACTCACGACGGAGCGAGACAGACAATGACGGCACGTCCTCGATGGAGCTCTGACGAGCTCGAGCAGGTGCGTGGCCTGGCGGCCACCTATTTCACCAAGGAAGTCCTCCCCAACGTCCCCAAGCACGTGGCCCAGGGCCACCCGGACAAGGCGCTCTACCGCCGGGCGGGCGAGCTGGGCCTTTTGTGCATGTCCATCCCCGAGGCGTACGGCGGCGGCGGTGGCACGTTCGCCCACGAGGCGGTGCTCACCGAGGAGCAGGTGCGCGCAGGAGACCCGACCATGGGCTTCGCCGTGCACTGCTCCATCGTCGCGCACTACGTGCTCGCCTACGCGTCCGAAGCCCAGAAGCAGAAGTGGCTGCCCCGGCTCGCCAGCGGCGAGTGGGTGGGCGCCATCGCGATGACGGAGCCCGGCGCCGGTTCCGACTTGCAGGCCATCTCCACCCGCGCCGTGCGTGAGGGAGACTTCTACCGCGTGAGCGGCTCCAAGACGTTCATCTCCAACGGCCGCGTGTGTGACTTCCTCATCATCGCGGTGCGCACCAGCGACGTGAAGGGCCATGCGGGCATCTCCCTGGTGTGCGCCGAGGTCTCCGACACCACGCCCGGCTTCGGGCGCGGCCGCATCCTCGAGAAGCTCGGCGGCCATGGCCAGGACACCACGGAGCTGTTCTTCGACGACCTGCGCGTACCCGCCGTCAACCTGCTCGGAGACGAGGAGGGCAAGGGCTTCGCGCAGCTCATGTCGCAGCTTCCCCAGGAGCGGCTGAGCACCGCCATCCTCGCGCAGGCGAGCATCGACCGGGCCGTGGACCTCACCGTCGAGTACACCAAGCAGCGCCAGGTGTTCGGTAAGCCGCTTTTCGCTCTGCAGAACACGCGCTTCGAACTGGCGGAATGCGCGACGTTGCGGAGGGTTGGCCGGGCGTTCCTCGACGAGTGCATCGAGCGGCACCTGGCGGGCGAACTGGACGTGGCGTCCGCGGCGATGGCCAAGTACTGGCTCACGGACCAGGCGTGTATCGTCGCGGACCGTTGCCTTCAGCTTTTCGGAGGGTATGGGTACATGAAGGAATACCCCATCGCCCACCTGTTCGCGGATACTCGCGTCATGCGCATCTTCGCCGGCGCCAACGAGGTCATGAAAGAGCTCGTCGCCCGTTCGCTGTAGCCCACTCCCACACCAAATCCCAAGGAGGCTCCCGGTGAGCCAGGAAGCATTCATCTTCGACGCGGTCCGTACTCCTCGCGGCAAGGGCAAGAAAGGCGCGCTGCACGGCACCAAGCCGCTGTCGCTGCTCGTCGGGCTGGTGGACGCGCTCAAGAAGCGCCACCCGAACCTGGACCCCAAGCGCATCGACGACGTGGTGCTCGGCATCGTCTCGCCCGTTGGAGACCAGGGCGCGGACATCGCCCGCACGCTGGTGCTCGCGGCGGGGCTGCCGGAGACGGTGGGCGGCGTGCAGCTCAACCGCTTCTGTGCCTCCGGCCTGACGGCGGTGAACATGGCCGCGCAGCAGGTGCGCTCGGGCTGGGAGCAGCTGGTCATCGCGGGCGGCGTGGAGAGCATGTCGCGCGTGCCCATGGGCTCCGACGGCGGCGCCTGGGCCATGGACCCGGCCACCAACTACGACACGTACTTCGTGCCGCAGGGCATCTCCGCGGACCTCATCGCGACGATTGAAGGCTTCACCCGCGAGGACGTGGACCGCTACGCCGCACAGTCGCAGGAGCGCGCCGCCAAGGCCTGGGCCGGCGGCTACTTCAAGAACTCCGTCATCCCCGTCACGGACCAGAACGGCCTCACCATCCTGGACCGCGACGAGCACATGCGGCCGGAGTCCACGGTGGCCTCGCTCGGCCAGCTCAACGCGTCCTTCGTCGGCATCGGTGAGATGGGCGGCTTCGACGCGGTGGCGCTGCAGAAGTACCACGAGGTGGAGCGCATCGAGCACGTGCACACCCCGGGCAACTCCTCCGGCATCGTGGACGGCGCGGCCCTGGTGCTCATCGGCTCGGAGAAGGTGGGCAAGGAGCTGGGCCTGACGCCGCGCGCGCGCATCGCCTCCGTGGCGACGTCCGGCGCGGACCCGACCATCATGCTCACCGGCCCCCTGCCGGCCACGCGCAAGCTGCTCGACCTGGCGGGCCTGTCCGTGAAGGACATCGACCTGTTCGAGCTCAACGAGGCGTTCGCCTCCGTCGTGCTCAAGTATCAGAAGGATTTGGGCATCCCGAGCGACAAGCTCAACGTCAACGGTGGCTCCATCGCCATGGGCCACCCGCTGGGCGCCACGGGCGCGATGATCCTCGGCACCATGGTGGACGAGCTGGAGCGCCGCAAGGCGCGCCGCGCCGTCATCACCCTGTGCGTCGGCGGTGGCATGGGCGTGGCCACCCTCATCGAGCGCGTCTGAACCCCCTTTGACTCACCTTTCGACAAGATTCGAGCGAACCCCATGAGCGAGCAGAACACCATCCGCTGGGACAAGGATGCCGACGGCATCGTCATCTTGACGCTGGATGACCCCAACCAGTCCGCCAACACCATGAACGCCGCGTACATGAAGTCCATGCGCGCGACGGTGGACCGGCTGGCCAGGGAGAAGGCCGACATCACCGGCGTCATCCTCACCTCCGCCAAAAAGACCTTCTTCGCCGGCGGCGACCTGAACGACTTGCAGCGCATCCGCAAGGAGGACGCGAAGCAGGCGTTCGAGTTCGGCCAGGAAATCAAGGCGCACCTGCGCACGCTGGAGACCCTGGGCAAGCCCGTGGTCGCCGCCATCAACGGCGCGGCGCTGGGCGGAGGGCTGGAGATTGCCCTGGCCTGTCACCGCCGCATCGTCGCGGACGTGAAGGGCGCGCAGGTGGGCCTGCCGGAAGTCACGCTGGGCCTGTTGCCCGGTGGCGGCGGCGTGGTGCGCACGGTGCGCATGCTGGGCATCGTGGACGCGCTGATGAAGGTGCTGCTCCAGGGCCAGCGCTACCGCCCGCAGGAGGCCAAGGAGGTGGGCCTGGTGCACGAGGTGGTGGACTCCGTGGAGGCGCTGCTGCCCGCGGCCAAGGCGTGGATCAAGGCAAACCCGACGGCGCAGCAGCCGTGGGACGCGAAGGGCTACAAGATTCCGGGCGGCACGCCGTCCAACCCCGGCCTCGCGGCGAACCTGCCCGCCTTCCCCGCCAACCTGCGCAAGCAGATCAAGGGCGCGAACATGCCCGCGCCGCGCGCCATCATGGCGGTGGCCGTCGAAGGCACGCAGGTGGACATCGACACCGCGTTCACCATCGAGTCGCGCTACTTCACCGAGCTGGCCACCGGCCAGGTCGCGAAGAACATGATTCAGGCGTTCTTCTTCGACATGCAGCACATCAACTCCGGTGGCGGCCGGCCCAAGGGCTACCCGCAGCACACGGCGAAGAAGGTCGGCATCCTCGGCGCCGGGATGATGGGCGCGGGCATCGCCTACGTCTGCGCCAAGGCGGGCATCGACGTGGTGCTCAAGGACGTGAGCCAGGAGTCCGCGGAGAAGGGCAAGCAGTACTCCGTGAAGCTCGTGGAGAAGGCCGTCCAGAAGGGCAAGTCCACCAAGGAGAAGGGCGACGCGCTCCTGGCGCGAATCACCCCGACGGCGGACCCCGCCGCGCTCAAGGGCTGCGACCTGGTCATCGAGGCCGTGTTCGAGGGCGTGGAGCTCAAGCACAAGGTCTTCCAGGAGGTGCAGGACGTCGTAGCCCCCGACGCGGTGCTGGCGTCCAACACGTCCACGCTCCCCATCACCCTGCTGGCGGAGGGCGTGAAGCGCACGGAGGACTTCGTGGGCATGCACTTCTTCTCCCCCGTGGACAAGATGCCGCTGCTGGAGCTCATCGCCGGCAAGAAGACGAGCGACGCGACGCTGGCGAAGGCCATCGACATCGCGGTGCAGATTGGCAAGACGCCCATCGTCGTCAACGACAGCCGGGGCTTCTTCACCAGCCGCGTCATCGGCACGTTCCTCAACGAGGCCATCGCCATGGTGGGCGAGGGCATCTCCCCGGCGTCGATTGAACAGGCGGGCCTGCAGGCGGGCTACCCCGCGGCGCCCCTGGCGCTGATGGACGAGCTCACGCTGACCCTGCCGCGCAAGATCCGCCTGGAGACGAAGGCGGCCGCGGAGGCCGCGGGCCAGACGTGGGTGGAGCACGGCAGCTACGCCGTGGTGGACGCGCTCATCGACAAGCACGGGCGCAAGGGCCGCTCCACCGGGTCGGGCTTCTACGACTACGTGGATGGCAAGCGCGCGAACCTGTGGCCGGGGCTCGCCCAGCACTACACGAAGCCGGGCCACACCATCCCCTTCGAGGACATGAAGGAGCGCATGCTGTTCGCGGAGGCCATCGACACGGTGCGCTGCTTCGATGAAGGCGTGCTGCGCTCGGCGGCGGACGCCAACATCGGCTCCATCCTGGGCATCGGCTTCCCGGCCTGGACGGGCGGCGTGGCCCAGTTCATCAACGGCTACGAGGGCCCCGCTGGCACGGGTCCGCGTGGCTTCATCACCCGCGCTCGCGAGCTCGCGCAGCGCTACGGGAAGCACTTCCTGCCGCCCGCGTCGCTGGTCGAAAAGGCCGAGCGGGGCGAGTTCCTGAAGTAGCCGCGCGAATCTCACGCAAGGAGAAGTCCCATGGCCCAGGGTTCCACCCGCCTCGCCGCTGTCCCGTCTTCGTTCGATGCGAAGGCGCTCGTCGAAAAGCAGCGTGCCCACTTTGAATCCCGCGTCACGCTCCCGCTCGCGTGGCGGCGGGCGCAGTTGGAGACCCTGGGCCAGACGGTGCGCAAGTACGAGGCGGAGATTCTCTCCGCCCTCAAGTCGGACCTGAACAAGAGCGCGGAGGAGGCGTATCTCACCGAGGTCGGCAGCATCTACGGGGAGATCAAGAGCGCGCTCAAGCACGTGAAGTCGTGGATGAAGCCCCGCAGGGGCTCGGCACCCATCGTCATCCAGCCGGCGCGGGCCTATCAGTACTCGGACCCGCTCGGCGTGACGCTGGTCATCGCGCCCTGGAACTACCCCTATCAACTGTCGATAGCGCCGCTCATCGGGGCGCTCGCCGCGGGCTGCACCGCCGTGCTCAAGCCCAGCGAGCTGGCCCCTGCCACGTCGAGCGTGCTCTCCCGGCTGCTGTCGGAGGCGTTTCCGGAAGAAGTCGTCGCCGTCGTGGAGGGGGACGCGGAGACCAGCCGCGCCCTGCTCGCGGAGCGGTGGGACCTCATCTTCTTCACCGGCGGCACCCAGGTGGGCCGCGTGGTGGCCGAAGCCGCGGCCAAACACCTGACGCCCACCGTCCTGGAGCTGGGCGGCAAGAGCCCCTGCATCGTGGACCGGAGCGCGGACCTGGAGGTCACCGCGCGCCGCATCGCCTGGGGCAAGTACCTCAACGCGGGCCAGACGTGCATCGCTCCGGACTACGTGCTCATCCCGCCCGAGCTCAAGGAGCGCTTCACCGCGCTGGTCCAGAAGGCCGTCACCGGCTTCTACGGCGCCGACGCGCGCACCAGCAATGACTACGGCCGCATCATCAACCCCCGGCACTTCGAGCGGGTCTCCGCGCTCGCGGGGCACGGGAAGGTGGTCTTCGGCGGCGAGCGCGAGGCGTCCTCACGCTTCTTCGCGCCCACCGTCATCACCGACGTCCCCCTGTCCAGTCCGCTGATGCAGGACGAGATTTTTGGTCCCCTCCTCCCGCTGGTGGACTGCCCGAGCATCGACGAGGCCATCCGCTTCGTGCGCTCACGGCCCAAGCCGCTCGCCCTCTACAGCTTCGCCAAGGACTCGGCCGTCAACGAGCGGGTCCTCACGGAGACGTCGAGCGGCGGCGCCGTGGTCAACGACGTCTGCGTCCACTTCGCGGCGGAGGGCCTGCCCTTCGGAGGCGTGGGAGAGTCCGGCCTGGGCGGCTACCACGGCCAGGCGAGCTTCGATGCCTTCAGCCACAAGAAAAGCGTCGTGAAGCGGCCCTTCCTGCTGGACCTGGCCATGCGCTACCCGCCGTACGTGGGCAAGCTCGGCCTCTTCAAGCGCCTGATGTAGCCACGGCCCCCCGGGGGTGTCCTCCCGGAGGGCCGCCGTGCTTCACCACTCACCCGTGACAGGCTGAAAGGCCCGTCACGGGTGAGTCGTTTTCAGAGCGTCTTCATGTACTCGATGAGGGCCCAGCGCTCGCTGTCGGTGAGCGACTGGGTGAAGTCGTGACCCTCGTTGCCGAGCCCGTACAGGTGCGAGTTGAAGATCATGCGGGAGCGAATCTGCTTCTGGGTGATGGGCGGCGGCGACTGGTACGCCAGCGAGTTGTAGTTGGCGACGACGTTCGCGATGTTGGCGAACAGCACGTCCAGCGTGGCCATCTCATGGCTGCACGGGATGAAGGGGTCATTGGCCGGGCGATCTCCACAGGCCAGCGCCGTCACCTTCCAGCCGAGCTTGTTGAAGTCGTAGGAGGCGTGGCTCGGGTCGAAGCCCGCGTTGGTGCCCAGGTTGTTGGTGGAGGTCTGCTGGCGCTTCCACACCTTGGGACGGTCCGACGGCTTCAGCACGTCCCAGAGGGTGGGCACGCTGGAGTTGTGGAAGTACGGGGCGGAGGCCCACGCACCGTAGAGCGGCGTGGCCACATAGCCGAACGGCTTGATCCACGCGTTGGGCCCCTCGGGCGAGTACACGGGCCCCATGCCGTTGTCATACGCGGCGCGCGGCACCCGGCGCAGGGCGCTGCTGATGGGGTCGTCGTAGAACGGGCCGTGGTTGGGGTGCTCGTCGTTGTAGGCGAGGAAGGACGTGTTCCACGCCCTGCGCTTGCGCTCGTCCGCCATCAAATCCTTGCGGGCCGGGTCCGTGCGGATGGTTTCAATGGGGGTGATGACGCCGGAGATGCCCTTGAGGCGCGGGTCGGGCAGGTACGCGGGGTTGACCGCGTAGCGCGGAGAGTAGACGCCGTGGCAGCTCGCACAGGAGCCATTGCCCGGAGTCTTCGGAATGGTGGCGTTGGCGCCATTGGCCCACAAGTCACGCTCGTGGAAGAGGACCGCGCCCTGCTCGGCCAGCGCGGTGTTGATGGCCTTCGGGTAGGCGGGGGGCGACATCGAGACGAAGAAGTTGTCGTTGTCCTCGAACTCGGCGGTCAGCGCGCGGCGCTCGGCCGCGTTGCGCCCCAGGTTGGCGACGGCGAACGCCATCTCCGAGCGGACGTTGTCGGACGTCAGCGCGCCATCCCAGAACTGGCGCGTCTTGAACGCGCGGTACCACCAGTTGGGAGCGCGGGACATGCCACCGGCATGGGTGGGGAAGTACTCGAGCAGGCTGGGCACCATCGCCAGCGAGTCCATGTCGAAGAGCGCGGGCAGCAGGTCGACGATGCCAATGGCGTCGCTCATGCCTCGGCCCACGCTCCAGGGCACGGGGGCAATCTGGAAGATGTTGCCCACCACGGTGGAGCGGAACATGTCGGACTGGATGAGGCCCGCGTCCAGGGCGTCGTTGGAGCGGCCCCACACGAAGCCCGCTTCCGACTCGGTGCCCAGCCGCGAGTCATGGCAGCCCGAGCAGGTGGAGGCGATGGCGCCCGTCCAGCGGCCGTTGGAGTCGCGCTCCTGCACCAGGCCGAGCGGGAGCTGACCGCTGCCGCCGTTGGTGAGGTTGGGGTTCTCCCAGGGCATCGGATAGGGATTGCGGAAGGGGGCCTTCGACATTCCGTAGCGCTTGATGACCTGCTCGTCGAAGTCCGAGGGGCGGAACAGATATCCCCACAGCGTGTACATGCCGTAGTACGCGGTCGCCGTCGAGAAGGGCTGGAAGTACGCCCGCGTCTCGATGTTCTTCTTTCCGCGGGCGACGCTCGCGCGGAACTCTCCACAGTTCGTCGGGTTTGGCGCCAGCGTCGTCACGAACGGCGGCGGCGGGTTGTGCAGGTCCACCCAGTACGCGTTGAACTGCACCGCGGCCCCCGGCTTGTTGATGCCCGGGACAACGAGGGTTCGGGGGTCCACCGGCAACGGCGTGGAATCCGGCTGACCCTGGCACGCCGACCCGAACGGAGAGCGGTTGGCCGTCACATCCAACAACGGCGGGTCCGCGGCCTCCGCCCGGGTGACGACCAGGGCCAGGAGCAAGGAACTCGAAAAAGCCCACTGACGACTTCGGTGCAGTCGCATGCGCGCAGCCCTCCACTACTTATTGGCACTCTGACAACAGCGCGATACTTAGGCCCCGGAGTGAAGGCGCACAATACGCAGCGCGTCAGCGAATCCGGGATTGGGGGGTTTTGGTGGGTTTTTCAGAGCAGACCTCGCCGCTTCCAGTCGTCGAGGTATCGCCCAAGCAACACACGGTCCAGCTTGCGGAACTCGATGCCCGCACCGGCGATGGCGGCGGAGGTGTTGCGCGCGTCGTAGACGGGCATGCCTTCGTAGACCTCCCAGCGTGTCGCGCCGCCGCCGTACACCTGCTCGTAGAGCATGGGCACCAGGGCGCACAGCGCGTTGTCCGCCAGGCGGCTGTCGCGCATCAACCGCTCCACCCACTCGTCGTAGGGCACGCGGCTCAGCGGATGACCGCACTCAGCCAGCAGGCCGAAGAAGTCATTCATCTCCACCGAGTCCTCCGGCGTGGGCGGGACGAGATGGAAGGCCTTGCCCACCGCTCCCTCACGGGCGGCGATGCCCAAGAGCGCGTGACTGACGAAGTCCACCGGGACGAACTCCTTTCGCTGACGCGGCAGGTCCGGGTAGCAGCCAATCTGGATGCAGCCCCGGATGAGCCGTCCCACGAAGTCATCCGCGTTGCCCGCCCCCGTGCGGCTGTCTCCCATGATGAATCCCGAACGATAGACATTCACGGGCAGACCCCGCTTCACGGCCTCCCAGACGCGCTTCTCCGTCACCCACTTGCTCGCCGCGTAGCCCAGGTCGTAGCGCAGACAGTCCAGGTGCGCGTCCAGTCCCTCTCCCTCGAGCAGCACCCGGGTGCCGTTGAAGTAGCCGGTGGGCCCGAAGACGGCGATGGTGGACACGTAGTGCACCGGCGTCGCGCCACCGAGCGCGGAGAGCCGCAGCACCTCCGTCGTCCCGTCCACGTTCGCCGCCACGTGCCCCTCATAGGGCTGCACGTAGTTCACGTGGGCCCCCACGTGGAAGACGACCTCGGAGCGCTCGGCGAGCGCCCGATACTCCAGCTCGCCCATTCCGAATCGGGGCATGCCCAGGTCTCCGAGCACCGGGAGGATGCGACTGGCGAAGCCCTCCTCCCAGAGCCCGTACTTCTCCAGGCTCCGCCGCAGCCGGGCCTGCCCCGTCGCCACGTCCCGCGCGCGCACCAGGCAGTCCACGCGCGCCCGGCTCGCCCGCAGCAGGTCCCGGAGCACGAAGGCGCCCAGGAACCCCGTGGCGCCCGTCAGGAAGACATGCTCCATCACCCGGAGCGGACGCGGTCGCTTGAGGCGCCGAGGCTCCGACGAAGGCCGGATGTCCTCCGGCAGCCGCGCATCCTCGCGCCAGGTCGCGGGTCCATCCGCGGCGCGAAGCCGGAGGTCTCCTCCCGCGAGCGACTGGCGCACGCCGTCCACGAAGCCTCCGAGCGTGCGAGCCTCGTGCAGCGCATACGCTGACAGCCCCACGCCGAACCGCTCGCGCAGGCGCATCGCCATGCGTCCCAGCAGCAACGAGTTGCCTCCCAGCCGCAGGAAGTCGTCGTCACTGGAGGCGCCCTCCACCCCGAGCAGCTCGGCCCAGATGGCTCCCACCTCCGCCTCGAGAGGATCCACGCGCGCTGTGTCGGTACGTGCGCGGGCCGCGGGCTCGACGCGAGGCAACGCGGAGCGGTCCACCTTGCCGTTCACCGTCACCGGCAGCCGCTCCAGCTCGACGATGCGCGAGGGCACCATCGGCTCGGACACCTTCGCCCGCATGGAGTCCTGGAGCTTCGCGACCAGCCCCTCCGTGGGCTCCTTGGGCACCACGAACGCCGCCAGCGACTTCTCCCCGTCCTCGCGCTCCTGGAGCGTCACCACCGCGTCCCAGAGCAGACCACTCTCCAACAGCGACCTGGAGACCTCCTCGAGCTCAATGCGATGCCCGCGAATCTTCACCTGGAAGTCGGCCCGCCCCAGGAAGTCGAGCGAGCCGTCCTCGCGCCAGCGCGCGAGGTCTCCCGTGCGGTACACGCGCACGTCCTCCCCGGGCACGAGTCCCGAGACGACCGGAAAGCGCTCGGCCGTCAGCTCGGGCCGATTCACATAACCCCGGGCCAAGCCTGACCCGGAGAGGCACAACTCCCCCGTCTCTCCCTTCGCCACGGGACGCAGGTCCTCGCCCAGGATGAAGACGTCCGTGCCACGAATGGGACGACCGATGGGAATGGCGCCGCCGAGCACGTCCCGCATCCGGATGTCATGCGCCGTCGCATACGTCGTGGACTCGGTGGGGCCATAGCCGTTGACAAGGTGGTCGGGCGGCGCGCACTCCAGCACCGCGCGGCAGAGCCGGGGGTTCGCCCGCTCTCCGCCCATCACCACGTAGCGCAGGCCCCGGAACGCATCCGGGCACGCCTGGGCAATCATGTTGAACAACGCCGTGCTGATATCCAGCACCGTCACTCCGGTGTCCCGCACCGCGTCGCGGAATGCGGCGGCATCCAGCACGCTCGCCCTGGACAGCACCACGAGCGCCGCCCCGTTGAGCAGCGCGCCCCAGATTTCGAACAGCGCCAGGTCGAACGCGTGGTTGGTGACCTGCGCGACACGGTCCTCCGGCGTGAAGCGCACATAATCGGTGTCGAGCACGAGCCGGTGGAGGCCACGCGCCAGGATTTCAATGCCCTTGGGGCGCCCGGTCGTTCCCGAGGTGTAGAGGACATACACCCGCCGCTCCGCGCCGCCACGAAGCGACTGGAAGGACTCTGGCTGGCTCGACACCCGCGCGCCGTCGCGCTCCAGGCACAGCCGCACCGCCGGGCCGCTCGCGCACCGGGCCTCGTCCGTCACCGTCTCGGTGAGCAGCACGCGGGCGCCACAGTCCTCCAGGATGTAGGAGATACGCTCCGGCGGGTGTTGCAAGTCGAGCGGCACATACGTCGCGCCCAGCTTGGCGATGGCCACGTGCGCGACGAGCGCCTCGATGCCCCGCTTCATTCCGACGGCGACCGGCGTCTCCTCGCCGACGCCCAGCGCCTGAAGCGCGTTCGCCAGACGGTTCGCGCGCCTGTCCAACTCTCCATACGTGACGCGCTTGACGCCCCAGTGGATGGCCATCGCCATCGGCCGGGCACGCACCTGCGCCTCCCACAAGTCAGCCAACCCCGCGTCTCGCGAAGACGCCTCGGCCCGAGGCGACTTCCCATCCTTCATCACCGCTGCATTTTCGGACATGACGAATTCTCCAGGAGGAGTGACAAACAAAGCCACACATGTGTCCATTGAGAATGAACCGACAAACAATGACTCGTCGCGACCCATTCCAGAGTCAATCCCAACCACCGAATCGATTGCGGGGCGGGTCCCCGCATTCACGCGGTGCTGCGGGCCACCCCGGGGACGGCGCACGGTCACCGGGCTCGGAGGCCGGGACCAGGACGCCACCTCACACGCCCGGTGGGGGCGGCTATCATCCGCCAGCGAGATATTCCGTGTTGCGGAATATCTGAAGTCCGTCGTATCAATGAGGTCACACCGCCCCCTCACCGGGGAAGACCTCCGTGCACCTCGACGCTCGCTCCTCGCCCCCTGTCCTCCCCTCGCTGGAAACCGGGTCCTCCCGGAGCGCCGACGCCGCGAGGCCTCCTTCCACCGGGAGCATCCCGTCGTGGCGGCGCTGGGTCTGGCTGCTCATCCTGCTGGGCCTGACGCCGGGAGCGGAGGCGAGCTCACGCTTCGAACTGGACGCGCCGTTCAACGTCGGGCTGGACCGCTCCTACGTCTTCTTCTCGCCCAATCGGATTCGCCGGGTGGGAGACCCGGAGCCCTCGCACCTGGTGTTCGAGGCCCAGGTCGCACCCAATCTCTTCCTGCCCCAGCTCCACATCGGCCACGCCACCCCCACGCTGGGTGAGTACATCCTGAGCGCGGTGGTGACGCCGAACATCCGGCTGCGCATGCTGGCGCAGGAGTCCAGCCCCGTCATTCCGCCGTCCTTCATGCCCAAGCTGACGCTCCAGGCGGCGCACTTGTGGAAGCCCTGGCTGGATGACCAGGGCAAACCCAGGCGAATGGCCTTGTCGTTCATCAACGTCTCGGTGGGGCATTACTCCAATGGCCAGGCGGGGTGCTTCTACGCCAACCAGAGCGAGGCCGAGGGAGGCTGCGCGTCCGTCGAGGGCGAGCTGCCACTCAATGAGACCAGCGGCGACTTCTCCACCAACTTCATCCGGCTGGAAGCCCAGTTCCGGCTCATCGAGAACATCGACCTGGCCCGTCGCTCCGCCTGGAGCTTCGGCGTGGGGGCCTTCATCGAACGCAATTCCTCACTCGCCTTCGGCGGCATCACCCCGGAGATGCGCGAAGTGTATGGCGATGGCCATGTCGGCTTTGGCCTCCTGGTGGAGCGGCTGTGGTTCGAGCACCGCTTCCGCGTGGAGGGCAACGTCAACGGCCCCTTTGGAGAGACACCTGGCCAGCGGTGGACCTTCAACGTGGAAGCCGCCGCCCTCCCCCGCTGGGGCGCGGGCTTCGGCGCGTTCGTCCGGTACGTGCACGGCCAGGACTACCTCAACATCCTCTTCCTGGAGCCGGTGAGCCTGGTCCAGTTCGGCCTCATCTTCGAGCTGGGCCCTGGCCTGCGCGCCAGGAGCGGCCCGTCCGGAGACCCGCTGGGTCCGACATGAGCACGCGGGGCGTCAATTCCTCCCACCTTGCCAGACCTACCCCCACGCTTGCCTTTGGCATTTATGTGTCCTGACAGCTCCTCAATCCCTGCATTCCGCGCCATGATGCCAACATCGCTGTCGGGGAGGCTCGCGATGTTCAACGTCATGCAGGTCGCAAGGCAGCTCAAGAGCGCGGTGCTGGCGGACCCTGAGCGCTTCTATACGAACGAGACGGGCGCCTGGGTGACGGGGCTTCCAACGCCACAAGAGATTCGCGTCAGCACCGGACGGGAGCCGTTCTGGATCAACCTGGGCTACTGGCGTGACGTAGAGCGGGTGGACGAGACGAACTGCGAGCGCGTGGGAGAGCTGTTCATGGCGGCCCAGGCGCAGATGGCGCACCTGCTCGCCCGCACGGCGCGGCTGGGCGAGCGCGACTCGGTGCTGGACTGCGGCTTCGGCTATGCGGACCAGGACATCCTCTGGGCGGAGACGTATCGCCCCGCGCGCATCGTCGGCGTCAACGTCACGCCCAAGCAGGTCGACATCGGACGGGAGCGCCTCAGGCTCACCGGGCTGGACGGCGTCGTGAAGCTGGAATTGGGCTCGGCGACGCAGCTGCCCTTCGGCGCGGGCGAGTTCGACGTCGTCTTCGCCCTGGAGTCCGCGATGCACTTCCGGACGCGCGGCGACTTCCTGCGCGAGGCATTCCGGGTGCTGCGCCCGGGGGGCCGGCTGGTGATGGCGGACATGTGTCAGAAGACGGACCGCGAGTCGGGCGCGGGGCTGCGTCGCCGCCTGCGTCACCGCTACTGGCGGGGCCGGATTGCCTTTCCCGAGGCCAACGTCTGGACGACGCAGCGCTATGTCTCCGAGCTGCGACACGCGGGCTTCCAGCTGGCCCGGTTGGACTCCATCGCGTCGGATGTCTACCCGGCGGTCAACACCGCGCTGGCCGCGCTGCGAGGGATGACGGCCGCCGAGCGACAGCCCGGCAGTGTCACCGTCGCCAAGGTCCGCGAGGACGTGCGGCGCGCGCGGCAGATGGAGTTCGAGCAACTCCAATGGCTCACGCTGTTCAACTGCGACGAGTACGCGGTGGTCTACGCGGAGAAGCCCTGAGCCGAGCATGTCGGCCGCCGCCGTCCGGAATCGAGTGACTCCGGACGGTGTGGCCGCGCTCCGACCCGACGTCCGTCAGACGAACGAGGCGACGTAGAAGTGCGTCGGCAGGTGGACGACGAGCGCGGTGTGAATCTCGCCGCATACCGCCAGGCCCTCTCGCGGGAAGATTCCCGGGGGCGCCTCCGCGAAGCGGATGGAGGAGCGACCGCTGTCGAAGATGGTGGCCGCCGCGGTGAAGTCCCCGACGATGACCTGCCCGGGGTCCACCATGCGCGCCCGAGCGATGCGCACGCCCATGCTCGTCAGGTCCGCCAGCAGTCCGCCGCGTCCCACGAAGTACCGGTAGTAGTCCGCGGGGTTGACGAGGATTCCGTCGGCGCTGCCGCCCATCTGCTCGACCCTGTCACACGCGGCCAGCAGCGAGGAGACAGGGTCCGAGCGTGCGGGGAGGCGGGCAATCCCCGGCGTCTCCAGGAGCCCGCGCACGCGGTCTCCTCCGCGTCCGCGAGCGAGGGCCTGGTTCTCCGCCGTGCACAGCCGCACCAGCAGCCGGAAGTCGATGAAGGTCGCCAGCGTCTCCGGGTCGTCGAGCAGCGCCGGGGGCACTTGAATCCAGGCCGTCGTCGGCTTGAGCGTCGCCAGGTCCGTGTGGAACTCGAAGGCGGCCTCGGGGCGCAGACCCACGTCCTCCACCGCCACCGTCGGCGCTGTCTGGGGAGGCGTCTCGTGCCAGTACTTCACCTTGGCGCCGTCCGCCTTCGCGACCTTGAACAGGGCACGCACCGCGATGCGCGGCCGTCGCTTGAAGCCCGGGAAGGCCTCGGTGATGGTGTGAGAGAAATCCACCGAGGCCTTCGCGCCCTGCGTGACGACCGCCTGGGCGAAGAGCTTTCCGGGGGAGAGAACGGGCTGTTCCACTGTCTCGTTCGCGCTCATGTCGACCTCGGGCCTACTCGCCCCAGTCCTCCTCTACCTCGGGCGCCTCTTCGAGCCGCAGTGGGTTGAGGCCCACCACCTCCAGCTCGCCGTCACACCCCGAGCACGTAAGGACTTCGCCCTGCACACGGCCCTCACCATCGATGGGCTGAGAACACGTGGGACACAGAGCCTGCCCGGTCGCTTCCGACTGCTTCGTCAGTGCATGCATGCCCTTGCTCCTTCTTCAACCGCCGTCGCTGTCGCTGACGGCAACGGGTTCATGGGGCGCGATGTTTCACACCCTCCCTGAGTCCCAGGCGCGTGCAGTCTGGGAGCCTTCTCCGCCCTCGTCAAGACAAGCCACGAAAGGCGCGCGAGTGCAGCAAGGTGGCATTTCTCAGCTGTCTCGGCACGAAGGATTTCTGTGCTCCACTGTCGCCACGTCCCATGTCCATTCGGCGACTTTCGAGTCATCCGTCGTTTCGAGCCTTCAGCCACCCAGCCTACGTGAAGGTCTGGTGGGGTGGGCTCATCTCCACGTTGGGGACGTGGATGGAGCTGGTCGCGCTCGGCATCTACGTGACGGAGACGACGGGGCGCGCGGAGTGGATGGGCCGCATCACCGCGCTGGCGTTCCTGCCCTCCATCGTCCTCGTTCCGCTCGCGGGAACACTGGCGGACCGGTTTGACCGGCGCGCGTATCTGGCGGTGTGCACGCTGGGTCAGGCGCTGATAGCCGGGGCGCTCGCGGCGCTGGCCGCCATGGGGCAGCTCACGCTCACGCCCCTGGCCATCCTCTGCGTCCTGCACGGCTGCATGAGCGCGCTGACCCTGCCGGTCTTCTCGGCGATGACGGCCGTGATTCTCCCGCCCGAGCAGCTTCACAGTGGCCTCAGTCTGGACCTGGCGCAGGCCAACCTGGGACGCATCTTCGGCCCGGCGCTCGCGGCCATCGTCCTCACGCGAGGCGGCGTGGCGTGGGCATTTCTCATCAACACGATTTCCTTCGTGGCCGTGCTGGTGGCGCTGGCGTGGATGGGGCCGGTGAGTCGAGGGAGCACGAGGCCCGGTGAGGGCCTGTGGAGTGGCGTGAAGCGCGGGCTGCTCGCGGCGCGTGAGGACGTGGGCATCGCCGCGGCGCTGGGTGGCACGCTGGGAGTGGCCGCGCTCATCTCTCCCTTCATCGCGCTGGTGCCGGTGCTCGCGCTGCGGGTGCTCCATGGAGACGCGGCCACGGCGTCGCTGCTCACGACCGTGCAGGGCGTGGGAGCGGTCACCGCCGCCGTACTGGCGGGGACACTGGCCGAGCGTTGGGGACGCGGTCCTCTGCTGGAAAGGACGCTGCTCCTGCTGGGGCCCGTGGCCGCCACGTACTGGCTGTCGCCGACCGTGGCCTTCGCGGGTGTCTCGCTCTTCATCCTCGGCGCGTTGTATCTGCTTGCCGTGGGGGGATTGAGGACGCTGTGCCAGGGTCGCGCCAGCGCGGAGCTCCAGGTGCGCGTGAGCGGCCTGTTCAATCTGGTCCTGAACCTCGGGTACTCGGGCGGGGTGTGGTTGCAGGGAGCGCTGGGAGACCGACTGGGACTGCGCGCCGTCACCGCATGCGCGGCACTGCTCTTCTTCGCGCTGGCCCTGGGCGTTCGCGTGCTGCTGCCCGGGAGACTCGCGTCACTGGAGGCGCGATTGCCTCCTCCTTCGACCTGAGTGCGGGGCATGCGGCCATGCTCCGAGGTCCGCTCGCTTCGAGGGAGGTCTCGCTCGCCACGTCCTTTGCGCTGAGCGCGGCGCATGCGGCCACACTCTGGGGTCGGCTCGCTTCGAGGGAGGCCTCGCTCGCCACGTCCTTCGCGCTGAGCGCGGCTCATGCGGACACACTCCGGGGCTGGGTCTTCGCCTGGGCTCGCGCGAGCGCATCGCGCAGAATCGCGGCGAGCTGCTGCACTCCCGGAAGCCGCAGCAGTGCGTAGTGGTCTCCGGGCAGCGTGTGGACCTCCACGCCGCCCCTCGCCAGCAGCTCCCATTCGTGAGCATGGGGTGACTCGCCCGACTCGATGGAGAGCAACGTGCCGGTGTACGGCCGGGGCACATAGCGCCATGCGGCTCGCAGATTGGACTCGAACACCTCGCGCAGCGCGCTGAGGCCCGACTCGGGCAGGGCCGCCGCCTTGCGACCGGCCTCTTCCAGGAGACGCAGTGAGTCCTCCGGAGCGAGCTGTGAGAGCGCGTCCTCGGAGCACGGAAGGTCCGCGCCCGCCGCCCGCAGCAGGTCCCTGAAGAAGAGCGCGCCCAACCTCGTGGGCTCCAGCCACTCCCGGTCCACCGCACCTCCGGGATGGGCTCGCGCATAGGTGTCGATGAGCACCAGCAGGTCCACCTGTTCGCCCTGCTCCTGAAGTTGCTGCGCCAGTTCGAACGCGAGCGTGCCGCCCAAGGACCATCCACCGAGCAGGTAGGGCCCACGAGGCTGGACAGTGCGAACGGCGCGCAGGTAGTGGGCCGCCAGGGACTCCACGCTGTCGAGGGTCGGCGCCTCTCCGTCAAGCCCCGGTGCCTGCAAGCCGTAGAAGGGCTGGTCGGGCCCCACCTGGTGCGCGAGCTCCGCGTACGCGAGCACCGTTCCACCCACGGGGTGGATGCAGAAAAAGGGCCGCTTCGTCCTTCCGCTCCGCAGCTCCACCAGCGACGACGTCGGCACCTGGTCCTGGTGCAACAGGCCCGCGATGCGCTCCACCGTCGCACCCTGAAACAAGGTCGCCACCGGAAGCGACCGCCCCGTCAGCCCGCGAATCCGTCCGAGCAGCCGCACGGCCAACAACGAGTGCCCACCCAGTTCGAAGAAGTCCTCGCGGATGCCCACGGGATGCAGGCCCAGCGTCTCCTCCCAGGCGCGGACAAGCTGAAGCTCCAGCGACGTTCGCGGCGGGACTCGCTCCACCAAGCGGGCAGCCACCTCGCCCCCCGGAGCAGGCAGCGCGCGCCGGTTCACCTTGCCGCTGGGCGTGAGCGGCAACCTGTCCAACGGCACGAAGTGGCCAGGCACCATGTACTCGGGCAGTCGTTGCTTGAGGAAGCTCCGCAGCTCAGGGGCCGCTGGCGGACCGCCCTCCCCGCCCACGACATAGGCCACCAGTCGCGTGAGGCCCAAGCCATCCGCGCGCGCCTCCACCACGCAGTCCTTCAGCGCCGGGTGGCGCGCGAGCACCGCTTCGATTTCGGCCAGTTCGATGCGATAGCCACGCACCTTCACCTGCGCGTCGCGTCGACCGAGGAACTCAAGCGTCCCGTCCTGCCGATACCGCGCGAAGTCACCCGTGCGGTACAGCCGCGCACCGGGAGAAATGTCGAGCGGGTCCGGAACGAAACGCTCCAGCGTCAGGTCCGGCCGGTGGAGATAGCCACGCGCCAGCGCGTCACCTCCGAGGTACATCTCCCCGGGAACACCGAGGGGAACAGGTGCCTGTCGCGCGTCCAGCAGATGGACCCGGGCGTTCGCGATGGGGCGTCCGATGGAGGGCAGGTCGGGCCATGACTCGGGGTCCCCGGCCAGCGTGTGGGCCGTCACCACGTGCGACTCCGTGGGCCCGTAGTGGTTGTGCAGGACACACCCAGGCAATCTCCGCGCGAAGCGACGCAGGGCCGGCGTCACCCGAAGCTGTTCTCCCGCCGTCACGATTTCGCGGAGCCGTCGCGGCACGAAGTCTTCGCGGTCCGCCACCTCCGCCAGGTTCTGGAGCGCGACGAAGGGCAGGAAGAGGCGCTCGACTTCACACCGGTCCATCAGCTCCAGCAGGGCGTGCGCATCCAGGCGCAGGTCCTCGGTGATGAGCACCAGCTCCCCTCCCGCCGCCCAGGTGGAGAACAGCTCCTGGAAGCTCACGTCGAAGCTCAGCGGGGAGAACTGGAGCGTCCTCCCCCTGGGAAGCGTGGACGCGCCGAGCTGCCACTGCACGAGATTGAGCAGAGGCCCGTGAGGCATGGCCACCCCCTTGGGCGTACCGGTGGAGCCCGAGGTGTAGATGACGTAGGCGAGCGACTCCGGGCCCGCCAGCGGCTCCAGGTCCGCCGAGCGCTCCTCCGCGAAACGCGCCGCCTCCGTGTCGAGGTCGAGCCTGCGCGCCACGCCGTCCGGCAACACGTCGGAGAGCGTGGACTGCGTGAGCAACCATGTGGCACCCGAGGAGCGGAGCATCCACTCCAGGCGCTCCCGTGGATAGGAGGGGTCCAGCGGGACATACGCGCCGCCCGCCTTGAGGACTCCGAGCACTCCCACAGCCAGGTCGAGCGAACGTCGGACACACAGGGCCACCGGAACGTCAGCGCCCACACCACCCCGGCGGAGGAATCGCGCGAGTCGGTTCGCCTGCCGGTTCAGCTCGCCATAGGTGAGCGAGTGTTCGCCAAAGCGGACAGCGACCGCATCGGGCGTGCGCGCGGCGTGCGCCTCGAAGAGCGCATTCACACAGGACGCCGAGGACCGAGGCGCCTCGGTGGCGTTCCAATCGACGAGCAAGCGGCGTCGCTCGGCCTCCCCCAGCAACGGCAGCGCCTCCACGTCCTGTCCAGGCTGGGAGAGCGCGGCCTGGAGCAGTCGCGTGTAGTGGCCCGCCATCCGAGACACCGTCTCCTCGTCGAAGAGGTCCGTGTTGTATTCCCAGTACGTCACGAGCGACTGAGGGAGCTCGCGCACGAAGAGCGTGAGGTCGAACTTCGCCATGCCCGGCTCGAAGCTCAGCTCCTCCACGGCGAGGCCGGACAGGGCCAGCGGAGCCGTGGGCCCAGGCATGACGAACATGACCTGGAAGAGTGGCGAGCGACTCAGGTCCCGACTCGGCTGGAGCGCGTCCACCAACTGCTCGAACGGAAGGTCCTGATGCGCGAACGCTCCCAGACATGCGCGCCTCACCCTCCTCAACAGCTCCCGGAAGCTCGCCCCTTGCGTCTGCGTCCTCAGCACCAGCGTGTTCACGAAGAACCCCACCAGCGCCTCCACCTGCCTCCAGTTCCTCCCGGAGATCGGCGTCCCCACCACCACATCCGTCTGTCCGCTGTAGCGCGAGAGCAACGCCTGGAACCCCGCCAGCAGCGTCATGTACAGCGTCACCCCCTCCTTCCGGCTCAGCTCGCGCAGCGCCCCCGCCAGCTCCGGAGGCAGTCGCACCGCGAGATGGCCCCCGTTGAATGACTGCATGGCGGGCCGTGGCCTGTCGGTGGGCAGCTCCAACACAGGCGGTGCGCCGGCGAGCTGCTGCTTCCACCACGTCAGCTGCTTCTCCAGAACCTCCCCCTTCAGCCACTCTCGCTGCCACCTCGCGTAGTCCGCGTACCGCACCTCCGGACGCCGTTCGTCGACGGCCGTCCCTCTCACCCTGGCCTCGTACGCCTCGCTCAGCTCCCGCTCCAGCACTCCCACCGACCACCCGTCGAACACGATGTGATGCACCACCCACACCAACACGTGCTCCGCCTCCCCCACCTTCAGCACCTTCGCCCTCAGCAGCGGCCCTCGCTCCAGGTCGAACGGCCCGCGCGCCTCCTCCTCCACTCGCGCCAGCACGTCCCCTTCCTCCACCTCCTCCACGCGCAGCTCCAGTTCCACCGCCTCCTGGATTCGCTGCACCGGCCGGCCGTCCACTTCGCCGAATGTCGTCCGCAGTGACTCGTGCCGCCTCGCCACCTCGCGGAACGCCTCCTCCAGCGCCTTCACGTGCAGAGACCCCGTCAGCCTCACGGCGAAAGGCATGTTGTAGGAGAACCCCTCGGCATCGAGCTGGGAGAGGAACCACAACCGCTGCTGCGCGAAGGACTGCTCCGCCACGGCACTCGGAGGCCCTCGCACCAATGGCGGCCGTGCCGCGCCCCTCGCATCCTCCAGCACGTCTTCCAGATGCTCCGCGAGCTGGGCCACCGTGGGGGACTCAAACAGCACCCGGACAGGGAGTTCGCGACCGATGACTTCCTTCAGGCGCGACACCGCCTGCGTCGCGAGCAGCGAGTGTCCTCCCAGCTCGAAGAAGTGGGCCTCAACGCCCACGCGCTCCAGTCCGAGCAACGGGCCGAAGACCTCCGCGACCACACGCTCCATCGCGGTGCGCGGCGCCACGTAGCCACCCCGAGACTCCTCCGCACGCGGCACGGGCAGGGCCTTGCGGTCCACCTTTCCCGTCGGCGCCAACGGAAGCGTGGGCAGCGACACGAAGGCCGACGGCACCATGTACTCGGGCAGCTTCGCCTGCAGTTGCGTGCGCAGCTCGGAGGGCTCAAGCCGCTGGCCTTCCTGGAAGACGACGTAGCCCACGAGCCGCCGATCTCCCGGCACGTCCTCGCGGACGACAGCCACCGCGTCTCGCACACCAGGGAGGGCTCGCAACACCACCTCCACTTCGCCCAGCTCGATGCGGAACCCGCGCAGCTTCACCTGGCCGTCCAGGCGGCCGAGGAACTCCAGGTTCCCATCCGCGAGCCAGCGGGCCCTGTCCCCCGTACGGTAATAGCGCTCGCCCGATGCGGCGCCGAGCGTGTCCGGAAGGAAGCGGTCCGCGGTCAGGTCCGGACGGCCGTGGTAGCCATGCGCGAGGCTGGCACCGGCGACGCCCACTTCCCCTGGGACACCGAGGGGACAGGGCTCGCCCTTCGCGTCCAGCACATAGAGCCGCACGTTGGTGATGGGCTCCCCCACGGGAGGCAGCGCGGGCCATGACGACGGTGGGCCCGATGCCCTCCAGGCAGTCACGACGTGCGCCTCCGAGGGCCCGTACTGATTCTCCAGCACGCAGCCAGGGAGCCGCTCGAAGAAGGCCACCAGCGCGGGCGTCACCTGGAGCTGCTCGCCCGCCGTCACCACCTCCGTCAGCGGCGGCAACACATCCTCCGCACCGGCCGCGTCACACACAGCCTGGAGCGCGACGAAGGGCAGGAACAGTCGCTCCACCCGGTGACGCACCATGTACCGCAGCATCGCACTGGGGTCCCGGCGCAACTCGGGGGTGATGAGCAGGACGCGCCCGCCCAGGCACCAGGTGCCGAACAACTCCTGGAAGGAGACATCGAAGTTGAGCGAAGCGAACTGGAGCGTGGTGGCGTCCGGCTTCACCGTGCGCCGCAGCAACCACCAGAGCATGTTGCCCACCGCGCGGTGGGACATGACGATGCCTTTCGGTCGCCCCGTGCTGCCCGAGGTGTAGACGAAGTAGCAGTGTGTCTCCGGCGAGACGTCGACACGCGGAGCCATCGTGGGACGACGGGCGATGGCGGGGCCTTCGTCTTCCAGGCAGACAATGCGAGCGCCGGTGTTCGGCGGCAGCGCGGCGACGAGGTGCGACTGCGCCAGCACCACGGGCGCACGCGTATCCTCCAGCATGAGCGCCAGTCGCTCGACGGGCCAGGTCGGGTCCAATGGAAGGAACGCCGCGCCCGCCTTCAAGGTGGCGAGCACCGCCACAGGCATCTCCAGTCCACTCCGGTCCAGACACAAACCCACCGAGCCATTGGGAGGAACCCCGAGCGCCACCAGGTGGTGCGCGAGCTGGTTCGCGCGCGCGTCCAGCTCCGCATAGGTCAGCGAGCGTGTGCCGTCCGTGACGGCCTCCGCATCAGGCGTTCGCGAGACCTGGGCCTCCACCCATTGGTGCATCAGCCCCGGCACATAGGTGGAGTCCTGGCGCGAGCCCCAGTCGACCAGCAAGCGCTGTCGCTCGGAGTCTCCGAGCAGCGGGAGCTCCGAGACCTGTCGTTCCGAGGTCTCCACCGCCGCGCTCAGCAGCCGGCCGTAGTGGCCCGCCATGCGCGACACCGTCTCAGCGTCGAAGAGGTCCGTGTTGTATTCCCAGTACGTCACCAACCCGCGAGGCGTCTCCCACGCGAACAACGTCAGGTCGAACTTCGCCATGCCCGGCTCGAAGCTCAGCTCCTCCACGGCGAGGCCGGACAGGGCCAGCGGAGCCGTGGGCCCAGGCATGACGAACATGACCTGGAAGAGTGGCGAGCGACTCAAGTCCCGGCTCGGCTGGAGCGCGTCCACCAACTGCTCGAACGGAAGGTCCTGATGCGCGAACGCTCCCAGGCATGCGCGCCTCACCCTCCTCAACAGCTCCCGGAAGCTCGCCCCTTGCGTCTGCGTCCTCACCACCAGCGTGTTCACGAAGAACCCCACCAGTGCTTCCACCTGCCTCCAGTTCCTCCCGGAGATCGGCGTCCCCACCACCACATCCGTCTGTCCGCTGTAGCGCGAGAGCAACGCCTGGAACCCCGCCAGCAGCGTCATGTACAGCGTCACCCCCTCCTTCCGGCTCAGCTCGCGCAGCGCCCCTTCCAGCCCCGCTGGCAGCGCGACCCGCTTCAGTGCGCCTTGGTAGGTCCGCACCGCGGGCCTCGGGCGGTCCGTCGGCAGCTCCAGCACCAGCGGCGCTCCCGCCAGCTCCTCCTTCCACCACGCCAACTGCTTCTCCAGTACCGCCCCCTTCAGCCACTCCCGCTGCCACCTCGCGTAGTCCGCGTACTGCACCTCCAAGCCTCGCTCCGCCCCCGTCTCCCCTCTCACCCTCGCCCCGTACGCTTCGCTCAGCTCCCGCTCCAACACTCCCACCGACCATCCGTCGAACACGATGTGATGCACCACCCACACCAACACGTGCTCCGCCTCCCCCACCTTCAGCACCTTCGCCCTCAGCAGCGGCCCCCGCTCCAGGTCGAACGGCCCGCGCGCCTCCTCTTCCACTCGCGCCAGCACGTCCCCTTCCTCCACCTCCTCCACGCGCAGCTCCAGTTCCACCGCCTCCTGGATTCGCTGCACCGGCCGGCCGTCCACTTCGCCGAACGTCGTCCGCAGTGACTCGTGTCGCCTCACCACCTCGCGGAACGCGTCCTCCAGTGCCTGCACATCCAGCCGGCCGCTCAGCCGCCGCGCGAAGGGGACGTTGTAGGAAATCCCTCCCGCGTCGAGCTGCGAGGTGAGCCAGAGCCGCTGCTGCGCGAAGGACTGCTCCACCACGCCACCATGCGGCTGGTGCGTCAGGGGTGGCGGCTGCGCGCCATGGTTTTCCTCGAGTCGCTCCGCGAGCCGCGTCACGGTGGGAGACTCGAACAGGACTCGCACGGGCAGCTCCCGGCCCAGCACCTCGCGCAACCGCGACACAGCCCGTGTCGCCAGCAGGGAGTGTCCCCCCAGTTCGAAGAAGTGGTCCTCCACGCCCATCCGCGAGAGGCCCAACAACGGCGCCAGCACATCGGCCACCACCTGCTCCATCGCCGTGCGCGGTGCCACGTACTCACCTCGCGCGTCCTCCGCTCGCGGTGATGGCAGCGCCGTCCTGTCCAGCTTCCCGTTCAAGGTCAGGGGGAAGGCCGGCAGCGGGACGAAGGCCGAGGGCACCATGTACTCGGGCAGCCGTGCCTGCGCGTGCGTGCGCATCGCCTGGGGCGTCAGCGCCACTCCCACGGAGGGCACGAAGTACGCGACGAGCCACCGACCTCCGGGCCCATCGTCCCGGGCCAGCACCGCCACCTCACGCACCTCGGGATGCGCGGCAAGTGCGGCCTCCACCTCGCTCAGCTCGATGCGAAAGCCTCGGAGCTTCACCTGACCGTCCAGCCTGCTGGCGAACTCGAGCGTCCCGTCGCGCAGGAAGCGCACCCGGTCTCCCGTGCGGTACAGCCGGGCTCCCGGCTCCGCGCTGAAGGGATGCGGCACGAAGCGCTCCGCGGTCAGCTCGGGCCGTCGGAGATAGCCCCACGCCAGTCCATCGCCCCCTGTGTACAGCTCGCCCCACACGCCCACCGGCACCAGCTCCAGGGCCGCGTCCAGCACGTAGACGTTCGTGTTGGAGATGGGCCGACCGATGGACACCGACGTGCCGACTCGCGCCGGGTCCGTGAGCCGATGGGTGGTGGTGAAGGTGGTGTTCTCCGTGGGGCCATAGCCGTTGACCACGCTTCCACCCCGCGCCAGCCGCGCGCGGACGGCTCCCGGCGACACCACGTCACCTCCCGTGAGGACCTGACGCACGCTCGCCAGGGCCTCGGGCCGGGTGGCCATCACCTGCTCGAAGAACGCGGAGGTGAGCCACAGCGCGGTGACGCCATGGCGCGACAGCGCGCCCTCCAAATCCTCCACCGAAGGCGAGTGCTCGGAGAAGACGACCAGCCTGCCTCCGTTGAGCAACGGGCCCCACAGCTCCAGCGTGGCGGCGTCGAAGGAGATGGGCGCCAGTTGGAGGAAGACCTCCCCTGCTCCCAGCTCGGCGAAGTGAGCGCCCTTCACCAGTCGGACCACGGCCCGGTGTGGAATGCACACGCCCTTCGGCCTTCCGGTGGAGCCGGAGGTGTACATCACGTACGCCAGCGCCTCCGGTGGGACGGGCACGCCCGGCGCCTCGTCGTCCTCCGAGTCAGCCGGCTCCGATGAAAACTCCAGCGGCAGGATGTGCATGGCCATGGCGGGGAGCCGCGAACGCAACGAGGGCTGGACCAGCAGCACCTGGAGCCCCGCGTCCTCGCACATGAAGGCCAGCCGCTCGACGGGATACGACGGGTCCAGCGGCACATACGCCCCGCCGGCCTTGAGGATGCCAAGCGTCGCCACCACCATCTCCAGCGAGCGCCGCGTGAACAGCCCCACGCGACTTCCGGCCACCACACCCCGCTGCCGCAGCAGCCGCGCGAGCTGCCAGGCCCGCCGATTCAGCTCGGCATAGGTCAGGTGCGCGCCCTCGAACTCCACCGCGACGGCGTCGGGCGTGCGCGCCACCTGCGCCTCGAACACCTCGTGGATGCTCGCCTCGCGGGGATACTCCGTCCGCGTGTCATTCCACGCCACCAGGAGCTGCTCACGTTCGCTGGCGCTCAGCAGGGGCAGCTCCGAGACGCGCTGCTCGGGATGTGCCACCACCGACTCGAGCAACCGGACGTAGCGCTCAGCCAGTTCCGTCACCGTCTCTTCATCGAAGAGGTCCGTGTTGTATTCCCAGTACGTCACCAACCCTCGGGGCGTCTCCCGCGCGAACAGGGTGAGGTCGAATTTCGACACGCCCGGCTCCAGCGGAAGGTCCGAGACGTCCGCGCCTTCGAGCGCCAACGCCGAGGCCGGCTCGCCTTGGAGCACGAAGGCCACCTGGAAGAGGGGCGAGCGACTCAAGTCCCTCCCCGGCTGGAGCGCGTCCACCAGTTGTTCGAGCGGCAGTTCCTCGTGCGCGAACGCACCCAGGCACGTGCGCCGCACCCGCTTGAGCAACTCCTGGAACGACACATCCTCGACGCGTGCTCGCAGCGCCAGCATGTTGGCGAAGAAGCCGATCATCCCCTCCAGGTCCCTGGAGCCGCGTCCCGCGAAGGGAGAACCGACGACGATGTCCCGCTGCCCGCTGTAGCGCGACAGCAACGCCTGGAACCCCGCCAGCAGCGTCATGTACAGCGTCACCCCTTCCTTCCGGCTCAGCTCGCGCAGGGGGCCCTCCAACGCCTCGAGCGGGGCCATCCACTTCAAGGCTCCGGCGAACGTCTGCACCGCGGGCCTCGGGCGGTCCGTCGGCAGCTCCAGCACCAGCGGCGCTCCCGCCAACTCCTCCTTCCACCACGCCAACTGCTTCTCCAGCACCTCCCCCTTCAGCCACTCCCGCTGCCACCTCGCGTAATCCGCGTACTGCACCTCCAGGCCCCGCTCCTCCCCCTCCTCCCCTCTCACCCTCGCCCCGTACGCTTCGCTCAACTCCCTCTCCAGCACTCCCACCGACCACCCGTCGAACACGATGTGATGCACCACCCACACCAACACGTGCTCCGCCTCCCCCACCTTCAGCACCTTCGCCCTCAGCAGCGGCCCTCGCTCCAGGTCGAACGGCCCGCGCGTCTCCTCCTCCACTCGCGCCAGCACGCCCCCTTCCTCCACCTTCTCCACTCGCAGGCTGAACTCCACCGCCTCGTGGATTCGCTGCACCGGCCGCCCGTCCACTTCGCCGAACGTCGTCCGCAGTGACTCGTGCCGCCTCACCACCTCGCGGAACGCGTCCTCCAGCGCTCCAACGTCCAGCCGCCCCTTCAGCCTCGCGGCGAAGGGAGCGTTGTAGGCGGACCCATCCGGGTCGAGCTGCGCGAGGAACCACAGTCGCTGCTGCGCGAAGGACTGCTCCACCACGCCACCGTGCGGCTGGTGCACCAACGGAGGCCGACGCCCCGCTCGCTCCACCTTCGTGCGGGTGGACTGCTCGCTCTGCGACATGGTGCTCCTCGGGTCCTCGTGAAGTCCCGTGACACCGGCAACCGGGATGCGGGACTCCCGCGTGAGAGGCAATGAGAGGAAGAGACCGGATGCGTGCGTCAGGCCACGCGGAACTTGTGCCGGGAGTCACCCGGCTCACCCTGACCTGGCTCGACCCCGCGCCCCGGCAGGAGCAGGTCATACGGGTCCATCGCATCCCCCGCGAGGCACTCCAGCTCCACGTCCATGCCCAGCCCATATCGCCGGGCCAGCTCCGTGAGGACACGCGTCACCGCCTCGTCCTCCAGCGAGAAGCCCGTGGAGTCGAACACCGTGGACCGCTTGCGCCAGTCCTCGTAGCGCTCGGGATGCTGCACGACCTCGATGATGCCCGGCCCAATCTGCTCGGGCTGGAGCTGCTGGCACTCCCCTTCGACGAGCGCCTGGGGAAGGAAGTCCGGGCACACCAGGCTGCGCTCCAGCAGCGAGCGAGGCAGCTCCACCTTCCCCGGCAGGTCCGAGCCCACCGCGTTGACGTGCACCCACGGCCGCAATCGCCCGTCCTCCAGCACCGGCCCTTCACCCACCCCCACGGACGTCACCGTGCACAGGATGTCCGCCTCCGCCTCCACCGCCTCCCGTGGCGCCGCGCGAACATCCAACCCCAGGAACCCCACCCGCTTGGGAAAGGAGCGCTGCACCGCCGCGTCCACGTCAAAGGCAAGCACCCGCTCCACGGGCCACACGCGGGACAACGCGTGCAGCTGCGTGACGGCCTGCGCCCCGCACCCCACCAGCCCCACCACCCGGCTCTCCGGATGCGCCAGGTGGCGGCTCGCGATGGCGGACGCCGCCCCCGTGCGCAACGCCGTCGCCAGCACCCCGTCCACCACCGCCCTCAAATGCCCCGTTTCACAGTCATAGACACTGTTCGTCGCGATAATGGTGGGAACCCCATAGCGTCTGGGATTCAACGGATTGTAGCCCACCACCTTGATTGTAATTGTTTCCCCCTGGCGCATCACTGGCATCCATTCCAGCACGCCTGTCCGAGCATTGCGCAGGGTGAAACCGTCGCGCTGCCGCAGTTCCGTCCGGGACGTGTCGAACGCGCGAAAGGCGCCTTCCACCGCCTCGATGACCTGGTCCATCAGGGCATCGATTCCAACCTCCTGCACGAGCCTGCGCAGGTCCGCCTGGGTGACGAGAAGTGTCTTCACGGGCGCTCCCCTCGGGTGGAGATGCGAGCACTCTGCATCAAGCCGTCGGACCTGTGAAGACAATCAAAACAATCCGACACATCATTACCAGACCAGAAGAATTATCATCCCTGATTGCCCATGACCACACTTGCCGACATTGCATGATTTACAGGCCCTCGGCACAAGCCGTATCATCCGACGCCGTGAGCGCACGGACGGACACCGCGGAGTTGTCGTGGGGTTGGGTTCGCAATCCCCGCTTCGACCTTCTCTTCATCGTGGGAACCGCGGGACTGGGCTGTGTCTTCGCCCTGGCCGCGTTGGCGAAACCCTCGCTATTCCCGCTGCTGCTGACCATCGACGTGTGGCTGCTCGGCTACCACCATGTGGTGTCGACCTTCACGCGGCTGGGCTTCGACGGGGAGAGCCGGCAGCAGCACCGCTTCCACATCTGGGTGCTGCCGCTGCTCGTCTTCACGGGGACGTTCACCGTGTACAAGCTCGCGGGCGTCTGGCCGCTGATGAGCATCTACTTCTACTGGCAGGGGTGGCACTACCTGCGGCAGAGCTACGGCGTCAGCCGCATCCTGGACCGGGCCTCGCGCAGGCCACCCTCGGACAATCCGGCCACCGTGTGGATGCTCTACCTCCTGCCCCTGGCGGGCCTGCTCCACCGCTCCGCGCAGGGCTCCACCACGTTCCTCAAGCTGGACGTGCGCATGCTGCCGGTGCCCCAGGAAGTCGCCTGGGTGGCCGCGGCCAGCGCGCTGGTGGCGGTGGCCGCCTGGGCGGTATTCCAGGTCCGCGCGCTGCGCTCCGGCACCGGCAGCCCCGTGCAGACGCTCTATCTGGCCACGCACGCGGGCATGTTCACGCTGGGCTACTTCGTCATCCCCAGCCTGGAGACGGGCTGGCTGGGCCTCAACGTGTGGCACAACGCGCAGTACATCCTCATCGTCTGGCTGTTCCACAACCGCCGCTTCGGGGACAAGGTGAGTCAGGCCCACCCGTTCCTCTCCACGCTCAGCCAGAGCCGCCGGATGCTCCACTACCTGGTGGTCTGCGTGGGGATTTCCGCGCTGCTCTACACCTTCATCCTCAAGGGACTCGGGTGGATTCCGGCGGCCAGCCTGCTCATCGTCCAGACGCTCAACTTCCACCACTACATCGTCGACAGCCTCATCTGGAAGGTGAGGCAGCCCGCGGTGCGGCGCAACCTGGGGCTCGCGGCGTGAGCCCCGCCGTCACGCGGACCTTCCCCGCCCGCGTGACGGACGGCACGACGGCCGGACGACTCCGCCCGGCCGCCGACGCGCGCCTCAGGCACCCACGCGCAGCACGGAGCGGCCGCCGTAGCGGGCCTGCTTGCCCAGCTCCTGCTCGATTCGGATGAGCTGGTTGTACTTCGCGGTGCGGTCCGCGCGGGACAGCGAGCCCGTCTTGATTTGACCGCAGTTGGTGGCGACGGCCAGGTCCGCGATGGTGGCGTCCTCCGTCTCACCGGAGCGGTGGGACATCACGGCGGTGTAGCCCGCCTTGTGCGCCATCTCCACGGCGGCCATGACCTCCGACAGCGTGCCAATCTGGTTGACCTTCACCAGGATGGAGTTGGCGATGCCGTTCTTGATGCCGTCGGCCAGCCGCGTCACGTTGGTGACGAACAGGTCGTCGCCGACAATCTGGATCTTCTTGCCGATGCGGTCCGTGAGCAGCTTCCAGCCGGCCATGTCGTCCTCGGCCAGCCCGTCCTCGATGGAGACGATGGGGTACTTCGCCGCCAGCCCCTCCAGGTACTTCACGTGCTCTTCGATGGAGCGCTTCTTGCCCTCGCCCTCGTAGTCGTAGACGCCGCCCTTGAAGAACTCGCTGGCGGCGCAGTCCAGCGCCAGGGCGATGTCCTCGTTGGGGCGGTAGCCGGCCTTCTCGATGGACTTCATGATGAAGTCGAGCGCCTCTTCGGCGTTCTTGAGGTTCGGCGCGAAGCCGCCCTCGTCGCCCACGTTGGTGCCGTGGCCGGCCTCGGACAGGCCCTTCTTCAGGGTGTGGAAGACCTCGGCGCCCATGCGCACCGCCTCGGAGAGCGACCTGGCTCCCACGGGCATGATCATGAACTCCTGGAAGTCGATGGGGTTGTCCGCGTGCGCGCCGCCGTTGATGATGTTCATCATCGGCACGGGCAGCAGGTTGGCGGAGACGCCCCCCACGTAGCGGTAGAGCGGCAACCCGCGCGCGGCGGCGGCGGCCTTCGCCACGGCCAGCGACACGCCGAGGATGGCATTGGCGCCGAGCTTCTTCTTGTTCGGCGTGCCGTCGAGGGCAATCATCGTCTGGTCGATTTCGAGCTGCGCCTCCGCGTTCATCCCGCGGACCGCGTTGAACAGCTCGTTGTTCACCGCGGAGACGGCCTTCAGCACGCCCTTGCCAAGGTAGCGACTCTTGTCGCCGTCCCTCAGCTCCACGGCCTCGTGCGTGCCCACCGAGGCACCGGAGGGAACCGCGGCGCGACCGCGAATGCCGTTCTCCAGGATGACATCGACTTCGACAGTGGGATTGCCGCGACTGTCGAGAATCTCACGGCCTACGACACCGACGATTGTAGTCATCGCGCCTTCGTAGCGAAGCGGTCCCAGTGCGTCAAGACACGAGTCCCCGAGCGAACCGGGGCATCTCCTGACTCACGCGGACAGTCGGGCCAGGGTGTTCTCCACCCAGCGAAAGCCGATGTGTTCCTGCTCCAGTCGGACGCGCTCGCCCAGCCGCTGATGGCGAAGGTCCTCGTAGAGCGCGGCCTCCGACTCGGTGAGTCGCGACAGCGTGCCCCGGTGAGGCTTGTCCTCCTCCACCCAGTGCGCCGTGTGCGCCAGCAGCACGTCGCGGTCCATCAGCAGGGAATGGACGCGGGGATGGTGCGCGCGCAATCGGTCGAGGATGGCGAAGCCATGCGTGTCGATGTCGCCCCAGTAGTACACGCAGGTCGAGGACAGCCAGGGCAACGCGCCGAGCGGCTCCAGCGCGTATCCCAGGCCGAGGATGACCAGGCTCCGCGGGACACAGGGGAACGCGAGGCCGTTGACGTCATTCTCGGTGATGAACACGCGCTCGACGCGAGGCCGCAGCGCCGCCAGCTCGGAGACCGTCACGGTCAGGTCCGACAACAGGCCTTTGAGATAGAGGGCCGGATCCAGGAAGCGAAAGTGGACGCGGAGTGGCTTCGCGCGCAGGCCGAAACGGGACGCGAAGTCACGCACCGGGAGGCGCTCGCGCACTGACGGCTGCACCTCTTCCTGCAGGTCCATCAGGAGTCCCTGGTGCTTCTCGATGAACTTCGAGTCCACCCCAGGAAGGTCCACCTGTCGCATGTACCGCCCGGAGTGCGGGTGGGTGAGGAACCAGTCCAACGCCACGAGCACCCGCGCCCACTCGGCCTCGCGCTCCAGGAGCACCTGGGGGCGCCGAACCAACCACTCGCGCAGCGACGGGAAGCGAGCAAGCGTCTGGTTCGCCAGCGCGTCGAAGCGCCGGGCCTCGCTCGATTTGCGCAACAACACGAGCGCGCTCTCCCGGGTGGGGACGATGACGCACCGGGGCACCCGGTTCGCTCCGAGCTGGCGGTGGCGCACTTCCGACCACTCCACGTGCAAACCCGAGCCGCCCTGGGACTCGCCCTCCCACTCACGGACCCACTGACGGGCCTCGTCGAACCGGGCCGCCAGCTCCGCCCCTTCTGGCCGGCGCAGGCGAAGGGTCAACGGAAAGAGCGCCTCGCCGGAGAGCAGGGACGAGAGGATGCGGCCCGAGTCCCAGACGCGCCGGACCTGCTCCCGCACGTTCGCCGGAGTGGTCCACGCGAGCACCCGGCTCATGCGCTCCGGGCCTCTCGCTCGGCGTGGTACTGCTCGATGGTGAGGTTGCGAACCCGGGAGCGGCGGCCCTCCTCGTTGTGGACGTAACCCACGCTGGCCACGTACGGCTCGATGACGCGAATCTTCTGCAGCGGCGTCACGATGAGCAGTTGCAGGTCCAGGCGGCGGAACAGCTCCAGCCCATACGCCGCCGACTCGTCCGAGCCGCGCCCGAAGGCCTCGTCGATGACCACGAAGCGGAACGAGCGCGAGCGCGTCTCGCCCCACTGCAGGCCGAACTGGTAGGCCAGGCTCGCGGCCAGCACCGTGTACGCGAGCTTCTCCTTCTGTCCGCCCGACTTGCCGCCCGAGTCCGCGTAGTGCTCGTGCTCCTGGTCATCCGCGCGCCAGCGCTCCGAGGCGGAGAAGCTGAACCAGTTGCGCACGTCCGTCACCCGCTGCGTCCACTTCGCATCCGCGTCGGCCTCGCCCACTCGCCCCCGGAAGCGCTCGATGATGCGCTTCACCTCCAGGAACTTCTGCTCGGAGTACGCGTCATCCTCCGAGCCCGTGAGCGTGCCCTCCGTGCAGGCGCGCAGGTCCTGCTGGAACTCGCGGATGTCGGCGTCCACCGTCGGCACCAGCTCCAGGACGATGTAGCGGTCCGGGTTGTAGTCGATGGCCCGCAACGAGCGGTTGATGGTGTCCACCCGCTCGCGGATGCCGTGGCGCTCCCGGTGGAGCTGCGCCTGGAAGTTGGCCACCTCGCGGATGGTGTTCTCGTTCAAGAGGCTCTTGAAGCGCGCCTCGAAGCGCGGAAGGTCGTCCGCGCGCAGCGAGCCGAGCAGTGCCACGTACTCCGCCGCGGCCTCCAGGCTCGCCGCCAGCTCCTGGGTCTCCAGCGGAAACTCGGTGCGATACGCCTGCATCGCGGCAAGGAGGGCATCCCGCACCCGCTCCTGCTTACGCGCCTCGCTGTCGATGCGCGTCTGGAGCCGCTCGCGCACCTGCCGCTCCCGCTCGTCGCACGCGTCCGCTTCGAGCGCCGCGCCCCCCTGCCCCTCCGCGCTGAGCGTGGCCACGCGCGGGTAGCAGGCCCGGATGGACTCTGACGTCTCCCCCATCGTTCGCTGGCACGCCGTCAGCGTCCGCCGCGTCGCGTCCTCCTTCTCCTCCAGGCGTCCCTGGCGCTTCTCCACGGCCTTCAAGGTCTGCTCGGTCGCCGCCAGCTCCTTCTCGACGGCGTCGAGCTCCCGCTCGAAGCCCCTGAGCACGTCGGACTCGCCCTCCAGGGCCTTGAGTCGCTCCTCCCTCCGCTGGATGTCGCTGGCGACCAGACGCCAGTCGAGCTCCCGGAAGGTGTCGAAGACGGCGAGCTGGCCCAACTGCTCGCCCTGGGTCTGCAGCCGCGCGTGGCGCTGTTCGAGCGCCTCCCACCGCGCGGTGGCCGCCTGGATTCTCGCTTCCAAGGCGCGGGACTCCGACTCCAGCGCCTGACGCTTGGTGTCGTTCGTCCAGCCCAGCACCCACTGCGAGCGGTCGTCGATGCGGCGCCGGTCGTCCTTCAAGTGCCGCTCCCCGCCCGACTTCACCTGTCCCGAACGAGAGAGCGCCTGACGTGAGCGAACGAACTGCTCCGTCGTGTCGCAGCAGGTGTAGTCGAACTGCCGGGCGAGCTGCCCCTCCAACCACGGCGCCATGCTGGAGCCCGGCTTGAGGGCGAGCTTGTGCGGAAGGGACTCGGGCCGTGACGGTGGCACCCGCGTCAGGCCCTCTTCCCGGACGCGGTAGTAGACGAGCCGCTCGTTCAGATGGGTGCGGTCCACCCACTGACTGACCCGCGCGTAGTCGGAGTCGGGCACCAGCAGGGACACGCCCAGCGAGTACAGCACGCGCTCGATGGCGCCCGTCCAGTCGCGCGCCTCGTCGCGGATTCGCAGCAGCTCTCCGGCGAACGGGAGCGCGTCCTCGGACAGCTGGAGGTCCGCGCACAGCCGGGCCCGGAGGTGGAGGAATCGCGCCGGGATGTTGGAGCGCTGACGACGCAGCGCCTCCAGTTCCACGGACACGGCCTCGTGCGCCTTCTTCATGTCACGCAGGTCCATGACGACCTCCGTGCGGGTGTTCTGCACCTCCGCCAGCTCGCTCGCGGTCGCCTCGCGCTGGAACTGGACCGAGCGCGCATTGGAGAGGAAGACCTCCAGCTCCGTCGCGGCCGGCAGGCCCACTGCCTGGGCCATCCGCGAGTAGCGGTCCGCCTTCCGCAGGCGCTCGTCCCGCTCATGTCTGCGCTGCACCAGCTCCGCCTTCTCCGTCTCCAGGCGGTCTCCCCCGTTGGCGGAGATGGACTGACGCAGCCTGTCCCGGTCCGCCCCGTGTCGCTCGCGCTGCTCCCGCACCTGCTCCGCCTGGAGGCGCACCTGCTCGCGCTCCGCCTCCAGGCTGGCCAGCCGCGCCTCGAACAGTCGCGCCTTCTGCTCGGAGAACCAGGGCCGCAGGGCGTCGCGGCAGCTTCGCAGCGCGTCGAGCTCCGTGGACAGGGCGGTGAAGCGCTCATGGTCCGCCACCAGCGGCTCCAATCGGCTCACCTGCCGTTTCGCCTTGAGGACCGCTTCGTGCGCGCGGTGGAGGTCATCGAAGTGGCCCATGAGCGCCGCGAGCCGCGTCTCCACGTCGAAGGGAGGCAGCATGTGCTGGCGCACGAAGTCCGTCAGGTTGCCCACGGACTTCATCGACACCGTCTGGAGGAACAGGTCCAACGCCTGCTCGTTCTCCAGCCCGAAGCGTCGCCGGAAGGCCGCCTGATATGGAGGGAACGTCTCATGGACTTCGCGCGAGAGGTCCTTGAGGCGCTTCTTCAGCGCGTTCAGGTCCGAGCCGCAGCGAGAGAAGTGCTCGGTGATGGAGAGCTTCCCATCCGCGACCACGTACAGCCGCGCGGGCTGGCCCTCCGGCTCGCGCATCCACATGACCTGGGCGAGCGTGACGTCCTGGCCATAACCCTCGTTGTGGAAGTGGGCGAGCAGCACCGAGTACGTCGGCGCGTCGCGGAGGAAGACGGGCCTGGCGCCCTGCCCTCCCTCGCCGCGCTCGGACTTGTACTGGCCTCGCACATAGGAGCGCAGTGAGCGCTCCCGGGCCTCCGCGCCCGCTGCCTTGTTGTAGGCGAGCTTCTGGGGCGGCACGAACAGCGTCACCAGGCCGTCCACCAGCGTCGACTTGCCCGAGCCGATATCCCCAGTGAGCAGCCCGCTCTCGCCCTGGAGCTCCAGGTGCCACACGCGGTCGTGGAAGGTGCCCCAGTTGTAGACCTCGAACCGGCGCAGTCGAAACCCCGCGCGCTCGTTGGGCGCGCCGATATCCAACAGGTCCGCCTGCGTGAGAGGACGCACCGTGCTCATTCCACACCTCCAGGTTGTTTCTCGACGAGCTGGTCGCGGTAGGCCGCGAGCCGCTGCTCGAAGTCCTCCAGCCACTGCGCATCGACGAATGCCTTCAGGATGCGGCGGACCTCGAAGGTGTCCTCCTCCCCCAGCCTTCGGAGGAACCCCATCTCCAGCGCCCGCTCGATGTCCTGATTCACGCGCTCCACCCACCGGACCTCGTTGGTGCCATCCGGGAGGAACAGCCTCACCAGCTCTTGCAGCTCATGGCGCCGGAGCACCAACCGCCCGCCCCCCGCCGCGGCGTCCGCATCCGCGAGCTTCTTGCGCAGCAGCGCGAGCAACAGGCTCAGGCCATACCCTAGCTGCCTGCGCGCGATGAGCCGAGGCAGCTCGGATGCGCACTCCCCCTCCGAGCGCTGTCGCAAGAACGCGTGGCCCTCCGACTCGTCGAGCATCAACCGCATGCCCAGCACGGACACCTGGTCCCGCACGCGGGCTTGCAGTTGGAGCAGGGACTGCCACAGCGCGGAGTTGTCCTCGCGGTAGACAACACCTTTCAAGAGGGAGACCACGACGAGTGACAGGGCATCGGGACCTTCAGAGGGACGCGGAGCGGGGGTCGTCATCGGAGGAAGAGCACCAGGGGAAGGGTGGCGCGGCGCGGGTGGCCGCTCGCGTCGGTCCAGAAGAGTTCTTGCGTACGGGCCTCATCGACCGAGGAGCGCCTGTCCTCGGAGGCAAGGCTCAGGTAGACGACCAGCTCCGCGAGGCCGTGTTGCAAGGGGTGCTCCCGCACCAGCTCCGCCAGGGAGATCTGCTCGCGTGACTGGAGGGCCTCCCGGACGTGCGTCTTCAACCGCGCCTTGTCGATGAATGCGAGGTTGAAGAGGGCCTCGGAGGGCACGTCCTCGGTCGCCTCCAGCACCTCCTCGTCCGCCATCCGGGTGCGCGCGGGCGGTGAGTACATGGGACGCTCCAGCGGAAGCTCGAGCGTGGGTGCCAGCTCGTCGAGCGACATGAGGGGCAAGGCGGGAGGCCGCGTGCGCACGGCGAGGGCGTGTTTCTCGATGCCGCGCAGCACCTGGAGGATGCGGCGGTTCTCCAACCAGACGCGGTCATCCAGGAAGCGGCGGAGCTGACCGGACAGCCTCGCCACGGTGCGCTGGGTGTGCTCGCCCGCCTCCAGCCAGTCGAAGTGGATGCGCGGCAGGCGCGAGTCCGGCTGGAGCGATTGAATGGCGGGATGGGCCAGCACGCGCTCCAGGTTCCGGGTGAGCGCCTCCTTGCGCTCGGGGGACATGAGGAAGTCCCAGAAGGCGCGGAAGCTTCGCCCCTGGTCGGAGCCATTGATGGCGTCTCGTTCGCCCAGCACCGTCTCCAGGAGTTCGCCGCGCGTTCCCTCCCACGTCGCGATGCGCTCACGCACGCGCCGGTCCAGCGCATGAAAGCCGTCCTCCAGCGCGCGGAAGTCGGACAGCAGTCCGCGCGCGGTGTCGGACATCTGCTGGAAGCGGTCCTTGAGGGCGGACTCATCCATCAGGTCCAGGTGGCCGGCGCGCACGCGGGCGATCTCCGCCTCCACTTCGGCCTTGCGGCGCTCCAGCTCCACGAGCCGGGCCTCGGGGTCGGGCTCGGTGCCCTCGGTCATCTCCTGGAGGAGATGGAAGACAGTGAGCAGTCGGGACTCGGTGCCCACGAAGGGCTGCTCGGTGAGCTGGCTCAACCAGCGGATGGCGCGCTCCGCCGCGGGCGTCAGGTCGAAGTGCGGTTCATCCGTGTCGGGCGGATAGAACTTGCGCAGCCAGCCCGCGCTGTCGGCGGCCCACTCGTCGAGATACGCGCCAGCACTTCGAGGAAACGCGGCCTCCCCGCGCCGCTCGCGGAGGGCGTGCAGATGGTCTTCGAGGCGCAGCACCAGTTCCCGTTGGGGCGTGGCGCGGGCGTTGGATTCGACGAAGACGCGGTGGAGGAAGCTGACGATGAGGGAGGCGTGGTCCGCGACGAGCAGCCGCCATGCGGGATGCTTCAGTCGCAGGGTTTCGAGCGTCGCGAAGTCCATGAAGTATCACCCTTACACCGCGCCTCTGACATGCCCGGGTGACCCCACGGGGTGGTTGTGTTGATGAAGATGGGTGTCGTGCCTGGTTGGTTGCCCACCCGCGAGGGACCTCGCCCAGCACGAGCCCCCATGGCCCGATCCACCCGGACGTTGGGCAACAGCAGGCGAGAGGTGGCCACCGGCTCCGCGCCCGCGTGGGCGACCAGGCACACGGAGGTCTCCAGCATGTCGAAGCGGCTCACCGCAACAGGAGCGACGCGCCAGACCGCGAGGACGGCGCTCCTTCTTCAAAGACAGTCCAACGGGTCAGCAGCGCGTCAACCAGCTCCCACCGGGTGGTCGCGACTCGACAGGTCAGTGACGACATGGGACCTCTCACGACGTATGGGTCCAGGCACGGCGTGGCCGGCCCACTTCCCATTCGTCGCGAAGCGCCAAAGCGCGGCGAGGCCGCCACCGCCCTGTCCTCCTGGGCAACCCGGCGGGAAGTACAGAGCTGCGCCGTGCTGGGTCTTCGGGTGAAATGACGTCATCCGCTCGACATCCGCCAAGGAACCCGGCGCAATGCAGGGACTGGAGTCTCCAAGATGCCCCTCATGAAGACACTGACGCTGGCAGGATGGGTGCTGGGCGCGCTGCTGTGGAGCGCCTGTGGTTCCGACGATGACGACGAAGGGGCGTGCGTGCAGGTGACCGTCTTCGCCCGGTCCGCGACGGGGAACTGTTCCGCCTACCCGTCGACCTGCGACGTTCCCGCCGGCTACGTCGAGTGCTGCGGGGGTTTTCTCGGCGGCTGCGTCGCCTCCGGACCTGATGCGCGGTGCGTCGACGACCCCACGGACTCCTGCTCCCCTAACACAGGAGGTGCGGATTGCCCTGGCGTCTGCGACTAGATTACTGAAAATTTCCGATTCCCTGGACGCCTCGGCGAGCCACGCCAATCCTGCGTTGGTTGTGTCGACGTGATTGTGCATAGTGCGTCGTTCATGTCGTCACCGGCTCATTCCGTGCCGCGCAGTCGCCCCTGGCTGCGCTCCCTGCTGCGTCAATCCATTATCGGACTCACGTGGCTGTCAGGGCGGCTGCTGGCGACCGCCGAATGGCTCCGGTGGGTGCGTCTGAGATATGTCTGGCTCAAACCGCGACGCGGAGACATCTACATCGCCACCAGCCCCAAGGCGGGAACGACGTGGATGCAGATGATTGTCTTCCAGCTCGTCACGCAAGGCCGGGGCGAGTTCGAGCACATCAATCAGGTGTCACCCTTCCTGGAGCTCCTGCCCCGCGATGCCACCACGGAGCCCCTGCTGGACTCGCTGCCCTCACCGCGCATCCTGAAGTCGCACCTGCCCTTCCAGCAGCTCAAGCCGCCCAGGCACAGCCGCATCATCTACGTCACGCGCAACGCGGCGGACTCGCTGGGCTCGCTCTACCACCACCACTGTCTGATGGAGGCCACGCCCCTGCCCTTCGAGGGCTACTTTCGGGTGGTGATGGATGTGGAGAACCCGTGGCTCGGGCACCTCGAGTCCTGGTGGCCGCACCGGAAGGACGCCAACGTCCTGCACGTGCGCTACGAGGACTTGATTGAGAACCTGGAGGCGGGCGTCAGGCGTGTGGCCGCGTTCTGCGAGCTGCCCATCGACGAGTCGCGGCTGGGCAACATCCTGGAGCGGTGCGGCATCGCGTACATGAAGCAGCACAACGAGCGGTTCGACATGCGCGGGCCGCAAGCGGCGCTCCAGGGCCGAGGCACCTTCATCCACCAGGGTGGCGTGGGCCAGGGCCGCGCGAAGCTGAGCGAGGAGCAGCGCGCGGAGCTGGACACCCGGGTGGTCCGCGCTCGCCAGCGGCTGGGCATGGTGGCCACGGAGCCGTAGGGCCAAACGCTCGCCCGGCCGCACCTGGAGCGCTGGGGCTACACGTCCGGCTTGGACGGGTCCTTCCCCTTCTGCTTGTCGTTCTTCCAGCCCCAGCTGGAGCTCCACATCCCGGGCCCCGTGAAGAGCACCGTGACGAGCGTCATCACCGCGGCGCCAATGAGAATCTCCCAGAACATGTCCACGCCTCCAGCCACAGAGTCAGCACCATCCGTACACGCCCAGCATCCCTGATGAAGGCGTAACCGGCGACACATCCCAAGGGGAGTGTCACCTCGCCCACCCGTCGCGAGCACCCTACCGCCCGCTCCCTCGGGGACCCGACGAGAGGTCGCCCTTGAAACAATGACGGGTGGCGTCAACGGCGCGCGGCAACCTAGCAGCTCATGCCCCGAGTGCAATCGAGGACGGAGACACTTCGCCGTCGGGGGCCGGTCCACTTCGCGGTGGTACTGTGCCCGCCCGAATGCCTCTGCTCCCCATCCGTGGCCCGCACCGCTCCGCAGTCATCGGCGCGTGCGTCTCTTCTCTTCGCCGTGCTCCGCTGCTCATGGGCCTGCTGTTCGGCGTCCTCGGCTGTGAGGGGCGACCCCCTCCGGAGAATCCAGGCCCGGTGAACCCGTGTCCCTCCGGCACCTGTGGCGGCGGCCAGGTCGTCCGGCCCGAGGGGAGCGTGCGCATCGCGGCGTTCAACGTTCATCGCCTCTTCGACACCGTCTGCGACTCAGGGAAGTGCGGCGGCTCCGAGTATGAAGCCCTGCCCACGCCGGGCGTCTTCGATGCCCAGGTGGGTCGGCTGGCGAGTTCCCTCACCACGCTGGACGCCGACATCGTGCTGCTTTCCGAGGTGGAGACCCAGGTGGGGCTCGACGCGCTCCAGGCGCGGCTGCCGGAGTTTCCTCACGCCGTGCTGGGCGAGACGGGTGGGACGGCCTCCGTGGACGTGGCGGTGCTGTCCGCCTTCCCCATCACCTCGGTGGGAAGCCATCGGGACCGCGTCCTGACGCGACCGGATGGCTCGACGACGCGCTTCTCGCGCGAGCTGCTGGAGGTACATCTGGACGTGAACGGCAAGGAGGTCATCGTCTTCGCCGCGCACTTCCGCTCGAAGGTGGATGACGACCCGGGCCGTCGCTACGCGGAGGCGGACACCACGCGGACCATCGTCGCTCAGGCCGCCGCGCGCGCGCCGAAGGCGCTGGTGGTGATGGGCGGCGACCTCAACGACGTGCCCGGCTCGGCGCCCATCACCGCCATGGAGCGCGATGGACAGCTGCTGCGCGTGGCGAAGGACCGCCCGGACGACCAGACCTGGACCTATGTCTATTCCGGGCAGAAGCAGGCCATCGACCACCTGTTCGTCGCGAACGCGGCGGGCGGCACCTATGTGCCGGGCTCGTTCCGCGCGGCGCGGGAAGGAGGCGGTGGGTTTGGCGGCTCGGACCACTCCGCCGTGCTGGCCGACTTCCTTCCCTCGCCTTGAGCCGCGTCTTCAGCTCGCGGCGGGCAGGGCCTGGATGTCCAGTTCGATGTCCACCTTCTCGCCGACGAGCCACCCGCCGTTGTCGAGCGTCTTGTTCCAGCGGATGCCGTAGTCGGAGCGGTTGATGGTGCCCTTGGCCGTGTAGATGAGGCGCGTGCTGCCCCACGGGTCCTTCGACGTGGCCGTGTGGCGCGCCTCGAATACGACGGGCTTCGTCACGTTGCGGATGGTCAGCTCGCCGAGGAGCCGGAAGCCCGAGCCTCCGGTGGGCTCCAGGTTCGTGCTGCGGAAGGTGAGCCTGGGCGCGGCTTCCGCGTCGAGGAAGTCGGGCGAGCGCAGGTGTGTGTCGCGGTCCGGCGCGCCCGTGTAGATGCTGGCCGTCTCCGCGCTCACTTCGACCTCGCCCTGGGTCGGCCGCTCGGCGTCCACGCGCAGCACGCCGGAGACGCGCTCGAAGCGGCCGTGCACGCGCGCCACCACCATGTGGCGGGCGATGAACAGGACAGAGGAATGGGATGAATCAATGTTCCAGGAGGTCACGGGCATGAGGGGGGCTCGTTGGGTGAGGAGTCGAGGGGGAGCGTCGCGAGCGGGTCACCGCGGACACAGTCATCCTAGAGAAAGAACGCACCCCAGGTGGCCTATTCGAGTGACGCTTCAAACATTGCGACGCGAAGTGAATGCCTACCCGACGTGGCGCGCGCGCAGGCGAGCGTGGACGATGTCAGACATTGCGCGAGCCCCCGTCGGGGTGTCGCCGTAAAACAAACAAGGCCCGTACACTCGGACGCCTTGGCGCTTTTTCCCCAGCCTCCGAACAGTGGATGCTTTCCGGAGAACAGATGCGTCCCAACATCGTGGTCGTCAACGGCGAGCGGCACTGGCCGACCTGGTTCCCGGAGGCCGAGGTCATCCCGGTCCGACTCCAGGACTCCGCCTGGGTGCTGCGCGAGGGCATCCTGTGGTGCATCACCCGAGAGGCGGCGGTGCGAGTCGACGGCGTCTTCTGGCGCGTGGGCGCCATCCGTCCGGACCCGCGCCATCGCACGGTCCTGGACCTGGTGCGGCTGAGCGGCGTGCCGTGTGTCAACCCCGCGAAGACGCTCGTGCGGTGTCATGACCGGCTGTCCATGCTCGCCGAGCTTCGCGAGGCGGGCCTGCCCGTCATCCCCTTCGACGTCGCGCTCGGTGACGACATGGTGCGCCGGATTGCCCGACCCGCGCCGTTCGTCGTGAAGGTGGGCAACCACCATGGCGGTTACGGGAAGGCGCTGGTGCGGAAAGAGTCCGAGTGGTTCGAGGTCGCGGACCTGCTGTTCGCCGCCGATGACTACGCGGCTGTCGAGCCCTATATCGACTACCGGCGGGACGTGCGCTGCCTGGCCATCAGGGACCAGTTCTGGGCCATGTCGCGCGCGGGCGCGGGCTGGAAGGCCAACGTCCAGACGCGAAAACACCAGGTCATCGACGCTCCCGAGGAATTGGTGGGCTACACCCGGCGGGCCCTGGAGCACCTGGGGGCTGATATCGTCGCGCTCGACTTCCTGGAGACGCAGGAGGGGCGCTTCGTGTTGCTGGAGTGCAACGACACGCCGGGCCTGTCGGGCTTCCCCGAGCAGCTGTGTTCCGAATTGGCGGAATGTCTCCGGGAGAAATTGCGGACCCGCCCCCCAGCTGGGGCCTGAAACACGCGGGGGTCCATCGGGACACAGCCGCTGTCATTTTGCCAAGACGGCTCACCCGGAGGATTCTGGGAACACGGTCTCACGAGGGGGAGACTCCGACTGTCGACGGCGAATCCTCGCTCGCGCCGCTTCATCCTGGAGCCACAGCCTCGCATGCGGATCGCCGTCATCGCCACGTACACGCACCCCACGCGCCTGCGCATCAAGGAACCCTCCATCATGCAGTCCTCCGTGCCGGAGCTGATCGCCGGCCTGTGCCCCGAGCACGCGGAGGTGGAGGTCTTCAACGAGAAGGAGGTGGACATCCCGTTGGACCGGCACTGGGACCTGGTCTTCTTCTCGTACCTGCACTCCTACTACGAGCACACCAAGGTGCTCTCCACGCTGTTCCGCCAGCGCGGAATGACCACCGTCGCCGGCGGCCGCCACGCCACGCACTTCCCCGACGACGTGGCGCTGTACTTCGACGCCGTCATCACCGGTGAGCCCGAGTCCAACGTCCCCGCCCTCATCGCGGACTTCGACAAGGGCCAGCTCCAGAAGCGCTACGAGCGGCCCTCGCTCGGCCCCACCGCCATCCAGCCGTATCGCTACGAGCTCATCGACTTCACGAACAACAAGGTGCGCCTGCCCGGCATCGAGGCGTCACGCGGCTGCCCGTTCCGCTGCAACTTCTGCGTCCTCACCGGCCACGAGCGCTACCGCTACCGCCCCGTCGCGCAGGTCATCGACGAAATCCAGACGCGCATGCGCTGGAACCCCAACTACCTGGGGTTGATGAAGGACGCCTTCATCTTCCTCGACAACAACCTGGGCGGCTCGCCCAAGTACCTGCGCGAGCTGTGCGAGGCGCTGATTCCCCTCAAGAAGACCTGGGGCTGCGCGCTCACCTTCAACGTCCTCAAGGACGCGTCGCTGGTGAACCTGATGGCCAAGGCTGGCTGCCGCTACGTGTACACCGGTCTGGAGTCGCTCAACCCCGAGTCCATCAAGGCGATGAACAAGGGGCAGAACACGCTCTCCGAGGTCGACGCCGTCATCCGCCGAACCTTCTCCGCCGGAATCCTCCTGTCCTTCGGCCTCATCGTCGGCTCGGACGGCGACACCAATGAGTACCTGGAGAAAATCCCCGAGTACCTCGCGGACCTGCAGTACTTCTCCGTCACCTTCCTCGGCATCGTCAGCCCATACCCGGAGACGCCGTTCTTCCGAGAACTGCAGGCCGAGGACCGGCTCCTGCCCGGCACCGTCAGTCGCGACTACGACGGCTACACGCTCTGCCACCGGCCGAAGAACCTGCACCCCTCCGAGGTCGTGGACCACTTCCACCGGCTCTGCGCGCAGCTGGGGAGCCTGCCGAACATCGCCCGGCACTACTGGTCCAAGCTGACCTTGAGCAACCTGCCCCGCTACAAGCAGACCATCCTCTTCGCCGGGCCCGAAATCCTCAGCATCCGCAACCCGCTGAAGAACCCGGCCCGCCGCTACATCGCCGGCATGGACGCGCTGGAGGACTGGGACACAAAGCAGATGGCGGCGCTCGGACTTCAGCCCCAGCGCATCACCTGAGCGCGACGGCGCGAGGCGCTTCCACCGGGGCAGGCGGCGTCAGGCCCAGCTCCGCCTCCAACCGGTCCAGGCGCCGCAACTCCGCCTGGGCACCAATGGACTGGAAGATGTCGCGCGCCCGCGCCAGGAACTCCACACGCCGGTGCGGCAGCGCCACGGCCGCGTCATGGTACGCGACGCCCGTCTCCCACCGGTTCGGCGTGTCCTCCAGGAAGGCGATGGCGCGCAGGAACAGCGACTCCGCCGCCTTGCCGCCCTTCTTCAGCGCCAGCGCGCGCGCCGTCACCCGCATCGCGGGCCCCTTCAGGTACGGGTAGCGCCGCCCCAACAGCCGCGCCTTGAACAGGCAGCGACGGATGATGGCCCACAGCGTCTCCTTTGGCACCGCCACCGCGCCCTGCTCCAGCGCGAACAGCGCGCCCTCCGCCGCGTCGACCAGGCCAATGTGGAGGAAGGGCACCAGCACGTGGTAGCGCCACAGCGCCTCGTCCGCGCGCACCGCCATCAACCCCGCTTCCTCCACCTGATGCTCGCGCACCGTCACGTTGACCAGGTGGTTGAGGCTGGCGCACTGGTTGGCCAGGTCCTGCACCTCGATGCTGATGCGCAGGCCCTGCTCCAGCTCCGCGCACAGCTCGCCGACTTCGCCCTCGCCCCGCAGGTAGCGGCACATGGGAATCCACGAGTGCGCCCACCCCTGGTGCATGAGCGCGTGCAGCTCCTCGCCCATCTTCCCCATCTCCAGAAAGGCCCGCTCGGCCCCCTCGAAGCGCGAGGCGAGGAACTGGCTGGAGCCCAGCATCATCAGCCCCGTCTGCACCTCCCACATGTCCCGCACCTGGCGAAGCAGGGACATGGCCTGCTCGGCGTACTGCGTCGCCTGCGCCAGGTCGTTGCTGAAGACGGACAGCGTGGCCAGCCGGCTCAGGGCGATGCCCTCCGCCGAGGGATCTCTCGCCCGCCGCGCGTAGTCCAGCGCGCGCAGACACCAGCGCTTCGACAGCCCGAGGAAGCCCGAGCCGAACAGGAGCGAGCCGTAATAGCTGCTCGCCAGGCTCAGGCCCCGCTCACCGCGCGAGCGCTCCGCCATGATGGTGGCCACCATGGTCGCCCAGGTGAGCTTGGCGATGTCCTTGAAGTAGTAGATCTTGATGAGGGAGATGAGCGTGGTCAGCTGCTTGAGGTACAGCGGCAGCCGTGAGCCCAGGGGCCGCGCCAACCAGGGGAACAGCGCGTAGAGCAGGTGCAGCCCGAAGGCCAGGAGCGTGCGCACCACGAGCGCGGGCAGGCTCCCCGGCGTGCGGTGCCCCATCAACTCCATGGCCCGCTCCAGCTCCTGGATGGCCCGCTTGGACTCGCCCTTCTCCTGATGGGCTCGCCCCAGGCCCAGGTGCAGCTCCGCGCGGCGTGACACCAGCTCCTCGTCCGCCAGGCACTGCTCGAACATGTGGATGGCGCCCGCGTAGTTGCCCGCCTGCAGCAGCGTCTCCGCCAGCTCCTGCATCACCCGGCGCGTCTTGAGCAGCACCTCGTCCGGGTCCAACTCCACCGTGCCGGCGAGGATTTCGATGGCGCGGTTGTAGTGGTGGAGGGCGTCGTCGTTGGCGTACTGACCGCGCGCCCCTCGGGCCGCCATCAGCGTGTACTCCAGGCCCTTCACCTCGTCGTTCCCGGCGAGGAAGTGGAAGGCGAGGATGCCCGCGGACGCCGCCGTGTTCTCACCGGCACGGGCTTCCAGGAAGCGCGCCAGGCGCCGGTGCAGGTCCTCCCGCGACGACACCATGAGCGTGTTGTAGGCCGCGTCGCGGATGACGATGTGCTTGAAGATGCAGGTGTAGGGCTCCTCCACCTCCAGGAGGATGAGGCCCAGGTGCGTCAGCGTGTCGATGGCCTCGCGGATGCGCTGGCGGGACACCGAGCCCGGCGCGAGCGCCGCCACCGCGTCCAGCGTGAAGATGCGGCCGATGACAGACGCCACCTTCACCACCAGCTTCTCCGTCTCGCTCAAGAGGTCGATGCGCGCGAGCACCACGTCCTGGATGGAGTCCGGCAGCACCAGCGTCTGGAGGCTCCGCTTCAGCTCCCGCCGCGACGCACCCGGCGACACCGGCCCCAGGTAGCCGCCCTCGACGAGCCCCTGGACGATGGACTCCGCGAAGAACGGATTGCCCTGCACCTTGGACAGGAGCACGTCCTCCAGCGCCGTGTCTGGCGGCTCCATGCGCAGGTGGACGCGCAGGAGCGCGCGGGTGTCCTCGTCCTCCAGGCTGGACAGGTCCAACCGGCACAACCCCGGCATGTCGTCGCGCACGTTGCGCAGCTGCTCACCGGGCCGCATCGTCACCAGCAGCGTCAGCCGCAGCGGCGCGAGCCGGGCCGCCACGTACTCGATGAGGTCGACGGAGATGTTGTCCGCCCAGTGCAGGTCCTCGAAGAACAACAGCAGCGGCGTCTTGCGCGCGTGCTTCTCCAGGAGCTGGAAGATGATTTGAAAGACCTTCTGGTTCTTGTGCCGCGCGTCCAGCCCCACCGTGGCCGCGTCTTCCTCCACGCTCAGGCCCAGCAGGGCGGCCATCACCGGAATCCACTCCGGGCCCGCGTCCTCCAGCCCGTCGAACCCCTGCCGCAGCCGCGCGAGCTGCGCGTCCACGTCGTCGCCCTCGTGCAGGCCGAAGAGCTGCACGAGCACCTCCTTCCAGGGGAAGAAGGGCGTGAACATCTCGTACGAGTAGCAGATGCCGTACAGGCTGCGCGCGCCGCGCGACTCCGCCTCCTCCACCACCTTGGCGCCCAGCCGCGACTTGCCGATGCCCGCCTCGCCGGACACCACGCACAGCCGACCACTGCCCGAAAGCGACTCCTCCACCGCCGCGTGGAGCTGCCCCAGCTCGCGCCCGCGCCCGACGATGCCGCCCCGTCCCTTGATGAAGAGGCTGCGGCGCACCTCGCCCTTGAGCTGGTAGACGGGCACCGCGCGGGAGACGCCCTTGAGCGTCGCGTCCTCCACGAACTCCGTGGTGAAGCCGCCCGCCTGGAGCTTGCGCTCCGTCTGCGCGTCGATGTGGATGCCCACTCCGTCCGCGTACGTCATCAGCCGCGCGGCCAGGTTCACCACCTCGCCCAGCGCCGAGTAGCCCTTGCGCCAGGGCGAGCCCATGTCGCCGAAGTAGGCGTGCCCCGTGGCGATGCCAATCTGCAGCTCGCGCACGTACGGGAAGGACTCGCGCTCACGCAACAGCTTGCACGCCAACCGGCTGGCGAGCACTTCCTTGTTCTGCTGCGCGGTGGGCGCGCCGAAGAGGACGTAGAGGACGTTGCCCTTGTCCGTGAAGTCCGTCATCAGCAGCACGCCACCGTGGTGCGCGCTCTCTCGCTGGACGTGCTCGTAGAAGGCGTTCAGCTCGCGGGTGAAGCCCTCGATTTCCGACGGCGAATGGTCCGTCTTGAAGCGCAGGAAGAAGCAGGTGAGGTCTCGGAAGTCCCCGCCCAATTCCTGGTGCGCGGTGGTGATGCGAGTGAAGAGCACCGGGTGCAGCAGGAGCGCGCAGCGGCCCACCAGTTCCTCGCCACCAGGGGAGACGAACGTGGGCGGAGCCCGCGCCTCCAGCGGCACCGAGGGCTCCAGGCGGAAGGCGCCGTCGCGCTCCTCGCCCACCCGGGCCAGGTCCGGCAGGAGCGCCCACGCCTCGCGGCTCAGGAGGACCTCTCCCACGCGGGCCCGCTTCTCCGCGGCCACCGCCTGCTCCAGCGGGTGGCCCACGAGCGCCGGGTGCATCCACATGCCTGTCGTGCCCAGGACGATGCGGTGCGACTCCCCCACGCCGATGCCAATGCGCGACGACACGGCGAAGCGCTGTCCCAACAGCTCCAGCCGGGAGAAGCGCGCCAGCCGCCGCTGCACGTCCAGCGCGCACCGCGCCGCGCGTCCCACCGCCTCCGCGTCGCCCTCGCTCACGGCGGGCTCGAAGCAGGCGAGGATGGAGTCTCCGGCGAACTGGTAGATGTCGCCGCCGTGCTCCTTCACGACGTCGATCATCTCCGTGTAGTAGCTCTCCAGGAGGCGCTGGAGCGCGTCGATGCCGCGAGGCCCCTCGCCACTCAGCCCGACGACGATGGGCGTGAAGCCCGCGATGTCGAGCACCAGGATGGCGCCGCGCACCGACTCCACCGGAGGCAGCGCGTGCGCCTCTGTATCCTCCAGGCGGCGCAGCAGCGCGCCGGGGATGTAGGGCCGCAGCGAGGAGAGGACGAGGTCGATGTCCGCCGACGACATGCCGCCCTCAGCCCAACGTCCGGAAGCGAATCCACATCGCGACCACACCCACCGCGGCGTAGAAGAATGTCTCGATGGTCTCCGACAGCGGCTGCGCCCTTCTCAGCGCACCCCACGCGTGGACCACCACCATCGCCGCGCACACCCAGCCGATGAGCTCGAACAGCGCCGGCTGACTCCGGGGGTCCGGGATGTAGCGCACCACCGTGAGGATGATGGCCAGCGCCACCCCTCCCAGACAGCGGCCGAAGTACACCGTCAGGTCCGTGTTCCCCTGCACCGGCGCCCAGCCGAACCACCGGGACCAGCGCAGCGGCATCAGCAACAGCGGCAGCGCGAACACCAGCAGGAAGAACGTCGTCGAGACGGCGAGGAACCAGCTGGCGAGTGGGTATTCGGCGCTGATCATGTCGACAGCCGTCCATCCTAGTCGTTTTTCCCCCGGCTTCGAGTGCCCTCGATCAAACCAAGCAATCCTGGCTTTTCTCGCTCAGGGAGCGAGGGGGCGGGCGGGCTCACGGACGGAGGCGCGGATGAACTCGGCGACGCGCTCCAGGGAGTCGGTGCGCTCCAGCTCCGACGAGAAGCGGCGGAACGCCTCCGGAGGGCCGAAGAGGATGATGGGCTTGCCGTAGCGCAGGCACAGCGAGGCCTCGGAGGCGGTGCCGGCGCCCCCCGGCAGGGCCACGAGGGCGTGGGGGGTGAGCACGTTGATGTGGTTGCGGCTGAGCGGGTCCGTCCCCTGCTCTCCGCTGAGGGGCAGGTGGGTGTAGATGGCCAGCTCCACCCCGGGGTTGGGGTAGCCGGAGCGCGGCACGTAGTCGCCGTCCTTCACGGTGCCCGGGACGATGCCAATGGAGATTCCGCGCCGACCCACCACCTGGACGAAGGCATCCGCGGCGGCCCGCATGACGCCACTGCCGGCGCCGGTGAGCAGGTCGAACCCCGCTTCGGCGATCCACCGTGCCAGGGGAATGACACGCTCCAGGTGCTCTTCCTGGCCTGATCCGAAGACCCCGATGATCCGCCGTTCCCTTCGCATGGATGCCCACTCCTTCCCGGACCTGTGACCGGCCCTCCCGGAAGCTTCTTCCATGTGCGTCCGACGCACCCGGCGCAACCGTTCAGTGCCGCACAGAGGGGGCGTCGGCCGTTCACCGACGGAAGGATCCACCCTCGGACAGAGACCGAAATGACACTTGCAGGACGGCGCGCGCGGCGGGGTGTGACTCCCCCGGGGGCCCTCCACCTGTCAGACCCCCTCCCTACCCTCCTTCACGTCAAGCCTGGAGGTCGGCCTTGTTCGACACCTGTGGTGGATGTGAGCGGCGCGGTGGCCCCGGTGAAATCTTCGACTGGTGCGCCAACTGTGAGCTGTCCTTGTGCCCCCGCTGCATGAAGCGGGGATGCTGCGACGCGCTACCCGCGGAGTCGGGGCGGGATGCTCCGTTGATGTTGCCGGACCCGCCGGAAGAGGAGGAGGCCCCCTTGCCGGAGCACTTCGGCGGGCGGTGCTGCTCCAGCGCCCGCGCGGTGGCGTGCTCGTGTGCATTCCACTGGGTCTGTGAGCGACACGGGGACCAGCACATCGGCACCCACGACTGAAGCGACGGCGTGAGGGAAGAAAATCCCGGGCGTACGTTCAACCGTCGGCGGCACAGAGCCAACGGCGTCCCGAGCCTGGGGCGCGCGTGACGCAGGCTGACGGGGGATTCGTCGATGACCATGGTGCTGGGGCACGGACCGATTCACGTCCGGCTGATGGAGCTGGTCGCAGCCGCGGCGACAAACGACGCGGAGGTGCTCATCCAGGGGCCGAGCGGCGTGGGCAAGGAGCTGTATGCGCGGCTCGTCCACGAGCAGAGCGCCCGGGCACCCCATCCGTTCATCCCCGTCAACTGTGGCGCCCTGCCACCGGACCTCTTCGAGAACGAGCTGTTCGGCCACGTGGGCGGCGCCTTCACCGGCGCGAAGACTCGCAACCGGGGGCTGGTGGCGGAGGCGGAGCACGGCACCCTCTTCCTGGACGAGCTCGACGCCCTCCCCCTCTCCAGCCAGGTGAAGCTCTTGCGCCTCATCCAGCAGAAGGAATACCGGCCGCTGGGGGACTCACGGCTGTATCACTCCGACGTGCGCATCATCGCCGCCACCAACACGGACCTGCTGGCGGCGGCCCAGGCGGGGCACTTCCGCTTCGATTTGTTCTTCCGCCTGCGCGTGCTGCCCATCGACGTGCCCCCGCTGCGCGAGCGGCCCGAGGACATCCAGCCCCTGCTCGAGTACTACCTCCGGCGCTACGCGGACGAGTACAGCAAAGCCCCCGTCACCTTCACGGAGGCCGCGAGGCATCGCCTGATGACCTACGCGTGGCCCGGCAACATCCGCGAGCTGGAGAACTGCGCGCGCTACCTCCTGTGCACGCGCGCGGGCACCTGTGTCGACGAGGAGGACCTGCCCCTGCTGGCGGAGCCCGCGCCCACGGGCCACCGCGAGCCGATGTCCGCGGTGTCCCGCGAGTCCTTCCAGGTGGCCAAGCGCCGCGTCGTGGAGGCTTTCGAGAAGGCCTGGCTGGAGGGCTCGCTCGTCGAGCACGGGGGCAACATCGCCGCCGCCGCGCGCGCCAGCGGCAAGCACCGCCGCGCCTTCTTCGAGCTGATGCGGCGGCACGGCCTCAAGGCCCACTCGCGCTGACGGGGACGCTCTCCTCCACGGGCCCCTCGCACGGCAGCTCCACGGTGAAGCGAGCCCCGGCGCCCAGCGTGCTCTCCGCGCGCACCTGCCCGCCCAGCGCCGCGACGATTTCCCGGACGATGAAGAGGCCCAGGCCCAGGCCGCCGTACTCCCGCGAGGAGACGGCGCGCTCGAAGCGGCCGAAGATGTGGGGCAGTCGCTCGGCGGGAATGCCGATGCCCTGGTCGACAATCTCCAACCGCACGCGGCCTCCGGTCTCCTCCAGGTGGACCTCGATGGGCTGCCCCGCGCCGAACTTGAGCGCGTTGGCGAGCAGGTTCGTCACCACCTGCTCCAGCCGGACACGATCCCACCGGCCCATGCAGCCCGGGGCCAGGTCCAGCGACAGCGAGGACTGCGAGCGCTGGATGGCGTCGCCCAACCCCTCCACCACGGCACGCACCACGGCCTCCAGGTCCACGGTCTCCAGTTGCAGGTGCAGCCGCCCCGTCTGGATGCGGGAGACATCGAGCAGTTCGTCCACCAGGTGCGCCAGCCGGCGCGTCTGGGCCTGGGTGGAGCGGGAGGCGCGCTGGACGGAGTCGCGCGTGGGCACCTCGCTACGGGCCAGCCCCTGCACGGAGAGCTGCAACGCCGTGATCGGCGTGTAGAGCTCGTGCGCGGCGATGGAGAGGAACTCGTCGCGCAGGCGGATGGCATCCTGCGACTCGTGGTACAGCCGCGCGTTGTCCAGGGCGATGGCCGCGCGGCGCGCCAGGTCCTGTGCCAGCTCCAGGTCCACGGGCCCATAGCGCTTCGCCGGCACCGAGGAGACGAGGGTCATGACGCCCAGCAGTCGCTCCCGGGCGATGAGGGGCACCGCCATCAACGTCCGGGCCTTCAGGGCGCGGATGAGCGCGAAATGCCGCGCGTCCCGACACAGTCGCGCCAGGAGTTCGTCAGTGAGCACCGGGATGAGCAGCGGCTCCTTCGTGCGCAGCACGGCGTTGGCGGGCTGCGACGAATCCCAATCCGGCGTGTACGACGCCTGGAGCTCCCGGGCGAGCCCCTCCGAGGCCGGGTCCGCGTGCGCGGTGGAGAGCCTGCGGATGGAGCCCGACGCATCCACCACGTCGATGGCGCACACGGTGGCCAGGAAGGGCACCGCCAGTCGAGCCAGCCGCTTGAGGGTGGCCTCGTAATCCAGCGACTCGGCGAGCACCACGCTGGATTCGGCCAGGAAGCGCACGGCCTCCTCGGCCCGCTTGCGCTCCTCGAAGAGGAGGCTGTTCTCCAGGGAGATGGCCATCTGCGAGGACAGCAATTGGAGCACCCGCACCCGGTCCGGGGTGAAGGCGTGCGTGGCCAGATTGTTCTCCAGGTACAGCACCCCCATGGTCCGCGCGTGGCGACGGATGGGCACCACCAGCGCGGACTTCACCCGCTGCCGCGCCACGTACGCATCCGTCACGAAGCGGCCCTGGTGCGCGGCGTCTCCCAGCACCACCGCGTCCCCCGTGCGCCAGGTGTGCCCGAGGAGCGACTCCGGCACCAGCTCCGCGCCCACGAGCGGGACGTGGAGCCGCGTCATCGGATCACCCACGCCCCCCACCGCCTCCAGCATCGGCGTGCCCTGCTCCTCCAGCACCAGCGCGCCCCGCTGCGCCCCAGCGACCTCCAGGCACACCGCCATCAGCTTCTCCAGGAGCCGCTCCAACGCCACCTCACCGGACAGCGACTGCGCCGCCTTGAGAATGCTCAGCAGGTCGAGCGACGCGCCCCGGAAGTCGTCCCCCGTCGGCGTGACGGTCTGGTCCCAGATGCCGGGCTCCTGTATCTGGACGTCCGGAAACTCCTCCTGGAGCGCGGCGACCACGGCCTTCGCCCCCCAGCGCGCATACCCCTCGCGCGCGGCCCGCAGGTACAGCGTGGCGATCCGCTTCCGGCCCAGCGCGCTGTACAGCCGTCCCGCGAGCACGTTCGCGAGCGCCTCATCCTGCGGGAAGCCTTCCTCCCGGGCCCGGTCGATGGCCTCGTCGAACAGCTCCGCGGCCTCCGTGAAGCGCCCCTCCAGCCGGGCCCGCTCCGCCGACAGCATCAGGTGGCGGTGGCGGAAGTTCTCCGGACAGTTCGTCGCCCAGTGCTGGAAGCGGTGCCACGTCTGCTCGACATACGCACGGCGCGCCTGTCGCTCCGCGTCGCGCCCAGCGTCCACACTGGCCGCCAGCACGAGCGCGCCGAAGAAGGCGTGCTCCGTGACGTTGAAGAGCGACTGCACGAAGCGGAGGTTCGGCTCGGCCGCGCGGAACATCTCCCGCGCACCCGCGAGGTCCCCGAGCAGGTAGGACGTCTGGAGCCGGAGGATGAAGAACTGACCGAGGATGGTCGGGTCGCCTTTCGACTGCTCCAGGAAGGTCGCCGTGTCGAACGTCGCGTCGTCGTAGCCTCCCCGCTCGCGAGTCCTCCCCTGGAGACACCGTATGGCCTGACGCAAGGCGAGCTGCGTGTCCGCCATGGCGCCCTGCCCGCTCTTGCGGTCGAAGGCCAGGGCCCCTTCGGCTTCCGCGTGGACGCGGTCCAGCTCCGTGCCCAGTCGCAGCCGGGTGAAGCTGATGCTGGCCAGGAGGTAGGCGACGTACTGCGGCTCTCCGCTCTCCAGGCCCGCGGCGAGTCCCCGACGCAGCAACGGCATCGACGAGCGCAGGGGCTCGCGCCAGTGCCGCATGTAGAAGAGGAAGGCGGCGAGGACGCGACACTCCTCACGCGGGTTGGCGAAGCGGCGGCTCAGCTCCATGCCCAGGTGACTGAAGGCGTGGCCCGCGGCGTAGTCGCCCCGTGACTCGCCATGGATGAGGCCGAAACACACGTAGGCGAAGGCCGAGTACACGCTGTTGCCGTGATTCAGCGTGAGGCCCAGCATCCGGGTGTAGATGAACGAGAACATCGGCGGGTCGGAGAACCACGCCGCGATGCCCGCGCTCATCAAGAGGCGCATGCAGCCGCGCTCCAACGAATCGGCCATGCGCGGCGCCGACAGCAGCTCCTCCTCGGTGCGGGACTTCCACATCTCCACCACCTGGGGCAGCTCCGCCTGGAAGTCGGCGGTGGCATCCCCGTCCGGCAGCGCCACGCCAAAGAGTCGCAGTCCCTCGCGGGCGTGCTGGAGCGCCGCCGCGTGATTCCGGCCGAGGATGCTGGCGTTCATGCGCAGGACGTAGAGGTCCACCTTCTCCAGTGGCGACGTGGCATGCGCCATCGCCTGGTCGATGAGGCGCTCGGACAGGAGGCGGTCTCCCGTGAGCTGCGCGCACTCCGCCGCGTCCTGGTGGAGCCGGAGCATGCGCTCGCGCTGCGTCTCCCAAGCGTCCTCCGGGAGGAGGACTCGGGCGCGCATGAAGTAGGCCAGGGCGGCCTCGAAGGCGGAGGCGTCTCGCACCTTGCGCCCCGCGCGCTGGTTGAGCTCGGCGAGCCACTGGCGCTCGGTGGCGGTCTCCACCACGTCGCCGCCCAGGTGGAAGTGGTCCGCCACCTCGCAGATGCGCGGCTCGGCCTCAACTCCCGGGGCGTCTTCCCACAGACGACGGCCGATGGTCCGGTGCAGCGCCCGGCGCTCCTCGTCCGACAACAACGAGTAGGCGGAATGTCTCACACGGTCATGCGCGAAACGGTACGTGGCCTGCCCCTCCGTCAGCCCGTCCGGCGTCTGCTCCGGATGGAGCGGCTGGAAGCGAGGTCCCCGCCCCTCCGGGACGAGCAGGCCCGCACGCAGCGCGCTCCACAGCGCTCCCGCCGTGTCCTCCATGGGGGCATCGACGACGCGAGCCAGGAGCCACAGGTCCACCTGACCGCGCATGCACGCGGCCACCGTCAGCAGCCGCTGCGTGTGCTTGGGGAGCCGACGGATGGAGTCCAGCATCAGCTCCACCACGTTGTCGGTGACCTCCGCCTGTTCGATTCGCGCCAGGTCCCAGTGCCACGAGCCGTCCTCCAGCTCATACGTGAGCAACCCGGTGCGATGCAGGTGCCGCAGGAAGTGACTGATGGAGAAGGGGTTGCCCGCGGTCTTCTCCAGCACGAGCCGCGCCAGCGCCCGCGCGCGCTCCGGCTCGCAGCGCAGCGTGTCCGCGCACAGCGTCGTCAGGGCGGACAGGTCCAGGGGCCCCAGCTCCAGGAGTCGCGGCGCCGCAGTGGTACCCGCGAGTGACGACAGCACTCGGGGGAGGGGATGCGACGTGCCCCACTCTCCGGGGCGATAGGCACCGATGAGAAGCACATGGTGCAGCTCCGGGTCCGTCACCAGCCGCGTGAGCAGCTCCAGCGTGGCGGCGTCCGCCCACTGGAGGTCGTCGAGGAACAACACCAGCGGCTCCTCGTCCGTGGCGAGGTCGCGAAAGAAGGACTGGAGCAGCAGGAGGAAGCGGCTGCCCGCCTCCCGAGGGCCCAGGGGGACGAGGGGAGGCTGCTCGCCGATGAGCCGCTCCAGTTCGGGAACCAGCTCGGTGAGCACCCTCCCCTGGGTGCCCAGCGCTTCCTGGAGACGCTGCCGCCACTCGGCCACTTCGTCGGGAGGTTGCTCCAGGACACCGACGACGAGCCCCCGGACGGCCTCCACCAGCGAGGCGTACGGTGTCTGGCCCTTCAGCTCCGAGGACTTTCCGGAGAGGAAGCGCCCCGTGCCCAGGTGCGCGCGCAGTGCGTGGACCAGGGACGTCTTGCCGCTCCCCGAGGCTCCCGACAACAGCACCCACTCCCGGGCGCCGAACCGCGCGCGCTCCAGCGCGGCGTCGAGCACGGCGCGCTCTTCGTCGCGGCCATAGAGCCTGTCGGGCAGCCCCAGCTCGCGCGCGAGGTCATACCGGCCCAGCTCGAAGGCGATGGGCGTGCCCGGTCCGCGCCAACGTCGCTGGATTTCTCGCAGGTCCTCCACGAGCGCCTCGGCGCTCTGGTAGCGCTCCTCGGGCACCTTCGCGAGCAGGCGCAGCACCACGTCGGAGAGGATGGCGGGAAGCTGGGGGTTCTTGTCGACGGGAGGTACAGGCGGCAGCGCGAGCAGGGCGTGGACCAGCTCCGCTGCGTCGGTCGACACGAAGGGCGCCTCGCCCGTGAGCATCTCGTAGAACGTCGCGCCCAGCGCATACAGGTCCGCGCGGTGGTCTACCCGGCGACGCATCCTCCCGGTCTGCTCGGGGGCGATGTAGCGCAGCGTGCCCTCGAAGCCACCGGGGACTCCCGCCATGTGCACGAGCCCTTGCACGCGCGTGGACAGGTCGAAGTCGATCATCACCAGCCCGCGTCCTCCGGGCGCCACGACGAGGTTGGCGGGGTTGAGGTCGCGGTGGATGACATGCTGGCGATGCAGCGCGCCCAGCGAGCTGGCGAGGTCACACGCCAGTTCCAGGAAGAGGTCTACCTCGATGGGGCCCCGGCGCAGCCATTCCCGCAAGTCATGGGGTCCTGCGTCCTCGATGGCGAGCGCAGGCTGGCCCGCCACCACCTCCAGCGCCACCACGCGGGCGACTCCGGTGAGGTCTCGAAGCTCGCTGAGCATCGCGTGCTCGTGACGCAGCAGGCCGGCGCTGCTCTCCGCCAGCGGCCCTTCGCGGACGACCTTGAGCACCCGCGCGGCGCCCTCGGGCGTCCAGGCGCGGAACACGTCGTAGCGGTGCCCCCGGTAGATTCTTCGCACGTCCTGATAGCCGGCCAGCTCCAGCATCACGACCCCTCGACGACTTCCCAGGGGAAGTTGCACACGCGACAGGCCCCGGGGCTCAGAAGGCACTAACGGATGATGCGGGCGCGGTCCTGTCCAGAGGAGCGGGCCGCCTGCCGCTCGGACGTCAACAGCTCCTGCGTGCGCCTCGCGGCATGCCTGCCTCGGGGTCCGAGAGTACGTCGGCTAGTACCTCGGCACAGAGGTTTTGAAGGGTTCAGGCCGCAGCGGCCACTGCTGCTTGGGCCTGGGGGTATGCTCGCCCGAGCTTGGTGCGGGCGCTGTCTATAGTGAAGCGCCAGCGGACGCGGGC
>NZ_JABUMU010000015.1:0-253268 GCF_013336625.1 Myxococcus sp. CA033 | reverse complement strand
CGGTGACGGCGCGGCCAGGACGCCGCTTCCGTGAATTTGACCGGGTGGGGGGTGGGGCGTACTTTGCCTCGACGCCGACGCTACAGGCCGCAACACGGACTCGTGTGGCCCGCTCTGTCCGCGCGCGAGGATCCCTGAGTCATGCGAGACGCCCACCGGATGAAGGAGAAGTTCGACGTCTCTCTCGACAACCGGCAGATTGTGAGCCTGTTGATCGCCGGCATCGTCGTGCTCGGCGCCGTCTTCGTGTTGGGCGTCGTCGTGGGGAAGAAGCTCGCCGGTGACGTGCAGACGGCCAGCGCTCCCGACCTGCTCTCCGCGCTGGATGCCAATGCCCAGGCGCTCCAGGCCGTGCAGCACAAGGACTCCGCGCTCACCTTCCAGGACGAGCTGACGCGCAAGGCCAGCGCCGAGCCCGTCGCCGTCGCTCCCAAGCCCGCCGCTCCCAAGCCCGCCGCGCCCGTGGAGAAGCCCGCGCCCAAGCCGCCCGAGCCCGCCAGGACCGCCGCGATGGCCCCGACGCCGGACCCCGACACGGGCGAGCTGCCCCCGGAGGAGCCCGCCGAGGAGCCCCAGGCCGTCGCTGTCGCCGAGACGCCCAAGCCCACCCCTGCGCCCGTCGCGGAGAAGCCCGCCGCCGCTCCCGCCGAGAAGCCCGCCCCCGTCGCCGCGAAGCCCGCACAGGTGTCGGGCAAGGTGGAGACGGCGGCCGTGCCCACGCGGACGACGCAGAAGGAGGGTGGAGGGATGAAGGACGCCATCGCCCGCGCCGCGCAGTTGCCGGACCCGGCGGTGAAGGGTGGGGCCTTCACGCTCCAGCTGTCGGCGTTCCAGGACAAGCAGGAGGCCGACCGGTTCATGGCCCGGTTGCGTGATAGGGGCTATGCCCCCTATATCGTCACGGCGGAGGTGGCCGGTAAGGGCACCTGGTACCGCGTGCGCATGGGCACCTTCGCCTCGAAGGACGCTGCGACGCGGTATCTGTCAGACTTCAAGCGTGAGACCCAGCTCGACGCGTTCGTGGCCGGCACGAACTGAGAGCGGGCGAGGAAGACGGGAAGCACCATGACGACGACTAGGCGGGTGGAGAAGCCCTGGGGCCACGAGCTCATCTGGGCCCACACCGAGCGCTACGTGGGCAAGCTGCTGCACGTGAAGCAGGGCCACAAGCTCAGCCTGCAGTACCACAACCAGAAGGACGAGACGATCCACGTCCAGAGCGGCAAGCTGCTCTTCGTCGTCGACGAGGGACAGGGGCTCATCGAGAAGGAGATGAACCCGGGGGAGAGCTACCACATCAAGCCCCTCACCAAGCACCGCATGGTGGCCATCACCGACTGCGACATCCTCGAGGTCAGCACCCCCGAGCTGGATGACGTCGTGCGGTTGGAGGACTCCTACGGCCGCACGGGCACGAGCAAGCCGTAGTCGCTCCGCCGTGAAGGCGCGGCTCGCCCTTCAGTCGCGGGCCGCGTTGTTGGGATTGCGGGTCCACTTGTCGACGGTGCCATCGCCGTCCAGGTCCTCGCCGATGCGGTCCACCTGACCGCCCTCCCAGTACTCCCAGTAGTCCACGCGCCCGTCGGAGTTGGTGTCGCGCTCCTTGCGCACCAGGACACCCCGCTCGTAGAAGGTGACGCTGTCCGCGCGGCCGTCGCCGTCGAAGTCCCGCTCGCGGCGAGTGTTGGCCCCCTTCTCGTAGAAGTAGGTGGCGTCCACCTTGCCGTCGTAGTCCAGGTCCATCACCTCGCGCATCAGCGCGCTGGCCTCGTCGAAGTAGCGCGTCAGGTCCACGCGGCCGTCCCAGTTCAGGTCCAGCTCCTGGCGCACCTTGCGAAACCGCTCCTCGCCATTCGCGCCCGCGTCCGCCACCGTGTAGGTCCACACGTCCGGCTTGCCGTCGCCGTTCACGTCCTGCTGCGTGACGTGTTCGCCACGCGCGGGTTCCGGGTGGATGGCCTCGGACGAGGCGGGTGAGGACTTACCCGGGGCGTTGGTGCCGCGCTCGGCGGCCTTGTCGCTGGCGCAGCCGGTGAGCAGGCCGGAGGTCATCAACCCGAGGAAAATCCAGCGCTTGCTGCCGGTCATGCGGTGCTCCCGGGACGCAGCGGCCTCTCCGCCGAGGCGTGCGCACGAGATGCTTTCGCGCGCCACGTCATTCCATATATTTTCACATATAGCCATGGCCCGAAAGAAGATCAGCACCACCATCTACATCACCCCGGAGCAGAACGAGCTCCTCAAGGCGCTGAACCAGAAGACGAAGGTGCCCGTGGCCGAGTACATCCGCCAGGGCATCGACCTGGTCCTGGAGAAGTACAAAGCGCAGCTGCCGGGGCAGGCGACCTTCGACGAGATTTGACAGAGAGACGAGGCGCGACGTGAAGAGCATGCAGGGCAAGCGAGTGGTGGTGCTGGGGGGCGCGGGCTTCGTGGGCTCGCACCTGTGCGAGCGCCTTCTGGACGACGGTGCGGCCGCCGTGACGGCCGTGGACAACCTCATCACCGGCAACGAGGAGAACCTGCGCACGCTGAAGGGCCGGCCGGGTTTCAGCTACGTGAAGGCGGACATCATCGAGGGCATCCCGGTGAAGGAGCCCTTCGACTACATGTTCAACATGGCCTCGCCCGCGTCGCCCATCGACTACGCGAACCTCCCGCTGGAGACGCTGCGCGTGGGGTCCATCGGCACGGAGAACGGGCTGAAGCTGGCGGAGGCGAACAAGGCCGTCTTCCTGATGGCGTCCACCTCCGAGGTCTACGGAGATCCGCTGGTGCACCCGCAGCGCGAGGACTACTGGGGCAACGTCAATCCCATCGGCCCGCGTTCGGTGTACGACGAGGCCAAGCGCTACGCGGAGGCGGTGACTGCGGCCTACGGTCGCAAGGGCGTGCAGGTCCGCATCGTTCGCATCTTCAACACCTACGGCCCGCGCATGCGGCTCAACGACGGCCGCGTGGTTCCGGCCTTCGTGGGCCAGGCGCTCAAGGGCGAGGACTTCTCCGTCTTCGGCGATGGCAGCCAGACGCGCTCGTTCTGTTACGTGAAGGACCTGGTGGATGGCCTGGTCCGGCTCGCGCTGTCGGACGAGCCCCATCCGGTCAACATCGGCAACCCCCGGGAGATGACCATCCGTCAGTTCGCGGAGGCCGTGCGCACGGCGGCGGGCGGCGGGGGGAGCATCATCGAGAAGCCCTTGCCCAAGGATGATCCCAAGCAACGTCAGCCAGACATCACCCGCGCCCGCACGCTGCTCGGCTGGGAGCCCAAGGTGCCTCTGGAGGAGGGTCTGCGAGAGACCATCGCGTGGTTCCGCGAGGTTGCCGTGCGGCGATCCCCGTCATAGGTTGCCGCCGCGAGAGACTCTGAAATCAAAGACAGTTTGGCCACGGCCGGGTGGCGGGGAGACGGAAGCGTGAAAGTCCTGGTGACGGGTGGAGCGGGCTTCATCGGCTCGCACGTGTGCGACGAGTTCCTGAAGGCGGGACACGAGGTCATCGCGTTGGATGACCTGTCGGGTGGCAAGAAGGAGAACCTGGACCCGCGCGTCCGGCTGGCCGTGCATGACATCCGCAGCCGCGAGGCCGCGGAGCTCATCAAGTCGGAGAAGCCCCAGGTGCTCTGTCACCTGGCGGCGCAGATGGACGTGCGGCGCAGCGTGGATGATCCGGGCTTCGACGCGGATGTGAACATCCGCGGCATGCTGAATCTACTGGAGGCCTCGCGCGTCGCGGGCGTGAAGAAGGTCATCTTCAGCTCCACCGGCGGCGCCATCTACGGCGAGCAGGACGTGTTCCCCGCGCCGGAGTCCCACGCGACGCGCCCGGTGTCCCCGTACGGGGTCTCCAAGGCGGCGGGGGAGCTGTACCTGGGCTACTACCGGGCCCAGTACGGCCTGCCGTACGTCGCCCTGCGCTACGCCAACGTGTACGGCCCGCGACAGAACCCGCATGGCGAAGCGGGCGTGGTGGCCATCTTCTGCCAGCGCCTGCTCTCCGGGCAGGACTGCACCATCTTCGGTGAGGGCAAGCAGACCCGCGACTTCGTCTTCGGGCCCGACGTGGCCCGGGCGAACCGGCTGGCCTTCGAGAAGGACTACGTGGGCGCCATCAACATCGGCACCGGCGTGGAGACCGACATCAACCGCCTCTATGCGCTGCTGGCAGAGGCCGCGGGTTCGACGGCCGCCGTGGCCCACGCGCCCGGCAAGCCCGGCGAGCAGCTGCGCTCGTGCATCGACAACTCGCTCGCGAAGAAGGTGCTCGGCTGGGAGCCGTCCGCCGACCTGCGCGAGGGGGCTCGCCGCACCGTCGCCTACTTCCGCGAGAAGGCCGAGCCGGTCCGCGTCCACGGCTGAGGCTGGCTGACGGGAAGCAGGGCAGGGGAGTCCGGGAGGAGGTCGCCTCTCCCGGACGGGCCCTCGTGCCCTGTCGTCCCCGGGTGGCCGGGCGTCTGTTCAGGGGAGCACGGTGGTTGGGGGAACAATCGGGCGCCCCCGACGGGTTGCTCGTCTGGCGGGCGTTCGCGCGTAGATTTTCGCGCGGTTCGATGTTAGGCACGCCCGCTTCTTCCGACGAGCGCCACGAACATGCCGGCTGAAAACGCGCACATCCGCAACTTCTGCATCATCGCCCATATCGACCATGGAAAGTCGACGCTGGCTGATCGCCTCCTCGACAAGACGGGGACGCTGAGCAAGCGCGAGGCGCAGGCCCAGTTCCTCGACAACATGGACATCGAGCGCGAACGGGGCATCACCATCAAGGCCCAGTCCGTGCGGATGAACTACACCGCGAAGGACGGCAAGCAGTACGTCCTCAACCTCATCGACACGCCGGGGCACGTCGACTTCGCGTACGAAGTCAGCCGCAGCCTGGCCGCGTGCGAGGGCGCGCTCCTGGTGGTGGATGCGTCGCAGGGCGTGGAGGCGCAGACGCTGTCCAACGTCTACATGGCGTTGGACCACGAGCTGGAGATCATCCCGGTCATCAACAAGATCGACCTGCCCAGCGCGGACGTCGACCGCACCCGCGCGGAGATTGAAGACGTCATCGGCATCGACGCCTCCGTGGCCGTGCCCGCCTCCGCGAAGGAAGGCATCGGCATCCACGAGATCCTGGAAGCGGTGGTCGCGCGCGTGCCGCCGCCTACGGGCTCGCCGGACGCGCCGCTCAAGGCCCTCATCTTCGACTCCTGGTACGACAACTACCGGGGTGTGGTGACGCTGGTGCGCGTGCTGGAAGGCACGCTCAAGCTCAAGCAGAAGATCAAGCTGTTCAGCAACAACAAGGTCTTCGAGGTGCAGGAGCTGGGTGTCTTCACCCCGTTCTCCCGCCCCGTGACGCAGCTCATGGCCGGCGAAGTGGGCGTGCTGGTCGCCAACATCAAGGAGCTGCTGGACGCGAAGGTCGGCGACACCGTCACGGAGGAGGCCCGTCCGACGCAGGAGCCGTTCCCGGGCTTCCAGGAAGTGAAGCCGATGGTGTTCTCCGGCATCTTCCCGATCGAGTCCGACCAGTACGAGAACCTGCGTGACGCGCTCGCGAAGCTGAAGCTCAACGACTCCGCCTTCACGTATGAGCCCGAGTCGTCCACGGCGCTCGGCTTCGGCTTCCGCTGCGGCTACCTGGGCCTGTTGCACATGGAGATCGTCCAGGAGCGCCTGGAGCGCGAGTACAACCTGAACCTCATCACCACCGCGCCCAGCGTGGTGTACCAAATCACCAGCGGCAAGGGTGACGTCCAACTGGTGGACAACCCCGCCAAGCTCCCGCCGGTGCAGAACATCGCGAAGTTCGAGGAGCCCATCCTCACCTGTCACATCCACGTCCCCAATGACCACCTGGGCGCCATCCTGAAGCTGTGCCAGGACCGCCGCGGTGTGCAGAAGGACATGAAGTACCTGGGCAGCAGCGGGCAGCGCGTGCAGGTGACGTACGAGATGCCGATGGCCGAGGTGGTCTTCGACTTCTTCGACAAGCTCAAGAGCGTGTCGCGCGGCTACGCCAGCCTGGACTACGAGCTGACCGGCTACCAGGAGGCGGATCTGGCGCGCCTGGACATCCTCATCAATGGGGAGCCGGTGGACGCGCTGAGCGTCATCGTGCACCGCGAGCGCGCCTACCTGCGCGGTCGCGAGGTCTGCGCGAAGCTGAAGGAAGTCATCCCGAAGCAGATGTACGAAGTGGCCATCCAGGCGGCGATCGGCGCGAAGATCATCTCCCGTGAGACCATCTCCGCCATGCGCAAGAACGTGCTCGCCAAGTGCTACGGTGGTGACATCAGCCGCAAGCGCAAGCTCCTGGAGAAGCAGAAGGAGGGCAAGAAGCGCATGAAGCAGGTGGGTACGGTGGAGATTCCGCAGGAGGCCTTCCTCGCGGTCCTCAAGTCGGAGCAGTAGCCATGAACGCTGCCAGTCCTTCCGCCAACCCTCCCGCGAAGCTGGCGACCGCGATGGCGGCCCGGCGCACCCCTGAACAGGTGCGCGCGCGCCGCAAGTTGCTGTGGCGGGAGATGCTCACCAGCCTGTGGGCCCCGCTGTGCATCGTCGCCCTGGTGCTGTTCCCGTACACGACACTCATCGAGTTCGTGCCCACGGCGGCCGCCTGGGCCCAGCCCGCGATGAAGGGGCTGGGGGTGCTGATGGTGGCGTACTTCGTCGCGCTGCTGGTGTGGCGCAACGTGTCGCCCCGCGAGAAGCAGCTGCGCCGGCTGCGGCACGAGGCGCATGAGCTCATCTCCGAGAACGAGCGCATCCTCCGGAAGCCGCAGGTGCGCGAGAAGCTCTCCCCGGCGCTGACGGAGCAGATCACCGAGCAGGCGCTGAAGGTGGAGTCAGCCTCGGCCGAAGGAGATCTGGAGAAGCTGGCCCGCGAGGTGAGGGCGCTGGAAGCGCTCACCTCCCAGCACCTAGGAGCGTTCCGCAAGGAGTCGCCCATGGATTTCGTGGGCGGCTTCGTGAAGATGTTGCTGGTCGCCCTGGTGTTCCGGACGTTCATCGTGGAGCCGTACCGGATTCCCTCCGGCTCCATGCTGCCCACGCTCCAGATTGGAGATCAGGTCTTCATCAACAAGTTCATCTACGGGGTGCGCGTCCCGTTCGCCAACGTGGTGCCGTTCGTCATCGTCCGGCCTCCGGGGCGCGGGGACGTCATCGTCTTCAACAACCCCGTCAACGAGGCCACCGACTACATCAAGCGCGTGGTGGGCGTGCCCGGCGACACGGTGGAACTGTTCGACGGCGTGGTCCACATCAACGGCCAGCCGCAGACTCGCGAGAGTGTCGACAGCGCGTTTGTCGTCCACAACCTCACGGACAACGGGGAGTGGTTCGACCAGCGGGAGTCACTGTTCCGGGAGAGCCTGGGCGGCGTGCCGCACAGCGTGCTTCAGACACCCTCGCGGATGCCTCGGCACGAAGGCCCCTACGTGGTGCCCGAGGGTCACGTCTTCGTCATGGGCGACAACCGCGACAACAGCTCCGACAGCCGTCACGGCCTGGGCATCACCGGCTACGGCAAGACGGAGTTCGTGCCCTACGGCCACATCAAGGGCAAGGCGATGGTGGTCTGGCTGTCGCTGGGCTACCACGGCCTGCTGCACGGCCTGTTCGGTGGCACGGGTCTCCGGTTGGACCGCTTCTTCGAGCCCGTGCGCTGACCCACACCCGGGGGGCAGGCGACCCGGCACGCCTCGGACGGTGCTTGACGCGCCGCACGGCCCGGGGTACGCGGCGCCCCCGGCCATGAGACACCTCCTTGGAATCGAAGGCTGGCGCCGGGACGAGCTCGAAGCGGTGCTCGACAGGGCGCGCGCGCACCTGCCTGGTGGTCCAGACGTCACCCACACCCTGCGCGGCAAGGTGGTCGCCAACCTCTTCTTCGAGGACTCGACCCGGACGCGCACCTCGTTCCACATGGCCGCCCGAGGCCTGGGCGCCGGTGTCCTCAACTGGAGCCCCTCCGGTTCGTCCACCTCGAAGGGCGAGACGCTGCTGGACACCGCCCGCAACATCGAGGCGACGGGGCCCGTGGCCATCGTCATGCGCCACCGCTCGTCCGGTGCGCCCCATCTGGTGGCCAAACACGTCCGCTGCGCCGTCATCAACGCGGGGGACGGCACCCACGAGCATCCCTCCCAGGCCCTCCTGGACGCCTTCACCCTCCGTCAGCACTGGGGCAGCCTGGACGGCCGCACGGTGCTCATCGTCGGGGACATCCTCCACAGCCGCGTGGCCCGCTCCAACCTGTGGTGCCTGAAGGCGCTGGGCGCGCGGGTGGTCTTCTGTGGTCCGCCCACGCTGGTGCCCCCGGGACTGGAGTCGCTGGGCGCCGAGGTGACGCACAACCTGGACGCGGCGCTGCCTCAGGCCGACGCGGTGATGTGTCTTCGCCTGCAGATGGAGCGCATGGGCGAGGCGTTCCTGCCCTCGACGAAGGAGTACTCGCGCCTGTTCGGCCTCACCCCGGCCCGAGAGGATCGGATGAAGGCAGGCGCGCTGGTGATGCACCCGGGCCCCATCAATCGAGGCCTGGAGCTGGCGCCCTCGGTGGCGGACGGGCCCCGCAGCGTCATCCTGGAGCAGGTTTCCAACGGCGTCGCCGTGCGGCGGGCCATCCTCGAGGTGTGCGCGTCATGAGCTCCACGGTGCTTTTCCGGAGAGGGCGCGTCATCGACCCGCGCAACGGCGTCGATGGAGTCCGCGACGTCCTGGTGCGTGACGGCAAGGTGGCGGAGGTCTCCGACGCGCCGCTCCCCGTGCCCCCGGGCGCGGAGGTGGTGGAGGCCGCGGGACGCTGGGTGCTGCCGGGCTTCATCGACCTGCACGTCCACCTGCGCGAGCCGGGCGAAGAGGGCAAGGAGACCGTCCTCACGGGCTGCCGCGCCGCCGTGGCGGGAGGCTTCACCGCCGTCGTCGCCATGCCCAACACCAAGGTCGTCAACGACAGCGGGCTCGTCACGGAGCTGGTGCTGTCGCGCGCTCGCGCCGCCGGCCTGTGCCATGTGTACCCCGCGGGCGCCATCACCAAGGGCCTCAAGGGCGAGGAGCTGGCGGAGACGGGCGAGCTGGTGTCCTCCGGCTGTGTCGCCATCACCGACGACGGCCGCCCGGTGATGAACGCCGCGCTGATGCGCCGCGCGCTCCAGTACGCCACGCTCTTCGGAGTGCCCGTGATGGTGCACGAGGAAGACCTGACGCTGTCCGCCGGTGGCGCCATGCATGAGGGCACCACGTCCACGCGCCTGGGCCTGCGCGGCATCCCCGCCTCCGCGGAGGTGGCCATGGTGGCGAGAGATCTGGTGCTGCTCGAGGAGACGAAGGGCCGCCTGCACATCGCCCACGTGTCCTGCGAGGGCAGCGTGCGCCTCATCCGCGAGGCGAAGCGCCGGGGCCTGCTCGTCACGGCCGAGGCCACCCCGCACCACGTCATCCTGGATGACCGGGCGGTGGGGGACTACGACACCCACGCGAAGATGGCGCCGCCCCTGCGCGCGGACCGGGACGTGGAGGCGCTGCGCGAGGCGCTGGTGGATGGCACCGTGGACGCCATCGCCACGGACCACGCGCCCCATGGCGTGCTGGACAAGCAGGTGGAGTTCGAGAAGGGCATCAACGGCATCGTCGGGCTGGAGACGGCCCTGGGGCTGACGCTGGAGCTGGTGCACTCGGGGCTGTTGGGCGCGAAGCGGGCCGTGGAGCTGTTGACGCACGGCCCGGCGAAGGCGTTCGGCCTGCCGGGCGGTCACCTGGCTCCCGGGGCCCCGGCGGACATCACCGTGGTGGACCCCTCGGAGGAGTGGACGGTGGATGCCCACCGGTTCTATTCCCGCAGCCGGAATACGCCCTTCCATGGCCGTAAGCAGAAGGGCCGCGTGGTGCAGACCTGGGTTTCTGGCCGGAAGGTGTTCTCCGACGGCCAGGTGAAGGAGTCACGGTAATGACGAAGCGGGCAGTGCTCGCCCTGGCGGATGGCACCACCTTCGAGGGCCGTGCCTTTGGCTCGGTCGGCGAGACGGTGGGTGAGGTGGTCTTCAACACGTCCATGTACGGCTACCAGGAGATCCTCACGGACCCCTCGTACGTCGGGCAGATCCTCACCATGACGTACCCGGAGATGGGCAACGTCGGCGTGACGCCGGAGGACGAAGAGGCCGGCAAGCCGCACGCGGTGGGCATGGTGGTGCGCGCTCTCGCGAGCCAGCCGTCCAACTGGCGCGCGCGCGAGTCGCTGGATGCGTACCTCAAGCGCCACAACGTCGCCGGAATCGAAGGGCTGGACACCCGCCGCCTGGTGCGCCACCTGCGCACGCATGGCGCGCAGATGGGCGTCATCTCCAGCGAGGGCCTGTCTCCGGCCGCGCTGTCGGAGCGCGCTCGCTCCGCGCACGGGATGGAGGGCCTGGACCTGGCCAGCGGCGTGTCGGTGAAGACGCCGTACACGTTCACCGCGCCCTCGCCGGACGTCTTCACCGGCATTGGCGAGGCCCACCCCCAGGGCGATCCGCGCTTCGACGTGGTGGCCTACGACTACGGCCTCAAGAAGTCGATGCTCCACTTCCTGGTCGACGTGGGCTGCCGCGTGACGGTGGTGCCCGCGCACACCACGGCGGAGGAAGTGCTGGCCCGCAAGCCCCACGGCGTCTTCCTGGCCAACGGCCCCGGAGACCCGGCGGCGGTGAAGGGCGCGGACCGCACCGTGGCGGCGCTCCTGGGCAAGGTGCCCGTGTTCGGCATCTGCCTGGGCCATCAGATCATGGCGCTGGCGCTGGGCGGCCGGACGTACAAGATGAAGTTCGGCCACCGTGGCGGCAACCAGCCCGTGAAGGACCTGACGACGGGCAAGGTGGAGATCACCGCGCAGAACCACGGCTTCGCCGTGGACGACGCCAGCCTCAAGGGCAAGGCGGTCGTCACGCACATCAACCTCAACGACGGCACGGTGGAGGGCCTGGCCGTCCCAGATGCGCGGGCCTTCAGCGTGCAGTACCACCCCGAGGCCTCTCCCGGCCCGCATGACGCACGCTATCTCTTCGGTCGCTTCGCGAAGCTGATGGCGGGGTAGGATGACCGACCTTCTATGGACTCCCCGCTGTCACCGCTCTCCTACCAGCCGTACCTGGACCAGCTCATCGCCTTCGGCAGCGTGGAGTCGCGGAAGGCGGACCTGCTCGAAGCCAAGGCGGAGTACTTCCGCCTGACAGGCGAGGTCTTCGAGGACGACAAGCTCTTCGAGCTGCGCATGGCGTCGTTCCTCGACTACTACCTCTATGACCGCGTCTCGCCTGGAACGGGCAAGACGCCGGCCGTGGAGTTCTACGAGCAGCGCCTGGCGAACACCTCGCCCGAGGAGTCCAACGCCTTCCGCAGCTTCACGGAGACGGTCCACGGCATCTTCGAGGTCCGCAAGCTGGGCAAGGGCCTGGTGCGCCTGCGCGACATGTACTCGGGCAAGGACTTCGACGTGACGGAGCGGCGCAACATCGCCGGGCTGGAGACGGGCGACATCCTCGAGGCCCGCCTCATCCCCTTCGGTGGGCACCTCCTATTCACCTCTTCCTTCTGCTACCACCCGCGCGCCGCGGTGAAGTCCATCAAGGCCGAGGTGAAGCGCCGCAAGAAGAAGGAGCCGGAGCGCACGCCCAACGAGCTGGTCTGGGAGTGCGCCCGTCGCGCCCTCAACATGGAGCGCTACCGTCAGCTCGCCGTCGAGAAGATCTACGACTTCGAGCAGAAGGTGCTCTGAGTGACGACGTCCACCGCGCTCACACGCGGTGGATGCTCATCAGATTGGTGTTGCCCGGTACGTTGAGCGGCACTCCCGCCACCACGACGACGGGCGCGCCCACCTGGCAGATGCCCTCGCGCAGGCACAGCTTGCGCACCTGCCGCAGCATGGCGTCCGTGGACCTCACGCGGGGCACTTGGAGTCCCGTCACGCCCCAGTACAGCGCCATGCGGTTGACGGCGGCCTCGTTCGGCGTGAGGGCGATGATGCGCGCGTGGGGCCGGAACTCGGAGATGAGGCGCGCGGTGTGGCCGCTCTCCGTGTACGCGACAATCGTCTGGATGTTGAGCTGGCCTGTCGCCGCCACCGCCGCCGCCGCGACGCCCGTGCCCAGGTCCTCCGAGCGCTCGAAGGGGGAGTGGTGTTGGTGTCGCACCACGCCGCGCTCCGTCTCCTCGACGATGCGGGCCATGGTGGACGCCGCGTCGATGGGGTAGCGCCCCGCGGCCGTCTCGCCGGACAGCATCACCGCGTCCGCGCCGTCCAGGATGGCGTTGGCGACGTCCGACACCTCCGCGCGCGTGGGGCGCGGGTTGCTCACCATGCTCTCCAGCATCTCCGTGGCGACGATGACCAGGCCGCCCATCTGGTTCACCACGCGCACCATCCGCTTCTGGATGGCGGGCAGTTGCTCCAGGGGCATCTCCACGCCCAGGTCTCCACGCGCCACCATGATGCCGTCCGCGGCCCGGGCGATGGCCTCGAGCTGGTCCACGGCCTGGGGCTTTTCAATCTTGGCGATGAGCGGCGTTTTGTTCTTCGCCACGTGCTTGCGGGCCCGGTGGATGTCGTCCGCCGTGCGCACGAAGGACAGCGCCACGTAGTCCACGCCCACGTCCTGGCCGAACGCCAGGTCCACCTCGTCCTTGGGCGTAATCGTAGGCACGGACATGGGCGAGCCCGGCAGGTTCAGCCCCTTGTGGTCCTTGAGCAGGCCGCCGATCTCCACCTCGCAGAGGACGTCCTGGCCCGCCACCTTGCGCACGCGCAGCCGCACCCGGCCGTCATCCAGGAGGATGGCCTCTCCGGGCTTCACGTCCTTCGTCAGCGACTTGATGGGGGTGGGGATGATGGAGCCCTGGCCCAGCACCGCGCGCGTCGTCACCGTCACGCGCTCGCCCGGCTTCACCGTGAGCTGTCCACCCTCGAACTTTCCCAGGCGAATCTTGGGGCCCTGGATGTCCTGGAGGATGGCCACCGGCAGCTTCAGCCGCTTGGACGCCTTCCGGATGAGGGCCACCCGCTGGCGGTGCTCGTCGTGCGTACCGTGCGAGAAGTTCAACCGCGCCACGTTCATCCCCGCGCGGATGAGGCCCTCGATGACCTCCAGCGAGCTCGATGAGGGCCCCAGGGTGCAGATGATCTTCGCCTTGCGCATATGCGCGCGCATCCTAGGCGGCGGGGTGCGTGGCTTGACAGCCTCGCGCCCGGGAGACTAACTCTTTGCCCCAGGCGCGGTGCCGACCCCCGGGTTGGACCCACGCCAGCGTCTTGCAGGCACTCGATGTTCGAGAGAGAAAGCCCGGCTTCCCTGGGAGGGGGGGCCGGGCTTTCTCGCACCTGTCGCTGCTCGCCCCCGGCTCGAAGTCTAGAGGTCTATCTTCTTGCCGGTGCCCTGCGGCGCGCCGAGCGGCGGGTGGTCGGGCGGAAGGGCCTCCGCGTCCATGTCGATGGGCGGATTGCCGGGCGCGGGCATCCCAGGAGGCGGCATCGGGGCGGGCTCTTCCATCTGTCCGCCAGGGCCACTGCCCCCCACGCCGGGCCCGCCCTTCTGGAGGGATTCAATCTCCTCGCGGCTGATGCCGGCCAGCGTCAGCACCTTGCGCGTGACGCGGATGCGGGCGTGGCTGGTGAGGGCCATGGCGATGGAGTCCGACGGGCGGGCCTCCAGCGTCATCTTCTTCGCACCCTGCTCCAGGAACACGCGGCCCGAGTAGACGTTGTCGCGCAGGTCGTCGATGCGGACCTCCGTCACCTTGGCGCCGAGCTGGTCGACGACGTCGTCCAGGAGGTCCTGGGCGAGCGGCTGGGGCGGCTCGCGCTCCGCCAGTCGGAAGGCGATGGAGACGGCGGAGGCCTCATCCACGAAGACGGGGAGGACGACCTGGCGGTCCTTCGTGGTGAGCACGACGGCGTGCGTCTGGGCCTCCACCAGCGGGACGACGTCCTGTACCTCCAGTTCGACCAGCTCGTTGCAGGCCTTGGGGTCGCCTCCGTGCTCGGTGATGCACGGTTGCCCGGAGTCGCCCGGGAGTGTGGCCGCGATGGCCCCGGGAGCACTGAAGGCGGGGAGCATCAGCACCCCCCCGAGCGCCAACAACAGCGCCGACAGGGGGGCGAAGAAGAAAGTGGCGCGGTTGGGTGTTCTCACACCCTGAAACTACGCACCCGCCACCCTGTCGGGAGGGTAGCGATTCAGCCCGGTTGCCCTGGACGGCGTGAAACGGCCGCCCGGAGGGCAAGGGAGCAGACGTCAGGGACGCTCGTCCTCGTCCTCGTCGTCGTAGTCCTCGTCGTCCTCGACGTCCTCGTCTTCATCCTCGTCGAGGTCGTCGTCCTCGTCGTCGGATTCCTCATCCTCCTCTTCGTCCTCTTCGTCGATCGTGTCCGCGACGTCCTCCGACTCCAACGTCATGGAGACGGCGAACTTCTTGTCGAGCACGGCGATCTGCGCGCGCATCTCCGAGAGCGCGGCGACGAAGTCCTCCGAGAGATTCGCGGGCGCTTTCGCGTCGCAGTGAGGACAGATGATCTTCTCCGTCCCCTCGATGAGGTCTTGAACGTCAAGCTCGAAGCTTGCCTCGCACTTCTGGCAGGTGAAGTCGATGCTCATGGTCGGGCGCGGCATACAAAGCCATCCAACCAGCTGTCAACGTCCGCGAACCGGGGGCGTGGTCGGGACGCCCCTACATCCGCTAACCTTCGTCGGATGGACCTCCCGAAGACGATGGTGCATGCCCTCCATGACCGGGCCGCGCAGCAGGAGCATCGGCCGGCCCTCTGGACCCGCCGGGGACACGGCTATGTCCCTACCTCCTGGTTCGAATACGCCCAGCGGGTCAAACGCTTCGCCCTCGGCCTGAGGACGCTCGGGTACGGGGAGGGCCAGCCGCTGGGCATCATCAGCTTCAACCGCGAGGAGTGGCACGTCGCGGACCTGGCCGCCATGGCGCTGGGAGGCGTCCCGGTAGGTCTGTACACCACCAGCGCGGTGGAGCAGCTCGAGTACATCCTGGGCCACTGTGAGGCCACCGTCCTCGTCGTGGAGAACGAGAAGCACCTGCGCACCGGCCTCGCCCTGCGCGAGCGCCTGCCCAAGCTGCGCCACCTCATCATCCTGGACGCGCCGTCCACGCCGCTGCCCGAGGGCGTCCTTCGCTACGCGGACGTCCTGGAGAAGGGCACGGGGGTGGATGACAAGCCCTACTGGGACAGCGTCAACGCGCTGAAGCCGGAGGCGCTGGGCACCCTCATCTACACCTCCGGGACGACGGGCCACCCCAAGGGGGTCATGCTCAGCCACTACAACCTGTCCTGGACGTCCCGGCAGCTCATCACCGCCGTGGACTTCAAGCACCAGCAGGACTCGGTCATCATCTCCTATCTGCCGTTGTCCCACATCGCCGAGCAGGTCATCTCCCTGCACTGCCCGCTGATACTGGGCATCCAGGTGTACTTCGCGGACTCGGTGGAGGCGATGCCGGCGAACCTGAAGGACGTGAGGCCCACGTTCTTCTTCGGCGTGCCGCGCGTGTGGGAGAAGTTCAAGGCCAAGGCGGAGGAGGGGTTGCGCAGCCAGCCCCCCATGAAGCGCCGCATCGTCACCTGGGCCCGGGGCGTCGCCTCGGAGCTGCATGCCCGCGCCCAGCGCCACGAGCGCATCCCGGTGCTCCTGGAGGCCCAGTACCGGCTGGCCCAGCGGCTGGTGTTCGAGCCGCTCAAGACGCGCATCGGCATGGAGCGGGTGGACTTCTTCGCCACGGCGGCGGCTCCCATCGGCCGGGACGTGCTGGAGTTCTTCGCCTCCATCGACATGTTCATCCACGAGGTGTGGGGGATGACGGAGGTGGCGGGCCCGGGCACCGTGAATACGCGCGAGGCCGCCCACCTGGGCACCGTGGGGCGCCCGCTGATTGGCGTGGAGGTCCGCATCGCCGAGGACGGGGAGATCCTCGTCAAGGGCGGCAACGTGTGCATGGGCTACTACAAGAACCCGGAGGCCACCGCGGAGCTGCTGGAGGGCGGGTGGCTGCACACCGGTGACGTGGGCCAGCTCGACGGCGAGGGCTACCTCCACATCACAGGCCGCAAGAAGGAGATCATCGTCACCTCCGGCGGGAAGAAGACGGCGCCCGGCAACATCGAGGAACTCATCAAGTCCCTTCCCGGGGTGGGCCACGCGGTGGTGGTGGGCGAGCGGCGCAACTACCTGGTGGCCCTGCTGGCGCTGGACGTGGAGAAGTGCCGCGCCCTGGCCCAACAGAAGGGCTGGCCCGAGGACCTGAAGACGATCTCCCAGGACGCGCGTCTGCGCCAGCTCATCCAGGAGGGGTTGGACCGCGACATCAACCCGAAGCTGTCCCGCTTCGAGTCGATCAAGCGCTTCGCCATCCTGGAGCAGGACTTCACCGTGGACGCGGGCGACCTGACGCCCACCCTGAAGGTCCGCCGCAAGGCCGTGGAGCAGAAACACGCCGGGCTCATCGAGTCGATGTACGCCGAGTCCAGCACGGCCCAGGCGGGCTGAAGCGGGGCGGTGCGGGCGACCCCGAGGCCCTGGAGTCGCCAGGTGGGCCCGCAAAGAGAAAGGGGCGGGGAACCTCGCGGTCCCTCGCCCCATCTCACTTCATGCCCAGGGGTGTGAGGACAGGCCGCCTACTTCGCGGCGCGCTTGTCCATGGCGACGTAGTCGCGGCGCTTCTGGCCCGTGTAGATCTGACGGGGACGCGCGATCTTCTGCTCGGAGTCCAGGACCATCTCCTCCCACTGCGCGCACCAGCCCACCGTGCGGGGAATGGCGAAGAGGACGGGGAACATCTCGGCCTGGAAGCCCATCGCCTCGTAGATGAGGCCGGAGTAGAAGTCGACGTTGGGGTAGAGCTTGCGCTTGACGAAGTACTCGTCCTGCAGCGCGATGCGCTCCAGCTCCACGGCGAGCTCCAGCAGCGGGTTCTTGCCCGTCACCTCGAAGACCTCGTCCGCCACGCGCTTGATGACCTTGGCGCGCGGATCGTAGGACTTGTAGACGCGGTGGCCGAAGCCCATCAGCTTCTTCTCGCCCTCGCCGCTCTTCACCGACTTGATGAAGTCGGGGACCTTGGAGACGTGGCCAATCTCGCGGAGCATGCGCAGCACCGCCTCGTTGGCGCCGCCGTGCAGCGGGCCGTAGAGGGCGCCGATGCCCGCCGTGACGGCCGAGTACGGGTCCACTTCCGACGAGCCCACCGTGCGCACGGACGTCGTCGAGCAGTTCTGCTCGTGGTCCGCGTGGAGGATGAAGAGCACGTCCAGCGCGCGTTCCAGCACCGGGTGGACCTTGTAGGTCGTGGTGCCGATGCGCTTCACCATCGCCAGGAAGTTGGCGACGTAGGACAGGTCATTGTCCGGGTAGATGTAGGGCAGGCCCATCGTGTGCCGGTAGGAGAACGCGGCGAGCGTGGGCATCTTGGCGATGAGCCGGGTGATCTGGATGCGACGGCTCAGCTCATCCTTGGTGTTCTTCGCGTCCGGGTAGAAGCTGGACAGCGCCGCCACGGTGGAGCCCAGCATGGACATGGGATGCGCGTCGTAGCGGAACCCATCCATGAAGGACTTCACGTTCTCGTGCACGAACGTGTGGTGCGTGACGAGGTGGACGAACTGCTCCAGCTCCTTCGGGGTCGGCAGCTCTCCGTTCAGCAGGAGGTAGGCGACCTCCAGGTAGCTGGACTTCTCGGCCAGCTGCTCGATGGGGTAACCGCGGTACTCCAGGATGCCTTTGTCACCATCGATGAAGGTGATGGCGCTCTTACAGTTCGCGGTGTTGAGGAACGCCGGATCGTAGCCCATGAGGCCGAAGTCGTCGTCCCCGACCTTGATCTGTCGGAGGGCGTTGGTGCGAATACAGCCGTTCTCGACCGGGACCTCGTACGTCTTGCCGGTCCGATTGTCGGTGATCGTCAGCGTGTCCTTGGGCATGGGCGGAGATTTCACAGGGCGCAGATCGCTTTCAACAAAAAAGAACGATAAGTCGGATGGGGAGACACTGATGGTTCCTACGGCTGCTCGGAAATACGTGCTCCCGAGCGGGACAGCTGCCGCCAGAAGCCCGGAAAACTCTTCTCGACACACTCGGGGCCGGTCAGGACGAGGGTCGCTCCGGACAGCACGCTGAGTGTCGCGGCCGTCATCGCCAGGCGGTGGTCACCCCGGCTGTCCATGGTGAACCGGGCAGGAGGGGCCGCGGGAGGCGTCAGGTGGAGGATTTCCCCCTGGAGCTCCGCCGTCCCTCCGTAGGCGCTGACCAGGTCTCGGATACCTTCCAGCCGGTCGCTTTCTTTCAATCGGAGAATTCCGACGTCCGTCAGCGTGGAAGGCGCGGGGAGCACACAGGCGAGCGCCGCCAGGGTTGGCAGCAGGTCCGGACACTCCTTGCCCGAAGCCCGCAAGCCTCCCGCCGGGTGGCCCGTCACCTTCAACGTGTGGGCCGGACCTGTCGGCGTCGTCCCCAGGCCCACCTGCTCGATGAGGCGGAGGATGGCCTGGTCCGGGTGGGCGCTGGCCGCGTCGGCTCGCTCCACCGTGCCCCCAGCCTTCCAGGCGATGAGCAGGAGGTAGCCCAGCGACGACCAGTCCCCGGGGAGCGAAGGGACGCTCGGAGGGGGCGTGTAGCCGGAGACGGTGTATCGGGAGTCGGACTTCTGGACCTCGAAGCCGAAGCGCTCCAGCCACGTGAGGGTGAGCTCCAGGTAGCCGGCGCTCGTCAGCGTGCCTTCGATTTCGACGCTCCACGCCCGGCGCTCTCGCAGGAACAGCGCGGCGCAGCCCAGGAGCAGGCTGGATGCGTACTGGCTGCTCTGGTCGCCGGGCACCCGGAAGACGGGCGACACCTTCGAGGTGTCCGTTGGCGCGGACAGCTCCACGGGCCAGGGCTGGCCCTCGGTGAGCGTGAGCCCCGCGGGACCGAGTGCGTCCTTCAGCGAGGTGAAGAGTGGGCCGTGGGGACGCTCACCCAGGCGAGGCGTGCCGGTGAGGCGCACGCGAGCACCCGGCGTCACCGCGACCTGGGTGGCCAGGATGCGGAAGGGGGCGCCACCGTCCGCGCAGTCCACGTCACGCACGGGCCCGGCGGGCAGCCGCAGGGCTTCCGCGCCCCGGCGCAGCACTCGCACGTCGGCGGGGAGGTCCTCGTCCGCTTCGGCCTGGACGGAGGGCAGGGGCCAGGCGCCCGTGAGGTGACCCAGGACCAGGGCGCGCTGCGCGTCCGATTTGGAGACGGGCGGGGTGAGCGGCGAGGCCACGAGGTGGCTCGGGTCCAACAGGATGCGACGGGTGCTCATGCTCACGGGCGCACCGCCTTCGTCCACGCCGGCCACAGCTCGCGCCACGTGGACGCGGCCACGTCGCGGACCTCGGTGGCGCCGATGGCCGTCAGGAGCACCATGCGCAGCTCGCCCCGGGCTCCGGCCTTCTTGTCGGCGTCGAGCAGCGTGGCGATGTCCTTCAGCGATGGGCGGCGCAAGAGGCCGGCGACTCGCTCACGGTCGAGGACGCCCGGGCCGTCGATGAGGGCGCGCTCGACCTCGGCGGCCACGGGCTCTGGAGTGACGCCCAGGTGGCGACCCACGTCCAGGGCCAGGAGGATGCCCAGGCCCACGGCGTCACCGTGGGACAGCTTGAAGTGGGACACGCTTTCCAGCACATGGCCGAAGGTGTGGCCGAAGTTGAGCACCCGGCGCAGGCCCTTGTGCTCGTACGGGTCCTGCTCGCACACGCTCTCCTTGAGGCCGCGCGCGTCCTTCACCAGCTTTTCGAGAGCGGGCGGCTTGCGCAGGTAGCGGCGGAAGAGGGCCGCATCCAGGCTGATGACCATCTTCCACGCCTCGAGCGAGCCCTCGCGAATCTGGGTCGGCGACAGCGTGGCGAACAGCTCCGGGCAGATCCACGACTCCTCGGCGTAGTGGAAGACGCCGGCGGGGTTCTTCACCACGCGGCCCTTCACGGTGAGGTCCACCGCGCCCTTGCCACCCAGGCTGCTGTCGACGGCGGCGAGCAGTGTGGTGGGCACCTGCACCAGCCTCACACCGCGCTTGAGCAGGTGCCCGGCGACGGTGGACACATCTCCCACGGTTCCTCCGCCCACGGCGAGCAGCGTGCCGGAGCGCGGCAGGGACAGCCCCGCGGCGAGCACCTTCTCCAGGGCCTTGAAGCTCTTCGCGCTCTCTCCGCCCACGAGCTGGACGATGGCGCGAGGGTTCTGCGCCTCCAGCGCGGGGATGAGTCCCGGGTGGAGCCGGGCGACGGTGCGATCCACCACCGCGAGGCTGCCTTCAGGAAGGCGTTTGGCGAGTCGCGAAAACGGACCCCAGCGGTCGTTGGGAGGACGGTAGGCGCCGGGAGGGTAGGGGCTCATAGGGTGTTGGGGCGTGCGTTCATCTGTTGGACGAGGTCTGCGATGACCAGTGACACCATGGACTCCAGCACCGGAACGGCGCGGGGCATGATGCACGGATCGTGACGGCCACCCTTCGCGTGGTCCGCCAGCGTCGCTGGGGGTTTGAAGAAAGCGCGGACCTGGAGCGGCTCACCGTTGGTGAGGCCACCCTGGATGCCGCCGTAGACGTCCTTGACGGAATGGAACTGGGTGCCCGGCTGGCCAATGCGCTGGAGCAGATCCGGCGGACCCCAGACGACACCCGTGATGGCGCCCACGCTGCCCAGCGCCTGGGCGATGAGCGCCTTGATCTTCCCGAAGATGGGCTCGCCCAGTCCCACGGGCAGCCCCTCCACGCGGATGTCGATGGAGCCACCGAGACTGTCGCCGGCCTCCTTCGCGGAGAGGATGCGGCGGGACATCTCCTCGCGGACCGCCTCGTCGGGGCAGCGCGTGGGGTGCGCATCCACCATGGCGCGCGTGAGGCCCGGCGCGGGCACGGAGGCGATGAGGTCACCGACCTGGGACACGTACGCGACGGTGCGCACGGTGGGCATGTCCCGCTCCAGATAGGCCTCCGCGATGGTTCCGCCGATGACGCGGCAGAGCGTCTCGCGTCCGCTGGTGCGACCGCCGCCGCGGTGGTCCCGGTGCTTGTATCGCTCGCGCCACACGGCGTCCGCGTGGCCGGGCCGGTCCACCTGCTTGAGCTGCTCGTAGTCGCCCGAACGCTGGTTCGTGTTGCGCACCATGGCGGCGATGGGCGTTCCGAGCGTCTTGTCCTCGAAGACGCCGGAGAGGATCTCCACCCGGTCTGGCTCGTTGCGAGGGGTGACGAGGGCGGACTGGCCGGGGCGGCGCCTGTCCAACGCGGCCTGGAGGCGCTCTTGCGTGAGGGGCACGCCCGCGGGGCAGCCATCCACCACCGCGCCGAGCGCGGGGCCGTGGCTCTCACCAAAGGTCGTCAAACGGAAGAGGACTCCGAAGGTGTTCATGTCGCGGTCTCCCAAAGCTGTCGCTGCCGCCGGGCCTGCGCGACGAACCACGCCGCACCCAGCAGGACCGGGGTGCCGCCGCGCCGCGTAATCTCCGCCGCGATGCGTCGGCCGGGCGCACCGTATGCGATCACCGCGACGCGTGCTCGCTCGAATCGCAGGGAATCCGGCGGCTCCACATGGACCGGCCAGGTCCAGACGCCTGCGCCGGTGAGGGGTGCCTGGATGTCCGCCCGACGAAGGATGCGCAGGGCTTCACCGCGCTCGGTCGCCACGGTGCGCAGCGCGGACGTGGCGCCTCCGTCACCGAGGACGAAGACCTCCGTCGAGCCCAGGCGCTCCAGCACCTTCCGGGCGCCCTCGGTGTCCGTGTTGAAGGACTCCCACCGGGTGCCTCGACGGACCAGGGTGTTGATGGCGTCCAGTGACGAGCCCGTGTGCCGCGCCAGTGGCATCTTGAACGGGCTGGTGACGGCGAAGCCCGCGTAGTGGGGCAGGAGCGAGTCCAAGAGGGCCTCGACGGGGCCGTCCGCGGGAATGTCGATGCGATCAAACGGCTGCCGGTGGATGCGAGGCGAGCGCGAGTGGGCGATGGACATCCCGAAGATGCCCAGCCGCAGCGGGGCCGGCAGTGTGGTGCGGTCCGCGCCGCGCCACTCCCGAACCACGTCGTCTAGGAGTCGCTGTCCCGGCGCAGCGGCCCAGGAGCCGCCAGCGGCCACGTAGTCGAGCATGTTGTTCCGGGCGAGCACGGCGCGCGCGGGCAGCGCCACCGCGCCCATGCCGAGCACCGTGACACGCGTCACTCCGAACCGGTCCGCCAGCCTGCTTTGCGTCTCCAGCAGGGTGCCGACATGGTCTGGATGAGTCATCGGCTCCACGTGTTTCACCAGCGCGTCAGCGGGCACGTCGCGTTCCCACAACCGCAAGGCTTCGTCGGTGGTGAGCTGTCGGTCCGCATGGTGCGACGCGAGCAGCTTGCCGGAGGGAGCATCGAGCGAGCCCTGGTGCCCGGTGGCATCCATCAAGTCCCGGTCCACGCGCCACGCGGCGGTGACCCATGCGGACGGCAGCGGCTTGCCACGCTCGGACACGAGCAGGGGGAGGACGGCCGCGAGCGCGGCTGGGTCCACGGCCTCAGGGGCATGCAGGTCCGTGCGAATCTCCAGCACGTCGGCGCCGCGACGCTGGCACTCCCGGGCGAAGTGGACGGCGTCAGTGCCGAGCAGGGTGGGAGGCAGCGTCACGACACGCCGTGCGGGCGTCACGGGGACTCCTCAAGATGGAGGCAGCCCCGGAGGAAGTCCACCAGGGCGACGGTGGGAACGCGGGCGTGGAGGGCCTCGCGCTCTTGGAAGACGGAGGAGAGTTCCTCTTCCAGGGAGAGGCCCGGACGCAGCCGGGGGCGGGTCCGGTCGTGGAGCAGTCGCTCCCGGTAGGTCTCGAACGTCACCGGGATGAGCAGGGTAAACATCCCCTCCAGCGCGTCCGGGTGGTGCGAGAGGAAACCGCCGCCCACCGCCACGAGGGTTCCGGAGGGAAGCTCCAGGAGCGCGCGGCGCTCGGCGGCGCGGAACTCCGTGGGCGCCTCCGCGACCCACTTGCGCAGCGGGCGGCCGTGGGTCTGCTCCAGGTGGGTGTCCAGGTCCAGGCCCCGCCGCGCGAGCAGTCCGCCGACTCGGGGCAACAACGTGGATTTGCCCGCGCTGCGATGGCCACACAGCACCACCGTCTGTCCCGCGGCCGGGCGAGGCGTGGGCCCCGGACGCGCGACGGCTTCTCTCAGCGTCGGCGCGAGCCGGGGATCCACTGAGTTGAGGACATGCTCGACGAGTCTTCTCTGGCCTTCAGCGGACGATGCCGACATACACGTTCGCCGTTCCGAACATCAGCGGATGCGCGCTTCGCTCCGCATATGCGCCGGACTGGTCCATCAGCGACAGGAAACGGTCTCCGGCAGGGAAGGCCGCCGAAGTGCGGGGCAGGTACTCATAGGCCGCGCGGTTGCCGGTGAGCAGGCCGCCAATGGCCGGCATCACCGTCTTGCTGTAGAAGCGGAAGAGCGCTCCGAAGACGCCGTTGGGCTGACCGAACTCCAGCACCACGACGCGTCCGCCCGGCTTCACCACGCGCCCCATCTCGCTGAGGCACTTCACCGGGTCATCCACGTTGCGGATGCCAAAGGCAATGGAGGCCACGTCGAAGCTGTTGTCCGCGAAGGGCAGCGCCATCGCGTCGGCGACCTGGAAGTCCACCTGGAGGCCCGCCTTGGCCGCCTTCGCGGGGGCGCTCTCCAGCATCTCCGGGCAGAAGTCCGTGCCGACGACGCGGCCGTTGCTTCCCACCTTCCGCTTGAAGACCAGCGCCAGGTCACCGGTGCCGGAGGCGCAGTCGAGGACGCTGTCGCCTTCCTTGGCCCGGCTGAGACGCACGGCCGTCCGACGCCACAGGCGGTGGATGCCGAACGACAGGACCTCGTTCGTCACGTCGTACCGCGTGGCGATGGAGGAGAACATCTGACGGACTTCGGTACTCATCGCGCCCTCACGACCTGGGCCGGAATCTCCGGCCGCCAAAGGTGTCGGCCCACCGCGTCTAGCACGGCTGGCAGCCGCTGCATCAACGTTTGAAAGCGCTCTGGTGTCAGGGCCTGTGCCCCATCGCACAGCGCCTGCTCCGGCTTCGCATGGACTTCAATCAACAACCCATCCGCCCCCGCCGCCGCCGCCGCCAGGGACATGGGGAGGATGAGCTCCACCTGTCCCGTCGCGTGCGAGGGGTCGACGATAACGGGCAGGTGTGTCCGCTGCTTGGCCCAGGCGACGGCGGCCAGGTCCAGCGTGTTGCGCATCTCCGTCTCGAACGTCCGGATGCCCCGCTCGCACAGGAGGACCTGCTCGTTGCCGCCCTCGAGGATGTACTCGGCCGCCAGCAGCCACTCTTGAACGGTGGCGGACAGCCCCCGCTTCAGCAGCACCGGGCGGCGTATCTTGCCCAGCGCGCGCAGCAGGGAGAAGTTCTGCATGTTTCGCGCGCCCACCTGGAGGATGTCCGCGGACTCCGCCATGAAGGGAATCTGCGCGGTCTCCATCACTTCACTGATGATGGGCAGCCCGTGGCGGCGCCCGGTGTCGGCCAGCAGCTGCAGCCCCGGCTCTCCCATTCCCTGGAACGCGTAGGGACTGGTGCGAGGCTTGAACACGCCACCTCGGAGGACATGGGCACCCGCTTGAGCCACGGCGGCGGCGGTCCGGTCGACCTGCTCCACACCCTCCACGGCGCAAGGGCCAGCCATGACGACGAACCCCGGGCCGCCTACCTCCACGCTGCCCGCACGCACCCTCGTTCCTTCGGGTCGGAACGCTCGGAGCACGCGCCGCGCACCCGTGTCCTTCCCGGCGTTCGCCGGCACGGATTCGTCTGGCTGCTTGCCTCCCACGAGCCCTCCCATCCACCGAGTTCAAGAGGTTTTGAACTCCTTGGTGCATGTATAGCCGAGATGGCTTAGAAGACAACCGAAGGTGATTTCAGGGCAGTCGCGGATGAGGACCGCTGATGAAGACGCTCAATCCCGTTGAGGGCCAGCGCTGGGTGGCCGGAATGATGCCCCTGGCGGCGGTGGATCCACTCTCCGGAGCGGATTCGCTGGGCGTTCCGACGGTGTATTGGGAGCGGCCCCTGGCTCAAGAAGCGGCGGCGGGGTGGGGCGAGGCGGCGGTGGTGGAGGCCGCTGAGTCCGGGCAGGTGCCCGTGGTTCTCACCACCCTGGCCGCGACGTCCTTGCGCTGGCTGGGCGCGGTTCCCGACAGTCTTCCGGGTCCCTGGTTCGGTGGGATTCGTTTCGGCGCGACGGGCCTGCCGGATGAGGCCTGGGCGGCGCATGGCGTGGCGCGCTGGACGCTGCCCGAGGTGTTGGTGTGGCGCACCGGAAGCGGGCTGGCGGTGGCAGCCTTCGCGCCCGAGGGACGTGGCGGCGAGGACGTTGTGCGCTCGCGGCTGGAGCGGGTGTGCGCGCGCTTCTCGGAGGCGTACCGACACGCGCGGGGCGGTCCGGTGGACCTGTCGCAGACCTCGTCGCGTCCGGAGTTCGAGGCGCGGGTGGAGCGTGCGCTGGAAGCCATTGCTTCGGGGCAGCTCCAGAAGGTGGTACTGGCGCGCGCCGTGGACGTGGAGGGGCCTGCGCCCTTCGACGTGGTGGACGTGCTGGCGCGGTTGCGGGAGCAGAACCCTCGCTGTGCCACCTTCTTGTTTCGAGCGCCGGACGGGACGTGCTTCCTGGGCGCGACGCCGGAGACGCTGTGTCGGGTGGAGGGGCGGGTGCTGGAGACGGAGGCGCTCGCGGGGACGGCCGCGCCACATCAGGCCGAGGGGCTGCGGGGGCAGGACAAGGACGTGCGCGAGCATGAGGCGGTGGTCCGCTACATCCTCGCGACACTCCGGGGGCTTGCGGCCGACGTGCGAGCCGACGCGGAGCCCCAGTTGTTGACGTTGAAGAACGTGGTGCACCTGCGCACGGCCATTCGCGCGGAGCTTCGCGAGGGTGTCTCGGCCGCGCAGGTGGTGGGGGCGTTGCATCCCACGCCGGCGGTGGGTGGCACTCCGCGCGAGCGAGCGCTGTCCTTCCTGGTGGAGCACGAGGGACTGGACAGGGGCTGGTACGCGGGGCCGGTGGGTTGGGTGGGGCCGGGGCGTGCGCACCTGATGGTGGGGTTGCGCTCGGCGCGGGTGCGGGGCTCGCGGGCCCGGCTGTTCGTGGGTTGCGGAATCGTGGCCGGCTCCATCGCGGAGGCGGAGTGGCGGGAGACGGAGATGAAGAGTCTGGCCGTGTTGCGTGCGTTGGGAGGCGGGGATGTCGGGCGACAGTAATCTCAACCTGCTGTGGGCTCGCGCGCTCGTGGAGGAGTTGGTTCGCGGTGGCGCGCGGCACGCGGTGGTGTGCCCGGGCTCGCGCTCCTCGCCGCTGGCGATTGCGTGTGCTCGCGCGGAGGGCCTGCGCACGTGGTCCGTCATCGACGAGCGCAGCGCCGGTTTCTTCGGGCTGGGGCTCGCGAAGCAGTCACGTGCGCCAGTGATTCTCGTGGCCACGAGCGGCACTGCGGGCGCGCATTTCTATCCCGCGGTCATCGAGGCCTCGCTGTCCCAGGTGCCCCTGATTGTACTCACGGCGGACCGCCCGCTGGAGCTGCAGGGGTGGGGCGCGGCGCAGACGGTTCCCCAGGCCCGCTTTTATGGCGAGCATGCGCGCAGCTTCACGGACGTGGGCGTCCCCGAGGCCAGTGATGTGGCGCTGATCCATCTGCGCGCGACCGCCGCCCGGGCTGTGTCCACCGCGCTGCGCGCGCCGCGGGGCGCCGTGCAGCTCAACGTCCCCTTCCGCGAGCCGCTCGCGCCCGTGACGGAGGCCTTCGGTGAGGAGCGCCTGTCCGTGCTGTCGAAGGCGGGCCGCGCGGGTGCGCCGCTCACGCGAATCGTGCCACCTACGCCAATGCCGGATGCGGCGGTGTTGGAGTCGCTGCGTCAGCGCATCGCCGCGACGGAGCGGGGTGTCATTGTCTGTGGTCCTCGCGACGAGGCGGACGGGTTCGCCGACGCCATCTCCGCGCTGTCCCAGGCCACGGGCTACCCCGTGCTCGCCGAGGCGACGTCCCAGGCGCGTTATGGCGGTGGGCCGCTCACGCTCTCGTATTACGACGCGCTGTTGCGCCATGCGCCCTTTGCTCGGACGCACCGCCCGGAGCTGGTGTTGCGCTTCGGTGGCGGGCTGACGCCCAAGTCGCCGCAGCAATGGGTGGAGGCGTCGGGCTCGGACGTCGTCCTCTTCAGTGATGGGGGCGCGTTGTTCGACCCGACGCATCGCGCGTCGACGGTGGTGGAAGGCTCGGCGGTGGCGGCCTGCGCGGCGCTGGCGAAGGGACAGACCCGGGGCCCGGGACGGTGGGCGCAGGGCTTCCTCGCGGCGGAGCGACTGGCGCGAGGCGCGCTCGAGGCAGCCTTCGCCGAGCGGCCGGACCTGCTCAGCGAGCCGCGCATCGCCCGCGAGGTGGTGGCCGCGCTTCCCGCAGAGGCCCCGTTGTTCGTCTCCAGCAGCATGCCCATTCGCGACGTGGATGCCTTCGCTCCGGCGGGTCCCGTGCCGCTGCGGGTGCTGGCCAACCGTGGGGCGAATGGCATCGACGGCATCATCTCCAGCGCGCTGGGCATGGCCGCCGCGGCCTCGCGTCCCGCCGTGCTGCTCACGGGTGACCTGGCGCTGCTGCACGACGTGGGGGCCTTCGTCACGGCCGCGCGCGCCCGGGTGCCACTGACGGTGGTCGCCGTGAACAACGACGGCGGCGGCATCTTCTCGTTCCTGCCCATCGCCCAGGCGGCGAAGCCGGACGAGTTCGAGACGCTGTTCGGCACGCCGCACGGCGTGGACCTGTCGCACGCGGCGGCGCTGGGCGGAGCGCGACTGCACCGGCCGACGACGCCCTCGGCGTTGCGGTCGGCGGTGCGTGAAGGGCTCGAAGGCGGCCTGCATCTCGTGGAGGTGCGCGTGGACCGGGCCGCGAACGTGGATGACCATCGGCAGCTCTTCGCGAGGATGGCCGCCGCACTCGGAGACGGACCATGGGCGTGACACTGGCCTACGAGACGTGGGGAGAAGGCTCCCGGCCCCTCGTGCTGCTGCACGGCTTCACCGGCAACCGGGCCTTGTTCAACGGACTGCGTCCGCTGCTGGGGCGCTCCGTGCGAGCCATCGCGGTGGACCTGCCAGGGCATGGCGCCACGCCGCTGCCCGAGCGACAGGGCCGCGACGGCTTCCTGGAGACGGTGGACGCGCTGGTGTCCCTGGTGGACTCGCTGGGCGTGGGCGCGGTGGATCTGCTCGGCTATTCGCAGGGCGCGAGGGTGGCGCTGGCCGCGGCCGTGCGCGCACCGAACCGGTTCGGTCGGCTCATCATGGAGAGCGGTTCGCCGGGCCTGCATCGACGTCAGGAGCGTTCCGCGCGACGTGAGGCGGACGCGCAGCTCGCGGCGTTCATCCGAGCCCGGGGCGTGGACGCCTTCGTGGAGCGCTGGGAGGCGCTGCCCCTGTTCGACGGGCTGCGAACCATGCCAGAGGAGCGCCGCGAGACGCTGCGCGCCCACCGTCGTGCTTGCACGGTGGAGGGGCTCGCGGGTGCGTTGGAGTGCCTGGGGCTTGGAGTCCAACCGGATTACTGGTCGGAGCTTCATCACCAGCGACTGCCCACGTTGCTGCTCACGGGAGCACGGGACGAGAAGTTCACGCGGACGGCGCGCAAGATGGCGACGGAGCTTCCGGTGGTGTGGCGACATGCCTTCTCGGATTGCGGTCACGCGCCGCACCTGGAGGCACCGGAGGACTACGTCCGGGAGGTGCTGGGCTTCCTCCAGACACCCTGGTTCGAGGCGCCCCAGTTCGAGGCCGTTGCTCCGGTGGCGAGTTCCGGGAGGGTGAACCCGTGAGTACGTCCGTCCCTGGAGCCCCCGTGGACATGGCGAAGCCTCGGCCCACGGTGAAGACGTGGTTGCTGGCGGTTCGCCCCAAGACGCTGACGGCGGCGCTGGTGCCGGTGCTGGTGGGAACGACGCTCGCGTTCGGCCTGGGAGTGGGGCGCATCGTCCCGGCCCTCGCGGCGCTCCTGGGTGCGGTGCTCATCCAGATCGGCACCAACTTCATCAACGACTACTACGACTTCAAGAAGGGCGCGGACACGCACGAGCGACTCGGTCCGGTGCGAGTCACGCAGAGCGGGCTCATCGCGCCGAGCACGGTGCTCGTGGGCGCGGCGGTCTGCTTCGCCCTGGCGACGGCCGTGGGGGCGTACCTGGTCGCGGTGGGCGGCTGGCCCATCGTCGCCATCGGGCTCGCGTCGCTCCTCTGTGGCTACGCCTACACGGGTGGGCCGTTTCCCCTGGGCTACAACGGCCTGGGCGACCTCTTTGTCTTCATCTTCTTCGGGCTCGTCGCGGTGACGGGGACCTTCTACGTTCAGGCCGGCACGGTGCATCCGGCGGCGTGGTGGGCGGCGATTCCGGTGGGCGCGAGCGGCACCATGCTCATCGTCGTCAACAACCTGCGGGACGTCACCACGGACGTGAAGGCGGGCAAGCGGACGCTGGCGGTGCGCTGGGGGACGACGGCGGGGAAGGCCGAGTACGTGTTGCTGCTCCTGGCCGCCTTCGCCACGCCCATCGCGATGTTCGTGCTGGGACTCGCCGGACCCTGGGTCTTTCTGTCGTTCCTGAGCCTGCCCCTGGCGGTGCCGCCACTGAAGCGGGTGCTGCGAGAGCAGGGGGCCGCGCTGAACCCGGCGTTGGGGGGGACCGCGCGCTTCCAACTCTTCTTCGGCGTGCTGTTCGGCCTGGGCCTGTACCTGCGATGATGTGAGTCCATGCGTATTGTTCAGGCGACGCTGACCCCGCTGCGGTTGGAGCTGCTCCAGCCCTTGAAGACGGCCCGAGGCTCCTACTCCGCGCGCGAGGGCTTCCTCGTGAGGCTCGAGGATGAGGACGGGAATGTGGGACTCGGAGAGGCGATGCCGCTGCCGGAGTTCGGCACGGAGTCCTTGTCCGTGTGCGGCGAGGTGCTGGGGGCGTGGCTGTCGTCGCTGAAGGGCCAGCTCCTGGGCGACTCGGTGCGCGCGGTCGAGGACACGTTGTCTCCCTTCCCGCCGACGGTGGCGCGTGGTGAGGGCGTTCGTGTCCGGGCCCGTCATCCCGCGCCGCCGGGCCCCGTGCCCGCCGCTGAGCATGCGCTGGAGTTGGCCCTGTTGGACCTGCTCGCGAAGCGCCAGGGCGTGCCGCTGTGCTGGCTGCTGGCCGAGGAGTCGCGTCCCGAAGTGCTGGTGAACGCGCTGCTGAGCGAGGAGGCGCCGGAGGCATTGGCGGAGGAGGCTCGGCGGGCGGTGGCCGAAGGTTACGGGACGCTGAAGCTGAAGGTGGCGACGCGTTCGCTGGAGGCAGACGAGCAGCGCGTGAAGGCGGTGCGCGAGGCCGTGGGGCCGGACGTGAAGCTGCGGTTGGACGCGAATGGCGGTTGGTCCGAACCGGACGCGAAGCGCGCGCTCGACAAGCTGGGCTGGTACGGCCTGGAGTTGGTGGAGCAGCCGACGCCGCCGGAAGACCTGTCGGCCCTGTGGCGTGTGCAGCGAAGGGCGCCGTGCATGGTGGCGGCGGACGAGTCGCTCGGCTCACCGGAGACGCTGCGTGCGCTGCTGTCGGTGGATCCGCTGTTGGGCGGTGGACCGGCCGTGGGCGCGGTGGTGCTCAAGCCGATGGTGCTGGGCGGACTGCTGCCCGGACTCGTGGTGGCGATGCGGGCCGCGCGGTTGGGAATGCAGGCGTATGTGACGAGCTCGCTGGATGGCGTGGTGGCCCGAGCGGGCGCCGCGCACCTGGCGGCCGCGCTGCCTTCGGGGTCGCTGGCATCGGGGCTCGCGGTGGGGCGTCTCTTCGCGCATGAGCCCGCCATGCATGAGTACCAGCCCGTGCACGGGCGCATCCGTCTTCCGGAGTCGCCTGGACTGGGCCTGGATGCCGGGGTGGTGGTGTGACGAAGTTCGGGTGCCCCATTCGCGAAGGGGCCTCGCGTCACCCGGACGCCGAGGCGCTCACCTTCGCGGGGCGCTCCTGGAGCTACGGCGCACTGGATGCGGAGGTGCGTCGGTGGGTGGCCGCGCTGGAGGCTCGCGGAGTTGGCAAGGGCCATCGCGTCTGTGTGCTGGCGACGAATCACGCGGCCTGTGTGTTCCTCTTCTGGGCCGTGGGCCGTGTCGGAGCCGTGCTGGCGCCGCTCAATGCGCGCCTCACCCGCGTGGAGTTGGCGCCCCTGGCCCAGGATGTCGAGCCGGGTTTGACGCTCGCCCTGGGGACACTGCGTGAGCGGCTTGTCGGCGCGGAGGTGTTGGAGACCTTCGTGGCCGAGGCTTCTTCCGACACGTGCGTGGAGCTGGAAGAACACGAGCCTCGGGTCGTCCTCTTCACCAGTGGGACGACGGGAAGGCCCAAGGGCGCGGTGCTGACGGAGGGGAACTTCCGGGCGTCGTCGCGCGGGTCCGCGGCGAACCTGGGAGAACACCCGGCGCCCCGTTGGCTCGGGACGTTGCCGCTGTTCCATGTCGGTGGCCTCGCGATGCTGACGCGCACGGCGTACGAGGGAGGCTGTCTCGTGCTGCACGAGCGCTTCGACGCGGAAACCACGAGTCGTGCCATCGACGAGGAGAAGGTGTCTCACGTCAGTCTCGTCGCCACCACGCTGGAGCGGGTGCTGGATGTCCGTGCTGGGCGACGGGTGCCTGAGACTTTCAAGGTGGCGCTGATTGGCGGAGGGCCGGTGCCCGTGCCCTTGCTGGAGCGGGCGCGCGCCGTGGGCTTGCTCGCACTCCAGACGTACGGGCTCACCGAGGCGTGCTCGCAGGTGACGACCGAGCGGCCCTCCGAAGCGGATGGTCGGACGGCGGGTCCACCGCTCCCGGGGATGGAGGTTCGCATCGTCGGTGAGCGCGGCGAGGTGCGAGGCCCCGGGCAGGAAGGCGACATCGAGGTGCGCGGGCCCACGGTGATGGCGGGCTATTGGCGCAGGCCCGAGGCCACGAGTGAAGTCTTGCGAGAGGGCTGGCTGCGCACGAAAGACCTCGGTGTGCTTAACGCACGGGGCAGGCTCACGGTGCTGTCGCGCCGCACGGACCTCATCGTTCGGGGCGGTGAGAACATCTACCCGGCCGAGGTGGAGGCGGTGCTCGCCAATCATCCCTCGGTGCAGGAGGCCGCGGTCGTCGGCGTGGCAGACCCACGCTGGGGCGAAGTGCCCGTGGCCTTCCTCGCGCTGCGCGTGGGGCAGTCGCGTCCCGAGGTGGAGGCGATGGAGGCCTGGTGCCGCCAATCGCTCGCGGGCTTCAAGTTGCCCGCTCGGTTCATCTGGGTGGATGCCCTGCCACGCAATGCCATGGGAAAGCTGGAGCGCTCCTCGTTGCGCAAGGCCGCCGAGGACTGAAGGCGGCGCTCTTCACACCCCTTCGCCGAAGTTCGGCGCGTGACACTGGGCGTCCTGGTGAGAACCCGGTAGTCTGAGGTGGGAGTGGATTGATGTGTCAATCAATCGTGAGACAAACCGCTTTCGCCAGAGCCCTTCCCTCGGATGGGAGCTTTCGTGAGGCCCCTTGAAGGGACCGTTCACTTGCTCACCCTCGACGAGGGGGCCGGGGCTCCTGGTGGGGACGTGACGCCGGAAGCCGGGAGACTTCCGGCGAGCGTCATGCCCGAATCAGGACTCCGAGACCGGGTGGCCCCAGGGGTTGGTGCGAGGATACTCACGCAGCATCGCGCTCAGCCGGTACGCCGCCGCCACGGTGGCGCTGACGCGCACCCGGCGGGTCAGGGAGGCTCCACGGGCCGCCGCCGCGCCCAGCCGCGCGGCCTGCTGCGCGAGCTGTCGCTCCACCTCGGGGGACCAGCGGGAGAATTCGAGCCATTCCATCGGACTGCTCCTTCGCGAACTTCGCGTGAGGGGGAAGCGCCACCAAAGCATCCGTCGATCCCCGAAAGCACGACGCCGCGCGTTGCCCACGACGTCTGTGCTGCTTTCCCGACAGGGTCGCCGTCGCTACTCAACACTGCGATTTCATGCGGACGCAAATCTTGAAGCTCACGAGGAATGAGCACCCACTTGAGCCCACGACGGGAATCCGCCGGGTAGGGTGCACCCCTCGCTTGAAACGGAAAACATCCGGGAGTGATTGGAAATTCTGCCCGAGAGGTGAATCTCAAGCAGGCAAGGAATCCTCCCCCAGGCGTTCTTTGAACCAAGAGGCACTTGATAAATCCAAGGCCTGGCCTGGGGGATGAATCAAAGGCAGCTCAACAAGCACGACACCCGGAGGGCGGACGTGGCTCCTGAAACTGTTGATGTCATCATCGTGGGATGTGGACCGGTCGGAGCGATGGCAGCCAATCTGCTGGGGCTCCAAGGCGTGAAGACCCTGGTGGTGGAGAAGGAGCTGTCCGCGCATGGTCAGTCCCGCGCCATCAGCGTGGATGACGAGGCGCAGCGCATCTTCCAGTCCGCGGGGCTGGAGGGCGAGCTGGGGCCGGGCTTCCATCCGTGCCACACGCTGCGCTACCTCGATGACCGGCTGCGCTCGCTCGCGGAGGTGGACTTCGCGAACCTGGACCAGCCATTTGGCCACTACGTCGGCGCCTTCTTCCAGCAGCCTCGCATGGAGGCGGTGCTGCGCCGGGGCATGGCGCGCTTCGAGCACGTGGAGCTGTGGCAGGGCCGCGAGGTCGAGTCCTTCGTCCAGGACGGTGAGGGAATCACCGTGCGCGTGCGTGAGTGCGGCACCGAGAAGTCCGTGACGGTGAGGGCGCGCTACCTGCTGGCCTGTGATGGCTCCCACAGCACCATCCGCCGCAAGCTGGACCTGAAGCTGGAGGGCACCACCGCGCTGGAGCACTCACTGGCCATCACCGTGAGCACGGCGTCTCCAGAGCCCGACTACACCAGCTACCTGTGTGGCCCGAACCGGCGGGGGTTCATCGCGCGCACGGCGCGGGACGAGATGCGCTTCGACATCATCGTGGACCCGGGCGCGGACCTGGAGGCCGTGCGCCAGCCCGAGCATGTGCGCTCGCTCATCTCTCACTACGTCGACCCGGCGACGGTGACGATTCGCTCGGTCAACGTCCACTCGTACCACAGCCGGATCGTGGACCGCTGGCGGGTGGGGCGCGCCTTCCTGCTCGGAGACGCGGCGCACCTGATGCCGCCCTTCCTGGGACAGGGCCTGTGCGCGGGCTTTCGCGACGCGGCGAACGTGACGTGGAAGCTGGCGCGGGTGCTGGACGGCTCGGCGGATGACTCGCTGCTGGACACGTATGAGCACGAGCGGCGCGGCCATGTCTCGGAGGTCATCAAGAGCTCGGATGCGATGGGCCGGATGATGATGACGGGAGGCCAGGTGCTGGCGCGCGCGCGCAACGTGCTCATCCAGGTGCTCTACCGGCTGCCCGTCACCGGAGAGTTCATCCGCCAGTTCAAGGTGAAGCCCGCATTCGCGCTGGAGAAGGGCTTCATCCTCGGCACGCAGCGGGCGAAGGCCGCGCCTGAAGGCACCTACTTCCCGCAGCCGCGCGTGGAAGCCACGGAGGGGCAGCGGGTGTTGATGGACCATGTGCTCGGCGACGGCTTCGTCGTGCTGACGCGGCCCGGTGCCTCGCAGGACACGCAGCGCGAGGCGCGCACGCTCGCGGCGGAGCTGGGCGCGCGGGCGTGGTCCGTGCTCTCCGCGGAGCGCATCGGCGAGCCTCCTCCGGACGCGTTCGTGGACACGGAAGGCCGGCTGGGCGCGTGGTTCTCACGACACGACAAGGACGTGGTGGTGCTGCGTCCGGACCGGTACGTGTTCGGCACGGCCACGGGGCCTCGCCTCGACGGGCTTCGTCGCGCGCTGCGAGGTCTCATCCGTCCCCGGCCGCGGGGTGGCGCCTCGGAGGTTCGTCGGGCCGGGTAGGGGAGGGCGTGGAAAAAGTCGACGGGGCGCCCGGGCCGGAACATGGCCACAGGCGCCCCGGAGTCGGGCATGGCTGGACTTTCCGCCCGACGGGACGTCAGGCCGCGGCGGCGGGCTTGAGCAGGCCCTGGGCGCGCTCGACACAGTCGCCCATGAAGCGCAGGTAGATGTCGAGCGCCAGGGCGCCCGTCTTGCCGATGACCTCGGCCTTCTCGGGCACCTGGGTCAGCAGCTTGCCCAGCATCACCTCGTTGAGGGCGGTGTGGCCCACGTCGATCTCCGCGTGCTCCTTGACGAAGGACATCGCCTCCATGATGTCCTCGCCACACACGCGCTTGGCCTGCTCCATCAGCCCGGGCGCGAAGACGACCGACAGGTTCTCGATTTCATATTCGATCGCGACCTGGGCGGCGGGCATGGGACCGACGATGGTGTCCTCGTGGATCTTCCGGTATTCCACCATGGCCTGCGTGGGCACCTGGTTCAGCAGCGCCGTCGCATCCAACTGGGGACCGCGCTTGGCATTCCACCGGGCGACGAGGCTCTTGGTGTCCTCGATCATCATCAGGTGGTGGCCTTCCTCGTGCTTCGCGTGGGTGATGAGCTTCTCGCCCACGTCCTTGAGGCCCATCTTCACCGTGGCCTCGCCCGCGCGGCGGATCCATCCGTCCACCGGCTCCGTCATGTACACGCCCAGCGAGTTGAGCTGGATGAGGAAGCCTTCCACGAGCGCGGGGTCCACGTTCGGATCCAGCAACGTCTGGAGCGCGGGGGAGGACTTGAGGCGCTCGCGCACCTCGACCACGTGGGGAACATACTTCTGCTCCACGAGTTGCTTGTTGCTCATGTCTGAACCTCTAGGGCGTGTTAGCGAGGGTTGTGGGCGCCACGGCGCCCGATGGTCAGCTCACTGATGTGCTCGAGGAAGTCGGGAATCAGCTTGGAGGAGATGATCCACATGAATGGATCAGGCCCTCCGTGGATGCCGGCCTCCTGCACGTAATCCCCCCCCTCGTCCTCACACAGGAAGTGGAACGAGGTGCGGCGGCGCGCTGCGTACCAACGGCGCGCGGCGTCCACCAGGGCGACATAGGTGGACGGTCCTTCTTCGGTCAGTGAGAACAGGCGGGCCATGTCCAGCAGGCAGTACAGGTTCGTGCCCCGCTGACCCAGCTCCAGCACCGTCGCCGCCACGGGCACGCCGCCCCGCCGCGCGACCAGGATCTCTCGCTCACGCTCGAGACCGAATTCCTTCCAGCGCGCCTGCACCGGGCGCATGTCGATGCGCTCCCGCGTGAAGTCCAGCGCTTCCACGTAGCAGGCCGGGCGCGTGCGAGCGATGGAGTCCGCCAGCAGCGTCAGCTCTTGCGGCGTGGCGAGACCCACCTGGATGCCCTCGTGGCTGCGGCCCGTCTGCTCGTGGGTGAGCACGTCCAGCATGTGGACCTTGCGGGTGAAGGCCAGGCCCTGGCCCGTCTCCATCTGCCGCTCGGCGTAGCGCACGTGCGCCTTGGCGATCCACGGGTTGAGGGCCTCCACGTAGGCCACCACCCAGCGGAAGTCCGGGTCGCTCTGCGGGTGCTCGAACGTGCGCACGTACAGGTCGCGCATGATCTGCCCCGGCTCCTGCACGCTCGGCGGCGGCTTGCCGGGGCGCTTGGCGACCTGATGCCCCATCCACGCGTGGCGGTAGGGCTTCATGAAGGACAGCGTCGCCTCGGGCCCGCGCTCGGACGGCCACACCGCCTGGCAGAACAACTGCGGAATCTCCGCGCCGCGCTTCGCCATGCCGCGGAAGGCCAGCCGCAGCTCCTCGAACTCCTCGGTGGACTTGCCCGCCAGGCTGAAGAAGCCGGAGCGGGTGAACAAATCCCACAGCCCGTCCTCCATGTCCTCGCTGGTGCGAGTCGCGGGGGACGTCGTCTGCGACACGAAGCGCACCCAGCGCGCCTCGTCCACGGAGTAGGGCTGCACGCTCAGGCCGCACAGCACGTGGCCATCCGCGCGGGGGCTGGTGACGTAGCGGATCTCTCCGCGCAACGTCAGCGTCTGGCCCGCGCCCGTCTCCAGCTCGATGTGGGGCGGCAGCAGGCCGGGGAACATCAGGTCCTCCGGCTTGCAGCGGATGCACAGGCCGGAGAAGGACAGGTCCACCGCGTCGCGCGTCAACTCGCCCAGCTCGCGCCAGAGCGGGTGGTGGAAGCGCACGCTCGCGCCCGTGGGGGCGGGGACCCGGCGGTGCCAGCGATGACGGATGCGGGAAATGCGCGCGGGCATCGGCGTGAAGAGCCGATCTCCGTCCATGCCGCCCGCGTCCAGCCGCATGCGGTACGCGCTGTTGTAGCCGATGACGTCCACGTCGTAGGGCGCCTCGCCCCACTCGGCGACCGCCTCCTCCGTGCGCCACTCCAACTGGGCCGTCGCCGAGTTGAAGCGCTCCAGCACCATGCGCACCGAGCGGCCCATCCGTCGCAGCACGCCCTTGTTACCGGAGGCGCAGATGGCGGTGAGGATGGAGCGGATGCGCTCCGGCTGCTCGATGATGTCCTGCATCGGCATCGCGGAAGCAGCGGGCTCCGCCACGCCGTTGCGCAGGGCATCCGCGAGCATCGAGAGAATCTGCCGGCCCTGCTCCACGGTGACTCCCACGAGCTGCAGGCCCACGGGCGCGCTCGCCGTCTCGGAGTCGGTGCGGATGAACGCGCCCACCAGCGGACCAATCGTGACGCCAAGACCCTTGAGGAAGACGGGCAGGGTGGGCGCCTCGGCGTGATTCACGGGGCCGCGAGGCATCACCCAGACCACCGTGGGGCTCAACCGCGTCACCTCGCCAATGGTTCCTTCCAGCGAACCCAGCGAGCAGGTGATGGCGTTCGGCCCCCGGCCATGCAGCGAATAGCCCGAGTCATCCAGCGCGGCTTCCGCTGGCGGCAGCGGAATCACATTGATGAATGCGTCTCGGCTATCGAACTCGACCGTCCGCCGGTCGGAGAGCGGGTTTCCCCCTTCCATGTCCAGGAGCCCCCTTCTCCGGTAGTGAGGAACGCCTGATGCGGATGGCGAAGTTGCAAGCACAACAGTTCCTCCCTGCTCCAGCGGTGCTGCGGTGGGCGGCATTTCGCTATGGGTCCGTATCATACGGAGTCGGCAGGAACAGTCAAATCGAATTTGTGCAGCCTTGCTGTTTTCGTCAAGGCGGGAATCTAGGTCACTGGGTCAACCGTGACAGGTCATTTCTCCAAGTTTCACGAACTGTATGCCCAGCACCCGACAACGCCACCGCCAAGATGTCGCGCAACTGTAATGTCACCAGTCAACCACGCTCTGAGTGCTTTCTCGTAGTGAAATGGAGCGAGTCGGATTGCTCCAGTAAACTCCCTCCGGCACGCCAACCAGATGAGGTGAGCGATGAGCGCGGCACGGGATTGGGTGGGCAGGACTTCGGGTGAAGCAGGGGACGGTGTCGGACACCCTGCGCGCGCCCCTCGTCTGGAGTCGGTGGAGGGGCCAGACTTCCACCAGGTGGATGTGGCGGCGCTCATGCGTGAATCCATGGAACTGCTGGAAGCTGCGAGAAGAATCCACGGCATCGCGGTGAATCTAGAACTTCCGGATGAAGCCGTGCTGGCCCGCACGGGGCTGCGACGTACACGGCAGGTGTTGTTGTTGTTGCTGGCCCACGCCGCCGACCTCGCCGGGGAAAGCGGGGTTCGGGTCTCATTGGATCCACCCGATGACTTTGGAGACGTGGGGCCTCGCTTCCAGGTGGTGACTCCGGATGCGCACCTCTCCGAGCGGGAGCTCCGGGCCGTCTTCCTGTCGCCCATGTTGGTGGGGCCCACCCACCGGCGGCTGGCGCGCGCGCGGGAGCTGGTGGAGTCCGTGGGCGGCACCTTGGATGTGGTGCGCGGCGCGGAGTCGGGGCTCACTGTGACGGTGGAGCTGCCCGCGCCGGGCCTGGCCTGCTGGTAGTCCGGCCGGCGAGGACATCGAGCGCTCGGGGGCGCGCGGGAGGGTCGTCCTCTCGTGCCGCGCCGCTGGGTCCGATAAGTCCTGCAACCTGGAGGGGTGGCCAAACTCCTTGACGGGAGGGGGGCGGGTTCTCGACTATCCCGCGCCAATTCTTACACGGCCACACCTTCCAGGAGTACGTCCATGGCGCCCCCGTCGTCCGGCGAGAAGATCACCCTCCAGAACGGCAAGCTGTCCGTCCCGGATCACCCGATCATCCCTTACATCGAGGGCGACGGCACTGGCCGCGACATCTGGCGCGCCTCCCAGGCCGTCTTCGACGCCGCGGTGGAGAAGGCCTACAAGGGCAAGAAGAAGATCGCCTGGTACGAGGTGCTCGCCGGCGAGAAGTCCTTCAAGGCGGTCAACAACTGGCTGCCCGATGAGACCGTCGAAGCCTTCCGCACCTATCTGGTCGGCATCAAGGGCCCGTTGACGACGCCGGTGGGCGGCGGCATCCGCTCGCTGAACGTGGCGCTGCGCCAGATGCTGGACCTGTACGTCTGCCTGCGTCCCGTACGTTACTTCAAGGGCGTGCCCAGCCCGGTGAAGACGCCGGACAAGGTGGACATGACCATCTTCCGTGAGAACACGGAGGACATCTACACGGGCATCGAGTTCGAGGCCGGCACCCCGGCGGCGGACAAGTTCCTGGCCCTGCTGAAGCAGGAGTTCCCGAAGGAGTTCGGGAAGATCCGCTTCCCCTCCGACGTCGGCATCGGCCTGAAGCCGGTGTCCCACGAGGGCAGCGATCGGCTCATCCGCGCGGCCATCCAGTACGCGGTGGACCACAAGCGCAAGAGCGTGACGCTGGTCCACAAGGGCAACATCATGAAGTTCACCGAGGGCGCCTTCCGCAAGTGGGGCTACGAGCTGGCCGCCCGGGAGTTCGGTGACAAGGTCTACACCTGGGACCAGTGGGAAGTGACGAAGGCCGCCAAGGGTGAGGACGCGGCCAACGCGGAGCAGAAGGCCGCCGTCGCAGCCGGGAAGATCATCATCAAGGACTCCATCGCGGACATCACCCTGCAGCAGGTGCTCACGCGTCCCGACGAGTTCGACGTCATCGCCACGCTGAACCTCAACGGCGACTACCTGTCGGACGCGCTCGCGGCCCAGGTGGGCGGCATCGGCATCGCCCCGGGCGGCAACATCAACTACGTCACCGGCCACGCCGTCTTCGAGGCGACGCACGGCACGGCGCCCAAGTACGCGGACCAGGACAAGGTGAACCCCGGCTCCGTCATCCTCTCCGGTGAGATGATGTTCCGGCACCTGGGCTGGCACGAGGCCGCGGACCTGATGATCCAGGGCATGGACCGCGCCATCGCCGCCAAGACGGTGACCTACGACTTCGCCCGCCTGATGAAGCAGGAAGGGCAGTCTGGCGTGAACGAGGTGAAGTGCTCCGAGTTCGGTCAGGCCATCATCAAGCACATGTAGTCCCCTCACGGGGAATGGGAGACGGCGAATCCATGGCTCAGAATCGCAAGAAGAAGATTGGCCTCATCGGCGGCGGGCAGATCGGCGGCAACCTCGCGCTGCTGGCGGTGCAGAAGTCGCTGGGTGACGTGTTCCTGTACGACATCCCGGTGGCCGAAGGTCTGGTCAAGGGCAAGGCGCTGGACATCAACCAGCTCGCGGCGGTGGATGGCTACGACTGTCGCGTCACCGGCACCACGGACTGGAAGGACGTCGCTGGCTCGGACGTGATCATCATCACGGCCGGCATGCCCCGCAAGCCGGGCATGAGCCGCGAGGATCTGCTCGAGATCAACCTCAAGATCATGAAGGACGTGGCTGCCAACATCAAGCAGCACGCCCCGGGCGCGTTCGTCATCAACGTGGCGAACCCGCTGGACGCGATGGTGTTCGCGCTCCACAAGATCGCGGAGCTGCCGGACAACATGGTGGTGGGCATGGCGGGCGTGCTGGATACCAGCCGCTTCAAGTGCTTCGTGGCGGAGGCCCTCGGCTGCTCCATCCGTGACGTGGAGGCGCTGGTGCTTGGCGGCCACGGCGACGACATGGTGCCCCTGGTGCGTCACAGCACCGTGGGCGGCGTGCCCCTCACGGAGCTCATCGCGAAGGACAAGCTGGACGCCATCGTCAAGCGCACCCGCGAGGGCGGCGCGGAGCTGGTCGGCCTGTACAAGACGGGCAGCGCCTACTTCGGGCCCGCGGCCTCCTCCATCGCCATGGCGGAGAGCTTCATCTTCGACCGCAAGCGCATCCTGCCGGGCGCGGCGCTGCTGAAGGGCCAGTACGGCATCAGCGACTACTTCTTCGGCGCTCCCATCCAGATCGGCGCGGGCGGCATCGAGAAGATCATCACCGTGGACCTCAACGAGGCCGAGAAGGCCGAGCTGGCGAAGTCCTTCCAGTCGGTGAAGAAGACGGTCGACTCCGTCAAGCTGTAGTCCGTTCCAGTCGTGGAGCCCGCCGGAAGCAGTCGGCGGGCTTCGCGCCTGATGCCGCGGATGACGCGGGCTTATCGTTTTCGACGCCGCCGTTGCGGCGCGGTTCCGCCAAGTTAACTAGCCTGTAGAACTCGCACGGGGATGTCCGGAGCGTGGCGCGCCGAAACGGCGAGCCGGCTGACGGCAGGCGTGTCCGATGTCCCGGCAGTCAAGGAGACGATGATGGCAGCAGCAGCGCGGTTCACAGTGGTGGGCGGCGGTCTCGCCGGGCTGATGACGACGATCAAGCTCGCGGAGGCGGGCCACCAGGTGGATGTGCTCTCGCTCGTCCCGGTGAAGCGCTCGCACTCGGTCTGCGCCCAGGGTGGCATCAACGGCGCGGTGAACACCAAGGGCGAGGGCGACAGCCCGGAGATCCACGTCAAGGACACGCTGCGCGGCGGCGACTTCCTGGCCGAGCAGATCTCCGTGAAGGGCATGTGCTACGCGGCCCCCGGTATCATCTACCTGCTGGACCGCATGGGCGTGACGTTCAACCGCACGCCGGAAGGCCTGCTGGACTTCCGCCGCTTCGGCGGCACGCTGCACCACCGCACCGCCTTCGCCGGCGCGACGACGGGCCAGCAGCTGCTCTACGCGCTGGACGAGCAGGTCCGCCGCTATGAGGCCGAGGGCAAGGTCACCAAGTACGAGTACTGGGAGTGGCTCGGCACGGTGAAGGACGAGGGTGGCCGCTGCATCGGCAGCGTGGCCGTGGACCTTCGCACCATGGAGATCCGCACCTTCCCGGCGGAGGCCGTGTGTCTGGCCACGGGCGGCCCTGGCATCGTGTTCGGCCGGTCCACCAACTCCATCATCAATACCGGCACCGCCGCGGGTCGCGCCTACATGGAGGGCGCCATCTACGCGAACGGTGAGTTCATCCAGGTGCATCCGACGTCGATTCCGGGCGAGGACAAGCTGCGCCTGATGAGCGAGTCGGTGCGCGGCGAGGGTGGCCGCGTCTGGGTGCCTCGGAAGAAGGGCGACACGCGCGGGCCCCGGGACATCCCGGAGAGCGAGCGCTGGTACTTCCTCGAGGAGAAGTACCCCAAGTACAAGAACCTGGTCCCCCGCGATGTGGCCACGCGGGAGATCTTCATCGTCTGCCGCGACCTGGGCATGGGCATCGGGGGCAGGGACGGCGTGTACCTGGATGTGACGCACATCCCGGCCAAGACGCTGGACGCCAAGATCAAGGGCGTCATGGAGATCTACGAGAAGTTCGTCGGTGACGACCCACGCGTCACGCCGATGGTCATCTTCCCGGGCATGCACTACTCGATGGGCGGCCTGTACGTTCAGTTCGAGGCGGACTCGAAGACGCTGACGCCGCTGGAGGGCAGCCCGAAGAACCAGTCCACCAACATCCCGGGCCTCTACGCCGCGGGCGAGGCGGACTACGCGTTCCACGGTGGCAACCGCCTGGGCGCCAACTCGCTGCTCTCCTGCATCTACTCGGGGATGATCGGCGGCCCGGCCATGGCGTCCTTCGCCAAGAGCAACACGACGAGCGCGGCGGCCATGCCGGAGAAGTACTTCCAGGATGCGAAGCGCTACTGGGAGGACCGGTTCGGGACCATCAAGAAGATGGCCGGCGCGGAGAATCCCTACGGTCTGAGCCAGGAGCTGGGCGACGTGATGACGGAGAACTGCACCGTCGTCCGCTACAACGACCGGCTGAAGAAGACGGTGGACAAGATCCGCGAGCTGAAGAGCCGTTGGAAGAACGTCAACGTCCTGGACACGGGCAACTCGTCCAACCGGTCGTTGTCGTACACCAACCAGCTCTGGAACATGCTGGAGCTGGGCGAGGTCATCGCCACCAGCGCGCTCTTGCGCGACGAGAGCCGTGGCGCGCACTACAAGCCGGACTTCTCGCTGCCCGAGCCGAAGACGAAGGACCCCAACGACGATCCCGCGTGGATGGCGCTGTGGCAGGCGCGCCATGACAGGTGGGCGAAGACGACCATCGCGAAGTACGCGGAAGAGGGGCCGAACATCTCCTATGAGGACGTCCCGACGCCGGTGCTGAAGCCCGAGCCGCGCTGGTACGCGTAAGGCACCGGGGAACTTTCTGGGTGGGCCCGCGTGAGAGCGCGGGTCCCCGTAACTGACTTGGAAGTGAAGGGTCGAGCCACATGGACACCGCACAGGCAGGCGCCGTCAGCACCCAATCCATCTCCTTCCGAATCTGGCGGCAGGACGCTCCGGACCAGCCGGGCCGCTACGAGGAGTTCAAGGTTCCCTATCGCAAGGGCGCCAACGTCATCTCGTGCCTGATGGAGATCCAGCGCAACCCCGTCACGGTGGAGGGCAAGCGCGTGCCCCCCGTGGTGTGGGACGCCGCGTGTCTCGAAGAGGTCTGCGGCAGCTGCGCCATCAACATCAATGGGCGGGTGCGCATGGCGTGCTCGGCGCTCATCGACAAGCTGGAGCAGCCGATCACCCTGGAGCCCATGAGCAAGTTCCCCGTGGTCCGGGACCTGGCCGTGGACCGCAGCCGGATGTTCGAGGCGCTCAAGCGGGTGAAGGGCTGGATTCCCACGGACGGTACCCACAACCTGGGGCCGGGCCCGCGCCAGTCGCCCGTGGACCAGTCGACGATGTACGTGCTCTCCACGTGCATTACGTGTGGAAGCTGCCTGGAGGCGTGCCCCCAGGTGACCATGGACAACGACTTCGTCGGCGCGGCGGCCATCAGCCAGGCTCGCCTGTTCAACATGAACCCGACGGGCAAGTTGAACTCCGAGGAGCGCGTGCGTTCGCTCATGGGGCCCGGCGGCGTGCAGGACTGCGGCAAGGCGCAGAACTGCGTAAAGGTCTGCCCGAAGGAGATTCCGCTCACCACCTCCATCGCGATGATGAACCGTCAGGTGACCAAGCTGGTCATCAAGGACCTCTTCTCGCAGGAAGAGGAGAAGAAGGGTCACAGCGGTCCGGGGTGACGGGGCTGTTGTTCCCGTGAAGGCCAAGCGGCCTCATGCGTGTGTCCCTGGGACACGGCATGGGGCCGTTGCCGTTGATGCGCATGGCATGGAGCGGTGCGTGATTCGCGTGGCGGTCCGCGGTTTTCGGGCGGTGCGAAGCTCCGCGAGTTGCTCGGGCTCAGCGTGGAGGGCCGAGGTTCTTCCGTGCGGACTGGAGTGCCGCGCGTCGCCAGGGCTCAGCGTGGCGAATCGAGGCCCTTCCGCGCGGACTGGAGTGCCGCGCGTCGCCAGGGCTCAGCGTGGCGAATCGAGGCTGGATCTCCGCGAGTCGCTCGGGCGCAGCGTGGCGGGTCGAGGTTCTTCCTCGCGGACTGGACCTCCGCGCGTCGCCAGGGCTCAGCGTGGCGAATCGAGGCTCTTCCGCGCGGACTGGATCTCCGCGAGTCGCTCGGGCTCCGAGGCCTGCTTCACGAGGGTGTCGAGCGCGGCGGCATACGCCATGCGCAGCGCCTCCGAGGCAGGCACGGCCACGTCTGGAGTCACCCCGGTGCCTTCCCAGTTCGCCCGAGTCACGGCGTGGACGGTGCGCCCCATGGGGACACCGACGAGGAAGTGCTCGTCCACGGGAAGCACCACGCCCGTGTTGGCACCGCCGCGCGTCTTCTCACCGACCACCCGCGCGCGCTTGCGCGCCTGGAGGTCATACGCGAACAGCTCCGCCGAGGAGAACGTGTCCTTGTCCGTGAGGAGGTAGACCTCCTTGTCTCCGTAGCGTCCCGCCAGGAGCTCCGTCGGAGTGTGGAGCGACGTCGTCTCCCGGCCTCTCCACACCGTGTCACGCACGTGGACGGGCGCGAGCAGGATCCATGCGAGGTACTGGGCCACCAGGGTGGAATCGCCGCCGCCATTGCCGCGCAGATCCACGATGAGCGCGTCCGTGGAGGACAGCAGGGTCATCGCCGCCGCCGTGGCATCACGCGCGAGCTTCTCGTCGGGGAAGCGGGAGAGTCGAAGGTAGCCGACATTGCCTTCCAACCGCTCCACCCGAGTGATGCCCCGCGCGTCGAACCGCGCCTGCCGCGCGTGAATCGCCTCGCGCTCGGCGCGCCACGCTTCGATGTGCGCCGGTGCGGGCTCCCAGGGAAGGGGAACGTTCGTCGGCACGGGCCTCGCGCTGTGGATGACCACGAAGTGCGCGTCCTGTCCGGCTTGCTCGAGGTGCACGGTGAGGACCTCCGCAAACCGCTCCGGGTCGGTGATGGCGTCATAGTCCCCGCGCTTCAATCTCGCGCGCAGCAGTCGGTGCGCCAGCTCTCCCAGCTCCGGAGAGTGATGCCTCGCGCGGACCTGCACGAGCACCGCCTCGATGATCCGCGTGCGCTCCGTGGCGTTGAGCACCGGCGGCTTCGCGGGCGCGGACGCAAGGGCAGGGGACGCGAGCAGTGCCACGGCGACGAGGTGCCACGGGCGCAAGCACATGGGGCGAAGGCTCCTGGAGGGAACACGTCACGGCTGCGACACGGAACGCGTGGCGACCCGGGTCATACCGTCCCCGGGCCTGGCTCCCTGGTCGTGGGGCTTCGTGCGTGCTCGGGCCTTGTTGCTCCGTTGCTCGGAGTTCGGACGCGGTGAAGGCGTCCTCATCTACCCGGACATTCCTGGTTATCAGCTGTCCACAGCCTGCCGCACCGCGGTGTGTGCCGGGTCAAACGGCCTTGCCATCCGTCGGTTTCTGCGCAATGAGGGCCACGCGCTGACGCCTGTAAGGGGTCGTCCCCCTCGTCTCCACATGGAGCCTCGATGAAGATCCACGAGTACCAGGGCAAGGAAATCTTCCGGAAGTACGGTGTGCCCACGCCGAAGGGAATTCTCGCCCTCTCGCCGAATGACGCGGAGGCCGCTGCCAAGGAGCTGGCCACGCCGGTCGTCGTGGTGAAGGCCCAGATCCATGCCGGTGGCCGAGGCAAGGGCGGCGGCGTGAAGCTGGCCAAGAGCCCCGCCGAGGCGAAGGAACTCGCCAAGCAGATGCTTGGCATGATGCTGAAGACCATCCAGACCGGGCCGGAAGGCACGAAGGTCCACAAGGTCTACATCGAAGAAGGTCTCGCCATCGGCCAGGAGCTGTACCTGGGCGTGACGCTGGACCGCGTCACCAGCCGCGTCACCTTCATGGCGTCCCGCGAGGGCGGCGTGGAGATTGAAGAAGTGGCGGAGAAGCACCCCGAGAAGATCCTCCGCGAGACGGTGGACCCGGCGGTGGGCTTCCTGGACTTCCAGGGCCGCAACCTGGCCTTCGGGCTGGGCCTGTCGGGCCCCACGGTGAACAAGTTCGCCCAGTTCTGCACCGCGCTCTACCGGATGTTCATCGAGACGGATGCGTCCCTGGTGGAGATCAACCCGCTGGTCATCCTGAAGGATGGCGGCGTGGTGGCGCTGGACGCGAAGGTGACGTTCGACGAGAACGCCATCTACCGCCACAAGGACCTGCTGGCGTACCGGGACCTGGCGGAAGAGGACGCGCGTGAGACGCAGGCCAAGGAGTGGGATCTGGCCTACATCGCGCTCGAGGGAAACATCGGCTGCATGGTGAACGGCGCGGGTCTGGCCATGGCCACCATGGACACCATCAAGCTGGTGGGCGGCTCGCCGGCCAACTTCCTGGACGTGGGCGGCGGCGCGAGCAAGGAGAAGGTGACGGCGGCCTTCAAGCTCATCCTGGCCGACCCCGCGGTGAAGGCGGTGCTGGTCAACATCTTCGGCGGCATCATGAAGTGCGATGTCATCGCGGACGGCATCATCGCCGCGGCCAAGGAAGTTCAGCTCAAAGTGCCCCTCATCGTTCGCCTGGAAGGCACCAACGTGGAGCAGGGCAAGGAACTGCTGCGCAACTCCGGCCTCGCCATCACCCCGGCGGACAACCTGCGTCAGGCGGCCGAGAAGGCCGTCGCCGCGCTGAAGTAGTCCGCGCGCTTCATCGCCCACACTTTTTTGAAGGAGCGCCATGAGCATCCTCGTCAACGAAAACACGAAGGTCCTCTGCCAGGGCATCACCGGCTCGGCGGGCTCGTTCCACTCGAAGCAGATGTTGGAGTACGGCACGAAGCTCGTTGGCGGTGTCACGCCGGGCAAGGGCGGCACCAGCTTCGAGGGCAAGGTTCCCGTGTTCAACACGGTCGCCGACGCCGTGAAGCAGACGGGCGCGAACACGTCCGTCATCTTCGTCCCGCCCCCGTTCGCCGCGGACTCCATCATGGAGGCCGCTGACGCGGGCGTGTCCCTCATCATCACGATCACCGAAGGCATCCCGGTCCTCGACATGGTGCGCGCCAAGCGATACCTGCAGGGCAAGCCGGGCGTGCGCCTCATCGGTCCGAACTGCCCGGGTGTCATCACCCCCGGCGCCAAGTGCAAGATCGGCATCATGCCGGGCCACATCCACAAGCCGGGCCGCATCGGCGTGGTGTCGCGCTCCGGCACGCTGACGTACGAGGCCGTGCACCAGCTCACGCAGCTGGGCCTGGGCCAGTCGACGGCGGTGGGCATCGGCGGAGACCCGGTCAACGGCACGGACTTCGTGGACGTGCTCAAGCTGTTCAACGCGGATCCGGACACGGACGCGGTGATCATGATTGGTGAAATCGGCGGCAGCGCCGAGGAGCTGGGCGCGGAGTACGTCGCTCGCGAGTTCACCAAGCCCATCGCCGGGTTCATCGCCGGCCAGTCGGCGCCTCCGGGCAAGCGCATGGGCCACGCGGGCGCCATCATCTCCGGCGGCAAGGGCACGGCGACGGAGAAGATCAAGGCGATGGAGGCCGCGGGAATCGTGATGGCCGCCAGCCCCGCCGAGCTGGGCACCACCCTCCAGGAGGCCGTGAAGCGCGGCCCCAAGAAGCGCTAACACCCCTCAGGGGCACAAGGAGCCAGTCAAAATGGCCATCGAGCGTACGCTGTCCATCATCAAGCCGGACGGTCTGCAGAAGGGCGTCATCGGGAAGATCATCAGCCGCTTCGAGGAGAAGGGTCTGAAGCCGGTCGCCATCCGGCTCCAGCAGCTCTCCCAGAAGGAGGCCGAGGGCTTCTACGCGGTCCACAAGGCCCGGCCCTTCTTCAAGGACCTGGTGCAGTTCATGATCTCCGGCCCCGTGGTCCTGATGGTGCTGGAGGGCGAGAACGCCGTCCTGGGCAACCGCGACATCATGGGCGCCACCAACCCCGCGCAGGCGGCCGAGGGCACCATCCGCAAGGACTTCGCCACCAGCATCGACCAGAACACGGTGCACGGCTCCGACAGCCTGGAGAACGCGAAGAACGAGATCGCGTACTTCTTCCGCGAGACGGAAGTCCAGCCGTACGAGTACACCGCCAAGAAGTAGGCGGCAGGCCCCGGAAGGGGCCTCTGACTGACGGCCCGGTGTCGGCACCCGCGAGGGGCTGGCCCGGGCCGTTGGCCTTCCAGCGGGGCAGGGGAGGGGTGCTCATGCCTGGAGCAGGACTCAGGGGGCGTGCGCTCCTTTGACTTGTCGTGCCCAGGTGTGGGAAGGGACGCCCCGGGCCTTACCGTTCAATAGCGCGACGACGATGACCGAGACCTCCGCCACCCCCTCTCTTCCTGTCACGGAGCCACTGCCGGCGCCCGCGCCCGCGAAGCTCGTGGACGTGGCCAGCCTGTCGCTGGAGGCGCTCACCCGCTTCGTCACCGAGCAACTGGGCGAGCGCGCCTTCCGTGCCCCCCAGGTCTACCGCTGGCTGCATCAGCGCGGTGTCACGTCGTTCGACGAGATGACGGACCTGTCCAAGGTCCTGCGCGAGAAGCTGAGGGTCGCCGCGGAGATCGTCCCGCTGGTGAAGGACCTGGAGCAGCGCAGCATTGACGGCACCATCAAGTACCGGTGGAAGACGCGGGACGGGCGCTACATCGAGTCCGTCTACATGCCCTCCGAGGACCGCAGGACGCTGTGCGTGTCCACCCAGGTGGGCTGCGCCATGGCCTGTGGCTTCTGCATGACGGGCACCATGGGCCTCAAGCGCAACCTGACGCCCAGCGAGATTGTCGCCCAGGTCCACGCGGTGAACCGCGAGGTCCGCAAGAACGAGGGCCACGAGACGCTGCGCCCGCTCTCCAACCTCGTGTTCATGGGCATGGGCGAGCCGCTCCACAACTTTGAAAACCTGAAGACGGCGCTCTCCATCCTCCAGTCCGAGGACGGGCCGAACTTCAGCCACCGCCACATCACCGTCTCCACCGTCGGCCTCGTTCCCATGATCGAGCGCTTCGGCCAGGAGACGGACGTGAAGCTGGCCATCTCCCTCAACGCCAGCACCGACGAGCAGCGCAGCAAGACGATGCCCGTCAACCGCAAGTGGAACATCGCCGCGCTGCTGGACGCGTGTCGCAAGTTCCCGCTGCGCCAGGGACGCCGCATCACCTTCGAATACGTCCTCATCCAGGGCTTCAACGACAGCGATGAGGACGCGCACCGCCTCATCCAACTGCTCAAGGGAATTCCGGCGAAGGTCAACCTGATTCCCTACAACGAGAACCCGGGTCTGGGGTTCCAGACCACCGCGGAAGAGCGGGCGGAAGAGTTCCGGGCCATCCTGTCGGATGGTCACGTGTCCGCCTACATCCGCAAGAACCGGGGCCGGGACATCGCTGGAGCCTGCGGGCAGCTCGCCAATCGTGGTGAGTCGTCCGCAGCCGAAAGCACGACATAAAGTCCCGAGCTTCCTTGACAATCCGACGGGTGCGGCGTTAAGAGCGCCACCCCGTTTCCATCGTCGTAACCTGTTCGCTGGAGTACTCCATGGCCGTCGTCCTCCGTCTTGCCCGCGCGGGCGCCAAGAAGAAGCCCTACTACCACGTGGTCGCCACCGACTCCCGCAACCCCCGGGATGGCAAGTTCATCGAGGCCGTTGGCGCGTACGACCCGAACATCACCCCCCCGAAGGTGGAGTTCAACGAGGAGCGGCTGAACTACTGGCTGAAGACGGGCGCGACGCCGTCGGAGACCGTGGCGGACCTCATCAAGGTCGCCGCGAAGGCTCCCAAGTCCACCCCCGCGGCTTGATCCGCGACCGCCTGTACTGAGCGGACGTGGAGCAACTCCTCACGTATCTGGCGCGGGCCCTGGTCGATCAACCGGACCAGGTGGGCCTGCGCATCTCCGAGGTGGACGGCGCGCGGCTCTATGAGCTGAAGGTCGCCCCCGAGGATGTTGGCAAGGTCATCGGCCGTGATGGGCGTACCGTGAATGCCCTCCGGACGCTGCTCAATGCCGCGGCTCAGAAGTCAGGCCAGAAGGTTCGTCTGGAGATCCTCGACGACCGGCGCAATGCGGCCAGCGGCCAGCCCGCCGCCGCACCGGACACGTCACGGTGACTCCGAACCCCTTGCTTGAGCTGGGCTTCATCTCGCGCGCGCACGGACTGCGCGGCGAGGTGGCCGTGCGTCCGTTTGATCCAGGATCGGAGACGCTCGCCACCGTCGAGCGGGTTCGCATCCGCACCCGGGCGGGCGTGGAACGCGACCTCAAGATGGAGGAGCTGCGGCCCACGCCGAAAGAGGACATCGTCGCCTTCGAGGGCGTGGAGACGCGCACGGAGGCCGAGTCGCTCGTGGGCTCCACCGTGTTCGTCTTCCGCGAGGACCTGGAGCCGCCCGAAGAGGGCCAGTTCTTCCAGGGCGATCTGGTGGGCCTGTCCGCCGTGGACGAGGCCGGCACGCCCCTGGGAACGGTGGAGGAGATCTGGGCCACCGGCGAGGTGCCGAACCTGGTGATCCGCGCCGCGGGGCGGCAGGAACTGGTGGTGCCGTTCGCGGATGAGTTCGTCCCCACCGTGGACATCGCCGCGCGGCGCATCGTGATCCGCCCTCCCGAGTACGTGGAAGTCGGCCGCCGCGACGTGGACAAGGATGCGCCCGACGGGTCCGAGCAGTGAGTCCGCCGTATCCGGTGGAGCTGCTCACGCTGTTCCCCGGCATGGTGACCGGCTACCTGGGGGCCAGCATCCTCGGTAAGGCCCAGGAGAAGGGCCTGCTCTCCACCACCATCACCGACATCCGCGAGTACGCGGAGGGCAAGCATCGCGTCACGGACGACGCTCCCTACGGGGGCGGGGCCGGGATGGTGATGAAGCCCGAGCCGCTGATCGCCGCGATTGAAGCCGCGCGTGCGCGACTGCCCGGCGCGAAGGTGCTGCTGATGAGCCCTCGCGGCGTGACGTTCACCCAGGCCGCCGCGCGTGAGCTTGTCTCCCACACCGCGGGGTTGATCCTCGTCTGTGGTCGCTACGAGGGCGTGGACGAGCGGGTGATGAGCTACCTGGATGGGGAGCTGTCCCTGGGAGACTTCGTCCTCACCGGTGGGGAGGTCGCCGCGATGGCGGTGGTGGACGCCGTGGCGCGGCTGGTCCCCGGGGTGCTGGGGAACGTGGCGTCCTCGGTGTCGGAGAGCTTCGAGGAGGGCACGCTGGAGCATCCCCAGTACACGCGCCCGCCTGTCTTCCGGGAGGTCGAGGTGCCCGCCGCCCTCCAGTCGGGAGACCATGCCCGCATCGCCCGGTGGCGCCGTTGGAAATCGCTGGTGCTCACACGAGAGCGCCGGCCCGACTTGTTCTCCCGCCTGACGTTGTCCAAGGCGGATCAAAAACTGCTGGCTCGCCGCGAGGAAGACCTGTAACCCTGGGGGTTCTCAGTGGATTGGGCTTCAGCGGGCTTGTCCGACACCATTCTCTCTGGTAGTACGGCCCGCTCTTTCACGCGTTCATCGTCGCGTTAGCTTCCGCTTTACTGGAGTCTGTCATGCGTAACAGCGCCATTCAGCACGTCGAGGCCAAGTACCTGCGCCAGGACGTCACCTCGTTCCGTTCTGGTGACTCCGTGCGCGTCTTCTGGAAGGTGAAGGAGGGCGAGAAGGAGCGCGTCCAGGCGTTCGAGGGCACCGTCATCCGGAAGACCTCGGGCAGCCACAGGGCCACCTTCACGGTCCGCAAGGTGTCCTTCGGCGTCGGCGTGGAGCGCATCTTCCCGCTGCACAGCCCCCGCTACGAGAAGATCGAGGTCCTCTCGCGTGGCCGCGTGAACCGCAGCCGCCTGTTCTACCTCCGCGACCTCAAGGGCAAGGCGGCCCGCGTGGACGTGCAGGAAGATCCCGACAGGGCCCCCAAGGCCGCCAAGGCCTCCTGAGCGCCTGAGTTCTCGTCGGCCCACGGGCCGTCGTGAGAAGGAGCGTCCGATCCCGGGCGCTCCTTTTTTCATTCGCGGTAACATGCGCCGGCCATGCAATTCGTCGAGGTCGCCGTCCAGAATGTCCGGGGCTTTACTCCCGCGGGCCGCTTCTCGCTGAAGTCCGGGTACCTTGTCCTCAAGCCGCCCTCGGCCGAGGCGAGCCCGTTCGCGGGAGTCCTGCTCGCGCTGCTCTTCGCGGACGGTCGGGGCGGAGACGCCTCCTTCATCGCGCCCGGTGCGAAGTCCGGCAAGGCCGCGCTGACCTTCCAGGGCGTGGATGGTGCGACGTACCGGGTCCTGCGGGAGCTGGGCGGCTCGGGGACGCTGCATCGCTTGAACAAGGCGACGCAGCAGCCGGAGCTGGTGTCGTCGGATGCCTCGGAGATGAACCAGTTCATGCGCGGGCAGGTGGGGCTGCCTCCGCGGACGACCTTCGAGCAGCTCTACTGCCTCCAGGTGGGGCAGCTTCCATCCCGGCGTCCGCGCAAGGCCGCGGCCAAGGCCGTGGATCCCAAGGCGTCCGGCAAGTTCCCCTCGCTGGCGTCCGCCTCCACCGTGGCGCCCTCCGACGACATCGCCGCATCCGAGGCGAAGGCGCGCGCGTTGGAGGCGGAGCTCATCTCCGCGCGCGAGGTGGATGGGCTCCAGTTCAAGGTGGACGGGCTGTCCTCGCAGATCTTCGACGCGGATCAGCGCCTGAAGGGCACCGAGGGGCTGAAGGTGGCCATCCACGATGCGGAGAATGCGTGGCGGGCCGCGCCGACGCCGCAGACGCTGGGGCTTCCCCAGGACATCCTCAACCGGGTGCAGCGCTATTCCAAGGTGGTGGCGAAGCGGGACGATGCGCTGGTCCGGCTCGGCGCGGACCGGGATGCGGACGCGGCGGACGTGCCGGACTCGGTGGAGCCGCTGACGGAGGACCGTGGCTTCTGGGTCGGCATCGCCGTGGGCGTGCTGTTTCTCGGGCTGGGGTTGGGTCTGGGGCTTGGCATCGACAGCACGTTCCGCTACCTGGCGCTGCTGGACATCCCCGCCTTCGGCTTCTCCGCGTTCGTCGCGCTGCGCTACGTGGATGAGCTCCAGAAGTCCTCGCAGCGAGGCAGCAAGGAAGGTCGCTTCGACGCGCGCGAGAAGAAGATCCACGAGGAGTTCGAGGCCGAGGCCGCGCCGGTGCGCATGGCGCAGAAGGCACTCGGCGTGGAGAGCCTGGACGAGATTCCCGCCGCGCTTGAGCGCAAGGAGCTGCTGGCCGCTCGCGTGGTGGAGCTGAAGGATCAGCTCGCGGCAGTGGAGGCGGACCCCGAGTTCGTGGCCGCGTCCACGCAGCGCCAGGCGCTGAAGGACCAGCTCGAGGCACTCAACGCGGAGCTCATCCAGAAGGGCTCCTACGTGCGCGACATTCGCGAGGTGGAGCGGGAGCTCGGTCGAGTGAAGGAGTCCATCGCGCTGGCGAAGGCGCCACCTCCTCCGGCCGCCGCCGGGCCGGATGGTGCTCCCGCGCCCGCGGAGCCGCTGGAAGATCCTTCCCCCGCGCTGCTGGCACAGGCTGCGGACATCTTCACCACGGACGTGCTGAGCGTGCAGGCCATGCTCAAGGATCGCTGCGTCCAGTACCTCACCGCGCTCACGGACCGCCGCTACCAGGGTGTCGAGTGGGACAAGGAGGGGCGGGCCTTCGCGCTCGCGGGCGGGCGACGGGTGCCGGTGGGCGAGATTCCGCCGAAGGACCTGGACCTGTATTACCTGGCGCTGCGGCTGACGGTCGTGGAGAAGGGGAGTGCGCGCGTGAAGCGGCCCTTCGTCCTCGAGGATGTCTTCGCGGGCGTCGAGGAAGTGAAGCTGCCGCTCATCGCCCGCATGCTGAAGCACCTGGGCACGCTGACGCAGGTGCTGCATGTCACCCCGCACCCTGGCTTCGCCCAGATGTCGGACGGCACGGTTAACGTGTAGTCCGATGTGGAAGGTGTCCTCCGTCGGGGAGGACGGTGGGGGTATGGGGATGGGGCGTGGGGTGCGGCGGGAGTTCGGGGATGAGGCGGAATCGGTGGCGGTGCGGTACCTGGAGGAGCGGGGCTGGCGGGTGAGGGCGCGGAACTGGCCGTGTCGTTACGGCGAATTGGATGTGGTGGCCGAGCGAGAGGACACCGTGTGCTTCGTCGAGGTGCGGATGCGCTCCTCGGCCGTATGGGGAGACCCGGCGCACACCGTCTCGTTCGCCAAGCAGCGTCGGGTGGTGAAGGCGGCGCTGCACTATCTCTTCGCTCATGACCTGCGTGAGCGGATGATGCGCTTCGACGTGATTTCCGTGGTGGGGCGTGGAGCGCGCGCCACCGTGGAGCACATTCCCGGCGCCTTCGATGCGGGCATGTAAGGGGAAGGCATGGCTGGAACGCTGTACCTGGTGGCCACGCCCATCGGGAACCTGGGTGACATCTCTGCGCGCGCGCTGGAGACCCTCCGCGCGGTGCGCTTCATCGCCTGCGAGGACACGCGGCACTCCCGTGTGCTGCTCGACCACTTCGGCATTGGCGGCAAGGACCTGGTCAGCCTGCCCGCCTTCGCGGAGGGGCAGCGGGCCGGGCGAATCCTCGATCGAATCGCAGAAGGGGATGACTGCGCGCTCGTCACGGACGCGGGCAGTCCGGCCATCAGCGACCCCGGAGAGCGACTGGTGGCGGAGGCGCTGGAACGAGGGCTGACGGTGGTTCCAATCCCGGGCGCCACGGCCCTCGTCGCGGCCCTGAGCGCGTCCGGGCTGCCCACGGGGCGCTTCCACTTCCTGGGGTTCCTGCCCCGCAAGGGCGCCGAGCGGCGCGCCATGCTGGAGGAGGTGGCCGCGCTGTCCGCGACGCTGGTGCTCTACGAGTCTCCGCGCCGTCTGGGAGAAACGCTCCCGGACCTGCAGGAGGTCTGGGGGGACCGCCGTGCGTGTGTCGCCCGCGAGCTCACCAAGCTGCACGAGGAGTTCGTGCGAGGGCCGCTGTCAGAGCTGTCCGCGCGCTACGCGACGGAAGAGGCCCGGGGTGAGGTCGTGGTGCTCGTGGAAGGCCGTACCGGAGAGCGCCGCTGGTCCGAGGAAGAGCTGCGGCGCGGGCTCGAAGAGGGGCTTGCTCGCGGCGAGAAGCTCAAGCCCCTGAGCACCGAGCTGGCGCGTCGTGCGGGCTGGTCGGGACAGGACGTCTACCGACTCGGGCTGTCGCTGAAGCGGTGAGTCGAAGCGGGACCCAGGAGGCGCGTTCTCCCTCCTGGCGTCCGCGTTGCTGCTGCCCGCGACACCGGGAGGCAGGCGGTGGATGCCGCGCCTCCCGGGTGTCATCTGCCGCTAGAAGTTGAACGAAGCGCTCAGGTCGAAGCGGAACGTCGTGCTGCCGATGGCGCGGAACCGGCGGGAGACAAGGTCGTAGCGCCAGTCGAACGTCGGGTTGAGCTCGGGCGAGCCCACCGCCGTGTCGACCTGACCATCACCGTTGAGGTCCTGGCCCATCTCCTCGTTCGTCAGCGTGTGGTCCGTGTTGTAGAGGAACGTGCCCGACGCGCGAATCTTGAAGGTGTCCGACGCGCTCGCGGTGGCGCCGAGCATGCCGCCGACCTGGAAGTACTCCTCGGAGGTGAGCAGCTTGCGAAGCGCCGCGCTCAGCTCGTTGTTGTACCGGCCCGCGCCCACGTAGTTGCCGATGGCCCGCAGGTCCAGGGTGAACTTCTGGTGCTTCTGAGGCCTGTCGAACGGCACCAGCTCCACACCGGCGACCATCCCCAGCATCTCCGGCGACTTGATGCCCGTCTCCTTGCGGTTCCACGGACCTTCGCCGCAGTTGCCGGGAGCACCCAGGTTCGTGGGGTTCGACGTGCGCTGGTCGCAGTTCGAATAGAAGAGGGGACCTCGGACGGGGATGGTGTAGCTGGCCTTGAAGTACGGCTCGGCCACGCCCATGCGGCGCGAGAACGCCGTGTAGAGCTGGTACTTGTGGACCCGGTCGCCAATGTTGCCGCGCTCGTCCGAGTTCGTGGTGTCCACGCTCGGGTCCCTCACCTTCGCGGTGGGGGCCTCGTAGTCGATGCCGACAATCCAGGTGGGCTTGGTCTCGTCCTTCGCCTGGTTGAAGAAGGCGTAGGCCAGGCCGAAGTGGAGGTTGCCCAGTCCGCCCCGGAAGCTCTCCTGCGGCACGCCGAAGAGCGGCACTCCGTTGGTCTGCGGGTCCGAGAGGCATCCCGCGATGGTCGAGCCATCCGCGTTGATGCAGTTGTTGGTGATGGTGGAAGACTCCTGGGACGACTGGGAGGTGAAGTCCCACCGCTCGTTCTGCTGGAACACCAGCGGGAGCGTGAAGGACAGCTCCAAGTCCCTGTAGAGACCCACCGCCAGCCTCAGGTTGAGGCGGGCATCGACGCCCTTGTACCAGAGCTCCGCGGCGTCACCGCGCGTGGCTGGTGAGCCATCCTCGTTGGGCGGCGTGCCCGCGGGCGCGAGCTGCTCGCGGACAATCTTCGCGCGAGTCTGCGTACGTTCGAACCCGACGTCGATGAACAGGTCGAACGGATCGTCATCCTCGAAGGAGGAAGCGATCCGGGTGATATCTGCCGCGCTGGCGGCGAACGGCGCGCCCAGCGTCAGCGCGGCGAGTACGACGCGAAGCCTGTGCATCCGACCTCCGACGGCGAAACGAGCGGGCCTTCCGGCAAGCCCGGGGGCTTCCAGCTAGCCGCGCCGTCGAAGGAGTGTCAAGAATCGGGTTGCTTTTACTTCCCCGCGACGGAGGTTCCGAGCAGCCCTTCCAGGCGCCGGACCTCGTCATCGAAGCCCGTCTTGTGGCCGGCCGCCATGGTGCGGCGGTAGGTCTTGTGCTGGTCGAAGGGGTCCAGCACCCGGTCGTCCTGGGTCATCAGCTGGTAGTGGAGGTGGGGCGCGAAGGAGCGACCCGTGTTGCCGCTCCGTGCGATGACCTGGCCCACGTTGAAGCGCGAGCCCGGGTGGATGTCCTTGGACACCTCGTCCAGATGCAGGAAGAGGGCGCGGCGGCCACGGCCGCCCGTCTCCACCAGCTCCAGGCAGTTGCCGTTGCTGCCCCAGTTCCAGTTCTTGCGCTTCACCACGCCGGCGAAGGGCGCCTTGACGGGCGTGCCCACCGGGGTGCGGAAGTCCACGCCCTTGTGGCGGCGACCGTCGCGCAGCAGGGACGTCACCTGCTCGTAGTCGTCCAGCGGCGACTTCTCCAGGCGCAGCTCCAGCTCCTCGCCCGTGGACAGGTAGTAGCGCGCGGCGCCCTCGGTTCCGGCCTGGTATCGGTACGCACTCAGCGTCTTGCCCAGCTTGGCGCTGGTGAAACGCACCGCGTGGACCAGGGGCTCCTCGTTGGGGCGGCGCTGGAAGAGCACGTCAAGGGTGTCGCCGCGCAGGATTTCACCCGGAACCTCCACCCACCACACCAGCGTGCGCGTCACCACCTGCGCCAGGGCCGGGCCCACGTCCGCGCCAGCGGAGTTGTTGAGGGCCGTCTCCAGCGGGCCCTCGATGCGCATCGACGCGCGCTCCAGGCCCGCGGCCTTCACCGGATCCACGGGGACAGGCGCGGCGAGAGGGGCCGCAGCGAGGGCGCCCGCATCCGTGGGGCCGGTGGCCTCGGCGACAGGCTGGTGGATGGCGGCCTCGCCCGTGGCGTTCGCCATCCGTTGCTTCCACCACCACACGCCCCCGGCGGCTCCGCCAAGGATGAGTGACACGGCGACCACGGGCCCGATGGGGCTGCGCTTTGGAGGTGCACCGAGGGTGGGAAGGTTCGGCCGCATACAGGCTCCCTGGTTTGGAAAGAGTGGGCGGGCGCGAAAACCAGCGCCCGCGACGAGGAATTCCGCCAGCCGAGGGTCAATCCTCGGGGCCGTCCTCTTGCTCGTCTGGCGTGGTGTCGCGCAGACCGAATTCCTTCATCTTCGTTTGCAGGGACTTGCGGCTGATCTGCAAGAGCCGCGCGGCCCGGGTGACGTTGCCACCCGTCTCATCGAGCTTCTTGACGATGAGGTCGCGCTCCAGCTCCGCCGCCTTCATCCGGACGATGTCCTTCAGGCCCACCTCACCCGTGGGAACTTCCAGGGTCGGTGCGCTGGGGGGCGGCGCGGGGCTTGCCTGGACGCCCGCTCCCTGCCGAACGGGCTCTGGCAGGTCCTTGGCGGTGATGAGCGGTCCGTCCGCGAACAGCAGCGCGCGCTCGATGAGGTTCTCCAGCTCGCGGATGTTGCCCGGCCACGCATAGCCCTGCAGCAGCGCCAGCGCGTCGTCGGTGATGCCTTCAATCTTCTTGTTGAGGCGGCGGTTGTACTTGTCCACGAAGTGCCGCGCGAGCATCAGGATGTCGCTGCGGCGCTCTCGCAGGGGGGGCAGGGTGAGTGGCACCACCGCCAGCCGGTAGTACAGGTCCTTGCGGAAGCGGCCGGCTTCGATCTCCGCCTGGAGGTCGCGGTTGGTGGCGGCCACGAGGCGCACATCCACGCGCGTCGTCTTGATGCCACCCACGCGCTCGAACTCGCCTTCCTGGAGCGCGCGCAGCAGCTTCACCTGCATCTCGACGGGAATCTCCCCGATTTCGTCCAGGAAGAGGGTGCCGCCATCGGCCAGTTCGAACCGGCCGGGCTTGGAGGTGACGGCGCCGGTGAAGGCTCCGCGCTCGTAGCCGAACAGCTCGCTCTCCAGCAGCGTGGCGGGGATGGCCGCGCAGTTGATCTTGATGAACGGCTTGTCGCGACGGCTGGAGGCGCCGTGCAGCGCGGTGGCGATGAGCTCCTTGCCGGTGCCGCTCTCGCCGGTGATGAGCACCGTGGAGGGCGTGTCCGCCACCTTGTCGATGACCTTGTAGACGTCCTGCATCTGGGGCGACTCGCCGATGATGGCGGCGCGCGCCTTGAGGTCCGGACGGACGGAGCGACGGGCGCTCTCGTTCGTCTTGGCGGCCTTGGCGACCACGGCGGACAGCTCCGTCTGGTCGAAGGGCTTGGTGATGTAGTCGAACGCGCCCGCCTTGATGGCGTCCACGGCCGAGTCCACGGTGCCGTGCGCGGTGATGATGATGACCGGCACGTCGGGGTTGGCGGAGCGGATGGTGCTCAGCACCTCCATGCCGCCCACCTTGGGCATCACCAGGTCCGTCACGACGATGTCTGCGCCGTTCTTGTGGAACTCCGCCAGCCCCTGCTCACCGTTCTCCGCGACGGTGACGTCGAAGCCATCCCGGCGCAGCATCGCGGCGAGCACCTTGCGGAGATTCGCCTCGTCGTCGATCACCAGGACTTTTGCCATGGGAGCAGGGCGCGGAGGGGCCGGACTAACGACGGGCCGACGCCGCGGTCGGGCCCTCAAGGGTGCAGATGGCGTCCGGGTGCTTGATGCGCAAGAGGAGCGCCTCCAGCACGCGGAACGGATGGTTCATCCTCGAGGCACCCAGGTAGGCCGCCACCATGTCCATGGCCACCGCCAGGTCCATGTTCTCCCGGCCGGTGGACACCACCACGCCCGAGTCACCGCGCAGGCGGTTGGACTGGTAGACGCCATCCGAGGCCAGCTGCTTGAGGGTCTCGATCTCCAGCACGCCCGTCTTCTCGTAGATGCGGTGCAGCGCCGAGTACAGCCGGGGCGACAGCACGACGGCATAGGGGCCGAAGTGGCCGTGCTCGTTGAGCGTGCGCGTGGCCTCGACGACGGCCTGGAAGCCGCCGCCCGCCACCGTCCAGTCACCCAGCGGCACGGTGAGCCGGCCGTTGGCCGTCATCAGGCCCTCGTAGCCCAGCTTCGCGTCGCCGTAGAAGATGAGCTCGTCTTCCTGCTGAGCGCACAGCGCCGCGGCGCCCGCGGCGGCGGACACGTCCAGCGGCATGTTGTGCGTCCGGGCCGCCTCGATGTCGCGCCAGTGCAGCAGGAAGTCCTTGTAGATGATGGGGATGGTCTTGAACTTGCGCGCGTCGGTGAAAACCATCGCGGTCTCCTGCTCGCCGACGATGTCCACCGCGCCCGGGGACACGCCCTGGAACTCGTCGTAGGGCACCGTCTGCACGCCCGCGCCCAGCGGACCGTAGATGTCGAGGATGCGGCGGCCCACGAGCGAGCGCCGCGCGACCTGGATGACGGTTTCATTCAGGCGCGCCCACTCCTCTTCACGGAGCGGGTTCTCGGCATGTCCAAGGAAGTCAGGCATCGAACAGTCTCCAGATACTCAACAAGGAGAAAAGAAAAGGAACGTCTTCAGCGATTGCCGCCACCACCGCCACCACTCCGGCGGAGCGAGCCCACCGTGAGGGGATGGGACTCCACGGCGGGCGGCGGAGCGGGCAGGCCGTACATCAGGCGCTGCGGGGGAAGGGCGGTGAGCGGCTCCACCGGGGACCGGCCGTTGATGACGTTCGGCGCCGGTGGGGTGGGGGAGGGCGAATGGGCCGCGACGGGTGTGCCCGCATCGGCGACGGCCTGCTGGAAGTGCCCGGCCGCGATGGGACTGGTGAAGCGGGCGTCCTGGTTGGCGTCGAGCATGCGCAGCATGTGAACCGCCTCGGACACGTGTTCCTTCTCCTCTGTCGCCAGGTGGAGGAAGAACGCCTTCACTTCCGGGTGGGAAGCGGCCCGGGCGAAGGACTCGTATTCGTTGATGGTCTCCAGCTCGCGCGCCAGCACGCGGCGAATGCGCGCCACGTCGTCCAGGTCGCTGTCCGGGGTTTCGGCCATTGGGAATGGACCCTTGCAATCCGCCGGGGGCACCGTCAAGAGAAACAGGGCCCGGTGGGTTTCCTGCTTCATGCCACTTGACGTCACGCATAGAGTCCGGCGCTCGTGACCGCCTCCGTGCCCGAGCCTTCTCCGCCGCCTCCCACCGCCCCGTCTCCTCGGTCCGAGCGCTCCAGCGGCCGAGGCGCGCTGCTCGTGGCCACGGGCATCCTCGCCTCGAAGCTCGTGGGGCTCGTGCGCGAGCGCGTCTTCGCGCACTACCTGGGCAACGAGGCGGCGGCGGCCATCTTCAAGGCGGCGCTGCGCATCCCCAACTTCCTGCAGAACCTGTTTGGCGAGGGCGTGCTCTCCGGCTCGTTCATTCCGGTGTACGCCCAGCTGCTCGGCCGCAAGGACACAGAGGAGGCGGACCGGGTGGCGGGCGCGGTGTTCGGCCTGCTGTCGCTGGCCACCGCGCTGCTCGTGGGCGCGGGCATGCTCTTCACGCCGCTCTTCGTGGACCTCATCGCCCCGGGCTTCGAGGGCCACGCGCGCGAGCTGGCCATCCGCGTGGTGCGCGTCCTCTTCCCGGGCACCGGCTTCCTGGTGCTGAGCGCCTGGTGTCTGGGCATCCTCAACAGCCACCGCCGCTTCCTGCTGTCGTACCTGGCGCCGGTGGTGTGGAACGGCGCCATCATCCTCACGCTGCTGGTGCTGGGCGGCCGCTATGGCGAGGAGCGCCTGGTGGAGCTGCTCGCCTACGGCGTCGTGGCGGGCAGCTTCCTCCAGTTCGCGGTGCAGGTACCAAGTGTCCTCAAGTTGCTGGGGCGCTTCAGGCCCTCGCTCTCCACCGCGGCGGCGCCGGTGCGCCAGGTGCTCAAGAGCTTCGGGCCCGTCGTCCTGGGGCGCGGCGTGGTGCAGTTCAGCGCGTGGGTGGACACCGCCTTCGCCACGCTCATCTCCGAGCGGGCCATGTCCTCGCTCGTCTATGCGCAGACCATCTACCTCATCCCGGTGAGCCTCTTCGGCATGGCGGTGTCCGCGGCGGAGCTGCCGGAGATGGCGCGCGCGGCGGATGGCGAGCGGGAGGAGGTCGTCGCGAAGCTGCGGACGCGTATCGACGCGGGCGCGCGGCGCATCGCCTTCTGGGTGGTGCCCTCGGCCGCGGCCTTCTTCTTCCTGGGAGACATGGTCGCCGCGGCGCTGCTGCAGACGGGCCGCTTCGGCGCGGCGGACTCGCGCTACCTCTGGTACCTGCTCATCGGCGCGTCCGTGGGGCTGGTGGCCGCCACCGTGGGCCGGCTTTATGCCTCCGCGTTCTACGCGCTGAAGGATCCGAAGACGCCGCTGCGCTTCGCCATCGTCCGCGTGGCGCTGGGCTCGCTGGGGGCCTGGGTCCTGGGCCTTCACGGGCCCGAGTGGCTGGGGCTCCCCCCTGAACTGGGCGCGCTCGGCCTCACGCTCTCCAGCGGCATGGTGGCCTGGCTGGAGTCGACCCTTCTGCGCCGCAAGCTCTCCAGGCAGCTGGGCCGCGTGGGCGTGCCTTCGGGGTTGCTGCCCCGGCTGTGGGGCGCGGCGGTGATCGCCGGAACGGTGGCCCTGGGGGTGAAGCTGGGGCTCGCCTCGGTGCTGGGTCCCATGCCCGGAGTGCAAGCGGAGTGGGGCGGGGCCTTCCTCGCCCCCCCCGCGATGCATCCCATCCTGGGATTCATCGCCGTCGCCCTCCCAATGGGAGTAATCTATTTCGCGGTGGCCGCGGCGCTCGGCGTGCCGGAGGCCAGCGCGGTGTTCCGCAAGGTTTCTGGCCGCCTGCGTCGCAAGCGCTAAGTGCGCGCCATGGCTCGGCTCCTGACGGAGCAGGCAGGCTTTGATTGGGGGTGCAACCAGGTGTCGGAAGGGATGGCGTAAAGGGCTCTCGTCGTTAGGGTCCTGGCGGTGGTGTGGACCACGTGCGCGTCATCGGGGCTTCCTCCCGACAGGGCGCGCGTGTAGAGTGCGCCGCCTTTTTCATGGGCTCCGGCTTCACGGGAAGTCTGGGCTGACTTCGTCTCAGGAAGGTCTCGGCAGTGAGCGACGAGAAGAACGGTTCCAATGCGGGCGGTCCTGGCGGAATGGGCCCCAAGAAGCCGAAGGCGACCTTCGGCGACGTGATGCTCGGCATTCCTTCGGGCGGCGCAAGCCGTGGCGAGGGAGGTCGTGGCGGCGGCGGCGGTCGCGGAGGCGAGCGCGGCGGTCCCGGTCAGGGCCGCGATGCGCAGCCGCGTCCCGAAGGAGGAGCTCCTCGCGAGGAGCGCCGCCCGCGGGGCGGTGGCAGCCCAGGGGGTGAGCGCCGCGGTGGTGGCGGCGAGCGCCGTCCGTCCGGCCCCATGGTCGTCGTGAAGCGTGCGTCGGGTGCCATCGAAACGCGGGGTCCGGTGAGTGAGCAGCCCGCCGAGGCGACCGCGACGGCGGAGGCCACCACGGCCGCCGCCGAGGCCTCCGGCGCCACTCCGACTCCCACGCCGCGCCCTGTCGCGCCGACGCCGGCGCCTTCCACGGCGCTGTACGAGGAGGTCCCCGAGTCCGAGTCCTTCGCCGAGATGTTCGAGGTGCAGGTGAAGGAGGGGGGCGCTCCGGGTCGTCGGGGCGTCCGCCTGGGCGAGAAGGTCAAGGGCACCATCTTCCAGCTCGGCGCGGACACCGCGTTCGTGTCGCTGGAGGGCTCGTCCAAGAGCGAGGCGATGATCGAGCTTCGCGAGCTCAAGGACGACGAGGGCATCCTGCGCTTCGGCGTTGGCGACAGCCTGGAGGCGCACGTCATCGAGGTGGGCGCCAAGGGCATCGTGCTGAGCCGCGCGCTGGCCAAGGGCAGCGCGTCCATGGCGATGCTGGCCGAGGCCCGCGCTTCCGGCATGCCCGTCGAGGGCATGGTGCTGAGCGTGAACAAGGGCGGTGTCGAGGTCGCCATCGGTGACCAGCGCGCCTTCTGCCCCATCAGCCAGCTGGACCTGCGGTACGTGGAGAAGCCGGATCAGTTCATCGGCGAGAAGCTCAAGTTCCGCGTCACGGAGGTTCGTGACCGCAACGTGGTGCTGTCGCGCCGCTCGCTGCTCGAGGACGAGCAGCGCACGCTCGCCGCGGAGACGCGCAAGACCCTGTCCGAGGGCAGCATCGTCAAGGGCAAGGTCTCTGGCGTGCGCGACTTCGGCGTGTTCGTGGACCTGGGCGGCGTGGAGGGGATGATCCCCGTCTCCGAGCTCTCGTACACGCGCGTGGGTCACCCCAGCGACGTGGTGAAGTCCGGCGACGAGGTGGAGGTGGAGATCCTGCGCATGGAGCCCGCGCAGCCCAACTCGCCCGACAAGACCAAGCAGAAGGAGCGCATCACGCTGTCCATGCGCTCGCGGCAGGAAGATCCCTTCAAGAAGGCGATCTCCGAGATCAAGGAGGGCGACCGCCTGCAGGGCAAGGTCGTCCGCCTCCAGCAGTTCGGCGCGTTCGTGGAGCTGCGTCCGGGCGTGGATGGCCTGGTGCACATCTCCGCGCTGAGTGATCGCCGCATCGCGCACCCGCGCGACGTCGTGAAGGAAGGCGAGACCATCTGGGTCGCCGTCGAGAAGATCGACGCGAACGAAAAGCGCATCGGCCTGCGCCGCATCACCGAGGACGAGGCGCAGCGTCCTCCCGAGGAGCGCACGGCTCCGGTGGCCGCGGAGAAGACCGCGCCTTCGGCTCCGGCCACGCCGCGTCCCAAGGCGGGGCAGGTGGTGGTGGGCAAGGTGGACCGCATCGAGCCCTACGGCGTGTTCCTCCAGTTCCCGGGTGGCAAGGGTCTGCTCCCGGCCAGCGAGACGGGCACCGAGCGCGGCACGGATCTGCGCAAGCACTACGCGCTCGGCCAGGAGGTGAAGGTGGCGATTCTCGACATCGACGCCTCCGGCAAGATTCGTCTGTCCGTCACCGCCGCGGTGCGCGCCGAGGAGCGTGCCGAGGTGGAGGAGTGGCAGAAGACGCAGCAGCCGCAGGGCGCCGCCGCTGGCAAGAAGGGCTTCGGCACGCTCGCCGATCTCTTCAGCAAGTTCGGCAAGTGATTCACCGGACTCGAGCACGTGTGACGCGTGTTCGAGTTCGCGGGAAATAGATGTTGCAGTCCACGGCGAGGGGCGGTACTACCTCCCTCGCCGCTGACGCGGGGTGGAGCAGCCTGGTAGCTCGTCGGGCTCATAACCCGAAGGTCGCAGGTTCAAATCCTGCCCCCGCAATTAGGAATGCCAGAGGCCCGGAGAATAGAAAGCCGGGCCTCTGGTGTTTATAGGCAAACACAACATGTCGCGGGGTGGAGCAGCCTGGTAGCTCGTCGGGCTCATAACCCGAAGGTCGCAGGTTCAAATCCTGCCCCCGCAACTTGGTGTCTTTCGAGGGCCTGTCTGGATTCGGAAGAAACCGCAAGGTTGAAGACCCCGGTCGCCAGAGATGGTGGCCGGGGTTTTCTCTTTGGTGCGCTTGGATGCCTTCGCGTCAGCGCGCCGTCCCGCCCCACAGCCCAATGGCAGATCAACCCGGGGGCAGGGGAGTGTCCGTGCCCTGACGACCGCCGGGACTCCCCGTCGCGTCTGGCTTGACACGGGAGAAACTGGGTAGGTCCGCCAGCACTGGAATGTTGGCCCTGGACATTGCAGCCCCTTGAGATGACTGGGGATTTTTCAGACGAGGTCTCTCGTGGATACGGAAATCTCCCGCCATCATAGAAAAAACCGCAATGTCGCCTTTCAACCTACACCAGTAAAGGCACTAATCTCTCCAACAGGTGACAATTTGTCACCTGGGAGCCAATCAGAACAGACCTGAGCTTCCGGCAAGGCTGTCGGAACGCGACGTATCGGGTCTCCCGGGCGGCTCCCACCCCGCGCAATCCCATGGGAGCACCCCCACGTGAGAAGGTTGGTTGCCAAGCTGTCCGGCCTGGCGCTGGTACTTTCAGGTACTGGCTCCTTCGCCCGGACGCTGCCGAACTACGACGCATTCCTGGAAGCCAAGCCCGCGGGCCGCACCGCCGCGAGCTTCAAGCCGGTGGACGCCGACACGGATGTCCGTGTCACCCACCGGGATGAGCACACCGGCGCCCCTCGCTTCCTGTGGGCCACTGGTGGTGCACAGAACAAGCTGAAGGCGCAGTACGCCAGCATGGCGCCGGCGCAGGCGGCCCTCACCCAGCTCAACGACTACGCGGCGATGTACGGCGTGAAGTCGTTCGAGGTGGCCGGTGCCCGCGTCTCCGCCGTCAAGCAGCTGCCCCAGGGTGTCAAGGTCGTCACCGTGGCGCAGGAGGTTTCCGGCGTCGAGGTGTTCCGCCAGAGCCTCCGGCTGCTGTTGAACAAGAACAACGAGCTGGTGTCGGTCTCCGGCACCATCTCCGAGCACGTGACGGCGCGGGCCGCGCCGGAGCGGATGCGTTTCAAGCTGTCGGCGAAGTCCGCCATCGCCGCCGCCTTCCAGGACGTCACGGGCTCCGCGCTCGACGGCAGCCTGCTGAACCAGGTGAAGAGCGCGAAGCCCACGGGCCGCTATACGCGCTACGCCCTGGCCTCGTACGCGCGACCGCAGGAAGAGAGTCTTCGCGAGCCCGCCCGCGCCAAGCAGGTCTACTACGCGCTTCCGAACGCGCTGGTGCCCGCGTACTACGTGGAGGTCATCACCGGCCGCGAGAACAGCGTCGATTCGGACGCCTACGCGTACGTCATCTCCGCGTTGGATGGTCGCGTGCTGTCTCGCAAGGACATGCGCGAGCAGGCCGCCTTCAGCTACCGCGTCTTCGCGGACACCACACCCCCGTATACGCCTCACGACGGTCCCGCTGGCACGAACGCCACGCCGCACCCGGACGGTGCGCCGACGGGCTTCCGGCCCGCGTTCGTTCCTCCCTCGCTCGTCACCCTGCAGAACGCGCCCTACAGCCAGAATGACCCGTGGCTCGCGGCGGGTGCGACGGTGACCGCCGGCAACAACGTGGACGCGTACGCGGACCTCTTTGCGCCGGACTTCTTCAGCGCGGGCGACCTTCGCCCCACCGTCACGGCTCCCGGCGTGTTCGACCGGACGATGCTGTTCGACATCCAGCCGAACGCCAATGCGGAGCAGATCGCCGCGGCGACGACCAGCTTGTTCTACCTGAACAACTGGCTGCACGACTGGTACTACGACTCCGGGTTCGACGAGCTCTCGGGCAACGCGCAGCTCGACAACTTCGAGCGCGGTGGCGAGGACGGCGACCCCATCCAGGCGCAGGCGCAGGACTACAGCGGCACCGACAACGCCAACATGCTGACGCCGGCGGATGGTGCCTCACCGCGCATGCAGATGTACCGCTTCTCCGGCCCGCGCGATGCGCGCCTGACGGTGAATGCTCCGGCCCATGTCGCGGGTAACTATGCCGTCGGAATCGCATCCGGCATGGGTGCCCAGGCGTTCGACGTCGTCGGCAACGCTGTCGTCGCGCTGGATGAGGCGAATTCGACCGGTCCGACGACGATGGACGGCTGCACCCCGCTGACCAATGCGCCGGAGGTGGCTGGGAACATCGCCATCATCAATCGCGGTGTCTGCGCCTTCACTGTGAAGCTCACCAACGCTCAGGCCGCAGGGGCTATCGGTGTCATCATCGCAGACGATGTCGCTGGCCCTGTCGCGGATATCGGTGGTGCTTCGACAACCATCACCATCCCCGCGCTGCGCATCACCCTGGCGGATGGCAACCTGATCCGCAACGAGCCGGGCCTCAACGTGCGCATGTTCCGTGCGCCGAGCATCGGCCCGGACGGCACCGTCGACAACATCATCGTCGCGCACGAGTGGGGGCACTACATCAGCAACCGCCTCATCCTCGACGCGGGCGGCCTCGTCAACCAACAGGGCCGTTCCATGGGTGAGGGATGGGCTGACTTCCACGCGCTGCTCATGGTGACCCGGGCGGAGGACATCAACGTCCCCTCCAACCCTGACTGGACGGGTGCATACGGCGCGGCGGAGTTCGCCCCCCGCTACGGCTCTCCCGACAGCGCCTTCTTCGGCATCCGCCGCGTGACGTACTCGTCCGACATGGCGAAGAACGCGCTGACGTTCCGCCACATCGCGAACTCGTCCGCCCTGCCCACCACCGCGCCCATCATTACGAACACCCTCCCGAACTCGCAGTTCCACAACTCGGGTGAGGTGTGGGCCACCATGCTCTGGGAGGCCTATACGTCGCTGCTGCGCGTCCACCCGTTCCAGGTGGCTCAGGACCGGATGAAGCAGTACATCGTCCTGGGGTACATGCAGACGCCCTACGCGCCCACCTTCCTGGAGGCGCGTGACGCCATCCTCGCGGGTGCCTATGCCATCGACCCCGCGGATGCTGAGCGGATGTGGACGGCCTTCGCCAAGCGTGGCGCCGGTGTCGGCGCCGTGGCCCCGTCCTATGTCTCCACCACCCACGAGGGTCTGGTCGAAAGCTTCCGCACCGGCCCCGCGCTGGGGCTCGTGAGCGCGACGCTCTCCGACGACCTGCCCACCGGTTCGTGTGATCGCGACGGTGTGCTCGACAACGGTGAGACGGGTCGCATCGTCGTCACCATCGCGAACACCGGCTCGCACCCCGCGCGCAACGCCTCGGTGACGGTGTTCTCGCCGTCCCGCGGTGTCGTCATCGGCAATGCGGGCGTGGTCCGCCTGCCTGAGATTCCCGTGTTCGGCCAGGTGACGGTGGCGCTGCCGGTGACCCTGACGGGCGCCGCGACGGCCTCCGTCGCGGAGTTCATCATCGCCTTCCGCGATGAGAACCAGGCGGTTCCGGGAGACGTCATCGCCGCGCTGAACGCGGTGACGAACTACGACGAGGCTCCGGAGACCAGCCGGACGGAGAACGTCCAGTCCAACCCCGCGACGCTCCCCTGGGAGCTCGAGTCCAGCGAAGCGCCTGAAATCAACGAGTACTTCTTCGGGCTCGTCTACGTCGATGACGCGTTCATCGACCGCGCGTTCTTCGGCGAGAACCGGGAGTTCCCCACGGACTTCTGGCTGAAGACCCCGCCGCTCAACGTGAGCGCCACCGCGCCGTTCATCGTCAGCTTCGACCACACCCACGACTTCGAGGCCGACGCGAACGCCAACTACGACGGCGCCGTCATCGAGCTCACCGAGGACAATGGTCAGACGTGGATCGACATCGGCGTCCCCCTGTACGGTGGCGTGCTGGATACGGCCCCGGGCGTGCTGAACCCCCTGCAGGGCCGTCAGGCCATCGTCGGCACGAGCGCGAACTTCCCCACGCTCGATCCCGCGACGCTGGACCTGGGCACCACGTACGCTGGCAAGACGGTCCAGATCCGCTTCCGCATCGGCACCGACAACTTCGTCGGCGCGACGGGCTGGGCGCTGGACAACCTGTCCTTCAGCGGCATCGACAACACGCCGTTCACCTCCCTGGCGGCGGACAACAACGTGTGTCTGAATCGTCCTCCGGTCGCCAACGCCGGTCCGGACCAGACGGTGCCCGAGCGCACCGCGGTGACGGTGGCGGGCAGCGCGACGGACGCAGACGGCAATCCGCTCACGTACACCTGGACGCAGTTCTCCGGCACGGCGGTGACGCTGTCCGGCGCCGACACGGCCACCGTGACCTTCACGTCCCCTGAAGTGGCGTCGGACCGCGACATCGTGCTGCGGCTGAACGTCAGCGACGGCAGCCTGACGTCCACGGACTTCGTGACGGTGCGCGTGCTCAACGTCAACCGCGCTCCCACCGTGAACGCGGGTCTGGATGGCTCGGCGAATGAGCGTGGCAGCTTCACCCTGTCCGGCTCCGCGAGCGACGCGGATGGCGACAGCGTCACCTACCTCTGGACGCAGGTGTCCGGCACTCCGGTGGCGCTGACGGGCTACACGGCCGCCTCCGCCACGTTCGCGACCCCCGAGGTGGACTTCGACACGACGCTCACGTTCCGCCTCACCGTCTCCGACGGCAAGGTCAGCGTGAACGACACCGTGGACGTGGTCATCCACGACGTGAACCGCGCCCCGGTGGTCACCGCTTCGTCGGTGACGGTCGATGAGCGCAGCACCGCCAACCTCACGGCCACGGCCTCTGATGCGGACGGTGACACGCTGACGTACGCCTGGACGCAGCTGTCCGGTGCCCCGGTGACGCTGTCCGGCGCGGACACAGCGACGGCCTCCTTCGCGACGGGCGAAGTGGCCGCCAACGCCGTCCTCACCTTCCGGGTGACGGTGTCTGACGGTACGGCGACCGCCACGCAGGACGTGACGGTGAACGTGCTTCACATCAACCGCGCGCCGACGGTGAACGCGGGCCTGGATGGCTCCGTGAACGAGCGCGCCGTGGCCACGCTGAGCGGCTCGGCGAGCGACGTGGATGGCGACGCCCTGACGTACACCTGGGTGCAGACGGCCGGTACTCCGGTGGGCATCACCAACGCCACCTCGGCCATCGCCACCTTCACCGCGCCGGAGACGGCGACCGGTGAGACGCTGACGTTCCGCCTGATGGTGAGCGACGGCAGCTCCACCGCGAGCGACACGGTGAACGTGCAGGTCAATCCGGTGAACCGCACGCCGGCGGTGACGGCCTCGCCCGTCACGGTCAACGAGCGCACCACCGCGACCCTCATCGCCACCGGGACGGACCCGGACGGTGACACGCTGACGTACGCCTGGACGCAGCTGTCCGGCGCCGCGGTGACGCTGTCCGGTGCGAACACCGCGACGGCCACGTTCACGGCCGCCGAGGTCATCACCACCGCCACCCTGACGTTCCGGGTGACGGTGTCGGATGGCACGGCGACCGCCAGCCACGACGTGACGGTGACGGTGCTCAACGCCAACCGCGCGCCGACGGCGAACGCGGGTGCCGACGGCACCGTGGGTGCTCGCTCCGAGTACACGCTGAGCGGCGTTGGCGGTGACGCCGACGGCGACGTCCTGACGTACACCTGGGTGCAGACGGCTGGTACGCCCGTGGGCATCACCCACGCCACCACCTCTACCGCCCGCTTCACCGCTCCCGACAGTGTGGAGACGCTGACGTTCCGCCTGACCGTGAGCGACGGGACGTCCGTCGCGAGCGACTCGGTGAACGTGGCTGTCACGAGGGTCAACCGGGCTCCGTCGGTGACGGCGTCCGCGGTGACGGCCGACGAGCGGAGCACTGTCTCCCTCGTGGCCCAGGGCGTCGACCCGGATGGCGACGCGCTGACCTACGCGTGGGCGCAGCTGTCCGGCACTCCGACGGTGACGTTGGAGAACGCCAACACGGCGACCGCGACGTTCGACGCGGGTGACGTGGACGACGACGCGGAGCTCACGTTCCGCGTGACGGTGTCGGATGGTGGCGCCACCGCGAACCAGACGGTGACGGTGACGCTGCGCAACGTGAACCGTGCTCCCACGGCGAACGCGGGTGCGGCGGCTTCCGCCGTGTCCGGTACCACCGTGACGCTGGATGGCAGCGCGAGCAGCGACCCGGATGGCACCTCGCTGTCCTACACGTGGACGCAGATCAGCGGCCCGTCCGTGGTGCTGTCCAACGCGGTCTCCGCCCAGCCGTCCTTCACCGCTCCGTCGGTGGAGGCGCAGCGCGACCTGGTGTTCAGCCTGGTGGTGAACGACGGTGCGGCCAGCAGCGCGGCCTCCCTGGTGGTCATCACCATCAACCCGGCGGCCATCCCCAACCGGTCTCCGGTGGTGACGGCGTCCGCGGTGACTGCCGACGAGCGGAGCACCGTCTCCCTCGTGTCGCAGGCCTCCGATCCGGATGGCGACACGCTGACCTACGCGTGGACCCAGCTGACGGGCGCTACCGTGGAGCTGCAGAACGCCGACGCGGCGACCGCGACGTTCGATGCGGGTAACGTGGACGACGACGCGGTGCTCACGTTCCGTGTGACGGTGTCCGACGGCACCTTCGATGCGACCCAGGACGTGACGGTGACGGTGCGCAACGTGAACCGTGCTCCCACGGCGAACGCGGGTACGGCGGCCTCCGCCGTGTCCGGTGCCACCGTGTCGCTGAACGGCGGCGCGAGCAGCGACCCCGACGGCGCCACGCTGACGTACCAGTGGACGCAGGTCAGCGGGCCGGCGGTGACGCTGTCCAACGCCACGGCCGCCCAGCCGACGTTCACCGCTCCGACGGTGACGGCCGAGCGCGACCTGGTCTTCGCCCTGGTGGTGAGCGACGGTGCGGCCAGCAGCACGGCCTCCCTGGTCGTCATCACCATCACCGCGCCGCCGGTTCCGAACCGTGCGCCCGTGGTGACGGCGTCCGCGGTGACGGCCGATGAGCGGAGCACTGTCTCCCTCGTGGCCCATGCCACGGATGCGGACGGCGACACGCTGACCTACGCGTGGACCCAGCTGACGGGCACCACCGTGACGCTGCAGAACGCCAACACGGCGACCGCGTCGTTCAGCGCGGGCGAAGTGGATGACGACGCGGCGCTCTCGTTCCGCGTGACGGTGTCCGACGGTGACGCCAACGTGAACGCGACGGTGACGGTGACGGTGCGCAACGTGAACCGTGCTCCCACGGCGAACGCGGGTGCGGCGGCTTCCGCCGTGTCCGGTGCCACCGTGACGTTGGACGGCAGCGCGAGCAGCGACCCCGATAGCACCACGGTGACGTACCTGTGGACGCAGATCAGCGGTCCGGCCGTGACGCTGTCCGAGGCCACGGCGGCTCAGCCGACCTTCACCGCTCCGACGGTGACGGCCGAGCGCGACCTGGTGTTCAGCCTGGTGGTGAACGACGGGGCGGCCAACAGCTCGGCCTCCCTCGTCGTCATCACCATCACCGCGGCGCCGGTGGAGAATGTCGCTCCGGTGGCCAAGGCCCGCATCATCCTCAATGGCAGCCAGACGTCGATGACCCTCGACGGCTCGGCTTCCTCCGACGCGAATGGCGATGCCCTGACCTACAAGTGGGAGCAGACGGGCGGCCCGGGCGTGACGCTCAACGAGTCGACCAAGGCGGTGCTCAACGTGGACGTTCCGGAGCTGGATGACGACAGCGCCACGTTCACGTTCAAGCTGACGGTGAAGGACAGCCACAACGCCACCCACAGCGTCACGGTGGCGGCCACGGCCACCCCGGATGATGGGGGTGGTTGCTCGTCCACGGGCGCGGGTGCTCCGGCGGGCATGCTCGCCCTGGCGCTGCTCAGCCTGCTGCACCGTCGTCGTCGCGTGAACTGAGCCGGAAGCCGCCTCCTCTCGGGGAGGCGGTCTCCTCTGGGGACGGGTGCCTGACAGGCCCGGACCCGGAGGCTCTCCAGCGGTTCGAGCATTCTTGAAGTCCGACGGCCGGCATCCTCTCGCGAGGGTGTCGGCCGTTGTTCATTCCGGCGTCGTTCGCGGGACAACGTTCGTGGGGGCGAAGTGACGAGCCCCCGCCGCGTGACGGTGACTGGTGCACGAATCCGCCGCGCGGCGCACGGGTGGCCATGCGCGCTGGGGCAGGCTCGGCTCCCGTGTGGCTCGACCGGGCCGCCGCCTCCCGTCCATGTTCCCACTCGCCTCGGCCGCGCCGCCGTTCCTGCAAGAGATTGTCATCCTGATCGCCGCGGGCGCGGTGATGGCCTACGTGGGCCATCGCTTCAGGCTGGTGCCCATCGTCGGCTTCCTCCTCGCGGGCGCGCTGATTGGACCCAACTCCCTGGCCCTGGTGAAGGACCTGGAGCTGGTGAACTCCGCCGCTGAACTCGGCGTCATCCTCCTGCTGTTCAGCATCGGCCTGGAGTTCAGCCTGGAGAAGCTGGCCCGGCTCAAGCTGCTCCTCTTCGGCGGCGGAGGGCTCCAGGTGGGGCTGGCGTCCGTGGGGATGATGGGCTTGCTCATGCTGTTCGGCGTGGCGTGGCGGCCCGCGCTGTTCACCGGCTTCCTCGTCGCGCTGTCCTCCACCGCCATCGTCCTCAAGCTGCTCGGAGACAGGGGAGGGACCTCGTCCGACGTGGGGCAGGTGTCCCTGGGGCTGCTCATCTTCCAGGACCTCGCCGTGGTGATGATGGTGCTGCTCGTCCCCATCCTGGCGGGGAAGGGCGACTCACCGCTCCACTTCGTGTGGGCCTTCGCCAAGGCGCTCGGCATCATCGTCGCGGTGCTGGTGGTGGCGCGGCGGCTGATGCCCCGGCTGCTGGAGGTGGTGGCGCGCACGTGCTCACCGGAGCTGTTCCTGCTCACCGTCATCGCGGTGTGTTTCGGCACGGCGTTCCTCACCAGCCTCGCGGGCGTGAGCGTGTCCCTGGGCGCCTTCCTCGCGGGACTGGTCGTCAGCGAGAGCCGCTTCAGCGAGCACGCCTTCGGAGAAATCCTTCCGCTCCAGATTCTCTTCAGTGCGACGTTCTTCGTCTCCGTCGGCATGTTGCTGGACGTGGGCTTCCTCGTGGCGCACCTGCCCGTGGTGTTGCTGGCCATCGTCGCGGTGCTCGTCGTGAAGGCCGTGACGACGGCCATCAGCGTGCTGGCGCTCGGCTATCGCCCGCCGGTGGCGGTGGAGAGCGCGCTGCTCCTGGCTCAAGTGGGGGAGTTCTCCTTCGTGCTGGAGCGCAGCGGACGGCGCCTGGGGTTGTTTCCCGCGGGCCTCCCCGAGGGCTCCCAGGCGTTCATCGCGGCCACGGTGATGTTGATGGTGCTCACTCCGCTGCTGTCCCGGCTGGGCATCTGGGCGGGTGGACGCCTCACCCGCAGAGGTCACAACGCGATGGCGCAGGAGGGCCCTTCCACGGACGAGTCCGAAGCCCTCGCGGCCGAGTCCTTCGCCCGCTTCGAGAACCACGTCATCGTCGCCGGCTACGGAGATGGCGCGCGCCGACTCACGCGCGTGCTGCGCGGCTCGGGCATTCCGTTCCTGGTGGCCACCTTGAGTCCCCAGGGCGCGAATGAAGCGGAGGCCGAGGGCATGGCGGTGCTTCGCGGCGACTATGCGCGTCAGCGCACGCTGCGCGTGGCGGGCGTCCAACGCGCGAAGCTGTTGATGGTCGTCGACGACGAGGTCGCCATGGCCCACCGCGTGGTGGCGGTGGCGCGGATGGAGAATCCGACGCTGCGCCTGGTGGCTCGCGTGCGCACGGTCGCGGACGTGGAGCCGATGAACGAGGCTGGCGCGGACGTCGTCGTGTGCGAGGAGCTGGAGAGTCTGGTCGCCGTGCTGACCTCGCTCCTCGAGGACTATCAACAGTCCCCCGAGGAGATCGAGGACCATGAGGACGCCGTGCGGCGCTCCGGCTACGCGGCGCTGCGACTGGCGGGCTCGCTGGAGAAGCCGCTGCTCGTCTGCGCCCTGGAAGAAGACTGCCTGGGCTCTCGCCGCGTGACGGTCCGCCCGGGTGCGCCCATCGTCGGACAGACGGTGGAGGCGCTGGTCCAGCGAGCCGGTGGGGCACTCAAGGTCCTGGAGCTGCGAAGGGAAGGGGTGCCGCTGTCGCGAGTGGAGCCGCACACGCGGTTCGAGGTCGGTGACGAACTCGTCCTCAAGGGCTCGGTCACGGCCTTCGAGCGCGGCGCGGAGTTGTTCCGCTCACCGCCTCCCGAAGGACTCGAGGTGGAGGCCGGGCCACCGGAGAACGTCGCGCCCCGCACGGCGGCGGAGCTCATCGACACGCAGGCCACCATCGAGTTCCATCCGAGCGCGGGCACGGGGCCTTGTGCCCACCTGGACCAGCTCCGTCCCGTGCGGCCCCGGACGCGGGGGTGCGAGGAGTGTCTCAAGCTCCATGACACCTGGGTTCACCTGCGGCTGTGCATGACGTGCGGCCACGTGGGCTGCTGCGACGACTCCAAGAACAAGCACGCGACGGGGCACTTCCACGAGACGACCCATCCCCTCATCCGTTCGCTGGAGCCCGGTGAGAGCTGGGGCTGGTGCTATCTCGACGAGGTCCAGCTCGAAAGCGAGCCCGCGCCGGCAGGGAAGTGAGCGCCGCGCGGCTCCAGGCTCAGAGCGGCCTCACGTGCTCGGCGAGTCGCCCCGTGGCGATGAGCTCCTGGAGTTCGTCTCCCATCCGCTCGCTCTCGGAGACCACCTGATTCCAGGCGCGGATGCGCGCGGTGTCGGTCATCCGCTCGAAGTCGACGCGGTCCGGAATCTTTCCACCGGGCAGCCTCGCCACCAACTCGGGGGAAGGGGAGATGAGCAGCGCCCTGCGGAAGTTCTCCGGCCGCGCCCGTCGCCAGCGCAGGGCCTTGTCGAACCAGCCGGGCACCACATACGGATAGAAGTGCGGGTACAGCACCAGTCCCTCACCAGGACCGAAGTCCAGGTCCAGGTGGTAGTCGATGACGCCACCATCCCGGTACACCCCTGGATGCGCACCGGGGATGCGCACGCCGCTCAACACGAGCGGAATCGAGCCCGAGGCGATGAGCGCCGGCTTCAGGTTCTCCGCCGTCAGGGGCAGGTGGACGGACGGCAAATCCTTCTGTCCCGCGAAGGGCGTCGTGTCGCCGGCCGTGTCGAAGATGACGCGGCGCAAGTGGAGGCTCAGGCTCTTGCGGCTCACCACATTGCCCATCGCGCACAGCGCCAGGCCCAGGAGCTGGACGCGCGGATGCTCGACACCCAGGGGACCTCGACACAGCGCCGTGACGATGTGCAGCCGCGCCCACGGATGGTTGAGGATCTCCTTCAGGCCATCATCTCCCAGGAGCGCATCGAGGATGCGCTCGCTCGTCTCGCTCACCAGGGAGGGCGAAGGCTTGGGCGGATAGCGCTGGTCGATGTACGCCGCCTCGAAGCGCCGCAGCGCGGACACCGGGTCGTTCTGGGCCAGACACGCCAGTCGCCAGCTGCCGATGGAGCTGCCAATCAAGTGCAGGGGGCGGGTGCGTCCCTTGAAGATCTCGCCGAACAGGGCGCGGTCCAGCCCGGCCAGCACCAACCACTTGGGGCCACCGGAGGCTCCAGGCACCACATCCACGTCGTCACCGCGCAGCCCCCGCGCCCGCAGCAGCCGCAGCGCGTCAGGTCCCGCCAGAAGCGTCAGATTCGAGGCCATGTCGGGGTTGCACCGTAACAGGAGCGGGTGGGTTGCGCGGGACTTCCGTGCTCGGGCGCGCATGGCTTGCGACAATCCATGCGCCACTGCTGTACTGCGCGCGCCCCCATGAAAAAGCCCACGCCTTCCGGACATCGCTCCTGGGAAATGAGTCGGCGCGCCTTCCTCGGTGGCTCGGCCGCTGTCACGGCCCTGGCCACGGTGGACGCCACCGCGAACCCGCCGGGGCACGCTGCTCCTTCCTCCAGTCCGTTCGAACTGGAGGAGGCCACCATCGTCGACCTCCAGGCCGGCCTGCGCGAAGGGAAGTACACCGCGCACGGCCTCACGGAGCGCTACCTGGCGCGCATCGCGGCCATGGACCGCACCGGCTCGCTGCCGCTCCTGTCCGTCATCGAGCTGAATCCCGACGCGCTCGCCATCGCCCAGGCGTTGGACTTGGAGCGCAAGGAGAAGGGCGCTCGCGGTCCGCTGCATGGCATCCCCGTGCTCATCAAGGACAACATCGCGACGGCGGATCGGATGCAGACCACCGCGGGCTCGCTCGCGCTCGTCGGTGCCGTGCCCTCGCGAGATGCGTTCGTCGTCGAGCGCCTGCGCGCCGCGGGCGCTGTCATCCTCGGCAAGACAAACCTCAGCGAGTGGGCCAACTTCCGCTCCACGCGCTCCGCCAGCGGCTGGAGTGGACGCGGCGGCCAGTGCCGCAATCCGTATGCGCTGGACAGGTCGCCGTCGGGCTCCAGCTCGGGCTCGGGCGCCGCGACGGCCGCGAACCTCTGTGTCGTGTCCGTGGGCACGGAGACGGATGGCTCCATCGTGTCGCCCGCCGCGGCGTGCTCGCTCGTGGGACTCAAGCCGACGGTGGGACTCGTCAGCCGCTCGGGAATCATCCCCATCTCTCACAGTCAGGACACCGCGGGCCCGATGACGCGCACGGTGGCGGATGCCGCCGCGCTGCTCACCGTGCTCGCCGGCGTCGATGCCTCCGACGTGGCGACCGCCGCGAGCCAGGGCCGCACGGGACTGGATTACACGAAGTTCCTCGACGCCGACGGGCTGAAGGGCGCGCGCATCGGCGTCCCTCGCGAGCGCTTCTTCGGCTACCACGCCGCCACCGACGCGCTGGTGGAGCAGGCCCTGGAGGTCATGAAGTCGAAGGGCGCCATCCTCGTCGACCCGGCCTCCATCCCCAACGCGGCGAAGCTGGACGAGCCCGAGTTCGAGGTGCTGCTCCACGAGTTCAAGGCAGGCGTGGAGTCGTGGCTCGCGAGCCTGGGCGGCACGACGAAGCTGCGCACCATCGCGGACCTCATCCGCTTCAACGAGGAGCACCAGGACTCAGAGATGCCGTACTTCGGGCAGGAGCTGCTGCGTCAGGCGCAGGCCCGCGGACCGCTCTCCGATGCGAAGTACCTCAAGGCCCTGGCCTCCAGTCGCAGGCTGTCACGCGCGCAGGGCATCGACGAGGTGATGCGCAAGCACCAACTGGACGCGCTCGTCGCGCCCACGCAGGCGCCTCCAGGGCTCATCGACCTGGTGAACGGCGACCACTGGCTGGGCAGCAGCTCCACCCCCGCCGCCGTCTCCGGCTACGCCACCCTCACCGTGCCCGCGGGCTACGTGCGCGGGCTGCCCGTGGGGCTGTCGTTCATCGGTCGCGCATGGAGCGAGCCCACGCTGCTCAAGCTCGCCCATGCCTACGAACAGGCCACGCGGCACCGACGTCCGCCTGGCTTCGTTCCCACCGCGGACCTGCGCCTCGTCGCCGGGCGCTGAGTCCTCGCCACGCTCAGGGCGACGCAGCCCAGGGAAGCGTCGCCTGCATCACCGCCTCGTGCAGCGCGGCCGTGCGCAGATGGCTGAAGCGCTGGTAGTCCGGGTCGTTCACCATCTCCAGGAACGCCGCGCGGCTCGGGTAGCGCACCAGCATCACCGCGTCCCAGGTCTGCCCTGGCTCCGCCACCAGCGCGGTGGAGCCGTCGCCCGCGTAGAGGGGCTGCGCGCCTGCCTTGATCATGAACGGCATGATGGCGTTCGCATACTCCGCGAACGAGGCCCGTCCCCCCTCCTTGAACCGCACCAGGTTCATCATCACCAGCGGCCCCCCGGGGTCTTCCTGGATGAAGCGCTGAACGTCGGTGCCCTGCGGATCGACAGCCACGGTGCCTCCTGAAAATCGAATCGGTCCGCCCCCCATCGAGACGGCGTGTCATTGTCGCTCAGTCTCACCGTACGGTGAACCCGGAACAGGACAGACCCGGGAGCCCCAGAAACTGGGGCCCACGCCACCCACGGCGAGCGCGCCGCGGAAGCCAGGCTCCGTCTCGACGCGCCCGCCGCCCGCCTCACGTGGGATGCCGAAGCGATTCAGGCCCGCCGTGTCGGGTCCATCCGGAGGGCTCCACGCGGGCCGTTGAAGGCTCGTTCAGGTGTTTCCGGTGTCGGTGCGCTCGCGCTGAGCATCCAGGTAGGCGGCGAAGCCCGCCTTGGACTGGATGCGGAAGGGCGGCAGTCGCGCGAGTGCGTCGGGCGCGAAGACGTATTGCTCGCAGACGAGGCTCGCGCGCTGCGAGTCGTCCCGCGCGCCGAGGAAGGGCTGCACCTCGTGCTGGAGATGTCCCTGGAAGTGCACCAGCAGCCCGGGCCGTGGCCGCACCTCGCCCACGTCGCGATTGTCATGCAGCAGGCGAAGCGCGCCGCCGCGCGCGCCCGCGGGCATCTGGAGATACAGGACGCTCACGTGTCGAGGCGTGGCCTCCGGGACGCCGCTGGGCCCCTGCAACGTCGCGTCGATGTGTCGGCCCACGCCCTTGCCCGCGTCGAGCAACAGCAGGTTCAGATAGAACGCGTTGGGCGTTGGCTGGCGCGAGCCGAACAACCGCTCCCTCCACGGTCTCAAGCCGCGCGCGCTCTCCGGCGCCAGCACCCGCGCGAGATACGCGCGCAGGAACGGGAAGCGCGCCTCCAGGGTGCTCCTTCCTTCATGTGTGAAGATGAAGGCGAAGCCCCGACTCGCCTGGAACGTGCCCATCAGCGGGCTGCGGGCCACGAAGCGAGAGCCCAGCAGTGCGTCTCGCAGGGACTCCAGCTCCACGGGGGGGAGGGCTTGACGGTGGGTGATGTAGGGGCGCACGACAAAAGGCGGGGATTGCGAGGGAAGAGACGAAGAAGTGCTTTTACAGCCTACCTTTTAGGTTCCAGAATTGCCGTGTCTCACTCCCCCCGCGCAAGGTCCCCCCCTGCATGAGCCAGCAACCTCGTCCCGTCAACGCCGCCCCTGCCGCCCCCAGCTCACCTCCGCCCGCGGTCGTGATGACCCAGATGGTCTACGGCTTCTGGGTCTCTCGCAGCCTGCAGATCATGGCGGAGCTGGGTATCGCGGACACCATCGGTGATGAGCCGAAGAGCGTGGAGGAGCTCGCGCAGGCGAGCGGCACCCATGCTCCGGCGTTGAGACGCTTGCTCAGACTCCTGACCGGCCTGGGGGTGCTGGTCAAGGACGAGCAGAGCCAGCGTTTCGGTCTCACGGAGCTGGGCAGGATGCTTCAGAAGGACAGCCCGGGCTCGGTGTATGGCTCACTGCGCGCGCATGGCCACCTGCTGTCCTGGCAGGCGTGGGGAGACCTGGTGTCGTCGCTGAAGACGGGGCAACCCTCCGTGGAGAAGTTCATGGGGGACAGCTTCTTTGGCTACATGTCCAAGCACCCCGAGGACGCGGCCATCTTCAACGGCAGCATGGCCGCGTATCAGAGTCTCAACGCTCCGGCGGTGGTGGGCGCGTATGACTTCTCCACCGCGAAGTCCGTGGTGGACGTGGGCGGTGGAACGGGCACGCTGCTGGCTCACATCCTCCAGTCCCATCCGAACCTCCGGGGCGCGCTCTTCGAGCTGCCGCACGTCAAGGCGGAGGCCACCGCGCGCCTGTCGAACCTGGGCATGGCGTCGCGCAGCGAGGTGCTGGAGGGCAACTTCTTCGAGAAGATTCCGTCGGGTTACGACATCTACATCCTGTCGCAGATCCTCCACGACTGGGACGACGAGCGCAGCCTGAAGATCCTCACCAACGTGCGCGAGGCGATGCATCCAGGCGCGAAGCTGCTCATCGTGGAGACGGTGCTGCCGGGCGACAACGTGTCGCACTTCGGAAACCTCTACGACATGGCCATGCTCGTGCTGGTGGGCGGCCAGGAGCGCACGGGGACGGAGTACACCGCGCTGTTGGAGAAGGCCGGGCTGCGCATCCAACGCGTGCTGCCGACGTACATGCCGCCCAGCGTGGTGGAGGTCGTCCCCGCCTGAGTCGGGCGTTCCCTCGGCCCGGCGTCGCAGCTCGCGCCGGGCCCGTGCTCCGATGTCCGGGTGGGGGTGGACCCCGGACGCCCGTCGCGGCCCGGCCCTCCAGGAGTCGTGAAGCCGGGGGCTGCTTGACGATGCGGGCTTCGCTCGGAGGCTCGGCGAGCGTCCGTCCAGGAAATCGACGGGGGCGGTTTTCGGAGGGAATCAGGCTCGATTAGAGTCCGGGGCGACGATGACGCCCTTCTTCGACGCCATCCTCGCGTTCCCGACCGCGATCTTCACCACCGCCATGGGCGTGGTGCTCACATATTGGCTGTTCGTCATCATCGGGGCAGTGGGTATCGACCTGCTCGATGGCGGCCACGTCGACTTCGAATCGGGTGGAAAGGCGCTGGGTGCGGCGTTCGAGGGCGGGGGCAAGGCCCTGGCCGGGACGCTGGAAGGTGGAGCGAAGGCGGCGGGCGAGGCCCTCCAGGGCGGCGGCAAGGCGATGGGCGCCCACGACCACGACGCGCACGTGGACGGCGGCATCCTCTCCACGCTGGGTTTCGCGGGCATCCCGCTCACGGTGTCCGTGAGCCTCGTCTCGTTCTTCTCGTGGTTCCTGTCGCTCGTGGCGACCCCGCCCGCGCACGCGGCGCTCGGAGGCGTGCTTCCCTCGTGGTTGATCAGCAGTGCGGTGGGGCTCTTGTGCTTCGTCGCGGGGCTGGTGATTTCGGGCATCGCCGTGCGGCCGCTCAAGCCCGTCTTCGTGGCGCGCAAGGCGCCCGGGCGTGACTCGCTGATGGGCCGGGTCTGCACCATCTCCAGCGGCGGTGTCACGGACCGCAACGGCCACGCGACGTTCGAGGACGGCGAGGCGGGCTTCATCTTGAACGTGGTCTGCTCGAAGAAGAACGGGCTCAAGCGGGGAGATCCCGCGCTGGTGCTGTCGTACGACGCCCAGCGGGATGTCTACGAGGTGGAGCCCGTGGACTGGCTGTTGCCGGAAGAGATGGATCAGCTTCGCGACCCCGCTCGGGCCGCGGCGCTGGCCCGCGCGCGAGCGCGTACATGACTTGAGTCGAGGCGCGGTCCGCTCAGGGGGGCGGACCGTGTGTGGATTCGACGCCAGAGGGCTTTCGCGGGGGATCTCTGGCGCCTGATACAAGGCCCGCTGTCAATACTTCACAGGAAAAAGGCCATGGATCCCATCACCTTGGTAGCCGCCGTCGGCGGAGGCGTCATCCTCCTCACGGGCATCGTCCTCACCATCGTTCGCCTGTACCGGCAGGTGGATCAGGGCAAGGTGCTCATCGTCAACACGCTGAAGACCGAGCCGCTCGTGACCTTCACTGGCGCGGTGGTCTTCCCCATCATCAACCGGGCCGAGGTGATGGACATCGCGCTGAAGACGGTGGAGATCGACCGTCGCGGCAAGGAAGGCCTCATCTGCCAGGACAACATCCGGGCGGACATCAAGGTCACCTTCTTCGTGCGCGTGAACAAGACGCGTGAGGACGTGCTCAAGGTCGCCCAGTCCATCGGCTGCGTGCGCGCCAGCGACCAGGAGACGCTCGAGAAGCTCTTCGAGGCCAAGTTCTCCGAAGCCCTCAAGACGGTGGGCAAGAACTTCAACTTCGTGGACCTCTACACCAAGCGCGCGGAGATCAAGGACAACGTGGTGGAGGTGATTGGCCGGGACCTCAACGGCTACATGCTGGAGGACTGCGCCATCGACTATCTGGAGCAGACCCCGGTCGAGATGCTCGACAAGGACAACATCCTCGACGCCGAGGGCATCCGGAAGATCACCAAGCTGACCACCGAGCAGAACATCGTCACCAACGAGCTGCGCCAGACGGAGCGCCAGGCGGTGACGAAGCGCAACGTGGAAGCCGACCAGAGCATCTTCGAGCTGGAGCGTCAGCGTGAAGAGGCCTCCGCGAAGCAGCGGCGCGCCATTGAGACGGTGCAGGCCGAGGAGTCCGCGGAGACCGAGCGCGTGAAGCAGGAGCAGTACTCCAAGGCGCAGCTCGCCCGCATCAAGGCGGAGCAGGAGATCCTCGTCCAGGAGCAGAACAAGTCGCGCGACGTGGAGGTGGCCCAGAAGCACCGCGAGCGCGAAGTGGGAGTCGAGGCGGAGAACGTGGAGCGCGCCCGCTCGCTGGCGGCCATCAGCCGGGAGCGTGAGACGGAGCTGGAGCGCATCGACAAGGAGAAGGCGCTCGAGGAGCAGAAGAAGAACATCGCCGACGTGGTGCGCGCTCGCATCGCCGTGGAGAAGACGGTGGCGCAGGAGGAGGAGCGCATCAAGGACCTGCGCGTGGAGTCAGACGCCCTTCGCAAGAAGCAGGCGATCATCATCAACGCCGAGGCCCAGGCGCAGGAGAAGACCGTCAAGGACGTGAACGCCGCCAAGGCCAACAGCGAGATGGCGGTGTTCATGGCGAAGGAGAAGCTCACCCTCGCCGAGGCGGACCTCGAGGCCGCCGACAAGACGGCGAAGGCGAAGATGCGCCTGGCCGACGGTATCCAGGCCGAGTCCGCCGCCGAGGGCCTGGCGGGCATCCGCGTGAAGGAAGCCGACGCCGCGGCCACGGAGAAGCTGGGCATGGCGCAGGTGCGCGTGAAGGAGGCGGAGGCCGGCGCGATCGAGAAGCAGGGCCACGCGCAGGCGCAGGTCGTCCGTGAGCGGCTGCTGGCGGAGGCCGCGGGTGAGCAGGAGAAGGGAATTGCCCGGGCTCGCGTGCAGGAGGCCGAGGCGGTGGCCATCCACAAGCGCGGCGAGGCGGAGGCGTTCGCCACGAAGGAGATGCAGCTCGCCGAGGCCTCGTCCATCCAGGAGAAGCTGTTCGCCGAGGCCCGGGGCCTCGCGGAGAAGGCGGCGTCCATGAAGTTGATGGACGGCGTGGGCCGCGAGCACGAGGAGTTCCGCCTCAAGCTCAACAAGGAGCGCGACATCGAGCTGGAGACGATCCGCGTGCGCAAGGACATCGCCCATGCCCAGGCCGAGGTGCTGGCCAAGGCGTTCGCCAACGCGAAGTTCAACATCGTCGGTGGCGACGGCCAGTTCTTCGAGCGCTTCGTCAAGGCGGTGTCGTTCGGCACGGCGGTGGACGGCGCGTTGGACCACGGCGAGGCCCTGAAGACGGCGCTGGGGGGCTACCTCAACGGCCAGAAGGACCTGCCGGCGGACCTCAAGGAGATCCTCTCCAAGCCGGGTCTGAGCAACGACGCGCAGAACCTGGCGGTGGCGGCGCTGCTGCACCGCATGACGCCCGGCCCGACGGACCCGGCGGCGAACCTGAAGGCGCTCTTGGGCGCCGAGGGCAAGCCGTCCGCCTCCGACAAGCAGGGCTGATTCGGGCAGCAGAAGGGTCCGCCCTCGCCGAGCGCGAGGGCGGGCATGGCGTCACGACGACCTCGCCCCCAAGCCTTCCGGGGTGGCGTCCTTCCCATCCGGGCGGGACGGGGGCGGGGTCCCCGCGAAACTTTCCGGTGAGCACTCATGGCAACTGACGGTGGCAAGGGCGCGGCGCCCACGGGCGAGGCGGCGCTAGAGGGGGGCAGCTACGAGGTCATCCGGACGCGCCTGCTGGCACAGGCGGACGTGCTGGGCGCGAAGGCGAACGACCTCAATGCGCGGCGCAAGGCGTTCTTCGGCGGCTCGGAGCTGGCGGTCACCGGCAACGAGCGGGTGCGCACCGAGAACAACTGCGTGGCGCGCGACATCGTCAGCGTCGGCAAGTACCTGCTCTTTGGCTACAACGTCTTCATCGGGTTGAAGAAGGAGACGTCCGTCGCGGATGTCTTCTCGCTGCACCGGTTCGAGAAGACGGCCGACGGGTTTGATTTGTCCGCCGTGCCGCACACGGAAGCCGGCGGGTTCCTGGCCGACCCGCGCTTCGTCAAGGACTTCAGCGAGCTGTACCGGTACTACAAGGACGCGAAGCTCCTGCAGCTGAGGCGCAAGGACGCGCGGCTCCTGGCCATCTTCCAGACGGGCCAGACGGCGCGAGACCTCAAGGTGTTCCGCTTCAACCTGGACACCGAGGGCCGCGCCACCTACCTGGACAACCAGGGCGAGAAGGACCACGTCTTCCCCCCGTCCCACGACTTCGAGTGGACGGTGGCCACGCGCGAGAACTACGTGCTGGGCCAGCACCCGCACGTCAACGTGTTGGATCAGGTGTTCGTGGAGACGGTGAAGGGCGACCTCACCGTCAAGGTGGAGAACAACACCTCGTCGGGCCTGGGCATCTACAGCGAGCCGGTGGAGGACGCGAACCAGTCGCTGGACGACGCGCGGTTCGCCTGGGCCCGGGTGGGAACGCTCATCCTCATCCGGGTGCTGCCCTTCCGCGAGAAGGCCTGGCGCTACCTGGTGTTCAACTCGCGCACGCAGCACGTGGTGCGAATCGACGCCATCGGCCAGGCCTGCATCCGGCTGCCCGAGGACCAGGGCATCATCTTCCCCGGGGGCTATTACCTCCAGACGGGCGACTACAAGGTCTTCGACGGTGACGCCACCGGCTCGGGGATGGAGTTCAAGCACGTCATCCGCTCACCCAACGGCGAAGACGTCCTCTACATCTTCCACCAGCGCGAGGAGGGCCGGTACCTGCTCTTCCCGTACAACCTGGTGCGCAAGGAGGTGCAGAACCCGCTGGTGTGCAATGGCTACAGCCTCTTCGCGGACGGCGGGCTGGTGGTGTTCCGCGAGACGTCTCAGGAGCCCACGCGGGTTCACCCGATGCAGGTGTGGCAGACGCCCTTCGTATCGGACGAGCACGCGGCGGCGGCACCCACGGCGCCCGGCTATCTGGGCAAGGTGGGCAACGCGGAGCTGGTGCGAGGCATCTCCGACTCGCTGACGCTCCAGCGCATCGCGAAGACGGACAAGCCCAACCGCCGCACGTACGAGGACCTGGTCGCCGCCGCCACGCGCGCGCTGGATGCGTACTACTGGCTGGGCCACGCGGAGACGGGCCTGCAGGAGCCCGTGGAGCTGTTGCGCCGCACGTCCGAGCTCATCATCGATGAGTTCGAGAAGGTGCTCGCCCTCCAGAAGCGCGCGTCCGAGTCGCTGGCCGAGGCGGAGAAGGCGCAGACGAAGTTGCTGGGACGCGTGCAGCCGGAGCTGCTCACCTCGGCCGAGGAGTTCATGCACGTGCTGGCGGAGTTGCGTCAGCAGCGCGGGCACCTCATCACGCTGAAGGACATCCGCTACATGGACCTGGGGCGCGTGGATGCCCTGGAGAAGGCGGTGGTGGAGGCGTCCGACAACACCAGCTCCGGCTGCGTGGACTTCCTCCAGAAGGGCGAGGCGCTTCAGCCCCTGGCCGCGCGCCTGGACGCACTGCTCGCGAAGCTGGAGCCGGTGAAGACGACGGTGGAGCTGGCGCCGCTGGGCGAGGACATCGAGAAGACGGCCCAGGGCCTCACGGTGCTGGGTGAAGTCGTCGGCGGACTCCAGGTGGGAGACCCGCTGGCCCGCGCCCGCATCCTGGAGGGCATCTCCGAGCTGTTCGGCCGGCTCAACCGCGTGCGCGCGAGCCTCGCGGCCAAGCGCAAGGAGCTGTCCAGCCGGGAGAAGCGCGCGGAGTTCGGCGCCCAGTTCAAGCTGCTGGGGCAGGCCATCGAGAACGCGCTGGCCCAGGCGGACCTGCCGGAGAAGTGCGACGAGGGGCTGTCGCGTCTCACGGTGCAGTTGGAGGAGCTGGAAGGGCGCTTCGGTGAGTTCGACGAGTTCCTGGGGCAGATCACCCAGAAGCGCGAGGAGCTGCTGGAGGCGTTCGGCGCTCGCAAGCAGACGCTGGTGGATGAGCGGCAGCGCCGGGCCCAGAGCCTCTTCGGCGCCGCGGAGCGAATCCTCCAGGGCGTGCAGCGCCGGTCCAAGTCGTTCAAGTCGGACGACGAACTCAACGGGTACTTCGCCACCGACGCGATGATCCTCAAGCTGCGGCAGCTCTCCGAGCAGCTCCTGGGACTCCAGGACAGCGTGCGCTCGGACGAGGTGTTGTCGCGGCTCAAGTCCGCCAAGCAGGACGCGCTGCGGGCGCTGCGCGACAAGCAGGACCTGTTCGCGGACGGCGATTCGCTCATCAAGCTGGGCACCTACCGCTTCAACGTCAACACGCAGCCGTTGGACCTGACGCTGGTTCCGAGAGATGGCGCGCTCTACCTCCAGCTCACCGGCTCCGACTACGCGCAGAAGTTGGAAGACCCGGAGCTGCTCAAGCACCAGGGCCTCTGGGAGCAGCACCTGGTCTCCGAGACGCGGGACGTCTACCGCGTGGAGTACCTGGCCTCCTGCATCCTCTCCGACGCGGAGGACGGCAAGGGCGGGCTGACGCTGTCCGCGCTGCATGAGGCGGTGATCGCCGGCACGCTGCTGGAGCGGGTGCGCACCTACGCCGCGGACCGCTTCGATGAAGGCTACGAGCGCGGCGTGCATGACGTGGACGCGGCGGCGGTGCTGGAGAAGCTGCTGACGCTGCACCAGGGCGCGGGCCTCTTGCGCTTCGCGCCGGTGCCTCGCGCGTGGGCCTCGCTGTATTGGGCCTTCGACTCCGACGAGGGCGCGCGGACGCTGTTGCACCGTCGTGCGCGGAGCCTCGCTCGGCTGCGTCAGACGTTCTCCTCGGTCGGAAGCCTGTCCGAGCTGGGGCTCGCGTTGGGGGAGGCCGTGGAGGCGTTCCTCAAGGCGCAGGGGCTTGCGCACTCGCCGGCGGAGGCTCGTCAGGCGGGGCGTTACCTCGTGGAGGAGCTGGCGGTGGACCGGCCCCGCTTCACCACGAGCGGCGAGGCGGTGGTGCTGCGCGACGCGTTCCTGGCGCAGTTGGAGCGTCAGGGCACCCGGACCGCCTTCGAGGAGGATCTGCGCGGACTGGAGAAGGACCTGTCCTCGCGGCTGCTCATCGCCAAGGCGTGGGTGGAGGCGTATCTGGCCCAGCGCGACGGGGGCCCCGGTGACGCGGGCTACTTCGCATTGGAGACGGCGGTGCTGCTGCTCACCGAGCGCAAGCTGGACCGCGAGCCCGCGGGCGCGCTGACGGCGGCCGAGGTGACGGGTCTTCTGGGCAGTCACCCGCGCGTCCACGACCGGAAGCTGGCGCTGCGCCTGGACGAGTTCCTGGCGCGGCTGGGCGAGTTTCGTCAGCTCCGCGTGCCGCAATACCAGACGTACCGTGGACTGCTGCGGGATTTGCTGGAGCGTGAGCGCCGCAAGCTGCGTCTGGAGGAGCTGACGCCGAAGGTGCTGTCGTCCTTCGTGCGCAACCGCCTCATCGACGAGGTGTACCTGCCGCTCATCGGCGCCAACCTCGCCAAGCAGTTGGGCGCGGCGGGCGAGGGCAAGCGCACGGACCGCATGGGCATGCTGCTGCTCATGTCGCCGCCGGGCTACGGCAAGACGACGTTGATGGAGTACGTGGCGAGCCGGCTGGGCCTCACCTTCGTCAAGGTGAACGGCCCCGCGCTGGGCCACTCGGTGAAGTCGTTGGACCCGGCGGAGGCGCCCAACGCCACGTCGCGGCAGGAGGTGGAGCGCATCAACCTGTCCTTCGAGATGGGCAACAACGTGATGCTCTACCTCGACGACATCCAGCACACGGACCCCGAGCTGCTCCAGAAGTTCATCTCGCTCTGCGACGGCCAGCGCCGCGTGGAGGGCGTGTGGAATGGCCGGACGCGCACCTACGACTTGCGCGGCAAGAAGTTCTGCGTGGTCATGGCCGGCAATCCCTACACGGAGACGGGTGAGCGCTTCCGCATTCCGGACATGCTCGCCAACCGCGCGGACACCTACAACCTGGGTGAGATTCTCGACGGCAAGGAGCACCTGTTCGCGCTGAGCTATCTGGAGAACGCGCTGACCTCCAACCCGGTGACGGCGCCGCTGGCCACTCGCGACGCGGCGGACACGCACCGACTGCTTCGCATGGCGCAGGGCGAGGAGGTGCCCGCGGGCGAGCTGAAGCACGGCTACGCGGCGGCGGAGCTGCAGGAGATCATCGCCATCTTCCAGCGGATGTTCCGGGTGCAGTCGGTGCTGCTGAAGGTGAACATGCAGTACATCGCCTCGGCGGCGCAGGACGAGCGCTTCCGCGCGGAGCCCGCCTTCAAGCTCCAGGGCTCCTACCGCAACATGAACAAGCTGTCGGAGAAGCTGGTCGCGGCCATGACGGACGCGGAGTTGGAGCGGCTCGTCGACGACCACTACCAGGGCGAATCCCAGACGCTCACCACGGCGGCGGAGCAGAACCTGCTCAAGCTGGCGGAGATGCGTGGCCGCCTGACGCCGGAGAAGGCGAAGCGGTGGGAGGACATCAAGCAGGGCTTCGCGCGCGTCAAGCGAATGGGGGGCAAGGAGGACGACCCCGTGGCGCGCGTCACCGGTCAGCTCAGTGGAATCGAAGAACAGCTCGGCGCGGTGCGCGACGCGGTGGCGAACGCGGCCACCCAGGTGCAGCAGGCCTCCGCGGACCGGAACGAGGACCCGACGGCCGAGGCGCTGCCCTACCTGGAGGCCCTGCGCGACGCGGTGCTGGAAGTGGCGAAGGTGGGGCGCGAGGCGAAGGACAGTCCTCTGCCGGTGGCCGCGCCCGCGCCGGCGACCGATCTGGCGCCATACCTCAAGCACATGGCGCAGCTCCTCAAGGCGCTGACCGAGCGGGTGGCGACGTCCGCCCAGGCGCCCGTGGTGCAGCAGGCCCCGGCCCAGGACTTCGGGCCGTACATGGAGCAGCTCTCGCGGGCACTCGCCGCGCTCGCGGACCGACCGGTGAACGTGTCCGCGCAGATGCCGGCGGAGGCGCTCCAGCGGGCCGCCGTGGCAGGGCCGTCTCCGGCGGAGCTGAGCCGGCAGATAGAGCTGGTGGAGGGCGTGCTGCTGCCTCTGGAGCGGGCTTCCCGTCGCGCCGTGCAGGGCGAGGGTGAGAACGTCAAGTCGCTCCAGGTCTGGCAGAACGTCACCGAGGCGCTGGAGCTGCTGCGCTCCATGCTGCGTCGGTAGTCGCTCGGAGCTTTCGCGGCCGGGGCTCGATGGTGTGTCGAGCCTCGGCCGGTGCGAAAGCGGCCCCGCGTCAGCGGAACTGGGCGGAGCCCTCGAAGGTGTCGTTGTCCAGCACGCGGGGCAGGGTGTCCTCCACCTGATCGCCGGTGGTCGACGTCACGCGCACGGTGAAGGAGCCTTCGCCCATGCCGTCGCCGTTGACGAAGTAGTTGTAGTCCTCGCGCGGGACGTCCTTCCACGCGCCGTCGCCACGACGCCACTCCAGCTTGGAGATGGGCACCCGGTGGTTGCGCACCTGGATGGCGGTCCACCACGGGTTGCTGCCGTTCTTGAAGTGGTACTCCAGGCCGCCGGCCACGTCGCAGGAGACCACCTTCCAGGTGATGTCCACGCGGCCCAGCCGCATCTCGGCGATCTTCGCGAAGGCCTGCCGGCTGAGGTCCAGGTGACCGGCCTCGCACTCCGGGCACCTGTCCACGATTCGCACCCGCACGTTGCCGCTGGGCCCCTGGATGTCCACGCACTGGCCACATGCGGCGCTGTTGGCGTACTGCGGGGTGTTCATCGCCGCGACCATCAAGTCGTCCGGGCTGGCGTCGTAGCTGCAGTTCCCCGCGCCGGTGGCGTCGTAGTACGTGGCGATGCCCTTCTGCTCCTCGCCCAGGGGGACGCCTCCTCCGCTGGGGTCATCACCGCATCCTCCACACGCGAGGAAGAGGGTGGCCATGGGAACGAGCAGGAGGCGGGAGGGCAGGTGGGATGGGCGCATACGGCCCGAAGGATACCGCAACGTGTCCGCGCCGTGCCCACCCCACACTCACGGAAATGTCGCTGCAATGACTTGCAGGGCTGTTAGCGTGTCGCCGCTTTCAAACGAACAAGGGGGTCGTCACGTCATGAAATTCTTCAGGCGCGCTGTCTGTCTTTGTGTGGCGGTGGTCCTTTCCGCGTGTGGTGGAGAGCCCTCCCCGGGAGCGACGGAAGACGTCTTCGCCTCGAGTGAAGCCGCCGCGACTTCCGTGACGTACGACGGCTGTCTCCTCATCCTCACGGCGGTGTCGACGGGAGGGTTCCCGCCGAACTATCGAATCGTCTTGAGGCGGCAGGTGATTGAGTTCTGCTACCTGCCACCCTCCGAAATCAATCTCGACACGTCTGTCAACTACCTCCCCGCCCTGTCACTGGTGGCCAACGACCAGGGAGTGGTCGCCACCTACGTGAAGAAGCAGAGTGTCAGTGGCAGCTCTCCCAGCACGCTTGGCATCAGCCATGTCGACCCGGCGACGATGACTGTTGTCCGGAAGACAGGGCTGGCCGTGTACCTGGGCACCGGCAACATCACCTCGGGAGTCCCATTCCTCGAAGCCGACGGGACGACGCTCACCGTGAGCGGAGGCAAGACGGGTCGCATCGGGGGAGAAACGGGCAGCGGTAGTCACTACATCGCCACGTTCCCGGACTTCTTCACCAGCACCACGCCGCCCACCGTCGTCGCGTACTGAGCGCGTCCGGGAGGCTCGCCGGAAAAAATAATGGGGTGGAAGGCGCCCCCCGGGCCTTCCACCCCATTCCCCCTGCAACCTGCTTGGGTCTGCTTACTCGCCGCGGGCGGACGCGCCGGACAGGGCGCGAGCCTGCGACACCAGCTTCACGAACTCGTTGCGGTCAGCGTCTCCAGCGGCGGCGCCCTCGGCGAGCTTCTGCGCGGTGGCCAGGCTCCAGCCCTCGGCGGCCGGGTTGCCTCGGAGGATGTCCGCGGTGGAGGCGACGGCCACGGCGAAGCGGAAGTCGGGCGAGGCGGCCTCCAGCGACGCGCGCAGCAGGGAGCGCGTGAAGGGGAAGGACTGCTCGGCGGCCTCGGTGCCGTTGGGCGCCTTGGCACGCACGCGCACGGTGGCGAGCGACTCCTTGGCGTCCTTCACCAGCTCCACCTCGTACAGCGCGGTGACGTTGTGGCCCGCGCCAATCTCACCCGCGTCCACCTTGTCGTTGCGGAAGTCGTTGTCCGCCACGTCCCGGTTCTCGTAGCCCAACAGGCGGTAGCGACGCACCGCGAGCGGGTTGAACTCCACCTGGAGCTTCACGTCCTTGGCGATGACCTCCAGCGTGCCGGTGAGCTGCGTCTCGAAGACCTTCTTCGCTTCCTTGTAGCTGTCCACGTAGAAGCAGTTGCCGTTGCCCTTGTCCGCGAGCTTCTCCATCATGTCGTCGCGGTAGTTGCCCATGCCGAAGCCCACGGCGGTGAGGGTGACTCCCTCGGCCACGTACTTGTGGATGCTCTCCAGCATCGCCTGCGGGCTCAGCGTGGGGCCGATGTTGGCGTCGCCGTCGGTGAGGACAATGACGCGGGAGACCACCTTGCCGGAGGCCTTCTTCACCGCGTGCTTGTAGGCCATCTCCATGCCGGAGCCCATGGCGGTGCCGCCCCCGGACTGGAGCGCGTCCAGCGCGGCGTGGATGCTCTTGACGTCCGTGGCCGGCGTGGGCGCCAGCACGTCCCGCGTGGAGCCCGCGTAGGTGACGATGGCCACCGTGTCGTTCTCGTTGAGGTTCTTCACGGCGATCTTGATGGCTTCCTTGGCGAGCGGCAGCTTGTCCTGGGACGCCATGGAGCCGCTGGTGTCGACCAGGAACACCAGGTGCGCCGGCTTGCGCTGCGAGCGCGAGACGACCTTGCCCTGCACGCCCACGCGCACGAAGTGGCGCTTCGAGTCGAAGGGCGACGGCGCGGCCTCCAGATGCACGGTGAAGGCCCCCGTCTCCGGCGGGGCGTAGCGGTACTTGAAGTAGTTGACGAACTCCTCGACGCGCACGGCGGAGGAGGGCGGCAGGTTGCCGTTCTGGAGGTAGCGGCGGGCCACCGTATACGACGCGGTGTCGACGTCCGCGGCGAAGGTGGACAGCGGGTCCTTGCTCGTCTCGGTGAAGGTGTTGGGCTTCCAGGCCTCGAAGGTGTTGCCCTGCGGACCCGCGTGGGCGTCCGAGCCGTCCACGTCCTTCTCCGTGAGGCGGGCGCTGGCCTCGAGCTTCTTGGGAGCCATCCGGGACGGCTTCGCCATCTCCGCGCCCTGGGCACGGCCGATGACGCCATTGGCCACCGCGCCGCCCATCGCACCCGTGGCGGGCGCGACCATGAGGGGCTCGGGAGCAGGCTCTTCACGCAGCTCCGCGTCGATGCCTCGCGGCGCCTTCCTGGCCCGGTCCTCGCGAGGCGCCGGGGAATCGGCCGTGGCCCTGGCGTCGTCGCCCTCGGCGGCGGCGAAGTCCTGGGGCGCGGCGCTCGGAGGCGGGGCCGGCTTCGCGGTGGCGTGGGTTCGTGGGGTGGAGCGCGTTTCGGGGGCCGTCAGGGTCTGGCGCTCGTCCATGGACATGCAGGCGGGCAGGACACAGGCGACGAGCAGGGCACTTCCCCACTGGCTCAAACGGCGCTTCAGGAAGGTCTGGGACATGTGTTCTCCGGGGGACGGAATCAACAGGCGCCGCATCGAAACGCACGACCTGACAAATGGGTCTATTCCCGCGATTTTTCCCGGTAGGTTCCGGGCCCATGCAGACCTTGAGACCCTTCCGAATCCTGGGCATCCAGCAGATCGCCATCGGCGGCGCCGACAAGGGCCCGCTCCGCAAACTCTGGGTGGACCTGCTGGGCTTGACGCCTCACGGCACCTACCGCAGCGAGCGGGAGAACGTGGACGAGGACATCGTCACCGCCGGTGCGGGGCCCTTCAAGGTGGAGGTGGACCTGATGCAGCCCATCAACCCGGAGGGCAAGCCCCGGGTCCACGAGACGCCGCTCAACCACGTGGGCCTGTGGGTGGATGACCTGCCCGTCGCGGTGAAGTGGCTGGAGCAGCAGGGCCTGCGCTTCGCCCCCGGAGGCATCCGCAAGGGCGCCGCGGGCTTCGACATCTGCTTCGTTCACCCCAAGGGCAACGAGCAGTTCCCCTACGGTGGCGAGGGGGTCCTCATCGAGCTGGTCCAGGCGCCGCCGGAGGTCATCGCCGCGTTCGAGCGCCTGTCCACCGACGCTCACTGAGGAACGGCGGGGCGCAGCCTCTTGCTCAGGGACTGGAGCGCCATTCTCACCCGGTGCTCCAGCCGGTCCCACGCCAGGCACAAGAGCCATGTGGCGACGATGAGCACCGCGGTGAGCAGCCAGTACTGGCCCCAGCCGCTGCGGTCTCCCCAGAAGCGCTGGAAGGAGAAGACGCCGCCAAGCCGGTAGAACAGCAGCATCTCGTGGAAAAAGTAGGCGGAGAGCGACGAGGTCCCGAAGACCTCGATGAACCGCCGCAGCCGTGAGGGCGCATGGCCCGCGGGCACCCGGGACTCCAGCCCCATCAGCCCGAGCAGCACGGCGCACACCCACGCGAAGCGCGCCGCGGAGTTCGACGGGTTGGCGACGAAGAAGCGGTGGTGCGGGTAGAGCTGGAAGAGGAAGTCTCCCGACGCCGCGCCGATGGCACCCACCGCGACGAGCAGGAGCAGCGCCAGGGCCAGCGGACGTCGGCCCCAGGCGCCCGCGAGTGTTCCCGCGAACGCGCCCAGCCACGCGAAGCCCATCCACGGCAGCAGGGGGAAGGGCGCGAAGGAGGACTTCTTTGTCAGCGTGGCCCAGGGCTCGGGCACGTGTTCACCCAGGGGCGACACGGCGAAGACGATGAAGGCCAGGGTCAGGCTCACGCCGGCGAGCACGCGAGGCTGGGGCGCCAGCGCGGCGGCCACCGGCAGCATGAGGAGCAGACACACGCCCACGCACTGGAGGATGTCCATGCGCAAGAGCCACTTGGGCTCGCTCAGCAGCGGGAACCACGCCCAGTTGACCAGGGAGGCCACCAGGAGGACCTCGCAGGTGCGGCGGAAGTTCTTGGGCACGCGCTCGCGCAACTGGCCACTGGCGGCGCTGCGCACCATGACGAGCGCGAGCGCGAAGCCCGCGGAGAAGATGAACGCGGGGGCGACCAGGCCATCGACCTTGAGCAGGCGGCCCACCCAGGCGCTCTTGCGCAGCTCCGGGGTGAGCAGGGCCAGCGAGTGCGTCTGCACCATGAACAGGACGGCGATGCCGCGCAGCCAGTCGATGGCACGCACGCGCTCGTGGGACACGGGAAGGGGCGAGGAGGGGCTCAAGGCGGCGCACCCTACGGCAAGTCCGGGTCGGCGTGTATGGGGAGGACGGCTCGGCGGGCGGGCGGGCCCCGGGCATGAAAGGATGCGCCCCGTCCATGCCAGGATTACAGCCTGGAGACGGCGTCATGCGTGAGGTGGCCCTTGGGTGATGAGGTCAGTCGGAGAGCGGCGCTGAAGGTGCTCGCGGTGGCGGGGGCCACGTCGGCCGCGAGCTGCTCTCGGAGCACGGGAAAGTCATCAGAGGAGCAGGGGATGAGTCAGCAGCAGGGAAGTGAGCAACCCGCCGTCATCGGCCTGAGCCCGCTCAGGGGGATGCCCTGGCCCACGCCAGACCCGTTCCTGTTCTGCGTGCACCACGTGGACGCCTACCCGGCGGGCAACGAGCGGATGGGGCCCACCGCGTCGCTGGCGGGCCGGCAGCTCGGCCAGGACTTCGACGGTCGGGACGGCTGGAACATGTACCACGGCACCGTGGTGCCCGGCTTCCCGCAGCATCCGCACCGGGGCTTCGAGACCGTGACGGTCGTCCGCAGTGGGCTGTTGGACCACTCGGACTCGCTGGGCGCGGCGGCGCGCTTCGGCGGCGGGGACGTGCAGTGGCTCACCGCGGGCAGCGGCGTGCTGCACTCGGAGATGTTCCCGCTCTTGAAGAAGGACCAGCCCAATCCGGTGGAGCTGTTCCAGATCTGGCTCAACCTGCCGAGCGCGGACAAACTGGTGACGCCGCACTTCTCCATGCTGTGGGACCACGTCATCCCCCGGCACGTCGCGAGGGATGAAGCGGGGCGCACCACCGAGGTCACCGTCGTCGCCGGAACGCTGGGCGACGTGAAGGCCCCGCCGCCGCCGCCGAAGTCCTGGGCCGCGCGGGCGGACTCGGACGTGGCCATCTGGACGCTCAAGCTGGCGCCGGGGGCGCGCTGGACGCTGCCCGCCGCCGCGCGCGGGAGCAATCGCTTCCTGTACTTCTTCAAGGGCTCCGCGCTGAAGGTGGGAGGCCGCGCCATCCCCGCATCACATGTCCTCCAGTTGCGCCCCGACGTGGACGCGGTGCTGGAGAACGGCGCCGACGAGGCGGAGTTGCTGATGCTCCAGGGGCGGCCCATCAACGAGCCCGTGGTGCAGCACGGCCCCTTCGTCATGAACTCCCGGCAGGAGATCCAGCAGGCGTTCAGCGACTACCAGCGCACGGGCTTCGGCGGCTGGCCCTGGAAGAGCGACGACCCGGTGCATGCGCGGGAGGAAGGGCGCTTCGCGCGCCACGCGGATGGGCGCCTGGAGCGACCGACCTGACGAGACAGGGCACCGATGCTCGGCTCCCTGGCTCCTTCGCGGGCAAGGGAGCCCCCGGATGGAGTGTCGTCGAGCGTGACATGCACGTGGGCTCCCGTGCATAGAAGAGAGGTGTCCGACTCTCCTGGCTCCTCTCCACCTGGATCGCCGCCCGCGTCCGCCAACAGAGGCTCCCGGCTCGCGTCCATCGCGGTGGCGAGCGCGCTGTTCATGGAGTTCGTCGACTCGACGGCGCTGTCCACCGCGCTGCCGACGCTGTCCGTGGCCTTCGACACGGACCCCATCCACCTCAAGCTCGCGCTGACGTCCTACATCCTGGCGCTGGCGGTGCTCGCGCCCGCGAGTGGCTGGGTGGCCGACCGCTTCGGTCCTCGTCGCGTCTTCATGCTGGCGATGGGCGTGTTCCTCATCGCGTCGGTGCTGTGCGGCTTCTCGCGGACGCTGCCCCAGCTCGTCGTCTTCCGCACGCTCCAGGGGTTGGGGGGCGCGCTGATGACGCCGGTGGGCCGGCTCATCGTGGTGGGCTCGGCGCCCCGGGACAAGCTGGTGTCGGCGCTGAGTTGGTTCACGATGCCGGCGCTGGTGGGGCCGCTCATCGGTCCGCCGCTGGCGGGCCTCATCCTCGGCGTGGCGGACTGGCCGTGGATCTTCTTCATCAACGTCCCCGTGGGGCTGCTCGGCATGCTCGCGGTGTCGCGCTACGTGCCGGAGCTGCCCCAGCCGCACCCGGGCCCGTTCGACTGGAAGGGCTATGCCATCGCGGCGGTGGCCATCATCCTGACGATTGGCGCGGCGGAGACGCTGGGCGTCGGCCTGGTGCCCGTGCACATCCAGATGGGCATGGCGCTCGTGGCCGTGGGGGCCATCGCGCTCTACGTGGCGCACGCGCTGCGGATGAAGAAGCCGGTGTTGGACCTGCGGCTCCTGAAGCTGTCGACGTTCCGGGCCAGCACGGCGGGCGGTGGGTTGGTCCGGATGGGCCTGGGGGCGACGCCGTTCCTCTTGCCGCTCATGCTCCAGGTGGGCCTGGGGTGGGGGCCGTTCGAGGCGGGCATGGTGACCATTGGCACGGGGCTGGGGGCCATGTCCTGCAAGCCCGTGGCGCCGTGGGTCATCAGGCGGCTGGGCTTCAGGACGACGCTTGTCGGTTCCAATCTGGCCGCGGCGGTGCTGACGGCGCTCCCGGCGTTCTTCCGCAACTCCACGCCCATTCCGCTCATCGTCGCCACGTTGATGGTCAGCGGCTTCGTGCGCTCGCTGCAGTTCACCGCCATCAACGCCGTGGCGTACGCGGACATCCCTCCGGAGAAGATGAGTCAGGCTTCCACGGTGGCGGTGGTGACGCAGCAGATGGCGCTGAGCGTGGGCATCAGCCTGGGCGCGCTCATGCTTCACCTGGCGCGAGGCAGCGGGGATTTGCCGCTGACCCCGGACCGCTTCTTGTTGCCGTTCCTCGCCGTGGGCGTGGTGTCTTCGCTGGCGGGTCCGCTGTTCAGGCGGTTGCCAGAAGACGCGGGCTCGCGCATCGGTGGGCGCGCGGTGAGCTGAGCGGAGGCGCCGCGGCCCGGGCTGGAGGGGACCTGGACAGCGAACGCCCCCGCTCACTTCCCTTAGCGACCGTCGTGGTAGCAGAAGCCGTAGGTGCGGTCGAAGCCGCCGCCGGAGCGGCCGTAGTTCATGTAGCCCAGCTCCTCGCCCGGGCCGCAGTTGCTGCGCGCGCGCTCATAGGCGTAGCAGGTGCCCTTGCCCGTACGGGCCAGGTCCAGACACGCGCCGCGCGCGCCCTCGGTGCCGCAGAACTCCGCGTAGCCCACGCTGCACTGCTCGCCAATCTGCGCGGGGTCGAAGTCGAAGCCGAGCGGCTGGAGCACGGACTGCTCGATGCACAGGCCGTAAACGCCGCACACGGTGCCCGTGGGGCAGCCCGGGTTCGCCGCCATGAAGTCGCACGTCTTGAGGCACTGGGCGTTCGCGGAGAGCAGGTCCGTGCAGGTGAAGCCCTGCTCGCAGTCCGTGGAGTCCAGCTCGTACTCGCTCACCGCCGGGGTGGTGGTGCACGCCTGGCCGTGCGTCTTGGTGCCCAGCGCCCGCTCCAGCGTGCCGTCGCTGGCGGCGTAGTTGGTGGGCACGCAGGTGGTGTCCGGCAGGTTCGCCGTCAGCGAGCCCTCGCGCGGATCGCAGCCACCCGGGCGCACGGTGTTCCACGTCGCGAAGCGGATCCACTTGCACTCGCCGCCCGGCACCACGGCGCTGCCCCAGTACGGGGCGTTGAGCGGCGCGGCGTCCACGGACTCGCGGAGCACCACGTTCGCCAGCGCTCCAATCGTCTGGTCCGGCGAGACCTTCAGCGCGACGAGCATCGTCCCGGAGTCGGCGACGAGGTACTTCTCCGTCGGCGCACCGGAGTCCTGGTAGCCCATCACGCAGCGATCACACGTGAAGGTGTTGCCTCCGCCCACGGACAAGTCATACAGCCCGGGCGCGGTATTCACGTCCAGCCGGAGGTACGCCAGGTTCGTGGCGGTGGGGGCGGCCGGGTTGGTGAACGTGCCCCGGTACGTCGGCTGCTGCGAGTACCTCACCGGCGTCAGCTCCACGCCGTTGCTCAGCTCTCCCAGCGTGATTTCGGTACAGCCCGGGGGAGGCGTCAGTGCCTTGGACTGCTCCTCGATGGAGCGCACTTCCTCCTGGTTCGTCGCGGGCTCCTTCGTCGTGGTGGGGCCACAGCCCACCAGCCCCGCCAGGAGCACCGCACCCCAACGCAAACCCTTCGCAGACGTATCACCGAGACGGGACGCCATGTTTCCACCAATCCTTGTCATGCACGCACGCGTGCCGCCAGCCGGGAAGTCCCGGGGGCTGTGGAAATACTTGTAGTGTTGATACTGATGCAACTTCATTTCGACGGAGGTCGAGATGGAGCGAGATGACCTTCAAATGGCAAGTAAGTCCGCCCGCGCAGGGATGGAACGGAGCGCGCGCTGGAAGGTCGCATCTGTTTCCCTTGGTTTACTCGGAGTTCTGAAAAGGGATGTTTCGTGCGGACTGCGCGTGTGATTGGCGCAAGTGGCGGAAGGGGACTGGCCGCGCGGTCCACTCCGATGAGCGGCGCCCAATGACTACGTGGGATCCACAGGGTCCTGGGTGCCCCGGACGGGTGTGACGCCTCGGGCCGAGGAGGAGGGCGCTTCCTCGCACCGAGGTCCGCGAGGGAATGTGCTCTCCTGCAGGCCTCCCTTTGGAAGGAGTGTCACCATGAAGAGCACCCTGAGTGGTTTCGCCGTGCTGGCCGCGGGCTTCCTGATGGCGTGTGGCGGGGAGTCCCCGCCGCTCTCGGAGCAGCCCGTTCCGTCGACTGTCCTGGAAGGCGCGCCCACGGAAGGCACCGCTGGGGAGGTGTCCGCCCAGGCCTGTGTGCAGCTCTACCGCCCTCGGTACAGCGCCTGGTACAGCTCGCTCCCCTACAGCGAGGAGGGGCTGGTGGCCTCCTGCTATACGAACGATGACTGCACCACGGAGTGTTCAGGCTCGGGGGATGGGCCGTACGCCTCGCACTCCGGCTTCTTCTACTGCACCTACTGCCCCTGAGGCGGACGTTGGGTGCGTAGGGCTTGGGTCCGCCCCGGAGTTCTGGGGCGGCCCATGCGTCTTTCAATCGCAGGGAAGCGTCGAATGCAACGTCGACGACAAGCGCGGAGCGGCGCCCCTTACGGGGGGGCTCAACGGACTTGCATCGACGTGGTGATGCTTTCGACCGCGCGCAGTTCCTCCGGCGAGAGCGCACGCAATGCCTTCAGGGTCTGCTCATGCGCTGCTTTATACGCGGTCTCATCCGAGCGCAGCATCGCGGCCTCTCCCGCGCGCACGGCTGTCGTCAGCGCCATCACGGTGCGAGTGTTGACGAGCTTCGCCGCGAGTGCTCGCTCGAAGTGGTCCGCATTGCCAGCCACGGTTTCAAAGCCAGAACCGTTCGTGAGTCCTGTCCCTTCAGGGACTGTCGGTTCCTGCGGAGTTGGGGCGTGTCATGGTAGACACCGGGACGCAATCGCCGGAGAGGAGACACAGGACCATGGCCGCGAAGCGCGCTGTGACGCCCCCGCAAGACGGCTCGAATGAGGTCACCGCGCTCCTCGACGAGCGAGCGCACCCGCTGCGCAAGGACATCGACCAGGTCCGAAAGCTCATCCTCGGTGTCGACCCCTCCATCTCCGAGGCGGTGAAGTGGAACACCGCGAGCTTCCGCACCACCGAGTTCTTCGCGGCCGTGCACCTTCGCTCCGAGGACCGCGTGCAGCTCGTCTTCCACACCGGCGCGAAGGTGAAGCAGAGCGCGAAGAGTGGAGTCGAGCTCGACGATCCGGAGGGACTCTGCCGGTGGCTCGCGAAAGACCGCTGTCTCGTCACGCTCAAGTCCGTGCGGAGCCAGCGCAAGGCGCTCGAGGCGCTCGTGCGTCAGTGGATTCGACAGGTGGAATGAACCCAGGGTGAAGACGCAGTCCGTGCGGGACCTCGGCGAACGGCATGGGGCTCCTGCGTGCCTTGCGGTCCTGGGGTGTCTCGCCGGTCCAGATTCCCGCGCTTCGTCATGCCCGAAAAAGCTAGAATCTCTCCACCATTCGCCTCGCGACGTCCCTCGCGGCGCAGACTGGACGGAGCTGTTTCAGAATGATTCTCCGCATCGTCACGGATGAGGACCTTCCCATCTTCTTCGAGCACCAGTGCGACCCGGAAGCGCTGCGCATGGCCGCGTTTCCATCGCGGGAGCGCGACGCGTTCATGTCTCACTGGCGCACGAATGTTCTCCGCCCTGAAAACGTCAACCGCACCATCGTTGTGGGTGGCGTGGTCGTTGGGAACATCGGCAGTTGGGAACAGGATGGAAAGCGCCTCATCGGCTATTGGGTGGGGCGCGAGCACTGGGGCAAAGGCATCGCCACCCGGGCCCTCTCTGAGTTTCTCGCGCTCGTGCCCGCCCGGCCGCTTCATGCGTGGGTCGCTCTCCACAACGCCGCGTCGATCCGCGTCCTCGAAAAGTGTGGCTTCCAGACCCTCATCGATGAGCATCAGGAACACCCGGATGAAGTCGCCGAAGTCCTCATGAGGCTGGGTTCGACGTAGCGAAGGTCGTCTGGCTTTCCCTTCGAGGCATCACCGCGTGCCGTGACGACAAGAACCACGGGTGGGGCAGCTGGGCGCGAGGTGTGGACGTGGCGCCGCATCTTCTCGACGAATCCCGTCCGTCGGCAGCCGGCCTGTGCTCGCCCTCCTCGAAATCAGCGATGGCTCCCGTGGTTTCGAAAGCATGCCGAGAAGGTGGGTCGGTTCTGAATCACAAGCACCCGATGACGCAAGGTGTTGTTGATGGCGTGGAGCCGATTCGCACCGGGTTGCCCTGGGAGGAGGTGCTACTCTTGCAATGTCTTTCAATCCAGAAAGGCGCTTGAGGAGGCGTACATGCGGATCAAGTCCTTTATCACCAAGGCGCTGCTGACCGTGGGCTTGCTGTCGGGCTGTGGTGGCGTTGACGCGGAACAGGACCCCTCGGTTGAGGCTCTTGCGTGCGGGGGCGTGTGCGACCGCCTCTACAACCGCTGCCTGTTTCTTGAAAACAGGCCGGCTGATGAATGCGTCGCGGATTGGGATGCCTGTATGGCTCGCTTCTGCCCCGCGGTAGACGCGGTTGAAGCGGAGTAGCAGGTCCTTGAGCAAGAGCGGCCCGCCCAGGCATTCCCTGGGCCGGGCCGTCGTACGGCGGTGGCTCCACGCGCCAGCCTCCGACGGCTACGTCACCCGCCGCACCTCGAGGATGGTGCCTTCCAGCTCCGGCGTCCCCAGTGAGATGAGCTGCTCCAGCTCTCCCCGGACGATGAAGTTCGCCTGAGCACGGCTGAAGAACGTCTCACCCACGGGCTCCATGGCGCGCTGGATGTCCAGGAGGCTCGCCGCGGGCTGTAGCAGGCGCAGCCTCACGCCCGACTCGTCGGGATACGTGTCCTCGTCCTCAAGGTTCCCCATGTCCGCGGAGGCGGCCAATGCAGCGGCCAGGGCACGTGAGAGCAGCGGCGCGGCGTTGCCCGGGGCCTTCACCCAGGCGCGGATGGACAGCGACAGCTCACACCGGCGCCGCTCCAGGAAGCCGTCGGCGCGGTCTCCTCGCAGGAAGGCGACCACGGCCTCGTTGGCCACGGCGGGCGCGCGGTAGAGGCGCAGCGTGGTGTCCTCGAGCGTGTAGTCATCGCCCCTGCGCAGCGGGTGCCCGGGCGGTGACTCCACTTCGCTCACCTGTCCGCGCGCCATCGCGGGGAGCGTGAAGTCCTTCGTCGTCCCGTTGCCCGCCCAGCGGTGCACCTGGGCGAAATAGGACGGCTGTCGTTGCGCCGCCAGGTCATCGCCTTCCGGAAGCGCCAGCTTCAGTCGGGAGGCATAGACCTCGACGAGCGCCTCCGCGTCGGCGGCGGGTCCTCGTGAGGGGCCGGTCGCGACCTCCACCGTCTCGGGGACGGCGGGGCGCAGGGCATCGTGGAAGTAGGACTCGATGGCGAGGAGCATGGGGTGGGGGTCTCGCTACCTCGGGAAGAGTGCGTAGGTCTCCCGCTGGGGGATGACCACCTGGAGCCCGGAGAGGGTGATGTCACCGGCCACGCGCGACTGGACGAGGACTTCCAGCGGCGGCGGGCTTCCGGTGCCCCCGGGCGGCGTGAGGGTGGCCAGGGCCTTGGCATCCAGCGCGACGGAACCGTCCTCGCGAGCCGTCACGTCGAGCACCTTCGTGCCCCAGCGGAGCTGAAGACGGGGCGGGAGCGGAGGCACGGCGGTGAGTGGACGCAGGCGTGGACGCGAGCATGCCCAGAGCGCCTCCGCGTCCTCTTCCGCTCCCGGAAGGCCATTCTCCCGAGGCAGCCACGGGCCCATGGCCTCGGTGCGATGCAGCGCGGTGCCAGGCGTCAACGCGCCCGGCGTGGGAGCGGTCTCCGCATGGTCCGTGAGGCTCCAGAGGACATCTCCTTCGTCCACCGTGAGGACGGCCCACCACGGGCCCGTTCCGAGCGCGAGCGGCTTGCCAGGAGTGAAGGCGACCCAGCGCGAGGCCCACGGAGCCGAACCCTCCTGCTCCAGCAGCAGGGGAATGGAACCGCCAGCCAGGGGCGCATCATCGGGCCGGTCATGCACGTCGGCATGAAAGGCGAGGGTTCCCACCACGCGCCGGGTCAGCGGCCGCAAGTGGAGGTCCAGGGCCGCGAGCGGGCCCGTGGCGCGCGTCGCACGGAAAGCCTGCGCGGCGGAGTACCCGGAGCCGCAGTGGTGAGACAGCGCGGGCATCGAGGGCGGGCGCGGCGCGAGGGGAAGGTCCTCATCGTGCAGTTGATGCTGGATGTGGAACCGCACCTCGGAGAGCGCGCGGTCCCTGGGCACGGTGACTCGCGCGGACACGCTGCTGTCCGTGTTCACCGCCAGCGTCTGGCTCTCCGCGCCGTCGCTCCAGCGCTGGATGACCTCCAGCGTGTCCATGACGAGCTGGACGCGGTCGAACATGCCCAGCCCCGACGAGCGCAGCGCCACCGCCACCGCGCCGGACTTGAGGTCCACCGGCCACGCGCGCTGGAGCGCGTCGCTCAACGCATCCTCCAGCACCAGCTCCTGCCGGGGCAGCAGGGGCAGCGCATGGTGGAAGAACAGCGCGCCCGCGCCTACGCCCACGGTCGCGGTGAGGTCGGGAGGCCGCGCGGGCGCGCGCAGGGCGATGCTCGCCACCTGGGTCGCCGCCAGCGTCTTCGGAGTCCCCACCGGAGGCGGCGCGCTGCTCGCCTCCACGAACTCCACCAGCAAGCGGCTGGCGAGGATGCCCGGCAGTGGCGCTGGCGCCACGGCGTTCACCGACACCGTGTCCGACGGCGTCGGGGGATACCAGGCGCCGCCCTCCGCGACGCTCAGGCGTCCCTTCTTCTCCGTCTGCGTGGGAGAGGTCGGCAGCCGCACGTCCACGGAGGACAGGGGACGACGCGCCCCCCAGTCCAGGCTGAGCCAGGTGATGGGCTGCGCGGGGTCCAGGACGGTCTGCCCCCCGCTGGTGGCCAGCGTGGCGGTGGGCGACAGGTTCACCGTTACGTCATCCGACGGCGCGCGGACGGTGAGTGCCGCGCGCACCAACGCCACGCCCGCCGGCACTTCCAGGGCGACGACGAGACCGGCGGTGTCCACCGGAATCTGTGCGGCCGTGGGAGGCGTGGCCGTCCCGGTATAGGTCAGCGTGGCGCCGACGCGCGTATCACTCATGGCGGAGTCCTGACGTCGTGCGGGGAATCAGCGAGCGGCTTCCTTGATGTCCGTCACGGTGGCGGTGCCGCCCTCGGCCTTCGCGGGCAGCAGCTCCTGGAGCACCTGCATGGCGCCCTCGATGCGAAGCATCGTCTGCACCAGATGCGAGCGCTTCGCCTCCAGCTCCGCCATCATCTTCTGACCTGCTTCGTGCTCGGCCCGGAGGTCCGCGAGGCGCTTCTCGATGGCATCCATCATGACTTCAGCTCCTGGTTCTGGAGACGCTGCTCGAGCGCCGCCAATCGTTCGTCGTATTGCTGCTTGAGTTCCTTGAGGGCCGCGATGGCGAGCACGCTGAAGGCCTGGTGTGCCAATCCCTTGATGACCTTGCCGCCCGCGGATTCGAGCTTCAGCTCGCTGACGAGCTCCGGGAAGACGGTCTCCACTTCCTGCGCCACCAGGCCCAGATTGAGGTCACCGGTGTTCTTCCAGTTGAAGCTCACGGGCCTGAGCGCCAGCACTCGCGGGAGGATGTCCTGGAGCGAGGTGATGTTGTCCTTCAGCGACGCGTCCGAGGGGCCGCGCCAGATGCCGTCCTGCTGCATCCACTGGCCGTTGCCGTTGCTGTGGAACAGGTGGAAGGTGCCCTGGCCCTCGTAGCAGAGGTCCATGAAGCGGCCAGACGTGTTCTCCTGGATGCGCAGGCCCGCGTTGGCCGCCTGCTGGACGACGTGCAAGGGCGTGGACGGGCGGGGCGTCCCCATGCCAATGAACCCATTGACGAGCGTCAGCCGCTCGGCGCCGGCCTGGTGGAAGATGATGGAGTCGCCCGGCTCGTTCGTGCAGGCGATGACCAGACGGCCGTTCTCCTCTTCACCGGGCAGCGGGTTGGGCACGCGGTAGTAGCGGATGAAGGCCGCGTCTCCGGTGCCACCCCACGAGTCCTCGGGGAACTGGATGCCATTGCCGGACGCGTTGCCGATGGAGGGCATGATGGCGCCGCTGACGCGCAGGCCGCCGCCCTGGATGTCCAGCCGCGCGCCCGGCGTCACCGTGCCGATGCCGACGCTGCCGTCCGCGCCCATCCACATCGTCTGGGTGCCATTCACCGTGAAGGAGAATGCGTTGCCAACCCGGGCGCCCACGTCCCAGAACAGGCCCGTGGCGACGCCGCCGCTCAGGCCGTAGCGGATGGACGCGCGGTTCTCCGTCTTGTGCCAGATGACGTGGGGGTTGTTGATCATCAGGCCCGCGCCACCGCCGGCGCCGATGGTCACCTGCGCCGTGCCGCTGCCCCAGTCCGTCGTCGTGTTCACCACGAACCTGTCGAACCCGGCGGCGGCCCCCGAGAGGCGGATGTCCAGCGCGCCCTGCGGGTCCGTCGTGTTGAGGCCCACGCTGCCGCCGGACTTGATGTGGATGCGCGGCGTGCCCAGGCCCGAGCCCGTGTCCGCGTCGCCTCCGTCCTCGGTGATCTGCAGGCCGGTGGCGGTGGCGCCCTGCTCACCGCGGAGCTGCCAGCTCTTGGCGCGGCTTCTCAGCACCAGCCCCGCGCCCTCCGTGCCGCCGGTGGTCCGGATGACGGCTCCAATGCCCCAGCCCGTATCGCCACCGCTCCGCAGCTCCAGGGGGGCGTTCTGGTTGCCACTGCCCGGCGCCACGACGAGCAGTCGCTTGGTCCCCGCCGCCGCTCCGATGCCCACGTTGGCCGTCGCGACAGACAGCGGGCCCGTGAGGTTGCCACCGCCGATGGACAGCTTCTGGGTGTCCAGGGTGCTCAGCCGGGTGGCCAGGTCCACGCCGCCCACCGACATCGACACGGTGGCGTCCACCCGGCTCACCTTCAGCACGGCGGTGGCGGAGATGCTTTCGCCATCCAGTTGCCGGCCGTCGTCGGAGCCATGGTGGGTGTGGGCGCGGATCTCATCCCGCGTCTTGATCTGCATGTTGTTCCAGGTGTCCGCCAGGATGGGGTCACCGGACTTCGCGGTGTAGAAGGGATCACTCATGACTGGAACCTCGAGGTATCGAAGCGGGTCGCGGAGAAGACGCCGTCCCAGGCGAGCTTCTCCTGGGGATCTGGGAACTGTTCGTGCAACTCGATGGTGGAACCGAACGAGGTCAGCGCGTCCTTCGGCTCCAGCTTCTCGGTCAGGGACGTGTCGACCTCCATCCGGAGCGGTCCCTCGCTGGCGACGAGCGCCTCCGGAGGCAGGGGCAGCGTGAACTCGATGCGCGTGCGCACGCCGGCGCAGCGGCCGTACTCCAGCGCGCGCATCAACTCCTTCACCAACCCAGGCAGCCCGGGCACCACCTGGTCCTCGTTGGGCACCTGAAGGTGCGGCGGGATGTAGTCGACGGGGATGGTCAGCGTGCAGGTCGCGGGCGTTATCTCCGTCCAGTCGAGGCGCACGTCCGCGCGCGGCGTGGCTCGCACGGGCAGGGCCCACGCCACGGCGGCGTCCCGTCGTGTCTGGGACCAGCTCGTGAGGTAGGAGTGGACCTGTTGTTGATCCAGCGTGTCGTAGCGCCAGTGGTTCTCGCCCAGCGCCAGGTCGGGGACGTGCTGGTCCTCCTCGAACACGGAGAAGCGGGACTCGGGCGCATCGAAGCGCGTGAGGACGCCCGGGTCCGTCAGGGCGGAGAAGCGGGTGGGGTGCGTCCGGATGACGGGGTTCTTCACGGGGTCCACGGGAATGCCGTCGATGAAGGCGGCTCGCTCGTCGCGCAAGGTCAGCGTGGAGTTCAGGGGAACCCGGCCCAGGAAGATGAGGTCCAGCCCGGACTGCTCGTGGCGGAAGACGGGCACGGCGATCTCCTTCTCCGTCGCCTTGAGGGAGATGGCCGGCGATGCGACGTGGAGCCCTCCGTTCGTGGCGATCAGTCGCTGGCCCCCGCTCACGTTGCGGAAGCTCGCGCTCGAAGGCGTCGGGGGATTGTCCTCCAGTTCGACGCGAATGGTCCGGTAGGTGCCATCCGTGCGCGGCACGGAGAAGAGGCCGACCGCGAGCTTCCCCTCCCAGGTAATCACCGGCGGCTGCCGTGCCATGTAGACCAGGGACACGAGCCGGAGCAGCGCGCGCGCGGAGGCCATGCCGGTGCGGTGCAGCTCCACCACGGTGGCGACGCGCTGGCGGAGGTAGTCGGCGGACTCTCCCCGGCGAGGCAGCAGGTTGTAGAGCGCGGCGAGCTGCCCCAGCTCCGAGTCCGCCTTGTTCGCCAGCGACTCCTCGACGGGAAAGCCCCGCGCGAGCGCGTGCCAGCGGGAACGCATCAGCCGCGTCAGGCCTCCCTCCATCTGCTCCAGCTCCTGGGCGAGCGTGGAGAAGAAGAGGTTGAGCTTCGTTCCGGACTGCAGAACGGGCGGCAGGTAGCCCACCATGCGACGTCTGCGTTGGTCCGCGCTCATCCGACACCCACCAGCTCTGCCCCGCCGAACTGCAGCCGGACGTCGGCTCGCACCAGGAGCTGGGTGACCTGGGCGGGCACGACATGGGCGGGATTCGTCGCCAGGACGAGCGTCGCGGTGATTCCGGTCTCCAGGGTGACGTCGCAGCCCAGCAGCGCTTCGATGCGCGCCTGCGTCTTCAGGCTCTGCTGCAGGGAGTCGAAGGTGAGCTTCGCCTCGCGACCCATCTGTGCGTCCTCGGAGAGCCGCGCCGCGTACACGTCCAGGGCGCCTCGCAGTGCCTCGCGCACCTGCTCGGCCGTGCGCGCCTCGCCACTGGACAGCGAGACGACCAGGTCCAGCCGCCACGTCGGCGCGCGCAGGCGGGTGATGCGCGGCGGCTTGAGCTCCAGGTCGATGCGCGCGGCCTCCAGGGGCTCCAGCTTCCAGTCGCGGTTGGCGCCATACAGTCGGCCCGCCGTCTCCTTCACGAGGACCTTCTTGATGGGAGGTCCGGGGTCGGTGCCCCAGACATACGTCTCCACGGACAGCTCGTTCACCCTGCGCACCGCGGGGTTGCCGAAGAGCAGGGCCTCCAGCTTGCGGCGACTCACGGGCGCGCCCACGGGCAGCTCGTTCATGTGGAGCGCGAGCGTCTGCTGGAGCTCCCGGCGGAGCCGGTCGAACGTCACCTCGTCCATCTCCGGGTTGGTGGGCTCCACCTGGAAGTCCACCTGGAAGAAGACGGTCTTCGCGTAGCGGAGCCGGACGTGGATGCCGGCGGCCTTCGTCTCCCGGATGGCGGACTCGACGCGGACCACGCCCTCGACGTCCGACTCGAAGTCGGTGTCGCCGACGAGGACATCGACGACGCCCGGAGGCGCGTCGGCGGGCTCCCTCACCGTGACTTGCTGCACGCCCTGCTGGCGCACGGCGGCGGCGATGGACTCCAGCGTGCCCTTCTCGCCATCCCGCAGCGCGGTGCGAGCGCGCGCGCGGAGGTTCTCGTCCGTCTCATCATCCGAGCCGCGCCGCAGGGGGGCCGGATTGGTGACGGCCTCGATCCCCAGGATGGGCCTGGGCATCAGCGTCAGCCGGAAGGGGTTGATGACGGGAGGCGCCTCGGCCGCGGCCCCGGCGTCGTCCTGGATCTCCTGCACGGGAATGAGGACGCGCGTGTCGCCCTTGCGCAGGGTGGCGTCCTCGAGCGTCTCGAAGAGGGGGAGCGGCTTGCCGTCCGCCGCCAGGCCCGTCAACTGCCGTCCCGCGGGAATGCCGATGTCCTCCGGCGCGGGGGCGGCGCGGCTGAGCTCCACCTCGCCGGTGAGGCGACCTGCGCGTGCGCGCTTCAGGCCCAGCACGGCGACGACGTTGTCCAGCGCGGCGCCTTCCGCCGTGTCGAGGTAGCCGGAGCGATGGGCCAGCTCCATCATGGCGTAGAAGGTCGCCATCTCCCGTGCGTAGGCTTCGGCCAGGGTTCGCGCCATGCCACCGGCGTTGGGGTCCGTTCCCGGCCCCATGTTCTTCAGCAGCCGTTCGACGATGGCGCTGAAGGTGGTTGTCTCGGGAGGGATGAGGCTCAAAAGGAGATCTCCCACATCATCTTCATGACCATGTTGGAGCCGCGATTGACCTCCTCGAAGCGGACCCGGTTGAAGAGGATCTTCGTGGTCTCCCCCAGGGTGACTTGAATGCCGGCCTCGGTGAGCGGCTGCACCGTGGCGTCGGTGATGGCGGGCAGGGTGGCCGTCACGAGGGCGCGCACCAGGCTGGAGCCGTCACCCGGGTCGATGACCTCCACCTTGGGCGCGGGGTCCTCGGCCTCGGCCGCCGGGCCCTTCAGCACGGTGTCCCCGGGCACTGGCGCCTCGGTGCCAGTGCCCACGACGATGGACCATTTGACGGGCAGCCCGTTGACCCGGCCCATCAGCAGCTCCGCCACCAACCGCTTGCCCGCGGTGGTGATGAGGTTGGGGACCCGGCGCCGCTCCATCAGGGAGCCATCCAGGTTGAGCAGCTCGAGGGTCAGCACTCCGTTCATGCCCTGCTTTTCCTTGCCGTTCATCACGCTCTCCCGAAGTCGTGTCCGTACCCGTTGCCCACGCCGCCGCGCTCAACCCAGGTCGAGCGCCAATCCCAGCTCCACCGCTTCACCGCTGATGGCCTTGATGCGGGCTCGCACATCCACCGCGCCCGGCACATCCGCCCGGGCCGTGACGCTCAACTGCGTCACCTCGTCCACGCGCGGGTCTTCCTTGATGGCCTGCCGCACGTAGCGGCGCAGCAGGTCCAGATTGGCGCGATCCAACGGCTCGCCGATGAGGTCCGCCACGCGGCTGCCGTAGCGCTGGTGGCCCAACTGCTCCAGGTGTCCCCGGTAGACGATGAGCCGCATCGTCAGGGCCTGGATGAGGTTGTCCTTGCCGCTCACCGTGGTGGCGCCGTCGTCCGTGGACCAGTCCAGGTCCACGCCGCCCGATTCGTTGAACTTCAGGCGCAGGTCCGTCTTGAGCTCGTCCGCCATCAGAGCAACCTCCCCGGGCCCGCCGTCGCCCCGGGCGAGCTGGGAATGCCCGGGGAGACCTTGAGGCGCGTCATCATCTGTGTGAGCGCGTTGGACAGCGTCTCGGCCATGGCGCCCGCGAGGTCCGGCGCGTTCTCGCCCCGGATGCCACCGGCCATGAGGAAGCCCAATGCAATCGGCTGGAGCATCGGCTTCGCGGGAGCGGCGCCCATGAGACTGCCGGGCGACGACGTCACGAAGCCCGCGATGGCGATTCCCGGCGCCACCATCACCTGGACGGTGAAGAGGATGAGGGCCTGCTCCACTGTCTGGGCAATCGCCTTCGCCAGCGCGTCCCGCTGCTCGCCGTTGATCTTGTTCGACGCGAGCAGGCCCTTGGCGATGGGCTCTATCTGCGACGCGCCGGGGCCCCCTGCCGGCGGTGGCAGCATCATCCCGGGCCCCGCGGTGCTGCCCGCGCCCGGTGGCGGCGGCGCGGCGGCGGGGATTCCCGGCGTCACCATGGCCATGGAGGCGAAGAGCGTGAAGGCCTGGCCGCAGGCGTCACCGAGCGCGGTGGCCAGGTCCGGAGCGTTCTCTCCCCGGAGGCTCGCGGACTGCATCGCGCTCTTCGCCAGGGCGCCTATTTCGCTTCCGCTCGGTGCAGGCATGGCTACTTGGCCTTCACGTCCTTGGAGCCCTTGAGCGGAGCGCCGGTGAAGTAGCACTTGTGGCTCATCTCGGTGATGACGCCACTGCCTCCCTTGCCCAGGTCGATCTTCCCGGACGCGTCCACCGTGCAGTCCGTGCACTTGAGCTGCACGTTGCCTTCCACCTCCAGCGACAGGTCCGTCTTGCCCTTGATGGTGATGACGTCGTCCTGCTTCACCGTCACCACCGTCTCGCCGGCGGTGATGACCACCGACTGCTCCTGGTCGATGGCGATGGACGTCTTGCCACCCGGTGGCGAGACGACGCGCCACTCGTCCGCTTCGTGAATGGGCGGGTTGAGCTTGTCCGAGTACAGGCGTCCGGTGATGACGGGGCGATTGGGGTCGCCGTTGAGGTAGGTGATGACGACGAGGTCTCCGGCGTGCGGCGCGCTCACCATGCCGATGTGCGGCGTGGCGATGGGGACGCGGCGCAGCTCCAGGCCGCTCTCGCGCAGCTTCACGTGGCACTCGTGGTTGTTCGCGTCGCCGTCCGCGTGCGGGAAGGCGCTCGTCACCACTCCCAGGTCGCCCAGGCGCAACGACGCCAGCTCGTCCCGGATGATGGAGCGGATGATGGTGACCAGGTCGCTCACGTCGTGCCTCCCGCGAGCAGCGGCATGCTGCCAGCACCCAGCGAGGGAGCGGGTGTCGTGGGCGGCGGCGCGGCGAGCAGCGCCTCACCGAGCGCCTTGAGCGTCGCCTTGACGCCGATGACGGACTCGCGAAGGGACGTCAGGGACTGCTTGGGCAGATAGCCCTGGAGGATGACGACGGCGCCGGCGCGAATCTTCTCCAGGACCAGGTGCGCCGCGTGGGCCGCGCCGGCGAGCGGGGCGAGCGCCTCCATGCCCATGTCGCGCATCTCCTGCTCGGACTTGTCGCCAATGGCCTTCAGGCCCTCCAGCGCGGGGTCCAGTTTCTCCAGCAGCTCGGGGATGGCCGCGACCTGCTCCAGCTTGGCGATCCACCCGATGATGAGGTTCAGTGCATTGCCCAGCGCGTCGATGCCCACCTTCACGGGGGCGCCGATGCCGAACCTGCGCACCAGGCTGACGATGGCGTTCACCGTGTCCGTCTTGAGCAGGTTGTCCACGGCGATGACGAGTCGGGTGATGCTGTCGACGATATCGGCGGTCGTGCTCACGGAAGGTTCTCCAGGTCCTTGAAGGGTCCGAGCGGATCGAACCCGCCGATGGCCGCGCCCAGTGCGCCGGCTTCCTTGCCCACGGCCTGGAGCTTCGCGAGGAAGTCCCCGGCGCCCGCGATGCCCTTGACGATGTCGAGCGCGGCGCCCAGGTCCAGCCCGGTCATCTGCTCCAGGATGTTGATGCCCTCGGTGGCGAGCTTCTCGATGAACTCGCCCAGGCTTCCGGCCTGGCTGAGCGACTGCACGAATCCGATGATGGCGCCGGGGTTCACCTTGCCGAGCGCGCCCAGCAGGCTTCCGAAGTTCTTCCCCGTCAGCGAGCCCTTCGTGCCGTTGACCACCGAGCCCAGCTCGTCCGGAGACAGGTGGCCGAGCAGGTCCGGGTTCGCGTCGACGGCGTCCATCAGCGACTCGGGGTTCTGGAGCACGCCCGCGGCGTCCGTGGAGCCCTGGGCCCAGGACTGAGCGTCGTCGGCCACCGCGTCGTTCACCGCGCCGACGCCCGCGTCCTGGGTGGCGGGGGGCTCGACGTACTCCTTGACGCGCAGGAAGAAGCTGAAGCGGTTCTGGTGTCCCGCGAGCTGGCGGACCTGGAAGTCCGCGATGAGGACGTCGGTGAGGTCCGCTCCGGCGATGGCGTCCGAGGCGAACGACATCGGCGTCGCCTTCATCTGTGCTTGTCGCAGTTCCTCCAGCGCCGCTTGCGGGTCCTCGCCGAGGAGGAGTCCTTCCATGACGACGGTGACGGGCTCACGGCCCAGGTCCTGGAAGACGGAGCCGGACTGACCGGGCACGCGCTGCTGCACGAGGTTGCGCGCGTCCTCGGTGTAGATCTGCGTGAGCCCGATGAGCTCGATTTTTCCGATGCGGACGGGCATGTCAGAGTTCCATCCGGGTGGTGAAGCCCGTGCGGGCATTCAGGGTGTGACGCACCGAGCGGACGCGAAGCACCTTCCCGGACAGCAGGGCCTCCACGGGATGGCCCTCCGGGATGTCGTCCACCTTGATCAAGTCTCCAGGCTTCACGGCGGGCGCTCCCAGCACCTCGATGAAGCCGTGCAGCGGACGGGCGGCCAGCGCGCCCACGCGGGCCTTGGCCTGATCGGACGCGTCGGCGCCCGCGCGGACCGAGCCGTCCTTCACTTCGCGCGAGCTCTTTCCCGTGGAACCCGCCTGCACCTTGCCGCTGGTGCCCAGCGCGGCCTTGCCATGGACGGAAGCCAGGTCGTCCACCAGCCAGTGCGCCTTCTTCTCGCCCTGTGAGCTGGCCGCGCCTTCGCCCCAGACCTCGAAGCCGTCGATGGCGGGGAGCGGCTTGCCCAGTTGCGTGCGCAGCACCTGGGCGTCGTAGGCGAACGTGTGGTCCGCGCCGCCCTGCTTCGGCGCCGTGAAGTACACCTTCCCCTCGCCGTCGGTGAAGACATCGAAGCCGCACTGCTCTCCGAGCTGGAGGATGTGCCGCAGGGCGCGAGGCCCGCGGTGCAGCACGTAGCTGGGGAATGTCGGGCCGTCGTCGACGGTGCCCGGCGTGCCGCCCGCCTTCTTCACCAGCTCACGGACGATGGAGCCCGCTGACATCTGCTCGTAGGCGCCCGACACGTCGAGCCGCGCGAGCTTCGCCAGGGCATCTCCGCCGATGACGATGGACGTGTCCGGCGCGGCGCGGGCTTCCAGCACCAGGCCGGTGAAGACGGTGACCGCGCCATCGCCGCCATCCAGGGCGATGGTGGTGGTTTCTCCGGGAGGAGGGAGCGCCGCGTCGGAGGGCACGAGCTCCACGGTGCACCGGCCGCCCGCGCCGTCCATGGTCAGCTCGCTGGTGATGGAGCGGATGAAGGCCTGTCCCTGGCGGGCCTTGTTGGAAGCCCGGAGGGAGCCAATCGTCACGGAGTATCCGATGCCTGCCATGGGCTCAGACCTCCAGTCCGTGACGGCGTGCCGTCTCGCGAAGGATGTCCACCAGCGCGTCTTCCAGCGTGCGCCGGTCCATGCCGGCCGTCGCCGTCTCCGTGCCCAACTGCACGTTCACGTTGAACGTGTTGCGAACCGCCGCGTTCGCACCGGAGTCCACGGCGGGAGTCGAGGCGGGACGCGAGGAGCGCTCGACGGTAAGGGCCTCGTGGGTGACTTGCTGGGCTCGCTCCAGGACGGGCGTCAGACCCTGGCTCACCTGGCGCACGACCTGGGATGTGGCCAGCGCGGCCGGTGGCACCGCGCGCTCCGGCTCGGGCGACGACGGAGGATCCACGGGCTCGGCTTCCGTGGGCGGAAGGAAGGTGAGGCGGGACCTGGGTCGTGAGACGGCGGGCGCGGCGGGACGCACCACGGGCGTGGACTGCGCGACTGACCCTGGCGCCCGGAACGCGGCGGGAGTCGATGACAGCACGCGCATGACGGGCGGCGCGGACGGGAGGCTCGTGTGAGCCTCGACGGGTGCGGAGGGGGGACGCGGGGTGACCCCGACCGGAGTGCTCGCCTCGTAGCGAGGTGCGTCCGCTGTCACTTTGTGAGCCGCGGGCGGCACGTTCGAGGAAGCATCTTCGCCGCGTGCGGGCAGGGGACTGGCGCGCTGGAGCGTGGGGACGCTCTCGCTCGCCGAGGTCTCGGCGGGGAGCGGCATCGGTCGCATGAGTCGCACGACCTGTCGCTTGGGCGACCGGGGCTCGGTGGCCTTGATGGAGACGCGGAGTCCCTCGGACGAATCGCTGCTCGTGGCGAGCGACTCCGGAGGGGCACTCAGGGGGGACGAGCTGGCTGTTGATTCGACGCCATCGCTCGGAGTCCGCGCCGCGACAGGCGCTTCGTCCGTGCTCCTGTCCCCCATGCCCGAGCGCTTCGACGGACCCGCCGAGAACTCCGAGGGCAACGAAGTCGATGCGCCCGCGTGGAGTGTGGCTGCGTCGAACCTCACCGGGTGGCTCGCACCGGAGTTCACCGAGTGCGTGTCGTCGCCGGGAGCCATCTCGGAGACTCGCGCGTCGCTCGCGAGGGGAACACCGGCGCGCTTCCCGGACGAAGGCAGGTCGTGCGCCGGAGAGGAGGAATGACCCTCATCGGACGTGGGCGCACGACTCACGGACCTCGAGACCTCGGAAGCGGAGACCGGCGTCACCGCGGGCCGCGAGGGCGCGACGGACCGGGGAGCGATAGGGGCCGAAGGGACGCTGATGGGCTCAGGTCGAGCGACGAGAGGCCCGGAGGGGCGCTGTCCATGAGGACCCGGAGCTGCATCCACCTCGCCGCTGGAGCGTGAAGGCGAGAGGAGACCGGTGGGCCGAGCCGTCGCCGGTGCCTCCACTCTGGGACGCACGGTGGTCGCATCGCTGCCCGAGGTCGGCGCTGACGCCTCGTCAGGTGAAGGCTCGCCTTGCTCTGAAGCATGAGGAGCAAGCTTGACGCCGAGCTGTCGGGCGACACCTTCGAGTGCTCGAAACGCCGGGCGGGCCAGTCGCGCGGTGAGCTCGGTGGTGGTGAACGTCGTGCGCATCAGTCGTCCTCCACCTGAATGACCACCGCGTCGGGAAAGTCGGAGAGTCTCCTCGGCCGCGAAGTCGGGGCCGGGGCGGGAGCACCAGGCTCCGTGAGCTGCAACATCGCGAGCAGCCGGTCCACCTCGGCGGCGGGGGTTGCCCAGACCTGGGAAGGTGTCCACCCCAGGGCACGACAGAGCTTCAACGTCACTTCCGCGAGGACCCGGGCTTGTTTGCCCGAGGCACGCATCGTGCGGTCTTCATCGCGCTCGTCCCCCGCGTTGAGCGCGACCACGGCGTCCAGCAGCGCGGCGGTGCTAGCCCCATCCAGTTTCTCCAGGGGCGCCGTGGGAAAGTGCTCCACGACGGAGCTGGAGAGCATCGAGCGCAGGTAGCGCTCCAGGCTGAGTTCCCTCGAGCCATCGGGCTGCGACGTCAGGCTCTCCTCAAGCGCCCGGGAGCGCTCGGAGAACGTCCAGGGCCGCAGTCGGACACGCACCGCTCCCGCCTGCACCCAGCCCGGTGGAAGCGTCCCGGGCGAAGGCTCCTGTGCCCCGCCCGAGGCCCACCACAACGCGAGGGGCGCCAGCTCCGCGTGGAGCGACTCCGGCACCCCTGAGTTCCGCAGCACGTCGGCGGCGAAACCGTCGGCGTCGAAGGCCAGTCCCGCGCCATCGAGCCGCGCATGAAGGTCGAGCGCCCGCAGGTGCGCCTCGAAGCTCCACGGATGGAGCGCGAGACGTTCGCCGGTGGAGCACTCCACCTCCAGGGCCCCGGAGTTGACTCCTGGGTGGAGGTGGAAGGTCCGGCCGTCGATCTCCAGGGAGATCGGCGCCGCACCGGACTCCGTGCGTGAGCTGGCGGGCGACTCCCTCACGGACTATTCCTCGCGGATGCGGGTCGCCGTGAAGGCGTACGTCGTGGCGGCGCTGCCGTGCGCGTCCATCTGGAAGGACTTGCCCTCGACGAAGCAGTCGTCGAAGGACAGGGTGCGCGTGTCGTCCGTGCCCTCGGTGCGCTTGAGGTTCGCCACGAGCTGGAACTTGCCGCGCTCGGAGAGCAGGGTGTCCAGCTTCACGGCCGCGGAGCGGATGACCAGCTCACCGATGACGGTGCGCAGGCCGAAGATGACGTCGACGCGCTCGTTGGACCCGATGGCGCGAATGTCCTCGCGCTCGGTGACCACTCGGAATGCGATGGATTGGAGGCCGTCCACGGCCTCTCCGTCGACGAGGATGCTGCTACGGTTGGCTGAGAATACCGTTGGCATCGGTGCGTTCCTTCATCAGACCTGGACCGTGATGGTCGCGTAGATGTAGTCGATGGCGCGGACGGGTCTGACGGCCATGTTGACCCTGACGATTCCGAGCGCGAAGTCCGCCTGCGAGGAATAGACCTCCACCTTGAAGGCGGGATCCTTCCCGTCGGTGGAGGGGACGATGGCGCCGTCCTTCTGCATCTGCACCAGCGCCTCCACCAGCTTCTGCTTCAGGGCGCTGCGCCCGTCGGCGTTGTTGAGCAACCCGATGAACAGGTCGCCCACCATCTTCAGCGTGCGCACCGCGCGGTCCGCGACGCGGCGGACGTTGATCTGATCTCCGTCCGTCGTCAGGCCACGCACGACGATGGTGCCCCGACCGCGCTCGGTGACGACGGGGACGACGAAGGCACGCAACAGCGCCTTCTGGTCCTCCACGCCCACCAGCAGTTCGTTCAGTCCGGAGACGCGCTTGAACGTGGGGGACTGGTGCGGCGCCAGGCTCCCCACCATGCCGGCGACCGCGCCCACCGTGCCGTGAGGCGCGACGAGCACGAACCGGTCGCTGACCAGGTTGGCGGCGAGCTGCGTGTTCTCCGCCATCGTCCCGGCGGGAGGAACCTGTCCGAAGCCGAGGCGGCCCTTGCTCTCGCTGCTCAGCGTGTTGCAGTGGCTGATGACGTCGCCGTAGATGCGCGTCAGCTTGGTCCGGTCGGAGAAGTCCTGCACCGCGGCCAGCACCAGGTCCACGTCCGGCTGGTCCTTCAGTCGGCCCAGCGCCGTGGCGTAGTCGTCCGGCGTGGCGTCCTTGCCCGTGGCCAGCGTGTACGTGCCCGCGGTGGGCCAGCCCACGCCCTTCGTCGTGTCGATGCGGATGAACGACGACGTGTCCAGCGACGAGGTCAGCGACGCGGAGTTGACGTTGCGCAGCACCTCCACCGAGCCGCTGGAGGGGTGGGTGACCTCCAGGTCGAACGACACCGACAGGTCGATGTTGTCACGGTAGGTGACCTTCAGCGTGATTCCGTTGGCCCACAGGCCTGGGACTCTCGCGATGAAGGTGGCGCCAAACTTATCGCCGACGTGCCCCGGCGGATATTTGCTGTTGTCGGCCGCGACGGCGATCGTCGCGGCGGTGCCCGCGGTGGCGGGCAGGGGGGAAATCACCAGCTCGGAGACGCCATTGTCCAGCGCCTGGCGCGCCTCCGGGAGGCTGTAGGCGCTCGCGCGCCCGGCCACCTCCAGGAAGCGAGACCAGCTGCTGGCTCGGACGACCTTGCCGTTGGCTGACTCCAAGAAGCCTGTGATTCCAAGAACCCCAGACGGTGCAAGCTGTTGGGGCAACACTTCCTTGACGACCGTGACCTGGACACCAGGAATGATGAGACCTGTGGCCATACGCTCCCCGACCCTCGCCAGCGAGGGGGTGGAAATCCCTGCTCCGGGTGCAGGTTCCCTGGACCGCGTGCCTGGGCTTGCGCCCACCCCTGATGGGGGACGGTCCTATTCATAGACACTGATTTGAGAAAAGCGTGCGCAGGGCCGTGACGACACGCTGGAATTCCTGGCGGCGAGCCATCACGCCCGCGACACACCAGGAGATGCGACAGACGACAGGGGTTGAATCAGGGATTGGTGGCGGGAATCTGCACACCCGTCTTGCGCAGCGCGGCGATGGTGGTGGCCGCCAGCGTGGAGAGTTCGCCGATGATGGCCTTGCCCACGTTGAGCAGCAGGTCGACGATGGCGACGATGTGCTCGACACCCGCGCCCACGAAGTCGACGATGATGTTCAGGAAGCGCTGTCCCGTCAGCGCCAGGTTCCGCGCGGAGTCAGGCAGCAGGTCCAGCGTGGAGTTCACCAGGTCTCGGCCCGCTTCCAGCACGTCCTTGATGGACGTGACGACCTGCGGATCCATCAGCGGCTTGATGAGACCTTCGACTTGTTTGAGCACCGAGCTCAGTACATTGCGTACCGGCGTCCAGATGACGGAAATCTTGTCGGTGATGCTCTTGAATCCCGTACCGCTCACGGCCAGATACAGTTTGTACAGCGCCTGTTCGACCTGGATGGCGATGTTGTCCACTGTAGCCAAAGCGTCGGAAACGTTCGCCGCTGCGTCTGCTGCCATGGATATGTCCCCCTCAAGTGAAAATGAGTGCGCTCATGCGAAACATGAACGCATGCGCACAGTATGTTAGCGAACACTCCGGTTTCAAGGGTTTATCAGGTAGGGCACGAAACAACGGTTCGGCCCTACCATTTCCGGGTTGTCATTGCTGACCCTGGCTCAAGGTGACGCAGGGGGTCGAGGGGCGCGGAGTGGATGAAGGGGAAGGTGACCCCGCGCCCCTCTGAGAATCGTCGCTCAGGGGTCCGGCAGGAGGAACGGAATCCGGTAGGCGCGCGCGGCGGCGGGGAAGCCCCCGGAGGTTGCGGCGGCGACGTAGTCGGTGAGATTGGGGAAGGCATGGTCGCGATCAGCGACGCCGCCCAGCCCCAGCCACGACGCCAGGGTAAAGCCGTATTGGTCCACGGAGAGTGAAGGCAACCAGCGGCCCTTGGCGTCGACGGAGTCCAGGTTGTTCACGGCGCCGGCGGACAGGTCCAGGTTGGGGAAGGTGCCGTGGAGGCGGCGGCCCTGCACCCGGTCTCCCAGGACGATGGCGTGGCTGCCCCAGCCGTGGTCGGAGCCCTTGTCTGAGTTCTCAGCCAGGGTCCGGCCAAAGTCGCTCATGGTGAAGAGCGTGGCCTGGGGAGGATTCACTCCGAAGACGCCCTCGGTCTTCAGGCGGGTCATCGCCTTCTGGAAGGCGTCCAGCGCGAAGTCGACCTGGAGGAGCAGCGCGGTCTGCGTGGCGTCCTGGCCCACGTGGGTGTCGAAGCCGCCGAGCCCCACGGAGAACATCTGTCTGCGCACGCCCAGCCCTCCGCTCGTGGACGGCACGGCGCCGGCGACCAGGTCGCGTATCACCTGGTAGAGCTGCGTGTGCAGCGTCCAGCCCGTCGTGCCTTGCGGCGGGGTGAAGTAGCCGTCGATGTCGACCCGCGCGTCGTCGGTCAGCGCATCCCACGCGGCGGCGCGCGCGGTGGCTCGCGCGGAGGCGAAGGTCTGCGCGGTGGTGAAGACACCGCCGTAAGAGGCCTCCAGCGTGACGCCCCGGTCCAGGGCCACGATGTCCGCGAGTGCCTCCGAACGCAGGGTGTTGAAGTCCGCGTCGGACGTCCCCTTCATCTCGAGCACGCCCGAAGAGGACACCATCATCGGCTGTCGCTCGGCGCCTCCGGAGTACAGGGCCTTGCCGCCGAAGGAGGTCACCTCCGGATAGTCACCGGGGTTGTGCGTGTGGAGGCGGTCGGCGGTGCGTCCGCCCCAGCCGGTGGCCTTGCCCTCGAGCGCTGGGGGCAGGTCCACGGTGGAGGGGTTGGAGATGCCGCTGGCCCAGGCGTCCTGCTGGTCGCTGTGAGAGAAGAGGTTGTCGGGGCGGGGCACATCGCCCAGCTCGTAGTTGACCTTGCGCATGGGGAGGGTGAGCGGCCCCACGTTGCAGACGAAGGCCGCGCGCTCCTGCTCGAACAGCGCCTGGAGCTTCTCCAGCGAGGGATGGAGCCCATAGGCGCCCGGCGCCAGGCCCACGGGGTTGATGGGCCGCAGGTCGTTCAAGGGGATGCCGAGCGTGGAGCGCGCGTCGAGATATTGCGCGTGGATGCCGGCGTCCCGGGGGACGAGGACGTTGTTGGTGTCATTGCCACCCAGCAGAAAGACACACACCGTCGCGCGGTAGCCGGCGTAACCGGACAGCGTCGCGGCGGCGGCGTTCCCGAGCCAACCGGGCATCGGGGAGGAGACCGCCAGATATCCCAGGCCCAGCGAGGTGCCACGGAGGAATTGTCGTCGTGAGAAGCTCATGGGCTACCTCTGGATCTGGAATTCGGGAGCGAGGGACGTGAGGTAGACGGCGAGCTTCTTCCTGCGCAGGGTGTCGCCGGCATCCGGGTGGGAGATGGCATTGAGGACGATGTCCCGCAGCTCCGGAGACATGGTGCCGTGCAGGAAGTAGCGGTTGAGCCACTGCACGGTGTCGCTGGAGTTGACGGGGAGGATGTCCAGGTCGATGAGGACGCCCGCGTTGGCCGTGGCCGCCGCGAAGAGCAGGTCATGCGTCACATTGGCGCGCGCGGTGACGGTGGCCGTGTCCAGGATGGCGAACTCGGGACCGAGCAGACCTCCTCCTCCCGGGGCGGGCGCGTTGGGCGGGTAGTAGCTGAAGACAGACGGAGGTTGGGGCACGTATTGCCCCATGGATTGGCTCCAGGAGCTCAGCTTCGCGCCGGGGTCCAACGTGCCCGTCGTGTCGAGCGTCCCCTTCAGGCCGCGGACGAGCGTGGTGACGTGGAGCGCGGGCGAGCGCAGGTGGCCGAAGGTCGCGACCTGCGCGGCGGGAGGCACGGGGCCCCGGGCCTCGTCGTGCTGGAGGATTCTGCGGATCACCGCGCGCAGGTCTCCCCGGACGTCGCTGCCGTTGTTCTTGAAGATGTTGACCACGTCCTGCACGTACTCGGGGCTGGGGTTGCTGGTGACCAGGTGCTGGATGAGCTGCTTGCAGATGAACGGCGGCAGGTTCGGGTCGTCGAAGACGTTGTCGAGCGCCTCTTTCAGGTGCTGACGAGGCGTGCCGTTGGCGGTGGTCCACACGCCCCGGAGCAGCTCCTTGGACGTGCTGTTGTGGTTCACCGCGCAGTCCATCATCGGCGCCGCGTAGGTCGGCGGATTCGTCCGGCCGATGGTCGGGCAGGTGGGGCCGGCATAGGTCCAACCGGAGAGGGCGTGGGCGAACGCCTGGACCTGCGCCTCGGTGTAGGACGGCGTCGTGCGGCCCAGGTTGTCGAGCACCGGGGTGCCGTTCTCATTCAGCTTGTGGAGGCCGAGTGTGAAGAGCTGGAGCATCTCCCGCGCGTAGTTCTCGTTGGGCTCGATGGGCTGGCCGTTGGGCTTGAAGGCCCGGTTGTTGGCCATGTCCAGGTACGTGCCCATGGCGGGGTGCAGCGTCACGTCCTCCAGGAGCTGGCGGAAGTTGCCGAACGCGCGCTGGGACAGGAGGTTGAGGTAGCTGGCCATCGCCACGCGCGGCTCGGGCTCCGGCGTGGACATGACGTTGGGGATGCCGTTCTGGGAGACGACGAGAATCTGGCTCAGGGCGAAGGCGATGCGCAGCCGGAGCTGGTCCTGTCCATGGACGGCATGGAAGAAGAACTGCGAGCCCAGGTCCTTCGTCGCAAGGCCGTCGAAGGTGGAGCGCGGCGCGGCGAATTGGTCGGTGATGGCCTGACGGATGCCCACCGTCATGACGTGTTCGACGGTGTCGATGGGCGGCGTCGGGGCGCCAAAGGCCTGCCGGGGTCCGAAGGTCGCCTGCTCCAGGAAGCGCAGGGTGTTGGGCTCGGTGGGCGTCTCGAGGGGCTCGGCGTGCTGCTCCTGTTGTCCTGGCGCGTCGAGCGGTGGGGTATGGGAGGTGGGCGGGCCCTCGTCGGGTGCGCATGCGGCCACGCACACGGCGAGGGTGAGAGTGAGGCGTCGAATCATCCGGAGGTACTCCTTCAGTTGGTTCGCGAAGGGGGAGAGGACTCCCCCGGGAACAAAAACACTGAAGTCCGGAAATAGTTGCGCTCCCCGGTGCGAATTCCGAAGGGCCTGGAGGGGCCAAGGGGCCCGACTCTTGGGCCCCTGGGGGCTACCAGGTGATGGCGTCCAGGTGGACGGTGCCCGTCCATCCGCTGTTCGTCGTGAACTCGACACCGAGCTGGTAGAGCGGCGTCGTGCTGTTGGTGGGCAGGGCCACCGTCACGGTGTTCCAGGTTCCCGTCTGGAGGCTGCCCATCGCCGTCCAGCGCCCTGTGTAGCGCCAGCCGCCTGGCTCTCCTTCCAGTGCGAAGGGCTGGATGGCGGTGATGCCACTGCCGCTGGGAATCCAGACGCGGAACGTCACGGTTGCGCCGCGAGGGACGGGGGCGGTGAGGACGGACACGACGCCCGTTCCCGAGGTCCCGCTGAAGGGCACCGCGAGTGAGCGTGTCCCCGCCTGGGCTCGCGCCGTGGAGGACGTCGCGGCCTTGAGTGGAGCGCCCGACGACGACCAGCCCTCGGTGCTGGACTCAAAGCCGTAGCCGCGAGCCGCGCTGCCGCCGTCGCTCGTCCCGGCGTCGGTGCCACCCGAGCCGCCGTCACGTGTTCCGCCATCGCTCGTCCCGGCGTCAGTGCCACCCACGCCGCCGTCGCGCGTGCCGCCATCGCTCGTCCCGGCGTCAGTGCCACCCACGCCGCCGTCGCGCGTGCCGCCATCCGAGCCGCCGTCGCGTGTCCCGGCATCGGTGCCCGCGTCGGTCCCTCCACCCGAGCCGCCATCAGTGCCCCCTCCTGAGCCGGGGAGCGAGGTGCCCGTGGCGGGGAGGGTCAGTCCACCCGCGAGGAGGAACGGGGCCGCGTGAGTCTTGAGGTAGGGCTGTCCATCCGCGCCCAGGTCATTCGGATACGAACTCTGTCCGCCCGCGCCCGCGCCGAAGAGGAGCGCGATGACGCCCGTGTTGGCGAACTTGCGGCGGTGCGCGTCGCCGCTCGTGCCGAAGAAGTATTCGGTGCGGTTGTCGCGATAGCCCGCGCGGGTGCTTCCGTCGTTGTTGATGTTGCGATGCTGGGAGTTGCCGAGCGGAATCTGCCAGAGCACCCATCGCTTGCCGGTGGTCTGGTTCATGAGCGTCAACCACTGCGCGTAGCGATTGAAGGAGCGCGAGGAGATGGAGGCGTTGTCACTGGCATCCCACCAGACGTCCTGGGCCCGCGTCAGCTTGTAGAAGTCCGCGTCGCGGTCCAGCGGGTCTCCGACGAGCACGTCGTAGGTGGCGCCCGTCACGTTGGTTCCAAGGCCCAGGGGTTTGAGGAAGTTGACGACCTTGTCCACCTCGGGCTGGAGCGGGTCGGTGACGGAGCAGCAGGAGATGTCCTTGCCGCTGGCCCACGCGGAGATGTGGATGCCGAGGATGACGTTGTTGGCGCCCACGGACTTGCGGAGCTGGAGGAAGGCGAGGCCCCAGCCGGCCACGGTGTTGGGGAGGCTCGCGAGCTCGGGCATTCCCGTGGCGGCGATCGCGGCATAGGCGTTGGGATTGGAGTTCGTCTGGAACTGGAGGAGCCCCACGGCGTCCGGTTCGATGTGGAGCAGCACCGGCTTGCCGAGCTCCTTCGCGCGCTGGAGCAGAATCTTCAGGTCGCCGAAGTAGCCGCGCATCGTGGCCGCGTTCTGCACCTTGGCGAGCGACTCGCCCTCACCTCCGCCCGGCTCGGCGAACAGTTGGTAGAAGACGGGCGCAGGGAGGAAGCCCTGGGTCTTGGACTCATCGAGGAAGGCCTTCCCCCAGCTTCCATCGGGCTGCCCCCAACCCCAGTTGTCCACCCAGCCCTTGGTGAAGTAGCGGTAGCGCACGTCCCAGGGGACGCCGCTGTCTCGCATCCAGTTCTGACCTGCTTCCTCGAAGAGTCCCACGGCGAGGCGATTGGGCATCCCCGTGGGAACGGGGCCCTTCACACCCGGTGGTTGTGATTGAGCGAGGGCGGGCGACACGGCGGCTGTCAGCCACGCCAACGCCAGCACGGCGAGGTTTCGTCGGAGCGTTGGTTTCATGCCCCTGACTACAAATGGCTGGCAGTCGACAAACCGGTTGCCCGCACCCAGCGTCGGGACGCCTGCCCTCCGTACCGACGGGCGAGCCCCCGCATTCGTGGCCCGCGCCGCGAGGGACGACTGTCATCCGCCGGAACCGCTCATGGGCTCCGAGCGAGGAGTCATGCGCGAGGTTTCACGGGCCCGGGCAGGCAAGGCCAGGCTCGGGGGCATCCGAGTCCTGGTGCGCCAGGAGGCAGCGAAGGGCCTCCGGGTCCACGGCGTCCGCCAGGTACGTGCGTCGCCACAGCAGCGCGGCCACGCGCTGGGGCATCTGCGGGTCTTGCGCCACCAGGGCTCGGCGCACACCGTTTGCGCCCGTGGGCACGCTGGCCGCGGCGGCCTCGAGCTTCGCGACCTCGTCGGGACAGCCGTCGGGGCAGTTATAGAGAAACACCGCGTGCCCGTGCTCCAGGTTGTGGACGTAGAGGCAGCGAGACACGGGCTCCGCGTAGACCCCGCAGCGCGCCACGTTGCCGCAGTGCGGGCCGGAGTTCGGTGGATTCTCTCCGTTGCCGCAGGCCGGGCTGTCGCAGACGGCCAGGTGGCCTGACGACGTCTGCGCGGAGAGTGGGAAGCTGTACTGCTCGCAGCCGCGAAGTTCCCCGTCATCCGAGGAGTCGCACGCGGACAGCGACACGAGCGCGAGCAGCGAAGGGAGCACGACGAGGGCGTGTTTGAGTGGCACGGCCCTTGTCATATCCCATCAGCCCGGGAACGCGCCTCGCCGCTCCACGTCTTGAGCGCGCAGTCCTGGTAGGCCCACGGCCTCCGCGAAGCGGAGGAAGTCGGGCTGGGACAAGCTCCCACCCGTGGCGTGGGCGTGGCCCGCTGTGAGCGCGTCTCCCAGCGCGGAAGGCGTCAGTCCCTGGAGGAGGGTCATCGGATCTCGGGTCGCCTGGCTGCGCAGCGCGAAGTCCACGCGCCCGGGCAGGTAGCCCGTGTTGGCGGCGATGACCAGATGCTCGGGAAGGCGCTGCGCCCACCTCACGGCCACCAGGGGGTGTACCAGGGCCTCGGAGCTGAACAGCAGGAGCGCCACGTTCGTCGCGATGCGTGGAGGTGTCTTCGCGCAGCGTTCGACTTCCCGACGCACTTCCAGGCGGCAGTCGCGCAGTTCGTCCACGCCGGGCACGTGGCCGTCCGCGACGTCCTTCGCGTTGCGTGCGCGCAGGAGGACCTCCAGTGCCCTCGGTGCGGCGAAGCGCGCGGAGCGTCGCGCGGCGTTCACCAGGGACACCGTTTCCACCACGGCCTTGCGGTTCGCGCGTCGCAGCGCGTCCTTGAGGAACGGCATGGGCGCGTCGGTGCCGAGCGCGCCCGCCGTGCCGAGCACCGCGAGCCACTCCAGCGGCCCGGGCACGATGAGCGGCGACACGAGCACATAGGTGAGCAGGCTGGTGCTCGCGGTGGGTTCATGGCCGTGCGCGGAGAGGAGCCGAACCTCGGCGGGAAGCGGCTCGGCTTCTTGGTGACGGTCCACGACGAGCGTGGGGAGGCGAGGTGTCGCCCGGCTGCCCATGGCGAGCACGATGAGGGCTTCGGGCGAGTAGGCGCGGACCCGCTCGAGGAACCCTGGCGAATGGGCATGCTCTCCCTTTCCCGGCACGCGGAGGGCGCCGGATGCACCCAGCGCTTCCAGGGCACGGACGATGAGCACGCCGGACGCGAGCCCATCCACCTCCGGGTGGGGCACGACGAGCACCCGCTTCCCGCGCTGTTGTCCCATGAAGCGACGGGCCTCGGTGAGTGCGTCCTCGGGCGCGGGCCAGGTCGGGTCCTTCGTGTGTCCAAGGAGCATGGCTTCAAAGCTGTAACGCGGCCCGGGGACTCGGGAGGGAGAGGGCAGGGGACTCGCCTGCTCCACGGGCGGGCCCTGGGGCGCGTGTCGTCCCTTTCGTCCGGGGCGCTCGATACCGCTTTCGCGTTGCGTCAGCCGGCGACGAGGCCGGACGCCGACGTGGTGGGACGGGCGCGCAGGTGCCGGAGGGCCTACTTTCGGGATGTCATTGGCCGGCGGTTCCTCTACGGTCCGCCCCATGAAACGGACCCGACTTCCGCAGTCGTTGCTGCGCTCGGCCCTCGCGGCCATGGTGCTGACCGCCGTCCCGGGCTTTGCCCAGGCGCCCGCCGCGAAGGCCACGCCCGAGGAGGCGAAGCAGTTCGCCGAGAAGGTGAACGCGGACCTCAAGCGGCTATGGACGAAACAGGCCACCGCCGAGTGGATCAAGTCCACGTACATCACCGATGACACCGAGCGGAACGCCGCCTACGTCAACGAAGAGGTGCTCGGCTACGTCAACGGCGCCATCAAGGACTCGCGCCGCTTCGACGGCCTGAAGCTCGACGCGGACACCGCGCGCATGCTGCACCTGCTGCGCGTGTCCCAGGCGTTGCCGGCGCCCTCGGACGCGAAGAAGCGCGCGGAGCTGGCGACGACGGCCGCGAAGCTGGAAGGACTCTACGGCAAGGGCAAGTACTGCGGCGCCGACGGCAAGGGCAAGTGCAGGGATTTGGAGGAGCTGTCGGACGTCATGGCGGAGAGCCGTGACTACAACGCGCTGCTGGATGCGTGGCAGGGCTGGCACTCCATCTCCAAGCCCATGCGCCCGCTCTACCAGCAGCTGGTGAGCATCTCCAACGACGGCGCCAAGGACATCGGCTTCAACGACCTGGGCACGCTGTGGCGCTCCGGCTACGACATGCAGCCCGCCGAGTTCGAGAAGGAGGCCCAGCGCCTGTGGGGCCAGGTGAAGCCCCTGTATGACGACCTGCATTGCTATGTGCGGGGCCGGCTGGCGAAGCAGTACGGCGCGGAGAAGGTGCCTTCGGGCAAGCCCATTCCGGCGCACCTGTTGGGCAACATGTGGGCCCAGGAGTGGAACAACATCTACCCCCTGGTGGAGCCGTTCCCCGGTCAGGCCAGCCTGGACGTGGACTCCGAGCTGAAGAAGCAGGACTACGACCCGCTGAAGATGGTGCGGCTGGGTGAGAAGTTCTTCACCTCGCTGGGCCTCAAGTCGCTCCCTGAGTCCTTCTTCGAGCGCTCCCAGTTCACCAAGCCGAAGGACCGGGACGTCGTCTGCCACGCCAGCGCCTGGGACGTGACGTACGAGAACGACCTGCGCATCAAGATGTGCATCAAGCCCACCGAGGAGGACCTCGTCACCATCCACCACGAGCTGGGTCACAACTACTACTACACGTACTATTACAACCTGCCCGTGCTCTATCAGGCCGGCGCGAACGACGGCTTCCACGAGGCCATTGGCGACGCGCTGACGCTGTCCATCACCCCCGCCTATCTCCAGCAGGTCGGTCTGCTGAAGGAAGTGGCGAAGAACGACAAGAACCTCATCAACCTCCAGATGAAGGACGCGCTGGAGAAGGTGGCGTTCCTGCCCTTCGGCCTGCTGGTGGACCAGTGGCGCTGGGAGGTCTTCTCCGGCCGGGTGAAGCCGGCGGACTACAACAAGTCCTGGTGGACGCTGCGCCAGAAGTATCAGGGTGTTGCCGCGCCGGTGGCGCGTTCCGAGCAGGACTTCGACCCGGGCGCCAAGTATCACGTGCCGGCGAACGTCCCCTACACGCGCTACTTCCTGGCCCGCATCCTCCAGTTCCAGTTCCACAAGGCGCTGTGTGAGGCTTCAGGTTTCAAGGGCCCTCTGCACGAGTGCTCCATCTACGGCAACAAGGAGGCCGGAAAGCGGCTCCAGGCGATGCTGGAATTGGGCGCGAGCAAGCCCTGGCCGGAGGCGCTCCAGGTCGTCACTGGAACGCGGAAGATGGATGCGACACCACTGCTGGATTACTTCAGCCCGCTGCGTCAGTGGTTGAAGGCCCAGAACAAGGGCCAGAAGTGCGGCTGGTAGCCTGCTGAAGTGGACTTCCCGGGGAAAGGCCGCATAGATTCCCCGGGTCCTTTAGGGTTCGCTCGGTAGGACCGGACGGCGGATTTTCGCGTCCGTGACGAAAGAAGAAGAAATCGAATGGCTACTGGTACCGTGAAGTGGTTCAACGATGCGAAGGGCTTCGGCTTCATCACCCAGGACGGCGGTGGTGAGGACGTGTTCTGCCACCACACCGCCATCAACATGGATGGCTTCCGCACCCTCCAGGAGGGGCAGAAGGTGGAGTTCGAAGTGGCCCGCGGCCCCAAGGGTCTGCAGGCGCAGAACGTCCGCGCTGGCTGATTCCCGACGTCGTTCGCAACGACTTCCTGGATGCATCATGAGGGTCCGGCCTGCCAAGGTCGGGCCCTTCGTGCTTTCTGGTGCCTGCCCATGTCCTCTCCAAAGCCACGCTTCTTTTCCGCCGTCCGTTCCTGGCCTCTGTTGTTGGCATTGGGATGTGCCACCCCCGCACGGCCCCCTGTCATTGCGCCGGAGGAGTCCCGAGCCATGAAGCCCGCGTTCGACCTGGCGGCGGTGAAGGCCGGACTCGTGGCGAAACATGGGGAGGCGTCGCGCGAGCGCATCGAACGGGGCGTCGATCAGGTCGCCCTGCAATGGCGGGCCGAGGACGGAGACCTGTCTGTCTTCGTGAGTGAGCAGTTCGTGTCGGACGCGCGGGTGTTGGACGCGACGTTCGCCCGGTTGGAGCGGCTGTTCGAGCAGTTGGATGGGCACATGCTCGAGCTGGGGCGCGAGACGCAGTGGTACACGGACCTGGACCTGGGGCCGTTGTTGCCGGTGGAGCCGCTGGTGGCGGCCTATGACCCGTCCTCGCACGTCACCGAGGACCTGTTCCGCGCGAAGGTCGCCTTCGTGGTGCTGCTCAACTTCCCGCTGACGACGCTGTCGGAGCGTACGGAGAAGGGGCCCACGTGGACGCGCAGGCAGTGGGCGGAGGCGAGACTCGCCGGGCGCTTCAGCATGCGGGTTCCCGCGGATATCGCCCAGGAGTCCTCGCGTGAGGTGGCGGCGGCGAACCTCTACATCGCCGAATACAACGTGTGGATGCACCACCTGCTGGACGAGCGCGGCGAGCGGCTCTTCCCGAAGGGGCTGCGGCTCATCAGCCATTGGAACCTGCGCGACGAGCTGAAGGCGGACTACGCGGACCCGCGAGGGCGCGAGAAGCAGCGCATGATCGTCCAGGTGATGGAGCGCATCATCACCCAGACGATTCCGGCGGCCGTCATCGACAACCCGAGGCTGGACTGGAACCCATACACCAACGTTGTCACGGTGGCGCCGGCGGACACGGTGGAGGCGGATGCGCCATCGAAGGAAGCCAAGGCGGACGCGACGCGGGAGCAGGACGTGCGCTACGCGCGGCTGCTCGCCATCTTCCAGGCCGCGCGCAGGGCGGACCCGTTCGTGCCGGTGGCGCCCACGCGCATCGCTCGCGCCTTCGAGCTGGGTCGGGAGCTGCCCGAGGAGCGGGTGAAGGCGCTGCTGACGCAGGTGCTGGAGTCCCCGCTGGTGCCGCGTGTGGCGAAGGAGATTGAGACACGGCTGGGCCGGAAGCTGGAGCCGCAGGACGTCTGGTATTCGGGGTTCAAGCCGGGAGCCCAGCGGCCGGAGTCGGAGCTGGATGCGTTGACTCGCAAGCGCTACCCGAGCGCGGAGGCGTTTGCGCAAGACATGCCCCGCATCCTTCGCGGCATGGGGTTCAGCGCGCAGAAGGCGGACTGGCTCGCGGCGCACATCCGCGTGGATGCCTCGCGGGGGGCGGGACATGCCCAGCAGGCGATGCGCAGGGGGGACTTCCCTCGGCTGCGCACGCGCGTGGAGAAGGAGGGCATGAGCTACAAGGGCTACAACATCGCGGTGCACGAGCTGGGGCACAACGTGGAGCAGGCCTTCAGTCTCTACGGCGTGGACCACACGTTGCTCACGGGTGTCCCCAACAACGCCTTCACGGAGGCGCTGGCCTTCGTGTTCCAGGCGCGGGATTTGGAGCTGCTCGGGCTGGGCAAGCCGGATGCGGCCAGCGAGCGGGAGCGGGTGCTCGGCGACTTCTGGCAGACGTGGGAGCGCTCGGGCATCGCGATGGTGGACATGGGCGTGTGGCACTGGCTGTACGCGCACCCGGAGGCCACCGCCGCGGAGCTGCGTGAGGCGGTGGTGTCGATCTCCCGCGACGTGTGGGCTCGCTACTTCGCGCCGGTGCTGGGGGGCGAGGGGACGACGCTGCTCGCCATCTACAGCCACATGATCAGCTACCCGCTGTATCTGCCGGACTATCCGCTGGGGCATCTCATCGCGTTCCAGATTGAGGAGCACCTGTCGCGCAAGGGGCCGCTGGGCGCGGAGTTCGAGCGGATGGCGACGTATGGCTCGGTGACGCCGGACGTGTGGATGACGCATGCGACGGGCGCGCCGGTGAGCGCGGAGCCGCTGCTGCGGGCGACAGAGGCCGCGTTGAAGGGGAAGCCGTAGTCCCACGCGGTGGTAGGCTGCGCGCCGCACATGCCCATCAAGCGTCGACTCAAGGAGCTGCTGGCCCAAGGACTGGTGAACGGAGGTCGGCGGCTCGGGCTGCTCGACGACCCTCGGCTGTTCCAGGTCTTCGAGCGGAGCGGCTACCACGTCACGCCGAACCACTTCTATCAGCCCATCCCCGACACAAGCTCGCTGCCGGAGTCGCTCTGGAGCGCGCGCTCGGAGCTGGTGGGCGTGGACCTGCGCGAGTCCAGGCAGCTCGAACTCCTGGAGCGCTTCTCCACGCAGTATCGCGACGAATACACGGCCTTCCCGCGCGAGCCCACGGGCGTCCCGCACGAGTTCCACCTGGACAACAGCGCGTTCGGGACGGTGGACGCGGAGCTGCTGTACTGCCTGGTGCGGGAACTCAAACCGCGCCGGCTCTTCGAGATTGGCTCGGGCTGGTCCACGCGGCTGGCGGCGCAGGCGTGCCGGGTGAATGAGTCACACGGCGCGCCCGCTTGTGAGCTGGTGGCGTTCGAGCCCTATCCGAGCGACGTGCTGCGCGCGGGCTTCCCCGGGCTGACGCGCCTGGAGCCGATGAAGGCGCAGGACATTCCATTGTCGGAGGTGGCGAGGCTGGAGGAGAACGACGTCCTCTTCATCGACTCGAGCCACGTGTTGAAGGTGGGCAGTGACGTCCAGGTGGAGTTCCTGGAGCTGCTGCCCCGGTTGAAGAAGGGCGTGGTGGTGCACATCCACGACATCTTCCTGCCGGCGGAGTACCCCAGGGCCTGGGTGCTGGAGCACCGGCGCTTCTGGACGGAGCAGTACCTGCTCCAGGCGTTCCTGTCCTTCAATGACAGCTTCGAGGTGCTCTGGGGCAGCAGCTTCATGCACCTGACGCATGCGGACCGACTGCGTCAGGCCTTCCCGTCGTATCGAGGCGCTCCCGTGGACTGGCCCGGGAGCTTCTGGATTCGTCGGGTGAAGTGAGCCGCGCGGCTTACCGCCGGGACGTGTCGCCGGGGATGTCCACCAGCTCCACGTCGAAGACGAGGACGGCGTTGGGCGGAATGCGCGAGCCCGGAGGAGGGCGCTCGCCGTACGCGGTGGCGCCGGGGCACGTGAGCTTCGCCTTGCCGCCCACCTTCATCCGCGCGACGCCCTGGGTCCAGCAGGCGATGACGCCGTTGAGGGGGAACTCGACGGGGATGCCGCGCTTGGCCGACGTGTCGAACACGGAGCCATCCACCAGCCGCCCTTCGTAGTGGACCTTCACGGTGTCGGTGACGCGGGGGCTCTTGCCGTTGCCCGCCTGCGTCTCGCGATAGATGACGCCCGTGGGCAGCTTCACCGCGCCGGGCTCCTTCGCCGCGCGCTCCAGCGCCGCGTTGCCGGCCTGGGACTGACGCGACTTCGCGAACGCCTGAATCTTGGGCGCGTACTCCTTCGGCTCGACGGTGGAAGTGCCGGCCATTCCGTCGGCGACGCCACGCTGGAGGATGAGGACTTCTTCTGGCGTGAGGGCGAAGAGGGAGAGGTCCTTCCCCACGCTGACGCCGAGCGCGTAGATGGTCTTTCCGTCCTCGGAGAGTTCCCCGGGAGGAGGAGTCGGGGCCGAGGGAGCCTTCGCCGTGGGCTCGGACTTCTTCGCCGCGCCGCCACCCTGGGCGTGTGCTCCCGTGGTGCCAAGCACCAGGGCGAGTGTCGCCATGCACATCGTCGTTCGCATGCTTCCACCTTTCATCATGTGGGCTGGAATATAGGGCCCACGCGCTCGCGCCCAGCACGGAGTGGTGGGTCGTTTTCTTGCGAGTTCAGCACCTGCCTCTACCCTGCATCCAGGTTGCTTCAACCCCGGAGCAACCTGTTGCACGCAGCGGAGGCGACGGAGCGATGAGCGACAAGCGGAAGGCGAAGCGGGCGCCCCTCGACATCTACCTGAACAAGTACATGGGCGGCGTGCCGTACATGTCGCGGGCCGCGGACATCAGCCCGGAAGGGGTGAGTCTGGCACGGTTGATTGAACCCCAGCACGAAGCCAAGCGCGTGGGCCTCCAGTTCCAGCTCCCGGGCTCGGAAGAAATCATCTACGCGGAAGGCGAAGTCGTACGCGAGTGGGTGGAGCTGTCCACCGCCAAACGCGGCGAGCGCTCCGGCGTGAAGTTCACCCTCCTCACCGAGCGGCACCGGAAGATGATCGACGCCTACGTCGACCGTCACGGCCGCCCGGGCAGCGAGAACTGACGCGACGCGTTGCTCCTCGGAGGTTGTCTTGACTTCCAAGGAGGCGGGCTCCTTGAATGGGCAGCCATTCTGCCCTGGGACTACCCAAGGTATCGGGTGAGGACGGGAGGAGCTCCATGCGGCATTTGCGATGGGCGGTGTTGCTGGCCGTGCCTCTGTCGGCGTTCGGCCAGGGCAAGGCGGCGAAGCCCGTCCCCACCGTTGAGGTTGTCCGTCCGGTGGGGAGTGTGGGCGTGAATTGGGAGGGGCAGGTGCTTCGGGCGACCGGGGCGGGTGCTCCCGATTTGAAGGCGGCAAATCCGGGGCAGGCGCGCCTGGGGGCCGAGCGCTCCGCGAAGCAGGATGCGTCCAAGAATCTCCTCGAGCAGGTGCGCACGCTGCAGTTGAGCGCGGGGCGGAGCGTCGGCGACGAGATGGCGCGGAGCGAGGTGCGCGAGCGGGTGGAGACGGCGGTCCGCGGCCACAAGGTCGTCGCCAAGCGTTTCTTCTCGGACAGTGGCGTGGAGCTGGATGTGGAGGTGCCGCTGGCGGCGATTACGTCCGCGCTGGTGGTGCCCGCACCGGGAGCGACCATCGTCTTCAACAGCGCGGGCGCGAAGAAGTACACGGGCCTCGTGGTGGATGCGCGAGGGTTGGGGCTCAAGCCCGTGCTCGCGCCCCGGCTGCTGGATGCGGCGGGCAAGGCGCTCTATGGGGCGGGTGCGCTCGCGAGCGAGGTCCGTGAGTCCACCGGTGTCGCCGCGTGGTTCAACAGCCTGGATGCGGCGAAGAAGGCCGCGCTGGTGGGAGAGAAGCCCATGGTGGTGAAGGCCACCGGGTTGAAGGGCTCCGACCTGGTGCTCGCCTCGGATGACGTGAAGACGCTGGGAGAGGTCAACACGGGCTTCCTGGCCGAGGGCCGTGTCGTCATCGTCACGCAGTAGCGCGGATGCAGGCTCCCGAGGCCCGGTTCCGCGCGGCAGGGGACTTCGGTGGAAGGTCGACAGGGTGATGGGGTGAGTGGTGCGCGGGTGGGACGGTGGCCGAGGTACGGCGCGGGATTGTTCCTGCTGTCACTGCTGGGGTGCGCGGGGCGGCAGGAGCCCGACTCGATGGCGCGGGCGCGCGAGCTGATGGCTGGTGCCCAGGGCACGAGTGGAGACGTGGTGCTGCGGTGTGATCCCGATGACGCCGAGGTGTATCTGGACGGCGTGCTCCAGGGCGCGTGCAGCGACTACGCCGGCAATCCCCGGGGGCTGACGCTGGGGAGGGGCCTGCATCAAATCGAAGTGAAGAAGCAGGGATACTGGCCCTATACGACGTACTACGAGCCCAGTGGCGCCCGGGCGAGGCTGACCATCCAGTTGCGCTCCTCGGAGAGCGCGCCCGGGGGAAGCACTCCGTGACGGGTGTCGCGGGTTCGTGGCGGGGATGCTCGAGGGGGCTGCCTGCCGTTCATCCAACCAGGCGGGACCGCGCCACGGATGCCCTCGTGGTTTCCCTGGAAGCCTGGGCGATGATGCGCCGTGGGTCCGGGCCTTTCCGTCCGAACCCTGACGGGGCCTAAGCTGGACGCTTTCGGGATGCGCAATGACGGCTTGAAGAAGCCGTAATCCACGAACGATTCGTGGAAGAGGAGTGGGTCATCGGACGCCGCAACAACAAGAAGAGCAGCCCCGGGTCGGTGAGCCAGGCGCCGGTGCCTCCCGTGCTTCACTCCGTGAAGGAAGCGCCGTCGCCGCCGGTGGCAGCGGTGCCGGAGGTCGAGCTGACGGAGGTCGAGGCTCGCCGCATCGACCTGTGGTGGTCGGCGGTGATGGTGGGCTCGCTGGGATTGGTGTTCGCGCTGCTGGCGGTGTTCGGCGGCGTGGCGGTGCCGGTGCTGCTGGCGCTGTCCGGAGCCTACATCTTCAATCCGATGGTGACGGCCCTGGAGCGCAGGGGGTTGGATCGGACGCTGGGGACGACGGTGGTCTTCGTGGCGGGGACCCTGCTGATGGTGGGCGCGGTGCTCTATCTCGTCCCGGTGTTTCGTGACGAGGCGCTGAAGCTGCCGGACTTCTTCCGTCGCGCGAGCACGCAGGTGGTGCCTCGGCTGGAGGGGTTGCTGGGGCGCTCGGTGCCGGACCTGGTGCGGCAGCGCACCACGGAGTTGGGACAGCAGGCGTCGGACCTGGTGCAGAGCGCGGGCCCCGCCGCCGCGCGCCTCCTGGCGGCCTTCGCGGGCAACACGGCGCGGTTCGTCGTGACGCTGCTGGGGCTGGCGGTGGTGCCGGTGCTGGCCTTCTTCTTCCTGCAGGACTACCCGCGACTGATGGGGCGGCTGAAGGACCTGCTGCCGCGACGCGCGGTGGGGCTGGTGGGACGTCGCTTCGCGGAGGTCGACGAGGTGCTGTCCGCCTTCGTGCGCGGGCAGTTGACGGTGGGCGCGATGCTGTCGGTCATCTACGCCGCGGGCCTGTCGGTGGCGCGCATCGACATGGCCATCGTCATCGGGGTGATCGCCGGGTTCGGCAACATGGTGCCGTACCTGGGGACGGGGCTCGGAATCGTGCTCTCGCTGGTGGGGTTGATGCTGTCGTGGCAGGGGCCCTGGCAGCTGGGCGTGGTGGCGGGCACGTTCATCTTCGGCCAGATGCTGGAGGGCTTCGTCATCACCCCGCGCATTGTCGGAGAGAAGGTGGGGCTCGCGCCGGTAGCGGTCATCATCGCCATCCTGGCGTTCGGTGAGCTGTTCGGCTTCGTGGGCATCCTCCTGGCGGTGCCGGTGGCGGCCATCCTCAAGGTTGTCTTGAGCGTGGTGGTGCAGCGCTACCAGCGGACCTCGCTGTACACGGGCGAGGCTCGCTCGAAGTGATCGGCGTGGCGGTGTTGCTGGCGGCGGTGCTGGCGCAGGCTCCAGGCCCCGCCAGCCTGACGCTGCCCCACTATCGGCTCCACCTCCGGGTGGATGAGTCGGTGGACGCGGATGCCCTGCGCTCCCTCGCTGGTAGCGGGACGGTGCTGTGGCTGAGCACCCGCTCGAACATGTTGCGAGACTCGACGCTGGAGGCGCTCAAGAGCTTCCCCGAGGTCTATGTCCAGGTCCGTCCACCGCTCCTGGAGGCGCATGCGCGGCAGCTCGGGCGGGCACCACGGGTGGGGCTCTGGGTGGATTCGTCGACGCTCGACGCGTCGGGCTGGCACCACCGGCTGGGGCCCAGGGCCGTGGCGGTGGAGGTCCGTGGGGTGCTCGATGTGGACGTCGCCAGTCGCGTGGCGGACGTGAGGCCCTCGCGGGTGGCGTGGTTTCCCGGGCCCGAGGATGCGAGCCTGGCGGGCTGGGGCGAGTTCGTGCAGCTCCCGGGTGCGAAGCTGCTGGGGCCCATCGCGCTGGGTGGGCGCGACGTGGCTCTCGGCGCGTGGCCCTGGAGGTCTTCGGCGTCGAGGGTCTTGTTGTGGACCGACGCGAAGGGGAGGGCGCTGGGAAGCGCTGTCCGGCGGATCCGCGTGAGGGAGCCCTTGGATGAGGTGACCCTCGTCGCGCTGTTCGTCCAGGAGCCGGCCACGGAGCTGGAGCTTGAAGTGGGCGCGGACCCGGAGTCCCTGGGTTATGCCCGGGCCTGGGTCGAGCGGCTGGAGGCCGCGGTGAGCGGGAGCGCGCGGTGACGAAGCTGGAGCAACTGCATCAGGAGATTTCGTCGTGCCGGAGCTGTCCCCGGCTGGTGGAGTGGCGCGAGGAAGTCGCCCGGGTGAAGCGCCGCGCGTACCGCGAGTGGACCTACTGGGGGCGGCCGGTGCCGGGCTTCGGAGATCCGCGGGCGAGGCTCGTCATCGTCGGCCTGGCGCCGGCGGCGCATGGGGCCAACCGGACGGGGCGCATGTTCACCGGAGACAGGTCCGGGGACTTCCTTTTCGCGGGACTGCACCGGGCGGGGTTCGCGAACCAGGGGACGAGTGAGCACCGGGAGGACGGGCTTGCGCTGAAGGATGCCTTCATCGTGGCGGCCGCCCGCTGCGCTCCGCCGGACAACAAGCCGCTTCCCGAGGAGCTGGCTCGCTGTGCGCCGTTCCTGGATCGGGAGATGGCCCTGTTGCCCGCCCGGGTGCTGCTCGCCCTGGGGGCCATCGGCTGGAACGCGGCGCTCGCCTCGCTGGAGCGGACCGGAATGAAGTTCGGATCGCCGCGCCCCGCGTTCGGACACGGAGCGGAGCTGGAGCTCCCAAATGGGCGGATCCTCCTGGGCTGCTACCACGTCAGTCAGCAGAACACGCAGACGGGGCGGCTGACGCCGGCCATGTTCGATGTGGTGATGGCGAGGGTCCGAGCGCTGATCGCAGCGAAGGCGTAGGGACGCGCCGGGAAATTGGGAAGATCGGATGCGCAGTCGCGTGTTTGCTTGACAGCTACGGGAGCCCGCTGTTATTCCCCGCGCCACCTCAGCACCGGGTCGTTAGCTCAGCGGTAGAGCACTACCTTGACACGGTAGGGGTCAGTGGTTCGATCCCACTACGACCCAACACAGTTGATGTGATCTCCAGCGGGCGGCACGGCTTTCAAGAGCCCTGCCGCCCGCGGTTTTTCCGAGGTATCGCATGTCCGACATGATCACGGTCACCCTCCCCGACGGCAGTCAGAAGCAGGCCGCCCGGGGGACCACCATCGCGGACTTCGTTCGGGAGAGCATCGGTGCCGGCCTGGCGAAGGCCGCGCTGTTCGCTCGGGTGAACGGTCAGGACATGGACCTGGCCCGGAGGCTCGACGAGGACGCGAAGCTGCAGATCTTCACGCCCAAGAGCCCGGAGTCCCTGGAACTCATCCGGCACGACGCGGCCCACGTGGTGGCCAGCGCCGTCCAGAAGCTCTTCCCCGGCACGCAGGTGACCATCGGTCCCGCGACGGAGGAGGGCTTCTACTACGACTTCTTCCGCGAGAAGCCGTTCACGCCCGACGACCTGGAGAAGATCGAGGCCGAGGCGAACGCCGAGCTGAAGCGGGACCTCACGTTCGTCCGGACCGAAATCTCCATGGACGACGCCATTCGCCTCTTCGAGGAGAAGGGCGAGAAGTTCAAGGTGGAGATCGTCAAGGACATCGCCGCGCGCGGCGCCAAGACGCTCACCCTCTACACCCATGGCGACTGGGTGGACTTCTGCCTGGGGCCCCACGCCCCGAGCACCGGGAAGATCGGCGTCATCAAGATCCTCTCGTCCAGCGGAGCGTACTGGCGCGGTGACCACCGCAACCCGATGCTCCAGCGCGTCTACGGCACGGCCTTCTTCGACAAGAAGGCGATGCAGGAGTACCTGACGCGCATCGAGGAGTCGAAGAAGCGCGACCACCGCAAGCTGGGCAAGGAGCTGGACCTCTTCCACTTCCACCCGTACGCGCCCGGCGCCGCCTTCTGGACCCCGAAGGGCACGACGTTCTACCAGACGCTCTCCGACTGGATGCGCCGGCTCACGGCGAATGACGGCTACGTGGAGATCAAGACGCCCCTGATGTTCAACAAGGGCCTCTGGGAGACGAGCGGCCACTGGGGCAAGTACAAGGAGAACATGTTCCTCGTGCTCGACAGTGAGTCGGGTGAGCATGACTTCTCGCTCAAGCCGATGAACTGCCCGTCGCACCACCTGTTCTACGGCTTCAAGAAGCACAGCTACCGCGACCTGCCGCTGCGCCTGCACACCCAGGACGTGCTGCACCGCAACGAGGCGGCGGGCTCGCTCGGCGGCCTCACCCGGGTGCGCCAGTTCGCGCAGGACGACGCGCACATCTACTGCACGGAGGCGCAGATCACCGACGAGGTGAAGCGCTTCGTGAAGCTGCTGGACCACGTCTACAAGGCGGTGGGCCTGACGTACGCGGTGAAGCTGTCCACGCGTCCGGAACAGCGGCTGGGAGATGACTCCCTGTGGGATCGCGCCGAGGCGGGCCTGAAGACGGCGCTCGAGTCGCTGGGCCTGGAGTACGAGCTGGCCCCGGGCGACGGTGCCTTCTACGGCCCGAAGATCGACTTCACGGTGTCCGACAGTATCGGGCGCCGCTGGCAGCTGGGCACCATGCAGCTGGACTACCTGGCCCCGGAGCGCTTCGACCTGTCCTACGTGGGCGAGGACAACGCGCTCCACCGGCCCGTCGTGCTCCACCGCGCCATCTTCGGCTCCTTCGAGCGCTTCACCGCCATCCTCATCGAGCACTTCGCGGGGGCCTTCCCGGCGTGGCTGTCGCCCATCCAGGCGGTCATCGTCGTCGTGGCGGACCGGCAGGCGGACTACGCGCGCAAGGTGCGCGACACGCTGCGGGCCAAGGGCTTCCGGGTGGACTTCGACGACCGCGGCATGTCCCTCAACGCGAAGATCCGCGAGGCGCAGCTCCAGAAGATTCCGTTCACCCTCGTGGTGGGCGACAACGAGGTCGCCGCGGAGGGCGTGGCGCCCCGCCGGTACGGGGGCGAGGACCTCAAGAGCATGAAGCTCACGGACTTCGAGGCCCTGTTGGCCAAGGAGACCGCCCTGCCGTAGGCCGTTGGACGGGGTGGTCCGTGCATTGCGGACAGGTCTTGACTCCCCGTCATGCCCAAGTATCTTGGGGCACTTTTGTAGGAATCGTCGCACCCAGCCCGAAAGGGCAGGGGGCGCGGGGACGGTAGGTCGACGGCTTGGCGTGCGGTCGGCGGTAGCCATTCCAGTTGAAAAGAAATAGTGGTAGAGGCTGCCGGCTCCCGCCGTGGCCTTGGGTGAAAACGCCAGAGGCCGTGACGCTGACGGCACGCTGTAAGGAAGGAATCAGGACGATGCCGAAGTTGAAGACCCGCAGTGGCGCGAAGAAGCGCTTCCAGGTGAAGAAGAGCGGCAAGGTCAAGCACGGCAAGGCCTACGGCAAGCACCTCTTCACTCACGCCAAGACGCCGAAGCAGAAGCGCGGCAACCGCGGCACCAGCCATCTTCGCGACATGGATGCGAAGAAGGTCATCAAGGAAATGTTCCCCTACGGGGCCTGAGCCACGGCTCGGCAACCTCGTGGCCCTTGGCGGAGCGGCGTGAAGCCGGCACCGCGCGGGGGCTGACAACCTACGCAGTCCGGAGTGAGTGAAACATGCGCGTCAAGAAGGGTGTAAAGGCTCGTCGCCGTCGCAATAAGATTTTGAAGCTGGCCAAGGGTTTCCGCGGCCGCCGGAAGAACTGCTTCCGCCGGGCGAACCAGGCGGTTGAGCGCGCCCTGGACTACGCCAGCCGCGACCGCATGCAGCGCAAGCGGGACTTCCGTCGCCTGTGGATCGTCCGCATCAATGCGGCGGCCCGCACGGTCGGCCTGTCCTACTCGAAGCTGATCGCCGGCCTGGCGAAGGCGAAGATCAGCCTGGACCGCAAGGTGCTGTCGGACATGGCCATCGCGGACCCCTCGGGCTTCGCGGCCATCGCCAACATCGCGAAGGCGGCCTGATTCACGCCGGTCCTCCCTGAGGGCCAGCGACAGAGCGGGTGAGGTGGCCTTCACGGGCCGCCCGCCTGCGTGAGTAAACGGGCTGCCTCTCCAGGGCGGCCCTTTTTTTTGCCCCGATGGGCCATGCGTCCAGGGGCCGTGCAACGGAGGCGACAAGGCCATGCGGGACAGGTTGCAGGCGTTGGCGGAGGCCGCTCGGCGGGAGATCGCGGGGGCGTCCGAGTTGCCCGCGGTGGAAGCGCTTCGGGTCCGTTACCTGGGCAAGAAGGGCGAGCTGTCCGGAGTCCTTGGCGGCATGGGCAAGCTGCCCCCCGAGGAGCGACGGGCGCTGGGTGAGGTGGCCAACATCGTCAAGGCGGAGCTGGAGAAGCTGCTCGCCGAGGCCACGCAGCGCGCGGAAGACGCCGCGCTGGAGGCCCAGCTCCAGGGGCCCGGGCTGGACGTGACGTTGCCCGGTCGCGCGGTGGCGCCGGGGAGCCGGCACCCGGTGTCGAGGACGATGGAGGACATCGTCCGGACGTTCTCCCGGCTTGGCTTCGACGTGGCCGCGGGCCCCGAAATCGAGCTGGACTACTTCAACTTCGAGGCGCTGAACCTCCCGAAGGACCACCCCGCGCGGGACATGCAGGACACGTTCTACGTGGACGAGCCGTCACTGGGGCACGCGAAGAAGGCGGACAGCTCCGTGTTGCTGCGCACGCACACGTCGCCGGTGCAGGTGCGGTACATGCTGCAGCGCAAGCCACCCATCCGAGCGGTGATGCCGGGGCGGGTGTACCGCCGCGACTCGGACATCACCCACACGCCGATGTTCCACCAGGTGGAAGGCCTGCTGGTGGACAAGGACGTGACGTTCGCCGAGCTGAAGGGCTCGCTGGACGCGTTCGTGAAGGCGTTCTTCGGCTCGGACACGCGCACGCGTTTCCGCCCGTCGTTCTTCCCCTTCACCGAGCCGTCGGCGGAGGTGGACATCTCCTGCACCTCGTGTGGCGGCAAGGGCTGCCGCGTGTGCAAGCAGACGGGCTGGCTGGAGGTGCTGGGCAGCGGGATGGTGCACCCCAACGTGTTCACCTCCGCGGGGTATGACCCGGGCGAGGTGACGGGCTACGCGTTCGGCATGGGCGTGGAGCGCATCGCCATGCTGCGCTACCGCATCGACGACCTGCGGATGATGTTCGAGAACGACGCTCGGTTTCTCGAGCAGTTCTGAGTCCTTCGGGCGCGGCCGCCCGAGCCTCCCGCCTGGCGGGGTGGCGTGGTCGCGCTCCTGTCTTCGTCCCGAGAGCAAGAGGGTGGACCTGTGAAGATTTCGGTGAAGTGGCTTGGCGACTACGTGGCGCTGCCGCCGTCGGTGGACGAGCTGGCGCGCAAGTTGACCGCCGCGGGCCTGGAGATCGAAGGCCTGGAGCGTCCGGGGGATGGGCTCCGAGGCGTGGTGGTGGCGCAGATCAAGGAGTCCGTGCAGCACCCCAACGCGGACAAGCTCTCCGTCACTCAGATTGACGCCGGGGGCGGCGCGCTGGTGCAGGTGGTGTGCGGCGCGAAGAACTACAAGGTCGGCGACAAGGTTCCGCTGGCCACGGTGGGCACGAAGCTGCCCAACGGGATGGAGATCAAGCAGGCCGCGCTGCGAGGCGTGGACAGCTCCGGCATGCTCTGCTCCTCGAAGGAGCTGGGGCTGAGCGAGGAGTCCAATGGCCTGCTCATCCTGTCGCCCGACTTGAAGCCGGGCACGCCCATCGCGGAGGCGCTGGGGCTGGATGACGTGGTCCTGGAGGTCAACGTCACGCCGAACCGGCCGGACGCGCTGAGCCACCTGGGCGTGGCGCGCGAGGTGAGCGTGGTGACGGGGGCGGCATTGAAGGTGCCCCAGCCGAAGCTGACGGAGTCTGGGACGCCCGCGTCCCAGAGCGCGAAGGTCCGCGTGGAGGACTCGGTGCGCTGCCCGCGCTACGGGGCGCGAGTGGTGGAGAACGTCACCATCAAGCCGTCGCCGCAGTGGATGCAGGACCGGCTGAAGGCGTGTGGCGTGCGGGCCATCAACAACGTGGTGGACATCACCAACTACGTCAATCTCGAGTTCGGGCAGCCGCTGCACGCGTTCGACCTGGACAAGCTCGCGGGGCAGGAGATTGTCGTCCGCGGGGCGAAGAAGGGCGAGAAGCTCACGACCCTGGACGGCAAGGAGCGGACGCTGGACCAGGAAGAGCTGGTCATCTGTGACCGGGACCGGCCGCAGGCGCTCGCGGGCGTCATGGGTGGCGGGGACAGCGAGGTGACGGAGAAGACGACGCGCCTGTTGCTGGAGGCTGCGAACTTCCTGGGCTCGGGCGTGCGCCGGGCGGCGAAGCGTCATGCGCTGCACACCGAGGCGTCCCATCGCTTCGAGCGTGGGGCGGACCTGGACGCGGTGGTTCCCGCCATCGAGCGGGCGGCGCAGCTGCTCGTCGAACTCGCGGGCGGCACGGTGGCGCCGGGGTTGATCGACATCTATCCGGCCGAGAAGCCGCCGCGTCAGGTGACGCTGCGCTTCGCCCGGGTGGAGAAGGTGCTGGGCGTGGCGGTGCCCGAGGCGGAGGTGCGGCGCATCCTGGAGGCGCTCGGCTTCCAGAAGCTGGCGGAGAGCGCGGGGCAGGCGACGTACTCGGTGCCTCGGGCGCGCGTGGACGTGGAGCGCGAGGAGGATCTGCTGGAGGAGGTCGCTCGCGTCTTCGGCTACGACAACATCCCGGCGAAGCTGCCGCGCGGGCTGGCCTCGCTGGCGCCCGAGCCGGCGCACTCCGAGGCGGAGCGTCGCCTGCGGCAGGCGATGTCGGGTGCGGGGTTGGACGAGGTGGTGAACTACTCGTTCGTCGCGCCCAAGAGCCTGGAGGTCCTGGGCCTGAAGGAGCAGCCGGTGGCGCTGCTCAACCCGCTGAGTGTCGAGCAGTCGGTGATGCGCACCAGCCTGCTCCCCGGGCTGCTGGAGAACCTGTCGCGCAGTGTCCGGCACCAGGTGGAGTCGGTGTGCCTCTACGAGACGGGCCGCGCCTACTTCCGGGACTCGGAGGGCGGGCAGGGGACCCGGCCGGCGGCGCGCGAAGTGAACCGCGTGGCGGGCCTGGTGTGGGGCCTGCGAGGTGGCGGCCGGAGCTGGACGCAGAAGGATGCCCGGGCGGACTTCTACGATGCCAAGGGCGCGGTGGAGGCGGTGCTCGGGGCGCTGCGTGTGGACGGCGTCACCTGGTCGCTTGGCGGGCCTGCGGCGTACCACCCGCGTGCCAGCGCGGAGGTGAAGTTGGCGGACGGCACGGTGCTGGGCCATGTAGGGGAGCTGCACCCTCGCGTGGTGAAATCGCTGGGCCTGCCCGAGGGAGTGTTCGTGTTCGAACTGGACACGGAGCCGCTGTACTCGGCGGCTCGGCTGGTGCCCGAGTACCACTCGCTGCCCAGGTTCCCCGCGGTGCTCCGCGACCTGGCGGTGGTGGTGCCGGTGGAGCTGGCGAACGACTCGGTGCGGAAGGTGATCCTGGAAGTGGGCCGTCCGCTGGTGGAGGACGCGCTGGTGTTCGACGTGTACACGGGCAAGCCGATTCCCGAGGGGAAGAAGAACCTGGCGTACGCGCTGCGCTACCGCTCGGCGGAGCGGACGTTGACCGACGTGGAAGTCACGGAGGCGCACCAGCGCATCATCAGCGAGGTGAACCAGCGCCTGGGTGCCTCGCTGCGTGCCTGAATTCCTGAATGAAGTCAGAGGGTTGACTTGCCTTCGGGAAGGCTGCCACAGTATTTGGGCGTTCACCGTGCTGAGGGTGGGGGCATCCCGAGGATTCGCATGACGAAGGCGGACATCATCGAGGGCGTCTACGAGAAGGTCGGCTTCTCGAAGAAGGAGTCGGCCGAAATCGTGGAGCTCGTGTTCGACACGCTCAAGGAAACGCTGGAGCGCGGCGACAAGATCAAGGTCTCCGGGTTCGGCAACTTCCAGGTGCGCCAGAAGAAGGCGCGCGTGGGTCGCAACCCGCAGACGGGCAAGGAGATTGAAATCTCGGCCCGTCGGGTGCTGACCTTCCGGCCGAGTCAGGTGTTGAAGAGCGCCCTCAACGGGGAGGCCCCGCCGGAAGATCACGCGGAGATCGACGCGCGCGAGGAAGCGGCGGCGGACGCGGCCGAGGCCCGGGGCGAGGACTTCGACGAAGAGGGAATGGAAGATTCAGAAGGGTGAGTTTTCCCACCGCGACCTGCTGCTCCTGCTTGACCTGAGCGTTGTGTAGGGGCATAAGGGCGCACCGTTTCACGACGGCGGCAGCACAAGCGGTTTCGGGGCGTAGCGCAGCCTGGTAGCGCACTTGCTTGGGGTGCAAGTGGTCGCAGGTTCAAATCCTGTCGCCCCGACCATCGAAGGCCCTGGACTCCTAGGCGAAAGCCGAGAAGTCCAGGGCCTTCACCTTTTTGTCACGGCTTCGACGCGGCGGTGGCGTCCCAGCTCGGAATCTTCTTCTCGGCGAGCTCGCGGAAGGAGGGGAACTCCACTTCCTGACAGTGGCGGGCCCCCTTCTCATCCGGACAGCCCGCGGCGGCGTAGGTGAGCGTCTTCTGCATGGCGCGCCAGTAGTCGCCGCCCCGGAACAGCGCGAAGTGGTGGCCCATGTTCCACGGCACCCGCCCGAAGTCCTCGTAGGCCGCGTGGAGAGCCTTCTGGTAGTCCTCCTCCATCTGTGCTCCCGTGCCCCCCTTCGAGTTGTATGCGTCGTCCATCGAGTACGTGAGCGCACCCTTCATCCACATCAGCGGGAACTGGGCCATTCCCAGTCCGGGCTCCTTCGTCATGCGCCGGGGCGGGCCCAGCTTCCAGCTCGGGCTGCTGTCGTACGCGTAGCCGCGCGCGGACAGCACCCGGTAGAGGGCTGAGTTGAAGTGCAGGAAGGGCGCGCGGAACCCCACCACCCGGTACGGCTTGAGGTTCTCTCGCTGGGGCTTCCCCTCCGCGTCGAACAACACCTTGCCTTCATGTTCGATGGGGAAGGCCGGAGGGGGAATGCAAACGTCCGTCGCGGTCGTCCACGTCGGGCTTCCGCAAACCAATCCCGCCACGCAGGGTGTATTGGCATTGCAGGTCGTGCTGCACACGCCCACGTCCTCGGTCAGGTGCAGGCACGTACCGCCCTGGCAGTCCGCGTCGGCGCCGCACCGCGCACCCGGCTGTCCCGCAGCCGCCGTCTTCAAGGGCTCCCACTTCGGGAACACCGCCTTGCCCTTCGCATCGACGACGGGCTCGAAGAGGTTCGCCTCCACCAGCGCGTGGAACTCGTCGATCTCCTTGCGCCAGGCGTCATCAGTCCATGTCTGCCCGGACGCGTGGCGGACCGTGTGGTTCGCGACCTCGTGCCCCTCGTTCAGGGCCTGCTGGGTGAGGGCCCACCGCACGCGGGCCTCTTCAGCCGTCGTCGGCACGTCGAGCGGATCAATCGCCACACCCTGCACCGTGGGGTCGTAGTACGCGGTGTTGATGAAGTAGGTGTAGTGGAGCGGCTTGCCTGTCTCCCGCTCCAGCTTCCGGGCGAACCCCAACGTGTCGAGCCACATCGCGAAGCGCTTGCTCCCGTCGAATGAGGCGGTGACTTGCAGCGGGTGCGCGCCGAAGTCCGTCTCCATCGGCTCGCCGAAGGGGGCATCGCGCTTCTTGCAGGATGCCGCCACGCAGACGAGGACGGCGAGGAGTGACATCCGCGTGAGGCGCGAGCGGACAGGGGCGACAAGCATGGGGGCGTGCTCCAGGGCAGAAGCCGTGAAGCGCGTAGAATAAGTCAAAGCCGTGAACACGGCTATTCAGGAAAATGTATCATTCGGTCCTCGCCAGGCGGTCCGGGGCTTCCGGGCACGAAGTGGAGGGAACGGGTGAATCTCAGTGTCGTCATGCCGTACTTCAAGCGCATCCGGGAGTTTCAGAGGGTGCTGCTGCTGAACGCGCCGTACTTCGCCCGGCCAGGCACCGAGGTGGTCATCGTCCTCGACGAGCCGAGCGAAGAAGGGGAGGTGATGCGCCTCGTCCGCGACTTCCCCTCCATCCGGTGGCGCATCATCGTCAACGACTTCGACCACCCCTGGCGGCCGCCGTGTCGCGCCATCAACGTGGGGGTGCGCAATGCCATCGGCGAGCACGTGCTCGTCATGTCGCCCGAGTCCGCCTTCGTCACCGACGTGCCCGCCATCGCGCTCGCGCATATCGCGGCCAACCCCGGTACGGCGGCGCTCGGCCACGTCGCCTTCGCGACGTTCGACCAGGTGGAGTCCGCCGGAGGTTCTCTCGCGACGGCGTTCACGGAACCCGTGACGATCTACGGCTCCATCTGCGTGGCCCGCGAGCGCCTGAATGCCATCCATGGCTACGACGAGAGCTTCGACCAGTGGGGCGGTGATGACGACAACCTGCGCGTGCGCCTCATGATGACGGACACGTACCTCTTTCCGCTCGAGGACATGCGCATCCTCCACCTGTCCCTCGAGCCCCGGCAGGTGCGGCAGGCCAGCGCGATGCCTTCACCCGAGTACACGCAGCGCATCTTCAGCCCCTCGTCGGCGCAGGCGAACCCCGAGGGCTGGGGTGAGAGCTTCAAGCGCATCGCCTTCGACTGGCGGCGATAGGAGATGGGACACCCCATGCTCGTGGCGGTCCTGCAGCTTCGGAACGAGGCGTACTACCTGCGCGGGTGCCTGGACCACCTGCGCGACCATGTGGATGCCTTTGTCGCGCTGGACGACGGGTCGACGGATGAAACGCGCGCCATCCTCGCCGCCGAGCCCAAGATGGCCGACGTGCTCACCAATCCGCCGCGTCCCGACGAGGTGGGCTGGGATGAGCCCGGCAACCGCTCCCGACTGCTGCGGCGGGCGAAGGAGCTGGGCGCCCGGTGGGTGCTCTGCGGTGACGCCGACGAGCGCTTCGAGCAGGGCTTTCTCGCGCGGCTGCCGGAGTACCTCCTCAAGGCGGAGAAGCAGAACCGGCCCCTGGTGGCGATGCGCTACCGGGAGCTGTGGGACGGCGTCGCGCAGTACCGCGCCGATGGCCTCTGGGGCCGGAAGACCCGCTGCTGCGCCTTTCCCCTTCCTGATGCGATGACCTTCGGAGGCCGGCGCCATACGAAGTTTCATGGCGTGTGGTACCCCGAGCAGCTCGTGGGGGCCCGGCACCTGATGCTGGACCACGGCCTGTATCACCTGCGCATGGTGAAGCCGGCGGACCGCATCGCGCGGAGAGACCGCTATGTCCGGTTGGATCCGGAATCGCGCTTCCAGCGCGTCGGGTACGACTACCTCACCGAGACGCGGGGCGTGAAGCTCAAGCCCATCCCTCCGGGCCGGGAGTATGCGTTCCACACGCTCCCCGAGGATCTCCGGCAACAGGTGCCCGCCGCGTACCTGGACGGAAGGCCGGCCCCATCCGCCAGCGGGCTCACCGGTTGGCTGCGCCGGCTCTTTTCCTCGTAACTCCTCGTACCTGGACGGAAGGCCGGCCCCATCCGCCAGCGGGCTCACCGGTTGGTTGCGCCGGCTGTTCTCCTCGTAACTCCTCCGTCAGGGCAGGCCAGCCCCAGCCCCTGTCGGTGAAGGCCCGGTCTCGCGGATGAGGGCGTGCCCTGCGCGGGAGCCCGTTGCCTCTCAGAACTTCGGGACGGGGTTGGGGCCCGTGTAGTAGCCGAGCTCGCTGCGATAGCCGCAGGACTCCTCCAGCATCCGCTCTTCGGGAATCTCCTCGGTGACGACACGGAATGGCACGGGGGGCGGCTGCACGTCGGCGGGAGTGGGGAGCCGCAGCGCTTCCTGCAGCGGGACTCCCTTCTCGAGGGCCTGGAACAGGACCTGATGGCGGAGGACCAGCGACTGGTACTGCTCCGGGCCGAGCAGGCCGGAGATGAACATGCGCCACAGGACGGAGGCCTGCTTCTTTCGTGCTCGCTCGCGATTCGGTCCCTCCAGGGGCTGCCGCGGCGCGGGCGCGATGGCCGCCAGGAGCGTGCCCTCGAAGGCATCGAGCTGCGCGGGCTGCTTCTGGAAGTAGTACTGGCTGGCCTGTCCCACGCCCCAGACTCCGGGGCCCAGCTCCATGATGTTCAGGTAGAGCTGCAGGATGCGCTGCTTGGGCACCTCACGCTCCAGGTCGCGGGTGAGGAGGATCTCCCGCAGCTTCCGCTCGAAGGTCTGCTCGGGTCCGAGGAAGAGGTTGCGCGCGAGCTGCATGGTGATGGTGCTGTGCCCGACGACCCGGCCGTTCAAGCGGCCGTGTATGGCCAGCAACGTCTGCCGGTAGTTGAAGCCCCGATGCTGGAAGAAGATGGTGTCCTCCGCTTTCACCACTCCGCACACCAGCGCGTTGGACATCGAGGAGAGGGGAAGCCAGGTCACCGCGAAGTTCTCGGGGAGCTGTCCCTCGGAGATGGCCAGCCGCATGTAGTTGGTGCGCTCCGGGTTCTCCTCGCCCAGCCGGCTCACGGAGGGCAGCTGATGCGACACCCAGGTGACGTACAGCCCGAAGGGGATGCCCACGATGGCGAGCAGCACCAGCGTCCCGCGCGCGAGGCGCCGGAACACGCCGCGCCGCTTGGGCTTGGGGGAAACGGACCGGTCAGGGGCGCTACGGGGGCTCTGAGACATGATGCTGGCAACCCTATTCTCGTGGTCAGCTGTCAGACTTCGTTGCCGGTGATGCCAAGCTCGCGGAACAGCGGGGCCAGCGTCCTCTCGAGCAGGACCTGCTGCCCGGCATCGAGCGCGTCGCGGCCGCTCCCCACCTTGCCCTCGCGGATGAATCCCTCCGCGCTCAAGCCTCCTGGCATGGGCGGCGCGAAGCGGGCGTTGTGCCGCTTCATGTACTCGAAGCTCGTCTTCTCCAGGATGTCCGGCAGTCGCTCTGGAGGAAGTGGAAGCGCGAGGAACGTCGCGACGCGCCGCAGCTCCCGCTCGCGGTCCGTCACGAGATCCTCGTAGCGCACGTGCAGGACGTTGGGCGCCCGGCGGTTCGGCCACCAGGACCTGAGGTGGGACGACCACCCGCGGTTCTTCATCTCCCGCTGGAAGAACTGATCGAAGTCCAGATGCGCGCCGTGGGCTCTGCACACGTGGTGGTAGTAGGACACCAGGGTGTCGGACGCCGCACGCGTGACGTAGATGACTCGGCTGTTGGCGGGAGGCCTCAGCAAGCCATGGCTCAGGTGCGTCTTGAAGATGCGGGGCGAGGGCAGTCTGGCCAGCACCTGCTCCGCCTGGGGCTTCGTCCCGAACTGCTCCAGGAATGGGGACACCTGGAGGATGTGCTCGAACTCGCCACGTCCCTCGTGGATCAACTGGAAGACGATTTGCTGCATCCACGTCGTCCCGGCCTTGGCCGCGGTGGCGATGTAGATGTCCCCAGGGCGGGGCTTGAGCCAGACGTAACGCACGCGCAGCCACGAGCGCGCCGACCGAAGCGCCCACCGTGCGCGCATCAACCCGCCAACCAGACCCCTCATCGGGTCCGGTGCTGGCCGGGTCGGACGATTCGTGACGCCGTGCCGCTCACTCATGCTCACCCGGCCAAGCTTGCCAGAGCTGTATATTCAGGACATCGCAATATTCAGGCTATTTCTGAATTTACTTTTCTGTCCGTTATTCGCGACGCAGTGGGCCGCGACGCGGAGGTGCGGGAGGGAGTCTCCAGGCACTCGCGCCCAAGCCTCTACGCGCTGCGCTTGAGGGCGTACCGGTGCGTGACGAGCGCGGGCATGCGGTTCGCCACCAGGTAGAGCGGGTCGATGTTCCGCAGGCGCTCCTGTGGGGGGCGGGTGCGCATGTACCGGGTGACGAGGTGAAGCTCGGTGCAGCCCGCGATGAAGCCGTCCACGCCATGGGCCCGGACCAGTCGCTCGCACAGGACCGCCGCCTCCGTGACGTCGCCGTGTCGCTTGAGCCGGTAGATGGCGTCGTGGAGTTCGACCTGCTCCGCGGCGCTCGTCCAGGTCAGGTGGGGCTCCGCTGCGCGCCAGCGCTCGCTGCGCTCGAAGACGCGCGCCGCGCGGGTCCCCTGGCTGGAGAGAATCAGCCAGCGCTTCCCCTCCGCGCTCACCTCGTCGAGGGTGAGGTCCACGAGCGACACGGTGAGGTCGCGCAGCGGCGCGGGGATGTGTTCGAGGAAGTGGTGCATCGTGATGCAGGCGATCACCATGCGCCGCGCACCCATGTCCCGCAGGCGCATCAACGCGCCCTCGAGCCATCGCGCCACCAACGCCTCCTGGCCCTGGATGATCGCCTGGGTGCGATCCGGCACGTTCGGGTCCGACAGCAGGACACAGGCCGGCCCCGACTGCTCCACCTCGAACGGATTCTCCTCGTAGATGGTCTTCAGGAACTCGGCCGACGCCAGGGGCCCGAGGCCCCCCACGATGCCCAGGAGCTCGCTCGGCGCCGGGACCGCGTCCCACATGTTCGTCCGCGCGGCAGGCGGCAGCCCAAGGCTATCCAAGGTCTCGTCTCACTGGATGTCTAATCTTGCAGGTTTGAACAATAATCCACGAAAAACCATTCTACAATCCGTTCGATCCAGATCGACCTCCTCGAAGGATTCAGATGGCCACCATCCTCCTCGCGCCGCTGCCTGTTCCAGGCCACGTCAATCCCAGCTTGCGGATCGCGCGGTCGCTCCAGCGCGGCGGTCACCGGGTCATCTACCTGGGCATCCTGGAGATAGAGGACGAGGTGCGTGCCGAGGGCTTCGAGTTCACGCCCCTGTTCGGGGACATCTTCCCCAAGGGGAAGCTCACCGAGCTGCGAGCGACCGCGGCGCGGCTGAAGGGCCTGCGCCTGCTGTGGTTCCTGCGCACCCAGGCGCGTTGCTTCAACGAAGCGCTGCGTCGGATGGTCGAGGGGGAGGTCGATGCCCTCCTGGCCCCGCTTCGACCAGACCTCCTCATCTGCGACGAGAAGCTCCGGCACCTCGCCATCATCGGGCACGGGCTCGACGTCCCCGTCCTGCAGATGAACGTGACGATTCCCCCGGAGTTCATTCCACGCCCCGAGGGGGCCTCGCGGGGACCGGGGCGTGGCGCCGCGATGCCGGGTGAGCGACTCCTCATGGCGCTGGGGCTCTTTCCCCGCCTTCGTCCGGCCCTGCTGGCGCTGGCGCGCAAGCACCGCTACCCGCTGAAGAACATCAAGACCGTTCCGATGCTCGACCGGAGCCTCTCGCCCGAGCTGCTCCTCTGTCCCAGGGAGTTCGCCGAGGTGCGGGTGCGCAGCACCCCTGGGGAGTATTGCTACATCGAGCCGTGCATCGACCATGAACGCCGCGAGCCCGAGTTTCCCTGGGAGCGCCTGCGCGAGGACCGACCGCTGGTCCTCTTCGCGCTCGGGACGCTCGCCGCGACCTCGAAGCACAACCTGCGCATCCTCCAGGAGGCCTTCCTCGCGGCCGCTCGCCGCCCGGAGCTTCAGTTCGTCATGGTGGTGGGCTCCACGATGGAGCCCGCGATGTTCGACGTGCCGCCCGGCGTGATCGCCGTGAAGGTGGCGCCGCAGCTCGGCCTGCTTCGGAAGGCGGCGGTGATGGTCAACCATGCCGGGACGAACAGCGTGAAGGAGTGCATCGCCTTCGGCGTGCCCATGGTCTCCATTCCACTCCAGTTCGATCAGCCCGACATCGGCCGGTTGATTGAACTTCATGGGGTGGGGCGCACCATCCCACCTCCAGAGGTCACCGCCGACCGGCTGCTCGAGGCCCTCGACGACGTCCTCCAGAATCCCGCGTACAAGAAGGCCTGCGAGCAGTTGCGGGTCCACTTCGTCCAGGCCGAGAGCGCACGGGGGGCCGCGGGCCCCATCGAGGAGTTCCTCGCGCGCCGCTCTGCCTCGGTGGGTGAGCGCCGCCGCCTGGCGTAGGCCTTTCGCGCGCTCACTGCGTCCGCGCGCGGACCCGGTCGGGCTCATTTGCATCCTCACGCCGTCTCGTGCCTTCCATGGGCGAGGCCCAGGGCGTGCGTGCGTCGCGGAAGCTCGGACAGGCGCTGGTCGGGGGCCGCGACGATGAACTCGAGCAGGGCCTGGAAGTCGTCCTGCATCGCCTGGATGCTCTCGTGCTCGAACAGGTCGGCCTTGTACTCGAAGGTACCGCCCAATCCTTCCGGTGCCTCCACGACGTTCAGCTTGAGGTCCGTCAGGGACCGGGTGCGATGGAGGGGGAGAGGGGACACCGACAGCCCGGCCACGGAGGTGGCTTGTGCGCGATCCACGCGCGTGAACGAGAAGCCGACCTGCCACGGGGGCGGCATCAGCTTGACCAGTTCGGTGTGCGGAAGCCCCTGGTGCTGGAACGCCTCCAGGTACGTCGAGCGAGCCCGCCGGAGGACCTCGAGGAAGCTCGGGTCACCCGACAGGTCCGTCCGCAACACCATGTAACCGGCGAACATCCCCAGGACCTTCTCCAGTTCCATGCGCTGGCGGTTGGCGTGCGAGAAGCCGACCGCGATGTCCTCCTGCCTGGCGCAGCGCGACAGGACCACCTGGAATGCCGCGAGCATCAGCACGAACGGCGTCACGCCCTCCTTGCGGCAGAGCGCCCGGGTTGCCCTGGAGAGCTCGGGCGAGAGGTGGAACGGCTGGAGGCTGCTCACGATGCCCTCGTGCCGCTGGCGCGGGCGCCGGTAGGGAAGCGCCACCTCCAGGACTGGACTGGCGAGCTTCAGGGACCAGTAGGCGCGCAGCTGTTCCAGCGCTCCCCCGCGCAGCCAGTCGTGTTCCCATCGGGTGACGTCGCGGTACTGCAGCGCGGGCTCGGGGAGCCGCGGCGGCAGCCCTTCACGGAGCGCGGCGTAGGCCTCCGCCAGCTCGCCCATGAAGAGGGACGTGGAGACGTAGTCGGTGATCGCGTGGTGCTGGTTGAGGAGCAGGACGTGCGTGTCTGCGGTGAGGCGGAACACCCAGGCGCGGAGCAGCGGTCCCTGGGCGACGGTGAACGGGCGGTGCTGCTCCTCGTCGATACGCCGCATGAGCTCCGCCTGGCGCTGTTGCTCCGGCAGGTCGCCGAGCTCGACCACCTGGAGCCGTGCTTCCCCCTGCGAGGCAATCCGCTGCATCGGAGTGCCGTCGATGAAGGGGAAGCTCGTGCGGAGGATCTCGTGGCGCCGGACGAGCAGGTCGAAGCCTTCCCGCAGTGCTTCCGTGTCGAGCGGGCCGTCCAGGCGGAACGCCGCCGGGGAGGAGTTCGCGAGGTCCTCGGGCCCCTTCTCCTCGTCCGACCAGTAGACCTGCTGGCGCGGCGAGAGGGGCAGCACCTCGCACGGTGGCGTGGCAACGACTGGCGGGACGCGCGGCCCGGACGTGCCTCCGAGTGAGTCGATATGCGTGGCGAGCGCCGCCACGGTGGGCTTCGAGAAGAAGTCGGTCAGCGACAGCTCCAGGCCGAAGACTCCGCCCACGCGCGTGGTCACCTGGGTGGCCATGAGCGAGTGTCCGCCCAGCTCGAAGAAGTCATCGTCGACGCCCACGGACCCGCACTGGAGGACGTCGGCCCACACCTCGGCGATGAGCTCCTCGGTGGGCGTGCGGGGCGGGGTGCGCTGGCGGGTATCATCAGTGCCGGGCGCCGCCTCGGGAGCGGGGAGCGCCTTGGCGTCGACCTTTCCGTGGGGTGTCAGCGGCAGGGCCATGAGGAGCACCCACGCGGACGGCACCATGTAGTCGGGGAGCCTGTCGCGCAGGAACGCACGGAGGTCCTCGACGGCGAGCCGCGTGTCCTCCCGGGCGACGAAGTAGGCCACGAGCCGCTTGCCTCCCGCAGCGTCGGCACGGGCCACGACGACGGCCTCATGCACCCCGGGGGCCTGCCCGAGCACCGCCTCGACCTCCCCCAGCTCGACGCGGAAGCCGCGGACCTTCACCTGGTTGTCGACGCGGCCCGAGAACTCGAACTCGCCCGACGGCAGGGCGCGCACGAGATCTCCCGTCCGGTACAGCCGCTCACCGGGGGTGAGCGCGAAGGGGGACGGGATGAACCGTTCGGCGGTGAGGTCCGGGCGCTCCAGATACCCACGCGCCAGTCCCACGCCACCCACGTACAGCTCGCCGGTGCTCCCCTGGGGAACCGGTTGGAGGTGGGAGTCGAGGACGTAGAGCCGCACGTTCGGGAGCGGACGGCCGATGCTCGGCCGCTCGACCTTCACGTCAGGGCTGATGCTCGCGCACACCGTCACTTCGGTCGGGCCGTAGGCGTTGAGGAAGCGCCGGCCCGGCTTCCACCTCGCGGCGAGCTCCGGCGTGCACGCATCGCCCGCGGAGATCACCACCCGCAGCGTGTCCAACGCTCGCGGCTCCAACTGCGCGAGCACCGGCGGCGTGAGCGTCACGGTGGTGATGGCCTCCCGTTGAATCAGATCTCGCAGGGGCGCACCGGGCATCAGCTCGTCACGGAGGGCCAGATGGAGGCAGCCGCCGCTCAGCAGGGTGGAGAAGACCTCGGAGACAGAGGCGTCGAAGCCAAGCGCGGAGGCCTGGAGCACCCGACTCCCGGGCGAGATGTCGAAGGCCGCCGCCAGGGCCAGGGCGGTGTTGCACAGGCCCCGGTGGGCGAGCAGGACGCCCTTGGGCTGGCCCGTGGAGCCCGAGGTGAAGATGACGTAGGCCAGGTTCTCCGGCGCCACGTCGACCGACGGCGCGCTCGTGGGGTGGCGGGCGATGTCCGTCCAGTCCGAGTCCAGGCAGACCGGAAGCTCCGAGCGGAGGGGCAGCTCGTCGAGGACTGCGTCCTGCGTGAGCAGCACCGACACGGCGGACTCCCGCAGCAGCAGGGAGAGCCGCTCCGTGGGGTAGCCAGGATCCAATGGGACGAAGCTGCCTCCCGCCTTCAGCACTCCCAGGAGGGCCACCACCAGCTCCAGCGAACGTTCCAGGCAAACGCCGACGCGCAGCTCGGGCCCGACGCCGAGCCCACGCAGGTGGTGCGCGAGCTGGTTGGCCCGCTGGTCCAGCTCCGCGTAGCTCAGCGCGCGCCCCTGGAAGGACACGGCCGGCGCTTCCGGTGTGCGGCGCGCCTGCTCCTCGAAGAGGTGGTGCGCGCAGCGGTCCTCCGGGAGTTCGGCGTCCGTCGCGTTCCACTCGACGAGCAGCCGGTGGCGCTCCTGGTCGGCGAGGACGGGCAGGGCGGACAGCCGCAGGTCCGGCGCGGTGACCACCGCCTCCAGCACCCGCTGGTAGGCCGCGGCCATGCGCGCGATCGTCGCCTCGTCGAAGAGGTCGGTGCTGAACTCCCACAGCCCGACGAGGCTGCCCTCGAACTCCTCCAGGACGAGCGTGAGGTCGAACTTGGACGACGCGTTCTCGAACGCCACGCCGCTCAGACTCAGGCCCGGGAGCTGGAGCTCCGTGAACGGCTGGTTCTGCAGCGCCAGCTTGACCTGGAACAGCGGCGTATGGCCCAGGCTCCGCTCGGGGTTGACCGCTCGGACGAGCTCCTCGAAGGGCAGGTCCTGGTTCGCGTACGCCTCCAGCGCCGTGTCACGCACGCGCGTCAGGAGCGCGCGGAACGGGGGGTTTCCGTCGAGCTGCCCGCGGATGACGAGCTGGTTCACGAAGAACCCGATGAGCCCCTCCAGGTCGGCGTTGTTGCGGCCGGCGACGTCGGTCCCCACGGTGAGGTCTTCCTGCCCCGTGTAGCGCGAGAGCAACGCCTGGAAACCGGCCATGAGGGTCATGAACAGCGTGACCCCCTCCGTCCGGCCAAGCCGCTTCAACGCCTCCACGAGAGGCGGCGGTAGCGTGGCCCGGTAGTGGGCGCCCCGCAGGCTCTGCGCCACCGGACGAGGACGGTCCGTGGGCAGGGCCAGCACCGGCGGCACGCCCGCGAGCCGACGCCGCCAGTACGCGAGCTGGGCCTCCAGCACCTCGTCTCGCAGCCAGCTCCGCTGCCAGTGCGCGAAGTCGGCGTACTGCAGCACCGGCTTCGGCAGGGGCGAAGGCTGACCCGCGACGAAGGCGACATAGAGCGCCATGAGGTCCCGGACGAGGATTCCGCGCGACCAGCCGTCCGAGATGATGTGGTGCATCGCGAACACCAGCACGTGCTCCGCCTCGGACAGTCGCAGCAGCGAGAGGCGCAGCAGCGGGCCTTGGGCCAGGGCGAAAGACCACCCCGTCTCCTTGGCGACGAGCCGGGCGACCAGGTCTTCGCGCTCGGGCTCGGGGAAGTCCGACAGGTCCACGCGCCCCAGCGGCACCTCGAGCTCGGCGGCGATGCGCTGCACCGGCTCCTCTCCCACGAACTCGAAGGTCGTGCGCAGGCTCTCGTGGCGTCGCACGATCTCCGCGACGCAGCGCTCGAGCACGTCGGCGTCGAGCGCCCCACGAACCCGGATGGCCCCCGAGATGTTGTAGGCCGGGTCGCCGGGCCGCAGTCGATCCACCACCCAGAGGCGCTTCTGCGCGAAGGACAACGGCAGCCCTTGCGTGCGCGGTGCGGGCACGAGCGGCGGCCTGCCCCTGGCCGACTGCCTGCTCATCGCGAGTTCGTCGATGCGCGCGGACAGCGCCTCCACGGTGGGGTGTGTGAACAGCTCCCGCAGTGGGACCTCGACTCCCAGGGCCACACGCACGCGCGACACGGCCTGGGTGGCCAGCAGCGAGTGCCCGCCCAGGTCGAAGAAGCTGTCGTGAATCCCCACGCGCTCCACCGACAGGAGCTGGGCCCAGAGTCCGGCGACAATCTCCTGGGTCGGTGTCCGCGGCGTCACGGAAGGAGCCCCGCTGTCGGCCCCACCGCGCCGCCGGGCAGCCGTCGCCGCGGGCATGAGCGCCGCCCGGTCCGCCTTGCCGTTCGGCGTGCGTGGCAGCACATCGAGGAGCACGTACGCAGAGGGGAGCATCGGCTCGGGCAGGCGGGCCGCGAGGAACGTGGTGAGTTCGGTATCGCTCGGAGCCCCGGCGTCGCTGGCGACGATGCAGGCGACCAGCCTCGTGTCACCGTCCTGCTCGGGAACAGCGAGGACCACGGCCGCGCCCACTCCCGGGCAGCGCGTCAGGTTGGATTCAATCTCGCCCAGCTCCACCCGGTTTCCACGCACCTTCACCTGGTCGTCGCGCCTGCCGACGAACTCGAGCGCACCGTCAGCGCGCCAGCGCCCGTAGTCGCCCGTCGCGTAGAGGCGGGCCCCGGGCCGGTCCCCATCTGGGTGCGGCACGAAGCGCTCGGCGGTGAGGTCGGGCCGCCCGAGGAAGCCGTGCGTCACGCCGTTGCCGCCGATGTGGATGTGGCCGACGACTCCAGCGGGCACACGCTCGCCGCGGGCATCGAGCAGGACCACCTCGGCGTTGTCGATGGGCCGCCCCGCGGGCACCACGCCGACGAGGTCCTGCGGCGTGGCGATGTGGAACGTGCTCGTCAGCGTGCACTCGGTGGGGCCGTACTGGTTGACGATTCGCACGTGCGCACCGAACACCGCGCGCGCCCGCTCCACGTCCGTCGCGAGGAGCCGCTCGCCACTGCAGAGGATCAGCCGGACCGTCCCCAGCTCGCGCGGCCGGGTCCCCGCCGCCGCCAGGAGCAGCCGGAGCAGGCTGGGCACCACGCTCGGCAGCAGCGTGACGCCGTAGCGCTCGATGGCCGCGAGCAGTTCCTCGGGATCTCTCCCGCGATCGCCGTCGGCGAAGACGACGGGTGTGCCCATCAACACCGGCGCCAGCATGTCGCGCAGCGAGGCGTCGAAGGAAGCCGAGGCGAGCTGCAGCGCGACGTCACCCGGACCGGGCTGATAGGTGCGCTCCAGGTAGTCGACGTAGTTCAGGATGCCGGCGTGGTGGCCGATGATGCCCTTGGGCATGCCGGTGGAGCCGGAAGTGTAGACCAGGTGCGACACGTCATCGCTCTGGAGGTCGGCCGGACGCGGCGACGCTCCCGGTGAATCGGTGAGCGACTCGACGAGGACCGCGCCTTCCCGCCACGCTTCCGGGAGTTGCTCACGCCGAGGCCCATCCGTGACGACGACTCGGGGGCGCGCGTCGCCCAGCATGTAGGCCACGCGCTCCGCCGGGTAGCCCGGATCGAGCGGCACATACGCGCCGCCCGCTTCGAGGACGCCGAGCAACGTGGCGAGCAGCTCGGGGGAGCGGGGGAGGAAGACGGCGACCGGCGTCCCTCGTCGGACCCCGTGCCGTGCCAGCTCGCGGGCCACGACATGGGCGCGGAGGGCGAGGGCGTCATAGCGCACGGTGCGCTCGCCCATGAGCGCGGCGGGCGCCGCCGGCGTGTGGTCCACCCACGCTCGGAAGCGCTCGAGGATGGACCGGGGCGAAGGTCGCTCACGCCGTCCTGACTCCAGGTGCGCGAGTTCACGCTGCTCGTCCGCGGACAGGAGCGATACGGTGTCCAGCCGCTGGTCGGGGTTGGCTGCCACGGCCTCGAGGAACATGCGCAGGTGGCCGAGCAGGCGCCGCGCGGTGTTCGCGTCGAACAGTGCCGTGGCGTACCGCAGTGTCCCCTGCAACCCGCTGGCGGTCTCCGTGAAGGACAGGCTGAGGTCGAACCTGGCCGGCTCTTCCGGCGCGCCGACAGGGCGCAGCTTGAGACCCCCGGGCAGGGCCAGCTCTGGAACCGGCGCGTTCTGCAGGATGAGCAGGACCTGGAACAGCGGCGAGCGGCTGCGGTCGCGCGGCGGCGCCAGGGCTTCCACCAACTTGTCGAAGGGGATGTCCTGGTGGGCGTAGGCCGCCAGCGTCACCTCGCGCACCCGACCCACGAGCTCGCGGAACGTGGGGTTGCCCGACAGGCGCGTACGTAGGGCGAGCGTGTTGATGAAGAAGCCGACGATGCTCTCGAGCTCGACGCGGTTGCGCCCGGCGATGGGGGTGCCCACGACGATGTCGTCCTGCCCCGAGTGACGGGCCAGGACCGCTTGGAAGCCCGCGAGCAGGACCATGAAGAGTGTGGCGCCCTCGCGCCGGCCCAGCTCCTTCAGCCCGTCGGTGAGCTCACGAGGGAGGTCCAGCGGATGACTCGCCCCGTCGTATGACGGCGTCGCTGGCCGGGGGCGATCCGTCGGCAGCTCCAGCGCCGGCGGGGCTCCCGCGAGCCGCGTGCGCCAGTGCGCGAGCTCCGCTTCGAGCACGTCGCCCTGGAGCCGCTCCCGCTGCCAGCGGGCGAAGTCCGCGTACTGCATGGTGAGCTCGGGCAGGCGGGGCCGCCGCCCGGCCGCGAAGGCCGCGTAGAGCTCCGCCAGCTCACGGATGAGCAGGCCGAGTGACCACGCGTCGAAGATGCTGTGGTGCACCGTGAGGGTGACGACGTGCTCGCGCGCGGCCAGCTTGATGAGTCGGGCGCGCAGGAGCGGTCCCTTCTCCAGGTCGAAGGGCCGGCGTCCCTCTTCCTCCGCGACGCGGCGTGCCTCGTCCGCGCGCGTGTCGTCGGAGCGATCGCGCAGGTCGGTGACGGGTACCTCCAGGTCGAGCCGGCGGGCGATCACCTGGACGACCTGGTCCCCCTCCTCGACGAAGGTGGTCCTGAGCGCCTCGTGGCGAGCCGCCAGTGCATCGAGGCTCCGCCCCAGGGCGCCCACGTCGAGGTCACCGTCACATTGGAGCGCCGTGTGGATGTTGTAGACGGACGTGCCCGGCTCCAGGCGCTCCCAGAACCAGAGGCGCTGCTGGGCGAAGGACAGTGGGGCGCGGGACGGTGTGGCGCCCGCTGTCGTGGGCGCGGGATCTGGGCGCGTCTCGGGCCCGCTCCGGCTTTGGGTGATCGCCTCCGCGAGGCCGGCGACCGTCGGGGTCTCGAACAACGTCCGGATCGGCAGCTCGACCCGGTAGGTCTCTCGCAGGCGCGACAGCAACTGCGTCCCGAGCAGCGAGTGCCCACCGAGATCGAAGAAGCTGTCGTGGCGGCCCACCGGGGTCACGCCGAGGAGCTCCTGCCACATCGCCGCCAGCTCCTGTTCCAATGCGTCGCGAGGGGCCACGTAGCCGGTCGCGAGCTGGGGGCGCGCATGCGACGACACCGCGCTCGCCGCGTCCCCACGCGCCGCCACCGGCTGGACCCAGGTGGCCAACCGCGTGGAGAGGTCTCCGGTCGATACGACCCAGCGCGGAACGTCGCCGCGGAGCACGCTCCGGAACGCGGCGACGCCCTCGGCCATCGTGAGCGCCAGCATCCCCTCGTCGAGCGTCTCCTCGTCGCCCCAGCCATCCCAGTCCACGCTGAGCCAGGGCGTGGACTCGCTCCGGTTCTGGCGGGCAGCGAAGGCGTCCATGAACAGGTTTGCCGCCGCATAGGCCGAGAACCCGATTCCCCCCAGCACCGCCGCCAGGGAGGATTGCAGCAGCACGAAGTCCAGCGCGCGGCCCCGCAGTGCGCGTTCGAGCGCCAGGACTCCGCGCACCTTCGCGTCGAATTGCTCCGCATGCCGCGCGTCACCAGGGTCCAGGACCGGGACGTGGGCCCGCTCACCCAGGCTTCCCGCCGAGTGGATCACCCCGTGGAGGGCTCCGAAGCGCGCCTCGGTTCGCGCGAGGACCTCCGCGACTTCCTCCGGGCGGGAGATGTCCGCGCGGAGCACAAGGACTTCGCCACCGCGCTGCTCGATGACGAGCAGTTGGCGGATGCGCCGCGATGTTTCGTCGTTCGAGCCATGGGAAGCCAGCCACGCCTCCCACGCTTCGCGCGCGGGAAACGCTGACCTGCCCACGAACACCAACCGCGCCTGGAACGACGTCGCGAGTTCCTCGGCCAGCGTCAGTCCGATGCGCCCGAGCCCACCCGTGATGAGGTAGACACCGCGCTCACGCAGCCGGCCCTGTCCCCCCTCTGGCGGGCGCGCGCGCTCGTAGGTCTCCGCCCAGCGGCGTCCACCCCGGTACGCGATGACCGGCTCGGCCGTTTCCACGCGGAGCTCGTCCACCAGCAGGCGCGTGAGCCGCGCTCCACCCACCTCCGTCGGGGCGACGTCGATTGTGCGCACGTGCAGGGCGGGGGACAGCTCCTGCGGCAGGACCTTGCATGCCCCCACGAGGAGCGCGCTCGCCGGACACAGGGACTCCTCTCCCGTGACGTCCTGGGCACCGGCGGTGACCACGATGAGTTCGACAGCCGGCGCTGCCTTCCGTGTGTGCAGTGCGCTCGCCAGATGCAGCAGATCATGGAACCCGTTCACCGCCCGGTCCACCGCGGACGCCTCGTCCAGCGAGGCCCCGGCGACGCTCCCCAGGTGGACGACCCGCTCGGGCTTCCATCCATCCGCGTCGAGCTCCGCGAGCAGGCGCGTGTAGCCCTCCGGCTGCCCCTCGGCCACCGTGAAGCGGCGAGGTCCCTGGCGGCCGTAGGCGTCCGTCGTGGCCACCCTCACGACGTCCCCGCCCGTGGCCTCCAGGCGGTCGGCCAGCGCGGGACCGAGACGCTCATCGAGCATCACCAGCCAGCGTGTCGCCGCCATGCTCAAGCCGGGCCACACCGCGTGCTTCCAGCCCGGGACGTAGAACCAGTCGGCCAGCGAGCCCTGCTTGCGCACGAACCCCGGTCCTGCCACCGCCCGCGCCTGGGTGAGCCCGGCACCCGCGCGCGGTTCAATCCAGTAGCGCTCGCGCTGGAACGGGTAGGTGGGCAGGGGCAGCCGGCGACGGTGCTCCACGGGCTGGAGCCCGTTCAAGTCGAGCGCGGCGCCGGCGAGCCACAGCTGGCCCACCGTCTCCAACAGTCGCGTCCGGTCGGAGACAGACTCACGCGGGTGCCGCAGAGAGGACAGGATGGTGCTCGGCCCTGGCGACCGTCCCGCCTGCCGCACCAGCGCGCCGAGCGTCGTGCCAGGACCGACCTCCAGGAACACGTTCGCCGTGTCCTCGAGCAGCAGCTTCGCTCCGTCGGCGAAGCGCACGGCCTGGCGCAGGTGCTCCACCCAGTAGCCCGGGTCCGTGGCCTCCTTCTCGGTGATCCAGGCGCCGGTCAGGTTGGAGACGTAGGGACGGCGAGGCCGCGACAGCCGCACACCCCGGACCTTCGCGGCGAAGGCCTCCAGGATGGGGTCCATCATCGCCGAGTGGAAGGCGTGCGACGTGTGCAGCCGGCGGAACTCGACCTTCCGCCGGGTGAGCACCGCCTCCAGCGCCTGCACCATCTCCGTGGGGCCCGAGGCCACGCAGAGCGCGGGCCCGTTGACCGCGGCGAGCGACAGCGCGGGGCCGAGCAGGGGCCGCAGCTCGGCCTCGGGGAGCGCGACCGAGAGCATCGCGCCCGAGGGGAGCGACTGCATGAGCTGGCCGCGCGCCGTCACCAACGCGAGCGCGTCGTCGAGCGTCAGCACTCCCGCGATGCACGCGGCGACGTACTCGCCAATGCTGTGACCGAGCATCGCCTGCGGCGTCACGCCCAGCGACATCCACAGCTTCGCCAGGGCGTACTCGATGACGAAGAGCGCGGGCTGGGTCACCGCCGTCTGGGTGAGCCGCGCCTCCGCGGCCGAGGGGTCCACGTCGGACGGTGGGAACAGCACCTCGCGCAGGTCGAAGCCGAGCAGGGACTTCAGGCGGGTGCAGCAGTCATCCACATGCTTGCGAAAGACGGGCTCCGACGCGTGTAACTCCTGCCCCATGCCCACGTACTGCGCACCCTGGCCGGGGAACAGGAAGACGATAGGGCTCGTGGAGTCCTCCTGGAGGGTGGTCCGCAGGCGCTGGGGGTCTCTCGCCTCCAGCGCGGCGCGAGCATCCTCCGCGTCACGGCAGACCAGGACACGGCGGTGCGAGAACCGCTGGCGCCCCACCTGCAGTGTGTGCGCCACCTGGGCGAACTCGGCCTCCGGGTGCTGCGACAGCCAGGTCTGGAGGTTCGAGGTGGCGGCCTCCAGCGCGGGCGCGGTGCGCGCCGACAGCGTGAGCAACTGCCACGGGCGGCTGGAGGACGTCGAGGAAGGCCTCGCGGGTGCCTCCTCCAGGATGACGTGCGCGTTCGTCCCGCCAATGCCGAACGAACTCACGCCGGCCCGGCGCGGCGTGCCGTCGCTCTCCCACGGTCGCAGCGTGTCGTTGACGAAGAACGGGCTGCTCGCCAGGTCGAGCTTCGGGTTGGGCTGCTCGAAGTGGAGGCAGGGCGGGATCTCCCGGTGCTGAAGGGCGAGGACCGTCTTGATGAGCCCCGCGACGCCAGCAGCGGCATCGAGGTGCCCGATGTTGGTCTTGACCGAGCCGAGCGCACAGCGCGCCCGCGCACCTTGCGAGAGCCGGGCGCGGAACGCCTTGGTGAGCGCGGTGACCTCGATGGGGTCACCCAGGGGCGTGGCCGTCCCGTGGGCCTCCACGTACGTCACGCTCTCCGAGGGGACGCCCGCGATGCCCAGGGCCTCGGAGACGACCGCGGTCTGCCCCTCGATGCTCGGGGCGGTGTAGCCCAGCCGTGCCTCGCCGTCGTTGTTGACCGCCGAACCACGAATGACCGCGAGGATGGGGTTACCGTCCGCGAGAGCGTCCGCGAGGCGTTTGAGGACCACGACTCCCGCCCCCGAGCCGCGCACCGTGCCGGCGGCCTTCGCGTCGAAGGTCTTGCAGTGCGCGTCCGGTGAGACGACGCCGCCTTCCTGGTAGGCGTAACCGGTCCGCTGGGGCAGGGCGATGGACACGCCACCGGCCAGCGCGAGGTCCGACTCGCCCGTCAGCAGGCTCTGACACGCGAGGTGGATCGCCACGAGCGAGGACGAGCAGGCCGTCTGCACCGCGACGCTCGCGCCGCGCAGCCCCAGCTTGTGGGAGATGCGTGGCGGGAGGAAGTCCTTGTCGTTGCTGATGGTGACCTGGAAGGTCCCCATTCCCTGGAGGACGTCCGGGCGGGAGAGCAGGTTGCTGTAGAGGTACGAAGACGCGCCCGCGCCGCCGAAGACGGAGATCTGCCCTCGGTATGCCCGGCTCGCGTACCCGGCGCGCTCGAGCGCCTCCCAGCAGCACTCCAGGAAGACGCGGTGCTGCGGATCGAGCACCTCCGCGTCGCGCGGGCTGAAGTCGAAGAACCCCGCGTCGAAGCGGTCCACGTCTTCGAGCACGAAGCCCGCGCGGACGTAACCGGGCTGGTGGATGCGGGCCGGGTCGGCGCCGTCGGCCAGCAGCTCCTCGTCGGTGAAGACGGTGCGCGCCTCGACGCCGCAGCGAAGGTTGTCCCAGAACTGCTCGAGCGTCGCGGCCTGGGGGAAGCGGCCGGACATGGCGATGATCGCCACGCCCTCCGGAGACGGCTCGGACCGCTCCATGTCGTCACTCATGGGAATCCTCCGGATTGCCGTCCGAGTCGGCCGGGGTGGGGCCGGCGCGTCCTCGCCTCCGGGCTTGCTGCCGCTCGAGCAGGGCCCTTCGGGAATCGAAGCGCTCCTCCTCGGCGGCGGTGTCCACGGGCGTGGCCGCGGCGTCGGCGACACGGCGCAGGTGCGCGGCGAGCGCGCTCACGCTCTGGTGCTGGAAGAGTTCGACGAGCGGGAACTCCACGCCCAGCGCGCTCTGGAGCTTGCCGTGGATCTGCACGAGCGAGAGCGAGTTGCCGCCCAGCTCGAAGAACCCGTCGTGCAGGCCCACCCGAGGCACGTTGAGGACCTCCTGCCAGATTCCCGCCACGGTGCGCTCGACGTCGCTCCGCGGCGCTTCGTATGTGGCCGCCGAGCCCAGGTGCCGAGCGTCGGGCGGCGGCAGCGCCTTGCGGTCGAGCTTGCCGCTCGATGACAGGGGCAGGGCGTCCAGCACCACGAACGTGGCGGGGACCATGTATTGCGGCAGCCGCTCGGTGAGATAGCCGCGCAGCCCCGGCACCTCGAGGCCCGGCCCGTCGCCGGTGACGTACGCAACCAGTCGGCGGGTGCCGCCTTCATCCCGCGCCACGACAGCGGCATCCCTCACCGCCGGGTGCTCGCGCAGGACAGCCTCCAGCTCTCCGAGTTCGATGCGGAAGCCGCGCAGCTTCACCTGTCCGTCGGCGCGCCCGACGTATTCGAGCTCGCCGTCCGCGCACCATCGGACGATGTCGCCCGTGCGGTACAGGCGCGCGCCAGGAATCGTGCCGAAGGGATCCGGCACGAAGCGCTCCGCCGTCAGGTCCGGCCGGCCCGTGTAGCCGCGCGCCACGCCCGGTCCGCCGACGTACAGCTCGCCGGCCACGCCGACCGGGGCGGGGACGAGGCGCGCATCCAGCACGTACACCCGCACGTTGGGGAAGGGCCGGCCGAGGGTGGGACGCTCGGGGTCCACCGCGCCGTTGATGGACGCGCAGATGGTCACCTCGGTGGGACCGTAGGCGTTGAGCAGCCGCCTGCCACGGCTCCACCGGCGGGCCACGTCCGGCGTGCAGGCCTCACCCGCGGAGATCACCGTCTCCAAGGCGGGTAACCCCTCAGGCTCGAGTTGCGCCAGCACCGACGGCGTCAGGGTGACCGCGGTGATGGCGTTGTCCGTCAGCACGGCCCGCAGCGGGGGCCCCGGCAGCAGCGCCTCGCGCGGCGCCAGGCACAGCGTGGCTCCCGCCAGCAGCGTGGCGAAGATCTCGCACACCGACGCATCGAAGCTCGTCGCCGCGAACTGGAGGACGCGACTGCCCGGATGGAAGCCATGCTCCTTCACCGCCGCGAGCGCCGTGTTGCTCAGGCCGCGGTGCGTGAGCAGCGTCCCCTTGGGCCGCCCCGTCGAGCCCGACGTGTAGATGACGTACGCCAGGTTGTCGGCGTCGACGGCGACGTCCGGTGGCGTCTCCGGTGCGCCTTCGCCCACACCCGGCTCGAGCACGTGCACCGTCACGCCCGGCGCGGCCACGCCGTCCGCCAGATGCCGTTGCACCAGCAGCACCCGGACGCCGCTGTCGGCGAGCATGAACGCCAGACGCTCACGCGGGTATCCCGGGTCGAGCGGCACGTACGCGCCACCCGCCTTGAGCACCGCGAGGATGCCCACCACCAGCTCCACCGAGCGATCCACGCACAGGCCCACCTGCACCTCGGGACCCACGCCCAGCGCCCTCAGCCGGTGCGCCAACTGGTTGGCCCTCCGCTCCAGCTCGCGATAGGTCACCCGTTGGTCCTGGAACGTCACCGCGAGCGCATCCGGCGTTCGTGCCGCCTGGGCCGCGACCAGTTCGTGCGCGCACCCCGACGGAAGCACCGCCTCCGTGGCGTTCCAGTCCACCAGCACCTGGCGGCGCTCCACGTCGGACAGCAGGGGCACTCGGGAGGGCTGGCGGTCGACGTCCTCCAGCACCGCCTGGAGCAGGCCGACGAGGTGTACCTCCATCCGGCGGATGGTCGCCCCGTCGAACAGCCGCGTGTTGTACTCGATGGCCCCGGTCAGCGCGCCGTCCTCCTCCATGAGCGTCAGGATGAGCTCGAAGCGCGCGGTGGGCAGGTCCGGCTCGAGCGGCGTCACCTTCAGCTCCGGCAATGCCAGCGCCGGCACCGCCGTGTTCTGCAGCGCGAACATGACCTGGAACAGGGGCGAGCGGCTGAGGTCGCGCTCGGGCTGGAGCGCCTCGACGACCTTCTCGAAGGGCACGTCCTGGTGGGCATACGCCCCCAGCGTTCCGTTCCGCACGCGGCCGAGCAGCTCGCGGAAGCTCGGGTCGCCCGCGAGGCTGGTGCGCAGCACCAGCGTGTTGACGAAGAAGCCGACGAGCTGCTCGGTCTCCTCGCGGGTACGTCCCGCGATGGGTGAGCCCACGCAGATGTCGTCCTGCCCGGAGTAGCGGCTCAGCAGTGACTGGAATGCCGCGAGGAGCGTCATGAAGGGCGTGACACCCTCCTGGCGGCTCACCGCCTTCACGCGTGCGGACAGCTCGGGCGACCAGCGGACGCGGTGGCTCGCGCCGCTGTAGGTCTGAACCGGGGGCCGCGCGCGGTCCGTGGGCAGGTCCAGCGCACGGGGCGCCCCGCCGAGCTGGTCCTTCCAGTAGCCGAGCTGCGCCGTCAGCACTTCGCCTTCCAGCCACTGGCGCTGCCAGAGCGCGTAGTCCACGTACTGGATTGGCAGCGGTGCCAGGGGCGATGGGCGCTCCTGCCGGAAGGACTCGTAGAGGGCGGCCATCTCCCGCACGAAGACGCCAACCGACCAGCCGTCCGAGATGATGTGGTGCATCGTCATCATCAGAACGTGTGTGTCCTCGGAGAGTTCGAGCAGCACGGCTCGGATGAGCGGCCCGCGCGCCAGGTCGAACGGCCGGCGCACCTCCGCCGCGCACCTGCGCAGGGCGGCCTCCTCGCGCTCCTCGGGCGTGCCTTCCATCCGCACCCGCTCGAGGACCGACGGGAACTCCGAGGCTACGACCTGGTAGGGCAGCCCCTCATTCATGCCGAACGTCGTGCGCAGGCTGTCGTGGCGGCGCACCACTTCCGCGAGGCCGTGCTCCAGGGCCTCCACGTCGAGGTGCCCGCTCAGCCGCATGGCATGGGAGAGGTTGTAGAGCGCGCTTCCGGGCTCCAGCCGGTCGAGGAACCACAGGCGCTGCTGCGCGAAGGACAGGGGCGGCCGCTCCCCCCGCGGCATTCGCGTGAGCGGAGGTACCGGTGGCCCGCCTTCCTTGCGCGCCAGGGCTTCCACGCGCTCGGCCAGGTGCTCGGGAGTCGCCGACTCGAAGAGCACCCGGAGCGGCAGCTCGACACCTAAGGCCGCCCGCAGCCGCGACACGAGCTGCGTGGCCAGCAGGGAGTGTCCACCCAGGTCGAAGAAGCCGTCCTTGATGCCGACCCGCTCCACGCCAAGCACCCGCGAGAAGAGGCCGGTGAGGATCTCCTCGGTGGGAGTCCGCGGGGGCACGTAGCCCTCCGTGCTCCCGGCGAACAGCGCGTCGGGAGCGGGCAGGGCCTTGCGCACGACCTTGCCGTTGGAATCGAGCGGCATCGCCTCCAGTCGGATGAACGCCGCGGGCACCATGTATTCCGGCAGCCGTTCGAGGAGCCAGCGGCGCAGCTCCGCGGCCTCCGGCAGCTCCTGGCGGCCCACGACGTAGCCCACCAGCCGGCGGTCCTCCGCCACCTCGTGCACGGTGACCACGGCCTCCTTGATGGCCGGGTGCGCTCCGAGCGCTGCTTCGATTTCGCCCAGCTCGATGCGGAACCCACGGAGCTTCACCTGGCTGTCCAGCCGGCCCAGGAACTCCAGCCGCCCATCGGCGCGCATGCGCGTCCGGTCGCCCGAGCGGTACATGCGCGCGCCCGGAGGGCCGTGTGGATCGGGGAGGAACCGTTCGGCTGTCAGGTCCGGCCGGCCCAGGTATCCCCGCGCGAGGCCACCGCCCGCGATGAACAGCTCGCCGGGTGTGCCGACTGGTACCGGCCGCAGGTGCGCGTCGAGGACGTAAACTCGGGCCCCCGAGATGGCGCGGCCAATCGTGGGGAGCCCCTGCTCGACACTGGCCGGCGCCACGAAATCGCAGGTCGCGAGCACGGTCACTTCGGTGGGGCCGTACACGTTCAGGAGTTGGTACGGCGTCTCGGCGGTGGGCCGCCGCCGGAGCTGTTCGCCACCGACGATGATAACGCGCACTCGGTGGTGCGCCGGGAGCGGCTCGGCCAGGACCAGCTCCCCGAGCGCCGTGGTGAAGAAGGCCGTGGTGATGGCCGTGTCCGCCATCCAGCGCGCGAGTGCGGCGGGCGCGGCGCGCACCTCGTCCGGGACGATGACCAGCGTCGCTCCGGCCGCGAGCTTGGGCCAGAGCTCCAGCATCGATGCATCGAACGCGGGGGAGGCCATCACGGCCCCGCGGTCACCCGGGCCCGTGGGGAGGTCGCGCTGATGCCACGCTGTCAGGTGGGCCAGCGCGGCGTGGTCGGTGGTGATTCCCTTGGGGACGCCCGTCGTGCCCGACGTGAAGATGACGTAGGCGGACTGGGACGGAAGTGGCTCCGGCGGTTCGGTGGTGCCTTCGTCCGCGCCCCTGTCCGCGTCGGACGGACGGACGTTGGCGAACACCACTTGGAGACCCGGGGGCAGACGCGCCGCCAGCGCGGGCGAGGTCACGACGACCGCCGCGTGAGCCTCGGCGAGGATGACGCGCAGGCGCGCGTCCGGCATGGTCGGGTCGAGCGGCATGAACGCGCTGCCCGCCCTGAGGATCGCCAGCTGGGCCATCACCATCTCGGCCGAGCGCTCCAGCAACACCGCGATGGGATGCGTCCCATGGGAGTCCATGCGCGCGAGCCTGTGTGCCAGACGCGAGGCCTCGCGGACGAGCTCGCCGTAGGTGAAGACGCGCTCCCCGTCGATGACCGCTGGCGCCTCGGGTGCGCGTGAGGCCTGTCCGGCGATGAGGGAGAGCACGCTCGGGTGCACCGGAGCTGGCTGTGGCTCGAGGGACGGGAGCCCGCTCGTGTGCGTGAGCGCCAGCCGCGACAGACGCGCCCGCGGCTCGGACACGACACCCTGGAGCAGGACGCGCAGCTGGTCCTCCATCCGGGAAATCGTCTCCGCGTCGAACAGGTCCGTGTCGTACTCGATGAAGCCGTCGAAGCCGTCAGGCCCCTCGCGGAGCGACAGGGCCAGGTCGAACTTGGCCGCCTGGCTCTCGGTGGGCAGCGCCCTGAGGACGAGCCCCGGGAGCGTCAGCTCGGCCGTCGGCGCGTTCTGGAGGGCGAACACCACCTGGAAGAGGGGCGGGTGGCTCAGGCTGCGCTCGGGGTGCAGTTGCTCCACGAGCTTGTCCAGGGGGACGTCCTGGTGCGTGTAGGCCGCCAGCGTCACCTCGCGGACCCGACCGAGCAGCTCCAGGAACGACGGGTCTCCCGCCACACTCGTGCGCAGGACGAGCGTGTTCACGAAGAAGCCGATGAGGCCCTCGACCTCCGTGCGCGTCCGGCCCGCGACGGGCGTTCCCACGCAGAGGTCGTCCTGGCCGGAGGTGCGCGCCAGCAGCGTCTGGAACGCCGCCAGCAGGACCATGAAGGGCGTGGCCCCCTCCTTCTGGCCGAGCGCCTTGATGGCCTCGGACAGCTCCCTGGGCAGGGTTACCGGGTGTGTCGCTCCCCGGTAGGCACGGACGGGGGGACGGGGGCGATCGGTGGGGAGCTCCAGCAGCGGGGGGGCGCCGGCGAGCGTCATCCGCCAGAAGTCGATCTCTGCTTCGAGCTCCGGTCCATCCATCCACCGTCGCTGCCACGCCGCGAAGTCGGCGTATTGATAGTCGAGCTCCTTGAGGGGCGAAGGTTTTCCACCGGAGAAGGCCTCATAGAGCGCGGCCACCTCGCGGATGATCACGCCGGTGGACCAACCGTCCGAGATGATGTGGTGCAGCGTCACGAGCAGCGTGTATGCGCGCTCGTCCTGCTGGATGAGCACGGTGCGCAGCAGCGGTCCCCGCTGGAGGTCGAACGGGGTCTGCGCCTCCTCGGCCTTCAGGCGCCGCTCCTCGGCGTCGCGCTCCGCCAGGGGCAGCCCGCGCAGGTCCACCCGCCGCAGCGGCAGCTCGCCCGCCGGGGAGATGACCTGGATCGGTTGCCCGTTCTCGGCGCGGAACGCCGTCCGCAGGGGCTCATGACGCGCCACCAGCGCGGCGAACGCACGCTCCAGCGCGGCTGCGTTCAGGTCACCTTCGATGCTCAGCGAGGCGGGGATGTTGTACGCGGCGCTCCCCGGCTCCAACTGGTCCATGAACCACAGGCGCTGCTGTGCGAAGGACAGCGGCAGCGCCCCGTCGCGCGGCACGCGCACCAGGGGCGTCCACCGCACGCCCACCCCGGCGTCGAACGCTCGCTCGACGTGCTCGGCGAGCGCGCCCACGGTGGGCGCATCGAAGAGCGCACCCACCGGCAGATCGATGCGGAAGGCATCTCGGACGCGGACGATGGCCTGCGTCGCCGTCAGCGAGTGCCCACCGAGCGCGAAGAAGTCGTCGTCCCGTCCCACCCGTGGTCGTCCGAGCACCATGGCGAGGATCTCCGCGATCCGCTCCTCGACCGGGGTCCTCGGCGCGGCATACGCCATGCCGTCCGTCACCGCCTTCACGTCCATGTCGGGCAGGGCCTTGCGGTCCACCTTGCCGTTGGGGGTGAGTGGCAGCGCGTCCAGGGTGAGGAACTCCGAGGGCACCATGGGCTCCGGCAGCCGTGTCAGCAGCCAGCCTCTCAGCTCCAGGGAGTTCGGCGGCGCGTCGTGAGCGACGACGTAGGCGATCAGCTTGCGGTCACCGCCGTCGTCCCGCACCGCCACGGCCACTTCCTTCACGGCCGAGTGCTCGGCGAGCACCGCTTCAATCTCGCCCAGCTCGATGCGGAAGCCGCGCACCTTCACCTGGTCGTCGATGCGTCCCAGGAAGTCGAGCTCCCCGTCGGCGCGCCAGCGCACGAGGTCTCCCGTGCGGTAGAGGCGCTGCCCCGGCGTGGAGGAGAACGAATCCGGCACGAACCGCTCGGCCGTCAGCGCGGGCTGCTGGCTGTAGCCACGCGCGACGCCCGCTCCGCCGATGTACAGCTCACCCGCCACGCCGACCGCCACCGGCATGAGGTGCGCGTCCAGCACGTACAGCCGCGTGTTGGCGATGGGGCGGCCAATGGGCACCGTGCTCCCGAGGGCGGTCTGGGGACCCACCTCGAAGGTGCAGCAGCCCACCACCGTCTCCGTGGGGCCGTACTCGTTGATGATGCGCGTGGCCGGCGCCCGCTCACGCCAGAATGCGAGCGCGGCGGAGGTCAGCGCCTCGCCACCCACGACGAAGCAGCGCACGCGGCCAGCCACGGCCACGTCGCCAAGCTGCGTCTCCAGGAGCGACAGCTGGGTTGGCGTCAGCTTGACGAGGGAGAGGTCCGTGCCCGAGCGCAGGACCTGGGCCAGCCCTTCGCCCGCCTTCGTGTCGGGCACCAGGACGACTCGTCCTCCCGCCATGAGAGGCGTCAGCAGGCTGGTGATGGTCAGGTCGAAGCCCAGCGGCGAGTGAACGGGAGCGCCCGCACCCGACGCCGCGTCATAGGCCTCGCGGCTCCACACGAGGTAGTTGACGGCGCCCCTGTGCGTCACCATGACGCCCTTGGGCCGGCCGGTGCTGCCCGACGTGTAGAGGACGTAGGCCAGTTGGTCCGCGTCCACCGTCACACCGAGGTCCGTGTCCTCCTCGGGGGACAGGTCGATCTCGTCGAGGCACACCTGCGGCCCCCCGGTGTCGGGGAGCTCGTCGCGGAGAATGGAATGGGCGACCAGCACCTGGGCCGCGCTGTCCTTGAGCACGTAGGCGAGCCGCTCATACGGGTAGCTCGGGTCGAGCGGTACGTAGGTACCGCCGGCCTTGAGGACGCCCAGCACGCCCACCACCATGTCGAGGCCGCGTTGAAGCGCGAGCGCGACCCGCACCTCCTGCTTCACCCCGTTGCGCCGCAGGACGCGCGCGAGCTGGTTCGCCCGTGCGTTCAGCTCGCGGTAGCTCAACGAGAGGGCGTCGGCCTGGATCGCCACCGCGTCGGGCGTCCGCTGTACCTGGGCCTCGAACAACGCGCCGACGTGCTTCGCGGGTGGCGCCTGCGTGGCCGTGGCATTCCAGGAGACGAGCAGGCGGTGACGCTCCTGTGCGTCGAGGAGCTGGCAGGACTCGTAGCGGCCCAGCGGGCGCAGCGCCATGTCTTCCAGCGCGCGCAGGTAGATGCCGGCGATGTATTCCAGCCTGTCCAGGTCCCACTCGCGCCCGTGGCTGCGCAGCGTGAGCTTCACGTCCTGGGTCTCCGGGTCCACGCTGAACGTCGTGTCGAGCGGCATGTCCAGCCACGACGTCTCCCAGTACGGCTCCACCAGCCTCATTCCCGGGATGCGTGTCAGCCCCTCGGAGACGTGGAAGTGGACGAAGTTGAAGAGGGCGTCGAACAGCGGGCGTCCCCTCAACTGTTGCTGCATCCGCGCCATCGGGTAGCGCCGATGCGGGGAGAGTGCCTGCTCGCGGGCGAACACCTCGCGGACCAGCTCCACCCAGGTACCTCCGCCGAGCCGCACCGGGAAGGGGACGCTGTTGAGGAACAAGCCCAGCACCCGCTCGCCGTCGCTCACCTCCGGGCGGCCGTTCACCACGAAGCCCGTCACCACTTCGGAGGCCCCCTCGAGCACCCCTCGGACCCGCAGGTGCGCCGCGAGCAGGACGCTCTTGATGGGCACCACTGCCTGGTGGGCCAGAGCCCGGAGTCCCCTGGCCAACGGCTCCGTCAGCGGGAACTCGCGAAACAGGAGCGGGCCCGGCGCCTGGGCTCCCGTCCGGCGGGCGGCGTCCACGCGCACGCGTGACACCTCGGCCAGCCGCTCCTGCCAGTAACGCTGCGTCTCCTCGGAATCGAGCGCCTGACGCTCCAGCGCCACGAACTCGCGGTACACCGCCTCCAGCGGAGGGACGGGCGCCGCCGCGCCCCGCCGCACGGCCAGGTAGCGGGGGACGAGTTCGGTCAGCAGTGACGCGAAGCTCCAGCCGTCGAGAATCGCGTGGTGGAAGATGACGGACAGCTGCACCGTGTGCTCACCGCGCCGGTGGAAGCCGAAGCGGAGCAGGGGCGCCCGGTCCCAGGCGAAGGGACGGCTGCGCTCACGGCCGAGCCACTCCCGCAGCACGGTGTCCTGCTCGGCGCGGGACAGGTGACCGAGGTCCTCCACGTGCAGCGGCACCTCCGCCTCGCGGTGGACGAGCTGTAGCGGGACGCTGTAGCGGACCAGATCGAACGAGGTCCGGAGCACGGGGTGGCGCGCGGCCAGCTCCTGGAGGACGTGCCGCAGCGGCTCGGCGCTGGCGTCCTCCAGCTCCAAGTGGAAGCTGAAGGCGTCATGATAGAGCGCCGACTGCTGGCTGTACTCGCTCTGGAAGAGCATGCCCACCTGGAGCGCGGCCAGAGGGTAGGCGTCCATGACGTCCGCGGGCAGCCGCGCCCGGTCCTCGGAGGACACCAAGGAGAAGAGCTGGCTCGCCGCCGCCGCCGTCCGGGGTGGCTCCTGGTGCAGGAGCGTCTCGGCCATGGCGCGGACGGTCTGCTTCTCCAGGAGCGTCGCCACCGACAGCTCGACGCCCCGCTCGCGGCAACGCGCCACGTACTGGATGGCGCGGATCGAATCGCCGCCCAGGTCGAAGAAGCTGTCGTCGATACCCACGGTCTTCACGCCCAGCGTCTCCGCGCCCACTACGGCGAGGATCTCCTCGGCAGGAGTGCGAGGGGCCACGTAGGTCGTGCCGAGCTCGGGGCGCGCCCCATCCGGCGCCGGCAACGCGCGACGGTCGACCTTGCCGTTGGCCGTGAGCGGCAGCTCCGCGAGTGTTACGACGGCGGCTGGCACCATGTGCGCGGGCAGCTTGTCCGACAGGAAGGACCGCATCCCGTCGACGGTCACCGTCTGGCCCTCGACGGGAACGACATAGGCCACCAGGGACTTCTCTCCGGCGAACTCGCGCGCCACGACCACGGTGTCCCGCACCGCCGGGTGGCGTCGCACGGCGGTCTCGACTTCCCCTGGCTCGATTCGAAAGCCACGGACCTTCACCTGGTTGTCGACGCGGCCAAGGAACTCGAGCGTGCCGTCACGGCGCACGCGGCACAGGTCGCCGGTGCGGTACAGCCGGGCCCCGGGCGTGGTGCCGAAGGGGTCGGGGATGAAGCGCTCCGCGGTCAGCGCGGGCTGGTGGAGGTAGCCGTGCGCGAGCCCATCTCCCGCGGCGTACAGCTCTCCGGGCGCGCCGATGGGGACCTGCGCCAACGCCGGGTTGAGCACGTACACGCGCGTGCCCGGGACGGGCCGGCCCAGGGGCACGCCCGCGCGGAGGTCCTCACGGTCCGTCACCGGGAAGCAGCAGGTGAACGTCGTGTTCTCCGTGGGACCGTAGCCGTTGATGACCCGGCAGGTGGGGTAGGTCTCGAGCACGCGCGCCACGTGCGGAGCCGACAGCACGTCACCGCCGGCAAGCAGCTGTCGCACTGGCGCCAAGGCTCCGAGGTGCGTGTCGACGACCTGGTGGAACAGGCCCGCCGTCAGCCACACCGTGGTGATGCGCTCACGGGAGATGAGCCCGCCCAGCTCGTCGAGTGACGGCGCGTGCGGCGGCGCGATGACCAGCCGGGCGCCGTTCAGCAGCGCGCCCCAGACCTCGAAGGTGGACGCGTCGAAGGCGAGCGGCGCCAACTGCAGGAGGGTCTCCTCCGACGACAGGCGCACGTAGCCCGGCTCCTGGACCAGCCGGAGCACTCCGCGATGGGGCACCGCGACGCCCTTGGGCGTTCCGGTCGAACCGGAGGTGAACAGGACGTAGGCCTCGGACTCCGGGCCCACCGCGTGCGCCAGGTCGTGCTCCGGCCTCTGTCCAATCGTGGCCTCATCGCGGTCCATGCACACGAGCTGGGCCCAGTGCGCGGGCAGCTCGTCGGCGACCTCCGAGCGCGTCACGATGGCCGCCGGCCTTGCTTCCTCCAGCAGGAAGGACAGGCGCTCCGCCGGGTAGCTCGCGTCGAGCGGGACATAGGCGCCGCCGGCCTTGAGGATCGCCACCATGCCGATCACCAGCTCCAGCGAGCGCTCCAGCGCCAGGGCCACGCGGCTGCCAGGGCCCACGCCGAGCCCGCGCAGGTGGTGGGCGAGCTGGTTGGCGCGGCGGTTGAGTTCGCCGTAGGTGAGCGTCTGCTCCTGGAAGACGAGGGCCACCGCGTCCGGCGCCGCCGACACGCGCTGCTCGAAGCAGGCGGGGATGCACGCGTCCGGAGCGATGTGCCGCGAGGGGCCATTCCATGCCGCCAGCCGCTGGTGCTCCTCGCGGGTGAGCATGGGCAGGGTGGAGATGCGCTGTCCGGGGGCTTCGACGGCGGCGTGGGCCAGCAGGAGGAAGTGCTCCCACAGGCGCGCCATCCCCTCGCCGTCGAGGACGTCGGTGTTGTACTCGGCGACGACGCTCAGCCCCTCACGGTCGGGTGTGAGGATGAGCAGCAGGTCCCAGCGCGCCAACCCGTTGCTCGCGCCTTCCATGAGCTCCAGGGCGAGGCCCGGCAACCGCATCGCGGGCATGGGGGCGTTCTCGAGGACGAGCTTGGCCTGGAAGAGCGGCTGTCCCGTGGCGGCGCGCTGGTCGCGCAGCTCCTGGACGAGCCGGCCGAAGGGCGTGTCCTGGTGCTCGTAGGCCTCCAGGGCGACCCGCCGTACGCGCGAGAGGAGCTCCTGGAAGGTGGGCTGGCCCGACAGTGGCGTGCGCAGGACGAGCTGGTTGGTGAAGAAGCCGATGATGCCCTCGAGCGCGTCGTGCTCGCGGCTGGCGATGTCGGTGCCCACGACGATGTCGTCCTGCCCCGTGTGGTGATGGAGGAGGACGTCGAAGACCGCGAGCAGCGCCATGAAGAGCGTGGCGCCCTCACCGCGAGCGAGCGACTCCAGCCGCGCGGTCAGCTCCGCGGGGAAGGTGAAGCGCCGACTGTCACCGCGGAAGCGCTCACCCGGAGGGCGAGGCGTATCGGTGCGCAACTGGAGCGTGGGCAGCTCCGTCAACTGGCCCCGCCACCAGGCCAGGTTCTCCGCCAGCACACCGGACTCGAGCCAGCCGCGGTGCCACGCCGCGTAGTCGGCGTATTGGATGGGCAGCTCCGCCAGCGGCGAGGGCCCGCCCTGGCTGAAGGCGCCGTAGAGCGCCGCGAGCTCGCGCAGGAACACGCCGCCCGACCAACCGTCGGAGACAATGTGGTGCAGCGTCAGGCAGAGGATGTGCTCGTCCTCACCCAGGCGGACGAGCACCGTGCGCACGAGCGGCCCGTGCGCCAGGTTGAATGGGCGCACGGCCTCTTCGCGCGCCAGGCGCCGAGCCTCCGTCTCCGCCTCCTCGCGCGAGCGGCCACCCAAATCCTCCACCGGCAGCGCCAGTTCCCCCGGAGGCAGGATGACCTGCACCGGGCGCCCGTCCACCTCGCGGAAGACGGTGCGCAGCGCCTCATGCCGGCGGATGAGCTCGGCGAGACCTCGCTCCAGGGCGGGCACGTGGAGCATGCCGCGCATCCTCACCGCGGCGGGCACGTTGTAGAGAGGTGAGCCCGGGGAGAGCTGGTCGGCCAGCCACAGGCGCTCCTGCGCCAACGACAGCGGAAGGGGCCCGGTACGAGGCACCCTGTCGAGCGGCGGCGGGGCCCTGCGGGGCTGCTGCGCGCTCGCGTCGATGCGGCGGGCCATCACGGCCACGGTGGTCGCATCGGTCATCAACGCGGTCAGGGGCAGGTCCACGCCGAAGGCGGTGCGGATGCGGGAGATGACCTGGGTGGCCATGAGCGAGTGACCGCCCAGGTCGAAGAAGTCGTCGTGGATGCCAATGCGGTCGGTCCGCAGCACCTCCGCCCAGATGGCCACCAGCTTGTGTTCCGTGTCCGTCGTGGGCGCGGCGTACTCCTCGCCCAGCGTGAGGCGCGGGTCCTCCGGCGGAGGCAGGGCCTTGCGATTCAGCTTCCCGTGGTGGGTCAGCGGGAGCGCCTCGAGCGGGATGAAGGCCGAGGGAACCATGTACTCCGGCAGTCGCGGCTCGATGGCGCCGCGCAGCCCGCGCGCCACCTCGAGCGAGGCCACCACGTAGGCCACCAGTCGCGGATCGCCCGCGACGTCCTCTCGGACGATGACCGCCGCGTCGCGCACACCCGGTTGCGCGCGCAGCGCAGCCTCGATCTCACCCGGCTCGATGCGGTAGCCGCGCAGCTTCACCTGGTCGTCGACACGTCCCACGTACTCCAGGTCGCCGTCGGCGAGGTGTCGGACCCGGTCGCCCGTGCGGTACAGCCGGGCACCGGGCACCGAGGAGTAGGGGTGGGGGACGAACCGCTCGGCGGTGAGGTCCGGGCGGCCCAGGTAGCCCCGCGCCAGGCCCACGCCCGCGACGTACAGCTCGCCTGGAACACCGGCCGGCACGGGCTGGAGCGCGTCATCCAGCACGTACACCTGGACGTTGGCCAGCGGCCTGCCCAGCGTGGGGCGCTCGGGGTCCATCGCCGTATTGAAGGTCGCGCAGACGGTGACCTCGGTGGGGCCATAGGCGTTGACGAAGCGCAGCCGGTCCGCCCAGCGCAAGGCGATCTCCGGCGTGCATGCCTCGCCCGCCGTGAGCACGGTCCGCAGGCTTGTCACTCCGGCAGGGAAGAGCTGCGCGAGGACGGATGGCGTCAGCGTGACGACGGTGATGGCCTGCTCGTTCAGGGTCTGCTCGAGCGGAGCCCCCGGCATCAGCCGGTCCCTGGGCACCAGGACCAGCGTGGCCCCCGACAGCAGCGGCGGGAAGATGTCGGAGACCGCCGCGTCGAAGCTCAGCGCGAAGAACTGCAGGAGGCGGCTGCCCACCTCCAGCTTCATCACCGCGAGCGTCTGCCGCGCGGTGTTGCACAGGCCCCGATGCTGGAGGAGCGTCCCCTTGGGGCGGCCCGTCGAGCCCGAAGTGTAGATGACGTACGCGAGGTTGCCGCCAGTGGCGCCAGCGTCGAGGTCCTCCGTGGACTCGAGGCGGACCTCGGCCTCCACGTCCTCCAGGCACAGCGCCCGGGCCTGCTGCCCGCCCAGCCGGTCGACCAGCGCGCGGCGCGTGAGGACGAGTGGCGCGCGCGTATCGTCGAGGATGAGGGCGAGCCGCTCCATGGGCTGGCTCGGGTCGATCGGCACGTAAGCGCCGCCCGCCTTGAGGATGGCGAGCAGCCCCACGACCATCTCGAACGAGCGCTCGACGCACAGGCCGACGAGGACCTCCGGCCCCACGCCCCGGCGCCGAAGCACCCGCGCCAGCCGGTTGGCCCGCGCGTTGAGTTCGCGGTAGCTCAGCTCTTCACCATCGAAGCTGAGCGCGGCGTCGTCGGGAGTCCGCGCGACCTGCGCCTCGAAGAGCCGGTGAGCGCAGACATCCTCCGGCTCACCGGGGACGGCGCCGCTCCACTCGACGAGCAACTGGCGGCGCTCCGCTTCATCCAGCGGGGACAGGGACGCCAGTGGCGCCGAGGGCTGGGAGACCGCGGCCTCCAGCAGGGCGCCGAGGTGCTTGACGAGCTGGCGCGCCGTCGCTGCGTCGAACAGGTCCGTGCTGTACTCCAGCCGGCCGTGGAGGCCCTGGACGCTCTCCGCGAGCGCGAGGCGCAGGTCGCTCTGGACCAGGCGGCTTGGCAGCTCCAGTTGCTGAAGCTCCAGCCCTGGCAACGGCTGCGCGGAGAGCGGGTCCGGCAGGATGGCCAGCACCACCTGGAACAGCGGCGAGGCCCCGAGGTGGCGCGTCGGCCGCAGCGCCTCCACCAGCTTCTCGAACGGCAGTTCCTGGTGGGCATAGGCCTCCAGGGTGACGTCGCGCACGCGCGCGAGCAGCTCGTGGAAGGTGGCGGCTCCCGCCAGCCGCGTGCGCATGACCAGGGTGTTGACGAAGAAGCCGATGAGTCCCTGCGTCTCCGGGCGGTCACGACCGTTGATGGGCGTGCCCACGCAGATGTCGTCCTGCCCCGAGTAACGGGCCAGCAGGAGTTGGAACGCCGCCAGCAACACGACGAAGGGTGACACGCCCTGCTCGCGCGCGAGGGACTTCACCTGCTCCATCAGCGGGGCCGACAGCTTCACCTCCACGCTGTCACCCTGGTGCGTGGACACCGCCGGCCGGGGCCGCGCAACGCCCAACTCCAGCACCTCGGGCACACCTTCGAGCTGCCGCCGCCAGTAGCCGAGCAATCGCTCCAGCGTCTCACCCCGCAGGTGCTCGCGCAGCCACGCGCCGTAATCGGAGTACCGCAGCGACAGCTCGGGCAGCGCCGCCGGCTGACCGGAGGTGTGCGCCGCGTAGAGCGCCGCGAGTTCGCGGACGAGCACCTCCATGGACGCGCCGTCCGAGACGATGTGGTGCATCGTGAGCACGAGCACGTGCTCCTTCTCGCCGGTCCGCAGCAGGAGACCGCGCAGGAGCGGCCCTTGCGTCAGCAGGAAGGGCCGGAGCGCCTCGGCGTCCGCGCGTCGCTGGACCTCGCGCTCCCGCTCGGTGGCCGGCCGCGCGCGCAGGTCGTCGGTGGTGAGCGTGAAGTCCGCGTCCGGCGAGACGATCAGCACGGCCGGACCTTCCGTCTCCACGGCGCGGAAGGTGGTCCTCAGCGCTTCGTGGCGGCGCACGATGTCCTGGAACGCGCGCTCCAAGGCCACGGTGTCCAGGGCGCCCTTGAACCGGACGGCCACGGCGAGGTTGTACAGGGCACCGCCCGGCTGGAGCTGCTCCAGGAGCCATAGCCGCTCCTGGCCGGGGGAGAGCAGGGGTGGCGTGTCGTCCGCGCGGCGAGTGATGGCCGGGAGCGCCGCCTTAGCGGCCGAGCGCCGTCCGTGCAGCAGTGCCGCCAGCTCCGTGACGCTGGGTCCTCGCAGCAGCTCCTCCATGCGCAAGGAGACGCCCGTGGCGATCTCCAGCGCGTGTCCCAGCTCGATCGCGACGAGCGAGTCGAAGCCGAAGCGGGTGATGGGCACGGCGGGATCCAGCTCCTCCGCCCGGACACGCAACCGCCGGCCCAGGGTGGCCCGCAGCCAGGTGGCGGTCTCCTCCAGGGTCGCGTTCGAGGACAGCGCCACTGCCTCCGGAGCTGTCGCGCCGGCCGCGGCCTCCTCGCGCCAGGTCGACACGAGGGCCAGCTCGCTGGCGACGAACGCCGCGCGGGTGCCGTTGCGCTGGATCTTCCCGCTGGACGTCTTGGGAATACTGCCGGGTTCAATCAACGCGAGCGCGTGGAGCTGGACGTCGTGCTGCTCCGCGAGCCGGCGGCGCACCAGGGCCGTCACCTCGGCGGGATCCACCAGCTTGCGGACATCCACCTCCTGGACGACGACGAGCCGCTCTTCACCGTCGACGTCCAAGGCGAAGGCGGCGGTGCAACCGGGGCGGAGCGCGGGGTGGCTCTGCTCGACGGTCAGTTCGAGATCCTGGGGATGGATGTTGCGGCCGCGAAGGATGATGAGGTCCTTGAGCCTCCCGGAGACGAACAGCTCGCCTTCGTGCAGGAATCCAAGGTCGCCCGTGCGCAGGAATCGCCTGTCACTTCCGGGCACCTGGGCCTCGAACGCGCGGGCTGTCTCCTCGGGACGTTGCCAGTAGCCCCGCGCCACGCTCGGGCCGGAGACCCAGATCTCTCCCACGGTGCCCGGCGGGCACGGCGCGCACGTCGCGGGGTCCACGACGCGCAGCTCCTGGTCCGGCAGGTTCCCGCCGCAGCCGACGAGCACCTGGCCCTCGGCCGTCGTGTCGACTCGGGCCTCATTGCGCGCCAGCGCTCCGGGCGAGAACGAACGATGGACGGGGAACACGCCCTTATTGCCGCCCGAGACGATCAGCGTGGCCTCGGCGAGGCCGTAGCAGGCGTAGAGCGCCTCGGGGCGAAACCCGCTCGGCGCGAACGCCTCCGTGAAGCGCGCGAGCACCTCCGGGCGGATGGGCTCGGCGCCGCAGAACGCGACCTCCCAGGCGCTGAGGTCGAGCGCCGCGCGCTCCTCGGGCGTGCTCTTGCGCACGCACAGGTCGAACGCGAAGTTCGGACCGCCGCTGATGGTGCCCTTGAATCGCGACACGGCCTCCAGCCACCGGAGCGGGCGCTTGAGGAAGTCCAGCGGCGACATCAGCGCCACGGGGAACCCCATGTAGAGCGGCTGCAGGATTCCGCCGATGAGCCCCATGTCGTGGTAGGGCGGCAGCCAGATGACGCCCACGGAGTCCTGGCGGCTCTCGAACGCGTGCGCGATGAGCCCCAGGTTGTGCAGCAGGTTGCCGTGGCTGAGCATCACCCCCTTGGGCGTGCCCGTGGAGCCGGAGGTGTACTGGAGGAAGGCCAGCGCGTCCGGGCCGACGTCCGCCGGCGTCCAGTCGTGCCCCGTGTCCTCGGGGAGCGTGTCGGTGGCCACCCACTGGAGCGACCGGAGCTCCGGGGCCTGCTCGAACAGCATCTCCGCGAAGGACGCGATGAACGAGGTGGTGAGCACCACCGTGGCCCGTGCATCCTCGATGATGGCCCGCAACCGGGGCAGCGTCCGCCCGAGCCGGAGCGGATCCGGAGGGTAGGCCGGCACCGCGACCCGCTGTGAGTACAGGCACCCGAAGAAGCCCGCGATGTACTGCAGGCCGGGCGGGTACAGCAGCACGACGCGCGCCCCGGCGGGAGCCACCGCCTCCAGCGCCGCGCCAATGCGCCGGGCCCAGCGGTCCAGCTCCCCGCCCGTCATCCCGCTGGCGGCCCCGTCCTCTTCCAGGAACGTGTAGAGCGGGTCCTCTGCCCGGCCCTGCGCCCGCTGACGCAGAAGGCCGACGAGAGACGTGGAGGAGCCAGGAGACGAGGTGGAGTGGGCGGACATGAAGTTCACGTTTCCAGTGTCTCGGGCACCTGGCGGGCCTGGGCGGGCGGTGCCGAGCACGACGGGTGAAGGCTCGTCCTCCGAGATCGGAGGACGGGTTTCACTCGGGAGGACATGCAAGTGAGGAACGGGCCCCCGGGGGCAGCCGGAGGCCCTGTCGAGGCTCCCGGGCGGGACGCCCCGCCCGTGGAGATACAGAGGGGTTACGGAGCCGACACGGACTGCACCACCAGGGCCGGGTCCGCGAGGATCTGCTCCTCGGTGAAGCGGATGTCGCGCCACTGCTTCCCGGAGAAGAGCTCCGTCTGGTCCGAGTAGTAGGGCGAGGCGGGATTGGACGACTGGCCGTAGGTCATCAAGGCTCGCGCCTGCACGCCGGTGTCGGTGAACTCCAGGGCCATGAGGAAGCTGGACCCGGAGGTGATGACGTAGCCGTCCGACGTCAGGCCCGTCTCGCCATTGAGCAGCCTGGCCCGCGCGGGCGGCACGTCGATGAGCGTGGACTGGATGGTGCCGTAGTTGACGACGTTCGCCACGCCGTCGCGGTTGTGGCCACCGTGGATGGGGATGCGCAGGCCGCGGCGCGGGGTGAACTGCACGCTGCCCAGGGGCGCGTCCAGGGAGATGTTCGAGGACGTCAGCAGCGTCACCGCCTGCGCGAGCTTGACGAGCATCGGGTCCTCACCCTGCGCGGGGGCGGGCGTGAGGGTGCCAGGCGTGGTGAAGGGCGCGTTGACGTCGAAGGCCGTGTCGAAGAGCGTGCCCTTGTTCAGCAACTGGTTCACCAGATAGGTCCCGATGAACTCGCGCCAGAGCACCGCGCCCACGCTGTCCACGTCGAAGCGACCGTTCCAGGCGGCGAGGATGGCGCAGGCCCGGGTGAGGTCCACGCTCCTGCCCTGGTAGGTCGCTGTGGGCGTGGCCTGGCAGCGCTCCACGACTCCGGGGCGCAGCATCTCCGCCACGAGGCCGCGGTTGCTGAGGATGGCGGCCTGGAGCTCGTCGAGCGTGAACTTCCCATCCGCGCCGGAGGCCCCTTCCGCCGTCTGCTCGGTCAACATCACCAGGTTCATGCGCGAGCGCGGCTGCTGGCTGCGGCGCGTGGGACCGTGCAGGGGGGACAGGTCTGGCAGGGGCTCCGCCGGATTGGTGAGCCAGTAGCTGTCGTTGGCGTTGAAGACGAAGTCACGCCGCGCGAGCTGGGGCACGCGGGCGAAAGGGATGAGTCCCGGGCTGCGTCCGCCGGGAGTGGCCACCCACTCGTTGACGGAGGTGCTGCCGTCGAGCAGCACGAGGTTGAGGTTGCGCAGGAACAAGGTCACCTGCGGGTCCACGCCCGAGCTGGCCGTGCGCCAGGCGTCGATCGCCGCGCTGCTCAGGTCGGGCGTGGCCGCGGCGTCCGCGTACCAGGTGTTGCCGTCACGGTCCGCCGCCAGGGTGTTGACCCAGGGGATGCCCTGGATGGTGGCGAAGGCCTCCTTGAACTCCTGGAGGTTGCGCGCCCGGTTCATCGCGTGGAACTGGGCCAGCAGGGTGGAGTTCTCCAGGTTGGCGTCGCGGTACGTGAAGGCGACCGTGGAGGTCCAGTCCGTGGCGCCGGGGATGGCGAGCATGGGGCCGACGTGGCTGCTGTAGAGCGTGCGCTTCACGTTGGTGAGCGAGCCCTCCGGCAGGCGCACGAGGATGGTGTGTTCCCGCGCCGTCATCTGCCGCTCCTGCCCGTCATACAGGTAGTGGGTCGGCTTGCCGGGCACGAGCTTCAGCCGGTACAGCGTCATCCGCTGGCCGGCGGACACCGTGTGCGTCCAGGCGACGTTATCGTTGAAGCCGATGAGCACCCCCGGCACGCCCAGCAGGCTCGCGCCGTAGACGTTCATCACGCCCGGCACGGTGAGGTGGCTCTCCCAGAGCCGCAGCTCGCCCTGCCAGGGAAAGTGGGGGTTGGCCACGAGCATGCCGCGGCCCCGTTGTGAGCGATCGGCGCCAATGGCCCAGCCGTTGCTCCCCGTGTCGTGATCGCGCAGCTCCTTGAAGGCCTCCGGTGACGGCACGGTGATGCGCATGCCGCCCGTGGTCGTGGGCGGCTGGGCATTGGTGACCGCGGCGACGAACTGGTAGCTGCTCATGAGCAGCGCCAGGCTGACGTGGTAGGCCATCAGGTCCACGTCGCTGATGGGCCTCACCCACGCGGCGTTGACGCAGCCAGGGGGCAGTCCGGCGGGGCCCACCTCCTCGAGGTAGCGGTTGTAGCCCGCGACGTAACCCTCGATCATCGACTTCACGTCCACCGGCAACCTGGGGAGCGCCTCCCGCGCGCGGCCGTAGACGTCCAGCGCGAGGTAGCCGAAGTCACTGGCCACGTTGGCATTGCCAGCGCCCGCGCCCAGGAACCGGGCCCGCTCGCTGCGGACCTTGAGGACTTGATCCGCCAGGGCGCAGACGTGCTCCTGGGCAAAGGCATAGCCCTGGCCGAAGGCCGCGCTGCCCAGGTCCCTGGCGGTGATGTGGGGAATCCCGTGGCGGGTGAGCCGGATCGTGGCCTCGTAGCCCGGCGCGGCGATGGGAGGCGGCTCCGGGACCGTGTCTTCACCACAGGCGGCCAGGGTGAAGATCGCGAGGGTCGCGAGCACGCAGCGCAAGAATGGGCCGCGAAACGAGTAGTTCATGAATGACAAGGGATACCTGGAAGACCTGTGGTTGAAGTCAGCCATGCAGACTATGGAAACATGGCTCAACTGGTCAAACCGGCAATATGCTTCCTTCGACCACGAGTCCGTCCGGACCTGAAACACGCGCTCATGTCAAAAGCAGGTGTCCGGACAGCACGTCGCGCGGCGGTGTGCTAGGCCACCCGCGCTTCGTTCCGGGGCCGCGCGTTGTTGGCCGGGGACGCGGGCGCCCAGAGCTCCTCCGGGGGCTCGCCGAAACAGTCCGGCACGACGTGGATGCCGTAGACGCACTCGTGGCGGTGGGTGCCCAGCTCGAGCAGCCGCTCGCAGCGCGGTGAATCGAAGTCCACGTCATACAAGGCGGCCGGCCGCTGGCTGCCCACGAGGAAGCGGTTTCCCCCCAGGGGCGCGAGACCGCGGACGAAGGGTGGATCTCCGGGGATGGCCACCTGCCGCTTCCAGCTCCCATCCACCGCCTGCTGCACGACCTGGTTGTTGTGGGTGTCGTTGTAGACGAGCGTGTCCCGGTGCCGCAGCAGGTTGTGGTTGGGCCGCAGGATGCCGTCCTGGCGGGCGACGACGCGCGCGGGCCCCTGGTCCGGCAACAGCACGCCGACCCAGGAGGAGGCCGTGAAGCTCGAGGCCAGGAAGCGCAGGTCGAACGCGCTCGAGGCCTTCGTCTTTCGCGTCCCGCGCCCCAGCCGCCGCAGGAGCGCGTCGGGAAGGTCCGTCAGCGCCTGGATGCGTCGTGAGAGCCGGGACGGGACGAAGCCGAAGGACACGAGCAGCCCCTCGGGGCAGCGTGCCACGCCATTCACATGGACGAAGTCGAAGAAGGCGGGGAGCCGGCGCGGGTCCCGGTAATCGTCGCTCAGCGCTCCGCCGAGCGCGTCCGCCAGCTTCAGCTCCCGGGCCAGCGCGGGGTCCTCCCGCCAGCTCCACGCGCGCAGCACTGCGCCGTCCCAGCCCAGCTTCATCACCATGTCCGATGCGCTGGCCGTCACCCAGACGCCATCCGGTTCGACCAGGAGGTCATGCACCTGGCCGAGGAGGGGATGGCTCAGCTCTCCCACCTGTCTCCACTCGCGATTGAAGACGAAGAGGCGATCCGTCACCGCCACCACGAGCCGCTCCCCGTCGCCGCTGATGCCGCGACCGCCCCTGAGCCCTCCGCGCGGGTTCGGGTCGTACGCACGAAAGGGACTCTCCGGAATGGGCCAGTCCGCCAGGACGCGCCGCTCCTTCAGGCTGACCAGTCGCACGGAGCCGCTGCGCTCACCGGGCTCGGTGATTCGGATGATGCTGCTGACCAGGAGGCGGGTGTCATTCATGGAAGGAGCTTCATCGAGGCCTGTTTATACATAATCAGGAAATGTTTACATTCGAGATTAATCGTGATTCCTTGACCTCGCGGTATACCGCATGGAACCATCCAAGACACTCGCGGACGCCGGCAGGGTGTCGTGAGTGCCCCTCCCTCTGAAGAAAGGCAGGCCCGCGTGAACCCCGGGGTTGAGCTGTCCCAACAGGTGTCGTCGCTGGCCATGCGCTTCCAGGGCTTCCTGCGGATGGAGCCCGCGGCCGCGAACGAGGGCATCCTCGCGTGGCTCCGGGAGGTGGAGAGCCTGGGCGCGATGCTGACGAACGGGGCGGCGGCGCGGCTGGGGCCTCATGCCGCGTCGGTGGACAACCTGCGGAGCTCCGTGCACGCCGCGCTCGGGCGGCTGCTGGACTTCAAGTGGGCCTCCCCGGAGGTCAAGGCGGCGGCGCGCGGGTACATGGAGCGCAACCCGGCGCTGCGGCAGGTGGGCCGCTACCGCTTCTCCACGGACTGGATGTCCAAGTGCGAAGCCGAGTGGCGCGAGGTGCTCTCGCCGTTGATGGGGCAGCCTGGCGCGAGGGTGCTGGAGATTGGCAGCTTCGAGGGACGCTCCGCCATCTGGCTCCTGGAGAACGTGCTCACGCACCCGACATCGCGCATCACCTGCGTGGACCTGTTCGAGGGGAATGCCGCGCGCTTGTTCGACGAGAACATCGCCACGAGCGGCGCGGGCGAGCGCGTGGAGAAGCGGGTGGGCCTGTCCCATGTCGCCCTGCGCCGGCTTCCTCCCGAGCCCGTGTATGACTTCATCTACGTGGACGGCTCGCACGAGACGTACGACGTCCTGGAGGACGCCGTGCTGTGCTGGCGGCTGCTGAAGCCGGGTGGGGTGATGACCTTCGACGACTACGGCATGGCCGCCGCGCAGCTCGCGGACTTCCAGGACATCTCGCGCCCGGACCTCGGCATCGACGCGTTCCTCTCCGCCGCGGCCAGGCACCTCCAGGTGGTGCGCAAGGCCTTCCAGGTCACCGTGCGGAAGAACCCGGCCTGAGCCGCGCGCCCTGGGCCTCGGGCGCCTGGAGGAGGCGCTCGAGCGCGTCCGCGGCCGAGTTGTTCCGCTCGTTCTCATGGAAGCACGCGCGCATGGCGGCCAGGGCCGTGCGCCACCGCGGCTCGTTCACCAGCGAGTCCAGCGATGCGAGCAGGTGTTCGAGCTTCAGTGTCTTCGCGGGGCAGGAGAAGCCCAGCCCCCGGTGCTCCACCGCGCGCCCCACGCCGGGCATGTCGAACACGAACGGCACCACGACCATGGGCACGCCGAAGTAGATGCACTCCTTCACCGTGTTGAAGCCGCCGTGCGTGACGACCGCGGTGGCGCGCTCCAGCAACTGGAGCAGGGGCGCGGAGTGGACGGCCACCACGTTGGGCTCCGCGTCGTAGGGCTTCGGGTCGTGGGCGGGCGTCACCGCGAAGACGAACTGCCACTGGGGCCTCGCCCGCGCCGCCGCGAACACGGTGTCGAGCACCTGCTGCTCCAGCGCTCGGCGGAAGGCGCCCTGGCTGCCCAGTGAGAAGAGGATGAGGGGCTTGTCGGCGTCGAGCCGCTCCCAGGGGAAGTCCATGGGGGCCCGGTCCAGGTCGATGCTCGGCCCCGCGTAGATGTAGTGGGACTCCACGTAGCCATCGGGCTCGGCGAACTCACGCGGGGCGAGGACCAGCTCTGGCAGCCGGGGCGCGAGCAGGCGCTCGGGCTCCGTCGCGAGCGCCTCCACCGGATAGCCGTAGCGGCGTGCGATGCGTGCGCTGCGCTCGTTCATCCGGGGCGCGATGCCCAGCGCCCCCATCACCCCGAGCAACGCCCGGACGGCGTGGGCGCGCAGCCTGCGGGAGGGCTCCGTGGGTGGGCGGGACAGGAAGGGGTGGATGAACTCGCGGGGCACGGAGGTGTTGAAGAAGACCGCTGGGACTCCATGGCCATGGGCCACCAGCGCCGTGTACGGGAGGAGGGTGTCGCAGACCACCAGGTCCGGTCGCACGCGCTCGAAGACTCCGTCGAGCGCGCCCTCCGCGATGGCCAGCAGCGCGGCGTCGACCCGGCGGGTGAGCGCGCGGAGCTGGCGCACGTGCCCCAGGAACCCGGAGGCCTGGAAGGGGTCGAAGCTGCCCTTGGGCAGTTGCTCCTCGAGCACGGGGATGAACTCGCCCCCGCGGCGGGTCACCAGCTCCTGGCAGTCCAGGGGGCCCGCGTAGACCACGCGGTGGCCTCGCTGGCCCAGTGCCCGGGCGAGCTTCAGGGTGGGATTGATATGGCCATGGCCCGCGAAGGGCGCGAGGAGGATGGTCGCCATGAGGGGAGTCAGTCCTTGATGGCGGGGGTGCTCGCGAGGGCCGTTTCCGAGGCCTCGCGGAACCGTTCGAAGACGGCCTTCGCGCGCCGCAGCCTGCCCATCCAGTCGGCCGTGGGGTGCAAGTCGAGCCGGGTGAAGAACGCATCGAAGCGCGCCTGGAACGCCGGCCTCTCGTCGCCCGGGGCGTCTTTCTGGAGCACCATCAGCGCGAGGAAATAGAGGCCGAAGAACCAGAACGCGGCCTCCCGGTGCCGCCCGGCATCGATCATCTCCTGGGTTCCCTCCAGGTAGGCGCGCCTCAGGTGCGCGCGAAGCTTGAAGCCGTACGGGATGTCGCCCCGCTTCACTTCAATCGCGCGGTCAAAGGCCTTCATGAAGTCCGCGTGGAAGTGCTCCACCTCCACTTTCGACAGGCTCGCGCTGCCCAGCAGCTCCAGCGATTCCTCGTGCAGGGCCCCGAGCCCCTGCCGCTCCAGCAACTCCCCCGAGAGGACGAAGCATTGGCGCACCGTGATGGGGCGCAGGTGTGACAGCGCCACGAGCCCCGACAGGTAGACCAGGGCGGCGTGGTAGTGCATGAGCATCAGCGGATACATCCCCGCCGCGCGGGCCTGGGTGGCCTGCTCCAGGTGCGTCAGGAAGGTGCGCTTGTGTGCCTCGCACCGGGCACGCACCCAGGGGCGCCGGGGGAACTCCACGGCGACGCGCTCGTGCAGCTTCTGGAAGGCGCCGGTCGGGTCGGACAGGATGACCCCCGCCGCGAGGTTGTCCGCGTGCTCCGGGGTCGCGACGATATCCTCGGCGCGCTGGAAGAGCTTCGCGTCCAGGCAGCCGCACTCCACGATGACCTCCTGGTGCACGAACTCCAGGGGCGGCATCCGGACCTCGTTCGCGTCCGTCGTGGCGATGACGATATCGACGTCACGCCACGGCGCGAAGGGCGCGTCCAGCGGCATGCGCGTCGAACTCCCCGCGACATAGGCGCCCAGGAAGCCTGGGATCCGGCTGCCTTCCGTATCGACCCAGTGCTTCGTCCGCTGGAGGGCTTCCCGTACGTTCATGGCGTTCTCGAGTGCGGGCTGGCGGCTCACGACATCCGCAGGATGCGCGCCACCTGCAGCGCGCGCGCGGGATCTCCGTTGACGGAGATCTTTCCCTGGCCGAACAGCGACTGGGCCTCGTTGGGGTCGTTGTAGAGCCGCTGGAAGTCGCTCTCCGAGAGCTCGAGCACCACGTCCGGGGTCTTCTGACGGCCCTCGAAGAGGGTCGGCTGCTGGCGCGACAGGTCCATGGTGAAGGTCCGCACGCCGCTCAGGCGCAGCTCGAACACCCCGCCGATCCGCTTCGCCTCCTCGACGTTGCGCTCCAGCGCGGGCTTGATGCGCTCCAGCAACAGCTTGTCCAGGGGCAGGTCCACGGACGTCCGCGTCGCCACCTTGAAGAAGATGCGGTCCTCCAGCACCAGCGCGTCCAGCGCGCAGCTAAGGAAGAACCGGATGGCCTCCTCGGGCGTCTCCACGATGGGCATGCCCTTGCGGTTGAAGGAGGTATTGAGCAGCACGGAGATGCCGGTGACCTCCTTGAACTGCTTCAGCAGCCGGTAGTACGCGGGGGACACGTCCTCGGTCACCGTCTGGATGCGCGCCGAGGAGTCCTGATGCACCACGCTGGGGATGCGCGAGCGCCACTCCGGACGCACCGGCGCCACCATGACCATGTACGGGCTCTCGTAGTCGCAGTCGAAGTAGGTGGAGCAGTCCTCGCGCAGCACCGACGGCGCGAAGGGACGGAAGTCCTCACGGAACTTCACCTTGCTGTTGATGAAGTCGCGCATCTCCGGCAGGCGCGGGTCCGCCAGGATGCTGCGGTGGCCGAGCGCGCGCGGACCGAGCTCCGAGCCCCCCTGGAACCAACCCACCACCTTGCCGTCCGCGAGCAGCTCCGCGGTTCGCCGGTACACGTCCTGCGCCGGCTCCTCCTTCAGCAGGTCATCGTGGTTCTTGAGGGCCGCGTCCACCTCGTCGCGGCGGTAGTGCCGGCCGAACGCCGAGGAGCCCGTGGCCTTCACCCGCTCGCGCTTGAGCACCTCCTGCCAGCCGTAATACGCGCAGCCCACCGCCAGCCCGTTGTCACCCGCCGCCGGCTGGATGAACATGTTCTTGAAGCGCGACTGCGTGCGGATGACGCGGTTGGCCACCGCGTTGAGTGCCACGCCTCCCGCGTACACGAGGTTGTCCGACGGCGCCTGCTCGTAGCGGTGGTTCACGACGTAGAGCAGGGCCCGCTCCACCTCACGCTGCAGCCACCACGCGAAGTCCGCGTGTGCCTGGAAGCCCTCCTTGAAGTCCGTCTTGTTGCGCGCCGGCCGCGTGAAGCGCTCCATCCAGTCGTAGCGCACGAAGACGCGACCGTCCTTCAGGTCGAAGATGGGGAAGTCGTGCTGGTTCGGGCGGCCAAACGGCGCCAGCCCCATCAGCTTCCCCGGGTCCTCGAAGCCCGCGAACACGTACACGCTCGCCGCCAGGTACATGCCTCCAATGGAGTGCATCGTGAAGTTGGGGCGCATGGGGTACTGCTTGATGCCCATGCCGGCCTCGGAGAAGTCCTTGTAGACCGGGCGCATCCGGCCCTGCTCGTAGTGGTAATAGCTGTCCTTCTCGAAGTAGAGGTGCTCCAGCTCCTTGGCGGGCGTCACGCCCAGGGTGCACCCTTCACGGTCCAGGCAGTCATCGAAGGAATTGCCACTGCCATCGATGATGAGCACCGAGGCCTCGTCGAACGGCGACGCGCAGATGGCGCTGAAGGCGTGCGCCAGGTGGTGGGAGATGGTGACGAGGGGGACGTTGGTTCCCTTCACCACCCGAGGCCCCTGGAACCAGTCGTCCGCCCCCACCAGCATTCCGAAGTTGTCGTTCTGCACGACCACGGCCACGTCGTCGATGGTGATGCCCTCGGCCTGCAGGCAGTAGCTCACCGCGTCCGAGTCGTTGCCACCGTCGTGCTTGCGCCGGGTGATGCGCTCCTTCTCGATGGCCACACAGATGCGCCCATCCTTGATGAGGCACGCCGAGCCGTCGTGAGAGAGACCCGTACCAAGGACGTAGGTGGACTTGACGTTTCGAGCCATTCCTGGATTCTCCGTTTAATGCGCGCTGACGACTCAGTCGCACTGTATTGAAAAACCCGCCTAAGAGGAAAGAGTCCCGCGTTCAGGTTGGCGATGACCTCAGGAACCTCGACGACCCCCTCGTCTTCGGTGGTGGCTCCGCGCCGCCCGATTGACGTCCCTGGAGAATCGCGAGCTCGGGCACCTTGAGGCGCTCCGGTCAACGCCAATAACATCCACAATCCGTCGCGCGTGGAGGGTGGGTTGCGTCTGGCTTTCTCGATGGGTTCATGTGCGGCCCGTTTTACTGGTCCGTTGAGATAAGCTGGTTTTACTGGAGGTTGACTCGGGGGGCTCGAACCACTGCTCCAACGCCTGCCAGTGAGATGGTCGCCGCACGTGCGGTTCCTCTGGCTGGTGCCAGGGGAACGCGCGCCAGGTCCAGCGCACGGGGGCTGGACGGCATACAGCAGGCGTCCAGCCCTTCGCTGGTTCAGCACCCAGCCCTTCAGGGCTGGAGGATGCTGACTGCTGAACAGTCCGGGGTCGTCGAACGGCGTTTCGGGGTGGCAGGTTGCCCGAGCCAACCGCAGGTTGCGCGCTGTGCCGTCGCGTGCACACCTCCTGGCTCAGGCCTCCCTCGCCTGGGTCTTCACGTTCCCCGGAATCCCCGAATGAGTCCGCCGCAGAACTTCGACACCGGCATCCCCAGCCTCAACGTGCTCCTGGCGGGTGGGTTGCCTCCTCGCCAGTCCATCATCGTCACCGGGACGCCCGGCAGCGGCAAGACGGTGCTGTGCAGCCAGGTGGCCTTCGCGGCCGCGTCGCGGGGCATCCCCGTCGTGGTGGTCACCGTCACTTCCGAGCCTCATGACAAGCTGGTGGATGCGCTGTCCGGCTTCGCCTTCCACAAGCCCGAGGTGCTGGGCGACATGCTGTTCCTCATCAGCGCCTACTCGGCGCTGAAGCGGGGCGCCAAGGAAGCCAGGGACCTGCTCCTCCAGACGGTGCGAGAGCGCGGCGCCCGCCTGCTCTTCATCGACGGCCTGCGCTCCATCCGCGACCTGTGGCAGGACGAGGCGCGGTTGCGCGAGTTCCTCTACGAGCTGGGCCTCGGCCTGGCGGCGCTCAACTGCATTGGCATCTTCACCACGGAGTATCCGCTCCAGCGACTGATGGAACTGCCGGAGGCCACCACCATGGATGGCATCGTGGCGGTGTCCGTCCGGAGCCAGGGCGCGCTCCGCATGCGCCGGGTGGAGGTGGTGAAGCTGCGCGGTCGTCCACACCTGATGGGTGAGCACGTCATGCGCATCACCATGCAGGGCGTGGACTTCCTGCCTCGCCTGGAGGCGACGCTGCCTGCCGTGCCGGAGGCTCCTCTGGACCTCGAACGCAGGGGCTTCGGGCTTCCGGAGCTGGACACCTTGATGTACGGCGGCTTTCCGTCCAACAGCGCCACGTTGATCGCCGGGAGCATGGGCATCGGCAAGACGCTGATGGCGTCGTACTTCGCGCTGGACGGCGCTCGCCGTGGGGAGAAGTCGCTCTTCGTCTCGTTCTTCGACTCACCCGAGCGCGTGCTCGCCCGCGCGCTGCGGGTGGGGCTGGACATGCGGCCCGCGTACGAGTCCGGGATGCTGGAGATCATCAACGAGCTGCCCGCGGAAGCCGAGGCAGACGTCCTTGTCCGCCGCATCCTCCAGCGCATCGAGGAGCGGGGCGTGAAGCGCGTCGTCCTGGATGGGCTGGCGGAGCTGGAGCAGTCCATCATGGAGGGCGAGCGACGCCGCGCCTTCCTGGCATCCCTGTCGTTGCGCCTGCGGCAACTGGGGGTGACGTCGTTGTTCACCCGCGAGGTCTCCAAGGTCGTGGGCACCGAGCTGGATTTCAGCGATTCGCCCGTGGCCATGCTGGCGGAGAACGTGCTGCTCCTGCGCTTCGTGGAGCTGCACGGCCGCCTGCACCGGATCCTCTCCATCCTGAAGATGCGCGACAGCAAGTACGACAGCACCGTGCGCGAGTTCGAGGTGGCCGATACGGGCCTGCGGGTGCTCGCCCCCATGCGTTCCTCTCAGGGATTGCTCACGGGCCAGGCCCGTCCGGTGGGAACCACCATCGGTGGGAGCACGACATGAGCCTGATCCTCATCGCCGAGGACGAAGAGGCGCTCCTGGAAGTGTTCTCCGAGGTGCTCGAGGACCTGGGCCACCGCGTCGTGCGAGCAAGCAATGGCGAGGAGGCCCTGATGCTCGCGCGCACGGAGCCTCCGGATCTGGTCATCAGCGACCACATGATGCCCCGGCGCACGGGGATGCAGTTGTTCTATGCGATGCGCTCGGAGCCCGCCCTGGCGCACGTGCCTTTCGTGCTGCTCAGCGCGGCGCGCCCAACCGGTCGCGAAGAGGCGGAGACGTTCCTGGCCAAGCCGGTGGACCTGGCCACCTTCGAGAAGACCGTCAGCGCCGCGCTGGCCCGTCACGACCGGACCATTCCGGACACACCTCCGCCTTCGCGCGATTCCGCCACCTCCTTGGGAGCGGCGCGCGAGGAGATGCTCAACTGGGTCGCACATGAGCTGAAGACGCCGCTGAGCTCCGCGCGCCTCAACGTCCAGCTCCTGCTTCGCAAGCTGCTCAAGCGTGGCGCCCCCGAAGACGAGCAACGCTCCGCGGAGTCGGTGATGCGCCAGCTCGACCAGATGAACGGGTTGGTGACCTCCATCCTGGACGCCTCGCGACTGGTGGATGGGAAGCTGGAGCTCCAGCGCGTGCCCGCGCCCCTGGTTCCCTTCCTCCAGGAAGTCATCCAGGACTGGGCCGAGGCCCAGCCGGAGGTGACCTTCCGGCTGGAGGCGCAGGAGCCTCCGGAGCAGGTGTTCTTCGACGCGGAACGGACGCGGCAGATCCTCAACAACCTGCTGTCCAATGCGGTGAAGTATCGCGGCGCCTCTCGCGAGGTGGACATCCGGACGGCGTTGGATCCGGGCGCGGTCCTCATCCATGTGCGAGACAAGGGCGTGGGAATCCCGGCCGCCTCGCTGCCCCACGTCTTCGACCGCTTCCGGAGAGCGGACAGCCAACAGGGGAGGGGCCATGGACTGGGCTTGTTCATCGCCTCGTCGCTCGCCCGGCTTCACGGTGGCTCGCTGGCCGCCCGCTCTCAGATGGGCGAAGGCTCCACCTTCACCCTCCGACTGCCCCTCCGCTCCTGAAGAAGGGGGCCGGGACGCGCTCCCGGCCCCTCTCTCGAAGGCTACTGCTGACGGCCTTCGATGGCGCACATCAGGACCGCCGCGGCGATGCCGAGCCGCCGGTCGAGCAGGTTCCGGTCGTCCATCGAGAAGTCCAGGTCGATCTTCTGGATGAACGGGTTGAAGCGCTGGTGGAAGGCGAGGACCTTCGTCTCGCCCAGCTTCCCGGAGAAGGATTGCGGCACCAGGTTGGTGAGGAAGCGACGCACGAGTGCCAGCATCATGCTGTCCTCTTCAATCTTCCCCGTCTCCTGGTCGTTCGCGTCCAGCACCAGCCACTGGTCTCGGAGGATGGAGCGCAGGCCCTTGCGGCGCAGCGCGCCCACGCGCTCTCCCGTGGCGGCGTCCGTCACGTCGTACGTCATGCCGAAGTCGAGGATGCCGCGCGCCTTGATGGTGAGCAGCTCCTCACGCATCTCCTCATCTCCGTAGATGCGCAGGTCCTCCTTCAGCTTGAAGGCCTTCATCTTCGAGTAGAACGCGAGGTTGCCCACCTCGTCGTAGATGTGGAAGGCGCCGCCGAACAGCTTGAAGAACTTCCGGCGAATCATGTAGCGCGTCTGACCAAAGCGGCCAGCGGCCAGGGAGCTGGGGGAACGGGTCTGGAGTGCGGATGACATGGCCCCCCCATAGCAAAATCCGCGTCCCGCAGCCGCCCCAAGGGACCGCCGGTTCCGTGGGCCGGGTCGCGCTCTCCCTGCCAGACTCGGATATGCTCGGGTTGTTACCAGCCCGTGATACAGCGGGGCTTGGATACTCGCCCGTTCAGACGGAGGCATGCTCTTGATCACCTCGATTCCTCGCCGGGTCGTCACCACGACCCAGACGGATGCCACGAAGCCTCTGGCGCCTGAAGCACCGGTGACGCCCCCGGCCCCCGCGCCCTATTTCCAGGACGGCCTGGAGGCTGCCCGGCCCAGCCCCGTGAATCTCACCGGCCTGGGGACGAAGTCGGCGGTCGCGGAGCCCGCGAGCGTGGTGGCCGCTCCGCCTTCCTCGAGCGGCTCGGCGCCCGTCGGTCCGGAGCTGCTGCACCTCGATGCGGGCTGGACGCCCCAGGGCCAGGGCTACGACGCCAAACGCGATGAAGTGCTCACGACGTACTACTCCGACGAGCACGACGTGCTGCTGTCCGTGCAGGACAAGGGCTCGGGCAGCGAGTCGCTCCAGGTGCAGCTCGGTGGGCTCGACCCCAAGCACCCCGAAGAGGGAAAGCCCACGCATGGCGGTGGTGTCTCGACCGACGGCGAGTTCGTCTACGTCTCCGACACCCGGGGCATCTACGTCTACACGCGCGAGGAGCTCGAGCGCGCGGCGAAGACGGGGACCGTGGCCCAGGCCTCCCAGGTGATGGAGGTCCCATTCCCCGAGGGAGTGAAGGACCCGGCCACTGGCATGGACCTGGTCTCCGCTGGCAGCTACATGACGGTGAAGGACGGCTACGCGTACATCGGCAGCTACAGCAAGGACGGCGATGGCAAGGCGGGCGCTGTCTGGCGTTACAAGCTCGACGAGGAGACCGGCTCCCTCATCGAGGACTCACGCCAGGGACCCATCCGCGCGCCGGACCGCGCCCAGGGCATGACGGTGGTCGACGGCGCCCTGCTGTTCACCACGGGCGACCAGAAGCTCATCTACCAGCCGTTCGAGGCCAGCGCGGACTCCTTCACGGCGAACATCGATAACCGGGTGGATATCAGCAATGGGCTCATCGACCCCTACGCCCAGGGCGTGAACATCATCGATGGCGAGCTGTGGGTGACGTACGAGAGCGGCTCCGAGAAGTATCGCGACAAGCTCAACCCCAAGTACGAGCCCCGCGAACACATCCAGCGAATCCCGCTGGAGGACCTGGACCTCGCCGCGGCCTGCGTCACTCCGGAGCAGCTCGAAGGCTGAGCCTGCTCAGGCTCCCGTGGCGGGGTGCGACGCGCCACGGGAGTCGGCGCACCCTCCAGGTCAGGGTGTCTTTCGCATCCGGTTCTTTTGAGGGCTGCCCGCCGCCATGGCCTTCGTCACGCGGGAATAGGCAGACACGTAGGGCTGAAGGACGGTGCGCGGCCAGCGCCCTGGAATCCACAGGTAGCTGAAGAGCGGATGTCTTCGCGCGCCTCTCCGCCGCTTCGTCTCGTAGGCGCTGGGCCCGAGCCAGAGCTTCCGGGCGCCCAACTCGTAGGCCCGGCGCAGCGGCTCATAGAAGCCAAGGTTGAAGTACAGCGGTGTCTCCGATGCACCCGCCTCGGCGCGACCGACGCGGTAGAACCACACCTCGTCGTGCTTTTGCAGCAGCAGGGAGAACCCGATGGGCTCTCCGCCCTGGTATCCCACCAGGGCCTCGGCCTCGGGTGAGACGTGCTGCTCGATGGCGGACCAGAACGCGGGCGGGTGGCGGATGTGCTCGCTGCCGTACTTCGAATACGTCACCTCGTAGAACCGCTCGAGCAACTCGCCCATCTCACCCATGCGCGAGACACGCTCGAAGCTCACGCCCGCGTCTCGAACGTGCGCCATCTCCTTCTTGAGGAACCTCCGCGCGTCGCTCTTGAACTGGCCCAGATAGGCGTCGAGGCTCTCACCCGGCGGCACGTCGATGACGTTGTCGTCGTAGATGAAGACCTCCTGGAAGGACGCTGAGTTGAGCGCCTCTCGCAGCGCCGCATCGTCTCCATCCACTCCGTAGAAGTAGAGGGGGAGTCGCTCACTCGTCGCCAACTCCCGCAGCCCCTGGAGGATGAGCTCGCGAGCCTGGCGCGCGAGTTCAGGCGACTGGGGCGAGCAGATGATGCCGCTGCGCATGCTGAGGGGGCTGGTGACGAAAACGCCTCCGTCGATGCCAGCCCCCGTGAGCCGCGCCAGCGAGTGGTAGAGGTCCGCCACCGTGACGGCCACCCGGCTCAGCCCCCCCGCGTTGGCGAAGCCTTTCTTCCAACTGCTGAAGAAGAACTTCTCCAGCGCGTAGGGGGTGTAGATGTTCTGGCTGCGGGTGATGAAACACGGCGCCAGCGCGACGGGGACCTCGCCCTGGCTGACAATGGCATAGCGAAGCGACAGCTCGCCCCGGACCATGAAGGGGAGGTCGACCGCGTCCAGCATCCTGAGCCAGCGCCGGCCGAAGAACACACTCGACTCGGACGTGAGGACGTCCAGCGCCTCATCACTCAGGTGGCGGACGGAGTCATGAAACTTCAGGGTCAGCGTCATGGCCGGAGGGCTTCGGGTGCCAGGATGATTCCGCTCAGCCGTTGAGGAGCTGGACGGGCGGGTTTCGCTTGGGAGAAGCGATGTAGCGCGCGAGGTTGGGGCGCTGTCTCATCCGCTCGAAAAACGAGCGCAGGCGCGGGTAGCTGTTCTCCAGCACCTCCATGAGCCCGTTGTCGACGAGCAGCTCCAGGAAGCCGAAGACGCTGGTGTCCGCCACGCTCACCGCGGTGCCGACGAAGAAGCCCTCGCCGCTGCCGTTGTTCCCAATCACCCGCTCGAAGTGGCCGAGCCACTGGGGCAGCTCCTCGCCCAGGATGATGGGGAGCTGCTCGGACAACTCGTCCGGGCTGAGCGACGTCAGGCTGCGCGCGCGTGCGGTCACTTCCTCGACGCCTTCGATGATCATGTCGCAGGCGGCGCTCTCACGCGGGTTCGCGCCATAGAGGCCCCGGGTGCGCGCGACGTGACGCAGGATGGCCAGGCTCTGCACGACGCGGAAGCCGTCCGGCTCCTCCCACAAGGGCACCTTGTCGAAGGCCAGCTTTCCGGCGCGCTTCAGCTCCTCGAAGGGAGGCGTCTTCTCCTTCGCCTTCACGTCGAACTTGCCCAGGTCGATGTCCTCGTACTCCGTGCCGGACTCGGCGAGCACCAGGCGGATCTTCTCCGCGACACCTCGACCCGTGAAATACGAAAGACGCGGCAATGATGATGATTGATCGCTCATACAGGGAACGCCGTTGAGAGGGACGGGCTGTATACTAGAGTAGGCGGACAATCCGGAAGGGGCAGACTTCCTTGACCGCTGTACCCGAGCCTCTGGAATCCTCGATGTCCGCTTCACCCTTGCTTGTCCCGCTTGCTCCTGGAATGGCGCTGTGGCCCTGGGCCGCGCTGCGCGGCGCCGGTTTTCCCGCCGAGGATGTGCTCCGGCTCGCGGCACCGAGTGCCGCCGCCGCCGCGGAGGCCTGGCTCGCGACGGGGGCTGAAACACCCGGGGACGCACTGCGTGCCACGTTCGACGCGGATTTGCTGAATATCAGCGCCGCGCTGCGCTCCCTGGCGGGTGAGACGCGACTGCGCGAGGCCCTGCTCTGGCAGAACCGTCACGCGTACAAGACGGGCGTCGAGCCACTCGCGGCGCTGCCCGCCACCGCGCGCAACAGCAAGGCCCGGCAACGCGAGCGGCTGGTCGCTTCCTACGTTCAGCGTTACAGCACCAAGAATGACACCATCGGGTTCTTCGGTCCGGTGGGTTGGGCGCGGCTGACGCAGTCGAGTGACGCCTTGCGTTTGTCGCCGGGGCAGCAACTCGTCTCCCGGCGCGCCGTCTACTTCGAGGCGTGGTGCATGGACACGCTCGGCGCCGCGCTGGTCCAGGACGCGACCCTGCGACGTTGGGCGCCGCCTCGGCTGTTGCCGTATTTCCGCCTGGAGGGCCAGGTGCTGCATGGCCCCATGCCCACGCCCGTGGAGCTGTTGCCGTCGCAGGCGCTGTTGCTCGCGCGGTGTGATGGCACGGTCAGCGCCGAGGCCATCGCGGAGGCGCTCACGCGCGGCGCCGAGCCCGCCTTCGCGAACGTGGACGAGGTCTACGACGCACTGGACCAGGCGAGCGGGATGGGAGTGCTGGCCTGGGGTTGGGACGTGCCGCTGCTGGTGCGCCCGGAGGTGGTGCTGCGCGGTGCCCTGATGGCGATTCCCGATGCGGATGCTCGGGCGCGCGCGCTGGCCCCGCTGGACCGACTGGAGCACGCGCGTGCCGCCGTCGAGGCCGCGGCTGGCTCACCCGAGTCGCTGGACGGAGCGCTCGCGGAGCTGGAGGGCGTGTTCAAGGAAGTGACGGGCGCGCTTCCGACGCGCGCGGCGGGCAAGACGTACGCCTCGCGCACGCTCATCTACGAGGACTGCGTGAGGGACGGCTCGCTGGAGCTGGGGACTCCGCTGCTCGCGCGACTCGGACCCGTGTTGGAGCTGCTGCTGACGGGGGCTCGCTGGCTGGTGGGCGAGGTGACCCGTCGCACGGGCGTGGGCCTGGAGGCGCTGTTCGACAAGCTGTCCCAGGGAGGAGCGACGGTGGAGCTCACCACGCTCCAGCTCGCCTTCGTCGAGGGCATTCAAGACCCGGCGTCCGCGACGGAGCTGATGCCCATCCACGAGATTGTCACCGAGCACCGTCGTCGCTGGCGTGAGCTCTTCGCCCTCGAACCGGGTGTCCGTCGTCAGACGCGCACCGTCGAGGCACTGCGTCCCCTGGTGCGCGAGACGTTCATCACGAGCGGAGCGGGGTGGAAGCGCCGCTGGCATGCGTCGCCGGACGTGATGATCGACGCGGCGAGCGACGAGGCGGTCCGCGCCGGGGACTACCAACTGGTCCTGGGTGAGCTGCACCTGTGCAACAGCATCTCCTCGCTCTTCGTGGAGCAGCACCCCGAGCCCACGGAGCTCTTCGCGCTCGCGGAGCGGTGTGCCACCGAGGCGGATATCATCCCGGTGTTTCCCAAGTCCGAGTGGAGCCAGCGGACGCTGCCGTGCCTGTTCCCCAGGGGCAGCCTCCACTACCTCTCCGGGCAGGAGCCGTCGCCGAATCCGGGTGCTCGCGCCCTGCGCGTGGGGGACCTGGTGGTGGAGCGGCGCGACGGCGCACTGGAAGTCGTGGACCGCGTGAGCGGGCGCCGCTTCGGGTTGATGGACTTCCTGGCCGTCTATCTGGAGCACCGCTGCGCGAGCGCCTTCGACCTGGCGCTGGGCGAGGACTACTCGCCGCGACTGACGGTGGATGGTGTCATCGTCGCCCGCGAGCGATGGAGCGTGCCGGCGGCGAGCCTGGGCTTCGCCAGTGTCACGGAGGCGCTGGAGCAGTGGCTCGAGGCCCGGCGCTGGCAGCGCGGACTCGGCATCCCTCGCTTCGCGTTCTTCAAGGTGGAGACGGAGCGCAAGCCCTGCTTCGTGGACTTCGACAGCCCGCTCCTGGTGGAGATGATGGCCAAGCTGGTGCGACGCGCGCTGGAGGAAGCTCCGTCCTCGCGGGTCAGCTTCTCGGAGATGGTGCCGGACCCGGACCACCTCTGGCTCACGGATGCGGCCCAGCACCGATATACGAGCGAGCTTCGCGTGGTCTGCGAGCTGTCTTGAGCGACTCCCACGCAGTCGACGTGGTTCACCTCTACTCATGAAGGAGCAGTACGGCATGCGCGCGCCCGAGCCGATTCCCGGCGGAAAGTTGCCTCCCGACATCAAGGCGTTGCACGGGGGGCTGTCCTCCGCGGCCGCGGAGTTCCTCGACTTCGCCGAGCGCGTCCCGGAGGCCTTCGCGCGGCACAGTTTCGCGCCGAGCGAGGCGTCACCGCTCTTTCCCTACCAACTGCACGCCTGGCCCCTGTTCATCGACGCCACGGCGGTGGTGGCGATGCGGGAGATGGCCACGAAGCTGTGCCGACTCATCAAATGCGCGCCACGGCGACTGCTCGGGGACGCTGGCAGCGCCGCGGCCTGGTACGGGCTCTCCCAGGAGCGCGCCAGCGAGGCGCTGGACTGCCTCGCACGCACGGACGACGCGCGCGGCGCCATCAGCCGGGGTGACTTCATCCACGATGGCACGGCCCTGAAGTGCCTGGAGTTCAACCTGACGGCGGGGGTCGGCGGCTGGGAGACGGCCTTCCTCGTCCAACAGGTCATGTCGCAGCCCGCGATGCACCGCTTCGCCACCGAGCAGGGGCTGCGCGTCCGTCAGCCCCATACCCTGCGCGTCTTCTTCGCCAACATCGTGGACTGCGTGCGCCGCGACACCGAGTGGGAGGGCGAGTGCAACATCGCCATCCTCTTCCCCCCGAGCGGACTTCCGGGGCCGGCGCTCGCGGAGCAGGCGTGCCGACTCTTCACCAGCCAGCTCATGGAGATCCTCCGTCCGGAGGGCGCGCGGGGCGAGGTCTTCATGACCACCTACGGCGCGGTGAAGAGCGCCGAGGGACACCGCCTCACCACCCAGGGCAAGCGGCTGCACGCGGTGGTCGAGTACGAGGCCCGGGATCGTCTCCTGATGGCGGGCCCGGAGTTCATCGAAAACGCGCGGGCCGCCACCTCCGCTCGCTCAATCAGCCTCTTCAACGGTCCCGCTCAGGACGTGCTCGACGACAAGCGCAACCTCGCGCTCCTGTCGGAGCGTGTGACGTCCTCCGCGCTGTCCGCCGAGGAGCAGGCGCTGGTGCGCACCCACGTGCCCTGGTCTCGCCGTGTCGAGCGGGCCCACGTCGAGCGCGGGGGCGAGCGCGTCTTCCTTCCGGAGCTGCTGTCCACCCGGCGCGAGGAGCTGGTGCTCAAGGCGGGGCGGGACTTTGGCGGCGCCTCGGTGTTGCTCGGGGAGTCGACGCCCGCGCCCGCGTGGGACGAAGCCGCGCGCAAGGCGCTCGATGAGGGCGGCTGGGTGGTGCAGGAGCGGGTGCGGTCCGCGCCCTTCCACTACTTGGGACCAGACGGTGGGGTGCTGCCTCACAGCGTCATCTGGGGACTCTTCGTCCTCGGTGAAACCTACGGCGGCCACTCGCTGCGCCTGTGCCCCATGGGAAAGGGCACAGGCGTCGTCAATGTCTCGCAGGGTGCAATGTTCGCCGCCCTCATCGACTTGGAGTGAGTCGCCGGCTCCGCGTCACTGCTCGCGGTACTCGCGACCGAGCGTCTGCTGCTTGCGCATCTTCTTCATCGCGCTCACCGCGATGGAGGGGATGAGCTTGGGGCCGATGCGCGCCAGCATGGACCAGGTCCACCACCAGTAGTTGGTGGCGATGGCGTCCTCCACCGTGTACACGCGGTGCCACCAGCCATAGGGCAGGTAGAGGATCTCCCCGGCCTCCAGGACGAAGTCATAGTCCGGGACCTTGCCCGCGGGCAGCTCATCCGGCTTGCCCCCGTGCGGCGTCAGGTCATGCGCGCTCATCACCGACCAGGGGTGGCTGAGCTTCGCCGGCCGCAGCTCCGCGTCCCGTGACGGCGCGTACAGCTGCCACTGCTTGCGGCCCACCATGACGGCGTGCAGGTTGTGCGCGCGGTCGAAGTGGAGCTGGGTGAAGGTGCCCTTCGGCCCCATGAAGAAGAGCTGCTCGGTGAGGCGCCGCTGCACGGCGTACTCGTCGAAGCGCACGTCGCGGTGCAGGGCGGGGAGGGTGCGGAACAAGTCGTTGCCGATGAGGTAGCCCGGCGTCTCCTCGCCGTCCTTCACCTTCAGCGAGGCGACGTAGTCGCGCATGGTCATCTTCCGCACGCGGCCCACGCGCTCCACGTCGCCAGCGGGGCGTGCGTTGTAGCGCAGCCACTCCACCGGGACGCTCACGTCGCCGTACTGCTGGATGAACCAGTCGAAGGTCCACCGCTCGGCGGCGGGCCAGCCCTTCATGGCATCCGTGAAGATGATGGGCTTGTTGTTGGCTTCGAGGCCTTCGTAGAAAGCCCGACGGTTGTCGAGCGGCATGCGCTCGGGGACCTGGGGCCCGACATCCTTCTGCACGGTGGCGGTGCTCATGACAGCTCTCCTGGGTGGCGCGTCACGCCGCGTTTTCTTCGGCCTGGGCCTTGGGGCCCTCGCGCGTCAGTCGCTCGAAGTTGTTGTCGATGCCGTGGCGCACGTCCGCCAGCATGTGGATCTCGAACTCCTGGAACGCGAACGACGGCCACGCGCGCAGCAGCGTCAGCAGCGTCTCGTGCGAGTCGGCGTTGATGATACAGAGGCCCATCTTCGGGAGGACGTAGTAGGCACAGTCCATGGTGCCGTCCTGGAGGCGGGCGCCCACCCACTCGCGGACGGAGCGGTTGAGGGCGATGGGGTCCGGGGGCACGGGGCCCGAGGTGCGGTCCTTGACGTAGATGAGGTACTTCATCGGGGCAGCTCCTTTGGGGAGGGTCAGCGGGAAGGCGCGGGCCGCGACTTCGCGAGGCTCCGGCGCATGTTCTGCAGCAGGCCGCGAGGCGTCTGCCGCAGGAAGAAGTGGTCGCCCAGGAACGTCTGGGTGAAGAACGTCCCGGAGGTGAGCTGGCGCCAGGCCTCCGTCGCGTCCTCGGGGACGTAGTCGTCGAAGCCTCGGAAGGCGGACAGCGGACAGGCCAGGGCGGGGCCCGGCTTCCATGTGTAGCCCTCGCACACGGCGGTGTCCGCCAGCAGGGTGGTGCGAATCAGCTTCAGCAGCTCTTCCGCCATGTCGCCCGAGACGGAGATGGCCTCGCCCATGCGCCGGGCCTCGGCCGCGTCGATGTCGTGGGTGATTGCCGTGGGCGGGTGGGCCTTCAGCGTCTGGGGCGCGCGGTAGCTGGCGACGAAGAGGTGCAACGGCGTGGGGAGCCCCCGCTCGCGCAGCGCCCGCGTCAGCTCGTACGCGAGCAGCGCGCCCATGCTGTGACCGAACAGGGCGAAGGGCTTGTCCCCGTGGCGCGCCACCACGTCCACCAGGAAGTCGACGACCCGCGGCAGCTCACGCAGGGGCGGCTCACGCAGCCGGTTCTCCCGGCCGGGGAGCTGCACCGGGCACACCTCGATGTCCTGTCCCAGCTCCGCCTGCCAGGTGCGGAACAGCGACGCGCTGCCGCCCGCGTGGGGCAGGCAGAACACCCTCACCCAGGCGCTCGGCTGCGGGACGTGGAAGGCCAGCCACTCCGCCGCGGCCAGGGCGGGGGAGGGCGACACCGGGGATGTCATGAGAGCACCTCGCGGCGAGCGACAGGGGCCTCGGCCTGCGAGGCGGGCATGTCGATCAGCTTCTGGTACACGACGCGGTTGGCGGCCACCATGCGCGGCAGGCCGAAGAGCTCCACCACGCGCTGCTGTCCGGCGAGGCCCATGCTCCGAGCGCGCTGGCGGTCCTCCAGCAAGTGGAGCTGCGCGTTGGCGAGTGCCTCGATATCCACCTCGCGCGGGCCTCCTGGCGCGCCGGGCAGCACCGGGACGAGCATGCCCGTCTTCTCGTGCTCGACGATCTCCGCCGGGCCTCCAGACCTCGTCGCCACGAGCGGGAGCCCGGAGGCCATGGCCTCGATGGCCGTGTAGCCGAAGGGTTCGTACAGCGAGGGCACCAGCGCCAGGTCCGAGATTCGGTGCAGCAGTCCGAGCTGGCGACGCGGCAACTTGCCCAGCAGCTTGATGCGGTGGCGCAGGTGCGCGTAGCGCTGGGTCAGCCCTTGCACCATCTGCGTGGACTCGCGCGAGTCGGTGCCGCCCGCCAGGAGGAAGCGCACCTCTGGACGTTTGGCGAGCACGCGCTCGGCGGCGGCGAAGATGGCGGTGATGCCCTTCTGCGGATGGAGCCGGCCCGTGTAGAGGACGACCGGGTCATCGGGCGTGGCCACCGTGGCGCGCAGCCGGGCGTACTGCTCGGGCGTGTGCGAAGGCTCCAGGAAGGGCCCCGCCTCCATGCCGCAGTGGATGGTGTGCAGCAGCGACGCCGACAGCCCGTAGGTCTCCCGGATGAGCTCGCTCATGGACTCACTCACCGAGATGACCGGTGTCGTGCCGTCGTAGAAGCTGCGCTCCTCCTCGAGGATCTCCGGGTCGGGCGTCTGGCCCCACCAGCGCTCGGCGGGCTCGGAGATGTAGTGGCTGGTGCCCAGCACGGGCACGCCGGCCTCGCGGCCGAGCACCCGCGCGGCGCGGTGCGTGTGCCACTGGTGGAAGTGGATGAGGTCCGGCTGCTCCTCGCGGATGCGCTCGCGGCCGTGGTGGACCAGGTCCTCGTTGAAGAGGCGGATGCCACGCACCAGCGAGAGCTGCGCCGCTTGCGAGAGGCTGCCTCGGCTTGGCGGGACCAGGTGCACGGTGAGGTTGGGCTCCCGAAGCACGGCCGGCTCGCCCGGGGTGTACGCCACGACGGTGACCTTGCACCCGCCACGGGCCAGCCCGCGGGCCAGTTCGTAGACGTAGGTGCCCACGCCTCCGGCCACGTTCGGGGTGTACTCCATGGCCAGGATGAGGGCCTTCAGGGGTGCGGAGTTGGGAGATGCCATCGGCTGTTTCTCGAAAGGGGTGGGAGCGCGGCTAGCGACTGGCCGCGACCTCTTCGGGGGTGAGCTCCGCCAGCATCTTCAGCAGGGCCTCGACTTCCGGATCATCATGGCCGGGGCTCTTGCGCTGCTCGGCCACCAACGCCGCGAGGCGGGCGACCGTCGGTGCCTCGAACAGGGACTGCAGTGGCACCGTGAATCCGAAGGTGTCCCGCAGGCGACCCACCACCGTGGTGGCCAGCAGCGAGTGCCCCCCGAGCGCGAAGAAGTCGTCGTTGAGCCCCACCGGCCGCACGCCCAGCACGTCCTCCCAGATGCGCGCCACCGTCCGCGCGTCCTCCGTGTCGGGTGACACGTACTCCGTGGACAGCGCGGGGCGCGAGTAACCCGCGGACGCCGCCTCTTCATGCTCCCGGGCCTCGAGCGTGCGCTCCGGTGCTGGAGCGGACGCCAGCGCGCGGTGTCCATCCGGGGAGACCCAGTAGCGCTTGCGCTCGAAGGGATACGTGGGCAGCGGGACGCGCAGTCGTCGCTCCCCTCCGTGGAAGGCTTCCCAGTCCACGTCCACGCCCGAAAGCCACAGCTGCCCCAGCGCGCCGAGCAGCACGGCCGTATCCGGCTGCCGCGTGTCCGGGTGGCGCAGTGAGGTCATCGTGGTGGGCGCCTGCGGGAGCGCGCCGGGCTGGGCGGCGAAGGTGGACAGCGTGCGTCCGGGACCGACCTCCAGCAGCACCTGCGCGGGCCGCAGCAGCGAGAGCCCCGCCGCGAAGCGCACCGGCTGGCGCAGATGGCGGGCCCAGTACGCCGGGTCCGTCGCCTCGGCGGCCGTCACCCAGGTGCCCGTGACGTTGGAGAGGTAGGGCAGTTGGGGCGCGGACAGCTTGACCCGCCGCACGCGCTCGGTGAACGGCGCGAGGATGGGGTCCATCATCGCGGAGTGGAACGCGTGCGAGGTGTGCAGCTTGCGAGCCTGCACGCCGCGCTCCTCGAGCCGGGCCCGCAGTGCTTCCACCGCGTCGTCGGGTCCGGCGACCACCGTCAGCGAAGGCGCGTTCACCGCGGCCACGGACACGCGCGCGTCCAGCAGCGGCGTCAGCTCCGCATGCGGCAGCGCGACGGAGAGCATGGCCCCCGACGGCAGCTCCTGCATGAGCTTGCCGCGCGCGGCCACCAGGGCCAGCGCATCCGGCAGGCTGAAGACGCCCGCGAGGCACGCGGCCACGTACTCACCGATGCTGTGGCCAATCATCGCCTCGGGCTGAACGCCCCAGCTCATCCATAGCCGGGCGAGCGCATACTCGATGGTGAAGAGGGCGGGCTGTGCCAGTCGCGTCTGCTGCAACTGGCGCTGGGCCTCCTCCGCGCGGTTCGCGGCGGGGAAGAGGACCTCGCGCAGGTCCTGGCCCAGGTGCGGCGTGAGCCGGGTGGCGCAGTCGTCCACCACCGCGCGGAAGGCGCGCTCGCTCTCGTAGAGGCCCTGGGCCATTCCCGCGTACTGCGCGCCCTGGCCGGGGAACATGAAGACCGTGGAGCGGCCCGTGCGCTCCTCGGCGGCGGACAACTGCCGCGCGGTGTCGCCCAGCGCCGTGAGCGCGTCCTCGCGCCCCTGACACACGATGGCGCGGCGATGCGCGTGGCGACGCCTGCCGACCTGGAGGCTGTACGCCGCGTCCGCGGGCTCCAGGCCCGGGTTCGCGCGAAGGTGCTCCGCCAGTCGCTGGGTCTGCGCGGCGAGCGCGGCGGGCGTGCGAGCCGACAGGAGCAGGAGCTGCTGCGCGCGGGCGGCCCGGACAGGGGCTCGCGTCGGCGGCTCCTCGAGGATGACGTGGGCGTTGGTGCCACCCATGCCGAAGCTGCTCACGCCAGCGCGCCGGGGCCCGTGGGCGGAGGCCTTCCACTCGCGCAGCGTGGTGTTGACGTAGAAGGGGCTCTCGTCCCAGGGGATGTTGGGGTTGGGCGTCTCGAAGTTGAGGCTGGGCGGCAGCTTGCGGTGCTTGAGCGCCAGCGCCGTCTTGATGAGGCCCGCCACGCCCGCCGCCGCGTCCAGGTGGCCCAGGTTGGGCTTGAGCGAGCCGAGGGCGCACGTGCGCGGCCCCGCCGCCTCGTCACCGAAGGCCCGCGTCAACGCCTGCACCTCGATGGGGTCTCCCAACGCCGTGCCGGTGCCGTGCGCCTCCACGTAGCCGATGCTCGCGGCGGACACGCCCGCGCTGCCCAGGGCCTCGGAGATGACGGCGGCCTGTCCCTCGACGCCCGGCGCGGTGTAGCCCACGCGCGCGGCGCCGTCGTTGTTCACCGCGGAGCCCTTGATGACGGCGTAGATGTGACTGCCATCCGCGAGCGCGTCCTCCAGCCGCTTGAGCGCCACCACTCCCGCGCCGCTGCCGAAGACGATGCCCTTCGCCTGCGCGTCGAACGAGCGACAGCGCCCATCCGGCGAGAGGATGCCACCTTCCACGTAGCGATAGCCGCCCTGGAGCTGGAGGTTGATGGACACGCCTCCCGCGAGCGCGACGTCACACTCCTGGTTGAGCAGGCTCTGGCAGGCGACGTGGACCGCGACGAGCGACGTGGAGCATGCGCTCTCCACGTTGAAGCTGGGGCCGCGAAGGTCCAGCTTGTAGGAGACGCGCGTGGTGAGAAAGCTGCCCGCGTTGCCCAGGTTGAGCTGGAGCGGGTCCGCGGTGCGAAGGAGCTCCGCGTTCCCCATCAGGTTGAGCAACAGATACGTGCTCAGGGCCTGGCCACCGAAGACGCCCACCAGCACGTCCTGGGGCGGCGCTCCCTGGCCCGCGTCCTCCAGTGCCTCCAGCGCGCACTCCAGGAAGAGGCGCTGCTGCGGGTCCATCACCTCCGCCTCGCGCGGCGTGTAGCCGAAGAAGGCCGCGTCGAAGCCCGCCACGTCCTCCAGTCGCGAGGCCACCTTGATGAAGTGGGGATCCGCGAGCACCTCCGGGGGCAGGCCGGCCTTCAGCACCGCGTCGTCCGACAGAGGCTCGATGGCCTCCACGCCGTCGCACAGGTTGCGCCACAGCTCATCCAGGCCGCGTGCGCCCGGGAAGCGCCCGGCCATCCCGGTGATTGCGATCTCCATGCCCGTGTTGCCTTCCGACACGCTGGTTCCTCCCCCTCAATTGCCGGACTGGCGGCGCTGCTGGATTTGCTCCCGGCGCCGCGCTCCTCGGCTCCTCCGGTCGCTGGTGGTCGTCGTCGGCGCCGGGTCCTGTCCGCGCGTCAGGAGCCGCGCCATGGCGCTCAGGGTGGGGTTCTCGAAGAGCGCCACCACGGGCACGTCCGTGCCGAAGCGGCGCTTCACCTCGTTGATGACCTTCAGGCCAATCAGCGAGTTGCCACCCAGCTCGAAGAAGTTCTCGTGCAGCGACACGCTCTCCACACCCAGGAAGCGCCGCCAGATGTCCGCCAGCTCGCGCTCCGCGTCGTCCATGTTGGTGGGCGCAGCGCGCTCTCCCTTGGGCGCGTCGTCCGTCTCCACCGGGCCCATCAGGTCCTGGAGGAAGCTGGCGCTGCGGGCCATGGCCGCGCGCAGGTCCTGCGTGGACACCACGACGTGCGTGGGCATCTGCGCGAGCACGCGCTCGAACACGTCCACGCCCTCGGTGGGGGACAGGGCGTGGGTGAGCATCGCCTCGCGCAGCGCGTCTGCCCCGCCGGGAATCTGGGTGGTGACGGCCTGGCCCACCTCGCGCCACGTGTCCCAGCCCAGGGAGATGACCGGCAGGCCCCCCGTCGCCGAGGCCTGATAGGCGAAGGCATCCTGGAAGGCGCACGCCGCGCAGTGGTCGATCTGCCCGGGCTCGGCGGTGAAGGCCGTGCGGGACGAGCAGAGCAGGAGGAAGTCGAGGGGCATGCCCTTCAACAGCTCGTGCAGGACCCACGTGCCTCGCACCTTCGGACGGAGGACATTTTCCACCGCCTTCCGGGTGCGAAGCTGGGCGAGCCCACCCGCGGGCACACCCGCGGCATGGATGACGCCATGCGGATCGCCAAAAGTCTCACGCGTGCGGCGCATCACCTCCGCCATCTGCCCCGCGTCGCCCACGTCCGCCTGGAGTACCAGGACCTCGGACCCGAGTGACTCCAACACGAGGACCCGGCGAATCCGCTGGCTCACCACGTCCTGCTCATCGTGTGCGCCCAGCCACGCATCCCAGTGGCTTCGTTCCGGCATCGCGCGGTGACCCACCAGCACCAGCCGGGCCTGCACCTTGCGCGCGAGAGACTCCGCCAGTACCAGGCCGATTCCGCCCAGGCCGCCGGTGATGAGGTACGTGCCCCGAGGCCGCAGCCGCGTCGGCGCGCCCGTCTCCGGAGGCGTCAGGTGCGCGGGCTCCAGCGACTGCTCCCAGCGGTGGGCGCCTCGCAGCGCGACCGCGCCGTTGGAGGACGTCGCGGTGACCTCACCCGCCAGCCGTGCCGCCAACGTCGGCAGCTCCGTCGGACTTTCGGGCAGCTCCACATCGAGCGTCCGACACGTGAGGCCCGGCACCTCATGGGGCAGCACGCGACATGCGCCGAGCAGCGTGGCCTTCTCCGAGGCGAGTGACTCGTGGCCGGTGACGGACTGCACTCCGGTGGAGACCACCGTGAGGTGTACCGACCCGGACGAACCCTGGCCTCCCAGCGCCTGCGCCAGGAAGAGCAGGCTGAAGAAGCCCGTGTCCTGGGCGCGCTCCACGCCTTCCAGGCCCGCGCCCGTCGCATCCACGCTCCACAGGTGGACGATGCGGTCGGGTCGCGGCCCGTCCTCGGTGAGCGCGGCCAGCAGCGTCGCGTAATTCTCCGCGCGGCCCGGGTTCACCTCGAAGTCTCCGTCCTCCAGCCGGCGGAAGTCAGGCCCGGACTTCACGCGGGTGACCCGGCCGCCGGTCTCCATGAGCCGCGCCGCCAGCGCGTCACCCAGCCCCCGCTCGTCGACGAAGACGAGCCAGTGACCCAGGGTGGCCGCGGGCACGCGCGGGGCGAGCGTCCGCTTCCACGAGGGCAGGTAGTACCAGTCAGAGGCGTCCTTGCGCCGGGCGAGCGAGGCCTCTCCGCCCACGATGGCGCCCACCAGCTTCGGGTCCAACCAGTGCCGCTTGCGCTCGAAGGGGTAGGTGGGGAGCACCACGCGCCGCCGCTTCTCTCCGGCGTACAGGCGCTTCCAGTCCACCGGCACGCCGGCCATCCAGAGCCGCCCCAGCGTGGTGAGCACGAAACGCACGTCGGAGCCCGGCTCGCGAGGAGCACGCATCGACGTGAGCACGACGGTGGACTGGTCGCGAGCCACCTGGAGCCGCGCGAGCGAGCCCAGCGTCCGGCCGGGGCCCACCTCCAACAGCACGCGCGAGGTGTCCTCCATCAGGCAGCGCAGGCCGGGGCCAAAGCGCACCGTCTGCCGGAGGTGCCGCACCCAGTAGCGCGGGTCCGTGGCCTCCTCCTCGGTCACCCACGTCCCCGTTACACCGGACACGAAGGGCAGCTTGGGCGTCTGCAGCTTCAGTCGACTCACGAAGGCGGAGAACGCCGGCAGGATGGAGTCGATGATGTGCGAGTGCGCGGCCACGTCGATGTGGACCCGACGGTGCTCGATGCCACGCGCCGCCAGCTCCGTCGAAAGCGCGTCCACGGCGGCGGTGTCTCCGGCCACCACGCACTGAGTGGGTCCATTGACGGCGGCCAGCGACAGCCGCTCGCTCAGCAGCGGCAGCAGTTCCTCCTCGGACAGGGCCACGCTCACCATGGCGCCCGAGGGGAGCTGCTCGAAGAGGCGGCCTCGCTCGGTCACCAGGGCGAGCGCATCCTCCAGGGAGAAGACACCCGCGAGGCAGGCGGCGACGTACTCGCCCATGCTGTGGCCAATCATCGCCTCGGGCTGGATGCCCCAGGACTCCCACAGCTTCGCGAGCGCGTACTCCACGGTGAAGAGCGCGGGCAGGCCCACGGACGGGCGAGGCAGGGGCGCCGAGGCGTCCGCGTCTCCAGGCGGGTAGAGCACCGCGCGCAGCGACGGGCCTCCCCGGCGCGACAGCAGGGCGGCGCACGCATCGAAGGCCTCGCGAAAGGCGGGCTCCGTCTCGTACAGCTCCTGCCCCATGCGCACGTGCTGGGCCCCGCCACCGGGGAAGAGGAACACGACGGGACGTCCACCGTCCTTCGCCATGCCGGTGAACACGCGCTCCGGTGCCCCATCGGTCAGCACGGTGGCCGCGTCCTGGCCGTCCTCGCAAATCACCACGCGCCGATGGGCGAAGGCCTTTCGGCCGATCTGGAGGGTGTAGGCCACGTCCGCCAGTTCCTGCTCCGGACGCGCCGCCAGGTGCGCGCCGAGGTTGTGGCTGAGCGTGTCCAGCGCGCCCGGCTTCTTCGCGGAGAGGGCCACCAGCTTCCAAGGCCGGGTGGGGCCGGAAGGCGCGGGAGGAGGAGGCGCTTCCAGCAGCGCGTGGGCGTTGGTGCCGCCAATCCCAAAGGAACTCACGCCCGCGTGGCGCCGGTGGCCATGGGGCTGCCAGTCCTTCAGCGTGGCGTTCACATAGAAGGGGCTCCGGGCCCAGTCGATGTTGGGGTTGGGCGTCCGGCAGTGCAGGGTGGGAGGGATCTGCCCGTGCTCCACCGCGAGCGTCGCCTTGATGAGGCCGGCCACGCCCGCCGCCGCGTCCAGGTGGCCGATGTTCGACTTGACCGAGCCCAGCGCGCAGAAGCTGGTGGCCTCGGTGCCCGCGCGGAAGGCGCTCGTCAGCGCGGAGACCTCCACCGGATCTCCCAGCAGCGTGCCGGTGCCGTGCGTCTCCACGAAGCCCACTTTGTCCGGCGTCACGCCCGCCAGCGCATGGGTGCGGGCAATGACCTCCGCCTGCCCCTCGGAACTGGGGGCGGTGTAGCCGAGCTTCGAGGCGCCGTCGTTGTTGACGGCCGTGGCGCGGATGACGGCGTGGATGTGGCTGCCATCCGCCAGCGCGTCCTCCAGCCGCTTGAGCACCACCACGCCCACGCCACTGCCGAAGAGCGTTCCCTGGGCCTCGGCATCGAAGGGGCGACAGTGCCCGTCCGGCGACGCGATGCCACCGGGCTGGTGCACGTAGCCGGTGCGCTGGGGCATGTCCACGGACACGCCCCCCGCGAGCGCCACGTCACACTGGAAGCCGAGCAGCGCCTGACAGGCCAGGTGGGTTGCGACCAGCGAGGTGGAACATCCCGTCTGCACGTCGAGGCTCGGACCCTTGAGGTCCATGTGGTACGCGAGCCGCGTGGCGAGGAAGTCCTTGTCGTTGCCAATCATCACCTGGAAGCTGTCGCCTGAATCGAGCAGCTCCGGGTGCGTGTGCAGGTTGAAGAGCAGGTAGGTGCTCAGGCTCGTTCCGGCGAAGACGCCCACCGAGCGCGACTCCGTGTCCAGCCCGTGGCCCGCGTGCTCCATCGCCTCCCAGGCGCACTCCAGGAAGATGCGGTGCTGCGGGTCCATCAACGCCGCCTCACGCGGCGAGTAGCCGAAGAAGCCCGCGTCGAAGGCATCCACCTGCTCCAGCACTGCCCCGGCCTTCACGAAGCCCGGCTGCCTCAGTCGCTCTTCGGGGACACCCCGCGCGCGCAGCTCGTCGTCCGTGAAGAAGCGGATGCCCTCCACGCCGTCGCGGAGGTTGCGCCAGTAGGCTTCCACGTCCGGAGAGCCCGGGAAGCGGCCGGCCATGCCGACAATGGCAATGGCCAGTGCATCGCCGTCATTCAGGTTGTCTTCGCTCATGGCGGTCGAAGCACTCACAGGCAGGAGGAGAATCAGGGGGAGCGTGTCTGGAACGTACGAACGGTCCGCACATACGGTTTCAAGGCGGAGGAACGTCCGTGACGAATGTGCTGGAGCCGTCGCCCGCGGCGGTCCCCCGGCCGCCGCGAGTCACCCGAGGCCGCGAATCAGCTCGCGGTGCGGGCGGTGGGTAGGGCTTCGTCGCGCGTGTTCGTGAGCGAGAACGCGTCGGCGAGCAATTCGTAGGACCGCAGCCGGGCGCGGTGGTCGTGGACGATGGTCGTGATGAGCAGCTCGTCCGCCTGGAACTCCTCGGCCATGCCCAGCAGCTGCTCCTTCACCTGGGCCGGAGCTCCGCAGACGACGCGCTTGCGGTCGAACTCGAGCGTGGCCTGGTCCTCGGGCGTATAGGCGTAGGCCTCCGCCTCCTCGATGGAGGGAATGGGCTCTTCGTTGCGGCCCCGGCGGGTGTTGATGGTCAGCAGGTCGCTACTGCGGGCTATCCGCCGAGCTTCCTGCTCCGTCGGTGCACAGATGACATACACACTGACGGAGGAACGAGGCGCCGATTGCACGTGAGAGGGCTGGAACCGCGCGCGGTAGCCGCGCGTCACCGGACCGCCGTGAATCGGATTGAAGAAGTGGGCGAAGCAGAAGGAGATTCCCAGCCGCGCGGCGAGCACGGAGCTCTGCTCACCCGAGCCCAGCGCCCACAGCTGCGGCATCCCCGGCGCCATGGTCCGCAACCCCAGCCCCTGAAACTCCGCCGTCGCGGGCGTGCTCCCCGAGATGAAGGCGATGAGGTCCTCGAGCTTCGTCGGGAAGCTCTCGTTGCTCGCGGGGACGCCGTACGCCAGCGCCTTGGCCACCAGGTCCGCGCTGCCAGACGTCCGCCCGATGCCCAGGTCGATGCGACCCGGGTGGAGCGCTTCCAACAGCCGGAAGACCTCGGCGACCTTGAAGGGGCTGTAGTTCGTCAGCAGCACACCGCCCGTGCCTACACGGATGCGCGACGTCGCCGCCGCGACATGCGCCACCATGATTTCGGGAGCGACACCGGCGAAGTGTCCGGAGCCGTGGTGCTCCGCGACCCAGAAACGGTGATAGCCGAGCTGCTCCGCCGCACGGGCCAGCTCCACCGTGTTCTGGAATGCCTCACGTGTCGTGCTGCCTCGGGCGACGATGGAATGGTCAAGGACACTGAGCTTCACGGCGAGCGCTTCTCCCGGGGCAAGTGACACCCTCGGCCGTGGACGACACGGGCCGGGGCGTCGAGTTGACCGCGTTTCGTTGGGGGTCGTTACTATAATAGCACCGTCAGCCGCGAGAAATGAGGCTTGGCTGATTTTGTTTGAACTCCGAGAAAATGTGACAGGCAGGAGTGCTGTGGTTGCGCGGACTCCTCCTTCTTCCCGGCCGCGACCTGTTATCAGCACCTCCCACATGTTCCGACGCGTCATCACGCACCCGCCCGCCGTCTTCGGGCTCACCTGGTTCGCGCAGCTGGTCTCCTCGCTGGGCTCGGCGCTGGCGGGCTTCTCGGTGATGGTCCACGTGTATCGGAGCAGTGACTCCATCACCGAGTACTCGCTCGCCTCGTTCTTCTCGTTCCTGCCGATGGTGCTGATTGCCCCCGTCGCCGGGGCGCTCGTGGACCGGTGGGACCGCCGCCGCATCATGGTGCTGGCGGACGTGGGGGCGGGGCTCACCATGCTGCTGATGTGGCTCCTGCTGGTGGCGGACGGGGCAGGGCTCTGGAGCCTGCGCAGCTGGCACCTGTACCTGCCCATCGCGGTGTGCGCGGCCGCGGGCACGTTCCGGGCGCTGGCCTACTCGGCCTCCACGGCGCTGATGGTTCCGAAGCAGCACCTGGGGCGGGCCAATGGCCTGATTGAGCTGGCGCTGGGAATCGGCCAGTTGGGCGGGCCCGCGCTGGCGGGACTCCTGGTGGTGCGAATCGGCCTCCAGGGGGTGCTGCTCATCAACCTGGGGTCCTTCTTCCTCTCGGCGCTGGTGCTGCTGTGTGTGGGGTTCCCCCAGCCCGAGCAAAGCGCCACCGCGCGTGCGGCGAGAGGCTCCCTGCTGGAGCAGATGGCGGTCGGGTGGGGTTTCATCCAGGCGCGGCCCGGCCTGCTGGGGCTGTTGACGTGTATCGCCGTGGCCAACCTGTTCGTGAGCCTGGTGACGGTGCTCATCACTCCCATGGTCCTGAGCTTCGCGGACGCGTCGACCCTGGGGTGGATTGCCTCCTGCTCGGGCATGGGGGTGCTCACGGGGGCCTTGTTGATGAGCGTGTGGGGTGGGCCCCGGAGACGCATCCTCGGCGTGCTCGGCTTCGAACTGCTCGCGGGCCTGGCCCTGTTCGCGGCGGCGCTGCCGGCGGATGCGCGACTGGTGGCGGGCGCCGCCTTCGTCTTCATGTTCACCACCCCAGGGGTCATGGGGTGCTCTCAGTCCATCTGGCAGAGCAAGGTACCGTCGGAGCTGCAGGGCCGGGTCTTCGCCGTGAGGCGGATGATCGCCCTGTCCACGCCGCCGGTGGCGGCCTTGCTCTCGGGACCGCTGGCGGACCGATTCTTCGAGCCCTGGATGGCCCCGGGCGGCGCGCTGGCGGGGCGCTTCGGGCCCATGCTCGGCGTGGGCCCGGGCCGAGGCATCGCGCTGCTCTACCTGGTGCTGGGCGTGTTGTGCGCGGTGAACGTGCTGGTGGCCTGGCTCTCCCCCCGCGTGAGGAACGTGGAGCTGGAGCTGCCGGACGTCCTGCGCGAGCCGCCTTCGAGCGTGGGGCCCCAGCCTGCGCCAACCTCGGCGTGACGGAGGCCCCGGACGGGCGGGCTACTCGACGACGACGAGCGCGCACATCAGCGCGCCCTGCGTCGCGTTGACCACGTCCTTGCCCCGCCCCATGGGATTCATCCGGACCATCGTCCCGCCGTAGCGCTCACCGAAGACGAAGGAGCCCCAGATGAGGATGTGCGGGCCCACGGAGCCGTCGTCCCGCATGAAGTGGTAGGGGCGGGGTTCGACGCGCTCCTGGATGATCCACCCGCCGCTCTCCAGCGCCTCCTGGATGGCCGCGTCCCACGCCTCGGCGGTCATCGACCGGCCGATGAGCACCGACTTCCCGCCGTAGGCGCGGCCCGCCTTCAGCACCAGCCCATCGCGCTTCGAGGCGACGACCTGGTCGGGCAACCACACGCGCTCACCGGCCCGCCAGGTGTGGGTGCGCTGGAGCCGCCGCGTCCAGGGGATGTGCTGGCGGATGAGCTCGCGCTCCTCGGCGGAGAGGGCAGGGGAGTCCTCGTTCTCCGACAGCAGCGAGATGTTGAGCTTGTCGTCGAGGATCTCCTGCGCGGGGCCGTTGTAGAGGCAGAGGGTGCGGGCGGCGAGCGCGGCGCCGACGCGGGCATCGAACGCCGCTCCCACCACCTCCAGCCTGTCCCTCGCGTCATGCTCCTGCACCGCATGCACGCGTCGGCCGCGCATCGTGAAGCGGTGTCCCTCCTCGTCGTGGACCTCGCCGTAGGTGCCGATGAGCACCTCGCCCTTCGCACCCTCCGCTTCGAGCAGCTCCGTGAAGGTGGTGTTGAGCAGCAGGGTCGCCATCTCGACACCCACCGGGTCCGGCAGCTCGTTGTCCGGGAAGAGCACGGCCAGGTTGCATTCGCCCTCCCATGCAACGGTCCGGCGCACGTCGTCGATGACGTGGGAGAGGAAGGCCTTGAGGGTGTCCTGGAGCTGGACGCGCAGGCCCTGCTCCTGGGTGAAGCGCTGGAGCACGGGCTGGTCCATCACGACCTGGGCCTTGAGCGCCGTCTCCCAGCCACCCAGGCCCGCCATCATGTTGATCTCAAGGCACTTGAGACCGTCCGCCGAGTCGATGAAGTCGCCGCGGCTGAGCACGCCGCGCGCGTCGTCCGTGAGGGCCAGGGCCTCCACCGCCACGCGTGCGCGCTCGGGCGGGAGACCGAAGTACTCGGCGACACGTGCCGGGTCACCGCCGAGCAGCAGCCGGGGCCCGCGCTTGACGAGCCGGCTGAGCTTCACCGAGACGTCCTCCAGCAACTGGTTCCGGCGCGCGTCGATGAGGATGGGCCAGCGGTGCAGCTCGTAATACATGAGCGGCGACTCCTCGAACTTGCCGAAGCGGTGCTTCGCGAATGCCTCGGGAGTCCGCTCCGCGAACTTCAGGAAGGCCACCGCCGCGGCGGACAGCTCGCCGTGCAGCACGTGGGTTTCCTCGGAGAACATCTTGCCCTGCCGCCCATCTGCGCCTGACATCACGAAGGCTCCACGCCAAGAAATTCACGCAATTGCACTCTGTCGCAGTGTGCATGTAAAGCCTTCGTGACACCATGAAGCTTGAACGCCATGTCGGAGGGCTCTCCCTCGCGCGGAAGGCCAACTACCTGCGGGCGCGCGGTTGGCGTGAAGACGAGGGTCGGTGGTCGCATGAGATCTTCGGCCAGCATCCGCTGGCGAAGGCCATCCACCACCAGCTCACGGACGACCTGGCCCAGGCCCTCTGTCAGCGGGGATGGCAGGTGCTTGGGTACTCGGAGCGGGGCTATGTGCAGCTCCGCGATGGAGAGCGCGGCAAGCCATGCTCGCTGCCCAAGGCGCTGCGCACGCAGGCGCGCCGCGAGAAGCGTCCCGTGGCGGAGCTGACCTATTCGCTGTTCCTGGCGGCGCTCGTCGAAGTGAACGACGCCGGGTAGGGCGCGACCGTGCACCGAGTCCACGGGCTGCTGCCTGTCCGTGTGTCTGCTGCGTGCCATGCCCGCAGGGGCCACATTTTCCTTCTGGCCGAGAGGGAGTTCGCATGGTCGCCCGCCGTCACCGCAGGCTCATCCGTGACCCCTACTGGCTGGTGCTGCTCGCCTGTCTCGGCATCGGCGGCCTGCTTGGCCTGGAGCTGGCGCGGGTTCAGACGGACTACGCGTCGGCCTTCTTCGGGCTGGCCTGGCGGGGAGACCCCTCAGAGACACGCTCCGCGCTCACGGCGCTGTTCGGACTGCAGATCACCGTCCTCACGGTGGTCCTGTCCCTGAATGCACCGGTCATCCAGTCCGCGGCGAATCAATATTCACCCCGGCTCGTCCCGCTCTACTTGAAGAGCGCGCCGCTGCGCCGCGCCATCCCGCTGTTCTGCGTCTCCAGTGGGTACATCCTCGTGGCCGGACGGGAGCTGGGTTTGATCACGGACGCGGGAGTCCGTCCACGTCCCGTGCTCTCGGGGGCCTTCATCCTGGTCCTCATCGCGCTCGTGTCCCTGGTCATCTGCATGATTCGCACGTTCCGTTACATGCGAGTGGAGCGCGTGCTCGGACTCGTCCAGGAGTTGGTCGTCTCGGCGGCTGAGCGTCGCATCCGGGCTCGACTGATCCGACTCCCGTTGGACCCGGCGGCGACGCTGCTGCTGCCGCCCGAGGCCTCGGCGCTCACGGCGCCTTCATCTGGCTACCTCACCGAGGTCGACCTTCGTCGCCTCACTCGACTCGCCCGGCATTGGCGCGTGCGGGCGCGCATCGACGTTTTCGTCGGCGACTATGTCGACACGGGGGAAGTCGTCGGCTGGGTGGTGGGGGAAGATCCTGGGCCCATGGACCCGCGCGCGATGCACGGCCTCGCCTCGGCCCTGCTCCTCACCGCGGCGCGTGAGCCCGATTGCGACCCCGCGCTCGGGATTCGCATCCTCGTCGACGTCGCCAACCGGGCGCTCTCGACCTCCGCGAACGACGCCTATACGGCGCGACAGGCGCTGCAGCAGGTCCGCTCGGTGATGCGCCGGCTGGGGCATCTGCCGCTGGGGGACTGGAACGTGGTCGACCCCGATGGGCAGGTGCGTGCGTCCGTCGCGGGGATGCGCCTGCGCGACTATCTCTTCATGGCGGTGGATGGTCCGCTGCACCATGGAATGGGCAGTCCCGAGGTTCTCGAAGAGGTGCTCCAGATCGCGCTCGCCGTGGGGCTGACCGCCTGGGATGCGGAAGACCGGGCAGCGGCGCATGCGCTCGTGGCTCGCGTGCTCGCGAAGGCCACCGCACAGGAGACCCCCGAGCGTGAGCGCCTCCATCGACGGCTCACGGAATCCAGGCGCATTCGCGCTGCATTCGAGAACCGCTCGCCAAGCGACCCCGGAGCCAACGCGGGCGAGTGGGGTCCGCACTGAGCCGAGCCCGGCTCAGCAGGTCGCCACCTGTCGTCCTAACGCGGTTCCCCAGTGGGAGAGGAGGGGGCACTGGACAGACGAAGGAGCTCGGGCAGGGTCGTGAGGTCGCGGACAGCCATGTACGCCAGGCTGCCCACCACAAACGCCATGAACGTTCCGATGCCCATCATTACCATGGCGAGGGTCAAGAGCACGACGGTGGTCACCCAGTGCGCTCGGATGGCCCACTTCCCGGCGACGGTCGCCACCATCGCGCGACGAACCTCAAGCGCGGTTTTCGCGGCGCGGATTGCATCGGGAGCCGCCCTCAGGCTGCGTGCCTGAAGCGTGCCGACGATGACGCCGCAAAGGGCGCCCACGGCGGGCGGGAGGGCCGGCATCGGAGTGACCCACGGGGCCAGTAGCGCTGACGCCGCCGCGAAGGTCACAGCGAGCGCGGCGCTCTTCGCGGGTTGCAGGGTCCAGTGAAGGCCAGTCCGCTCGACACCTGCATCCGGATTCATGGACGTAAGGTATCAGCTTCACCTCGTGGTCGACGAGCGAGTCCTTCGGCTCCTTGCCGTGCCCCACCTGCTCACCCTCGAGCCGTGCCAGGGCGCTCGGCCCCGGCACGGCCTTGGTTCAGGTGTCCTCTTGGGCCTACCCGAGTCCCCACGGGAGCCCCAGCACCTGCCACGCCACCAGGAGGAGGATCCACGCGATAAAGACGACCACGACGTACGGCAACATCAGCGCCACGATGGTGCCCACGCCTGCTTCCTTCTGGTACTTCTGCGCGAACGTGACGATCAACGCGAAGTAGGCGTTCAGCGGCGAGATGGCGTTGAACGGACCGTCACCCACGCGGTACGCGGCCAGCACGGCCTCCGGGTCGACATTCAGCCGCATCAGCAGCGGCACGAAGACGGGCGCGAAGATGGCCCACTTCGGAATGGCGCCCGTCATGATGAGGTCCAGCACCGCGACGACGCCGACGAACCCGACGAGCAACGGCAGCGCCCCGAGCCCCGCGTCCTCCAGGATGTCGCCCATCTTCACGGCCGCGAGCGTCGCCATGTTGGTGTACGTGAACAGGGCGATGAACTGGCTGATGATGAAGAGCAGGAAGATCAGCGCGCCCAGCCCCGACACCGCCTTCTCCATCGCCTTGATGACGTCGACGCTGCTCCGGATGGTCTTCGCGCCGATGCCGTAGGCCGCGCCCGCCACGAGGAACAACACGGTGATTGCGACAATCAGGCCGTTCATGAACGGCGAGTCGCCGACGATGGCTCCCGTCTCCGGATTGCGCAGCGGCGCCCCCGGCGGCAGCGTCAGCAAACCGAAGAACACGAGGACGGCCAGCACCCCCAACCCCGCGAACTTGAGTCCACGCGACTCGTCCGCGCTCATCGTCGCACCCGCCGCGTCCGGCTTCTCGCCCTTGTACTCACCCAGCCGGGGCGAGATGACCTTGTCGGTGATGAGCGAGACGATGAAGGTCAGCATGATGACCGACGCGACGGAGAACCAGAAGTTCGCCGTCAGGTCGATGGAGCGCTCGGGATTCAGGATGTGGATGGCGTCGTTGGTGATCTCCGTCAGGATGCCGTCCAGCGGCTTGATCAGGATGTTGACGGTGAACACCGCCGCGACGCCGGCGAACGACGCCGCCAGGCCCGCCAAAGGATGCCGCCCCACGGTGAGGAAGGCCGCCGCCGCCAGCGGAATCAAGACGAGATACCCGGCATCCGCGGCGATGCTCGACAGGATGCCGACGAACACGAGGATGTACGTCAGCGCCTTGCGGGGAGCGACCACCACCAGCTTGCGAATCAGCGCTCCCACCAGGCCCGCCGCGTCCGCGACACCCACGCCCAACATCGCGACGATGATGACGCCCACCGCGTTGAAGTTCATGAAGTTCTGGACGACGCCTTCGAACATGAAGCGAAGGCCTTCACCCGTCAGCAGGCTCTTCGCCGCGGCGGTCGTCTCCTCCGGGACGTGGGTCTCCGGATTGATGGTCTGGTACGTGACGCTGGCTCCCATCATGTAGAAGACATGGGAGAGCAGGATGACGATGCCAATCAGCGCGACGAAGATCACCGCCGGATGGGGGACCTTGTTTCCCACCCGCTCGACGGTGTCGAGAATCCGCTCCAGTCCCTTCTTCTTGGGCGGTGTCCCGGTCTGCCGTTCCGGCATCGAATCGTTGAAGTGAGCTGCCTTCATGGTCGTCCCGATCCTTTCCATCCGGGGACACGCTTGCCGCTCAATCCCGCGACGACGCGCGAGCCCCCTGCCTCAGAGCGTCAGTTCTGCTCCCACCGTGAGCGCGGTGTCCGTGGAGGCCTTTCCCTCGGCCGGTGAGCTGTCATGCCGTACGTCGAAGAACGTGGTGAGCGCCAGGCGCCCCGTCAGGTTCACGGAGAGCTTCGTGGTGGAGGTCAGCAGCACGCGCGTGTCGCCAAAGACATCCGGAAGCAGCATGGCGTACTCCCGGAACTCCACCCGCTCGTTGATGTCGTAGCGGAACATCACAGCGACCGAGGGAGACCACAGGTCGACGCTGGGGAGATCCTTCCGCGTGGGGACGTACTGGAACCTGCGGTCATGAGCGTAGTGAGCACCCAGGTAGGCCCGCAGGAACAGCTCGTCCGTCTTGCGCTTCTTCTGCTCAATCAACGTGAAGCCGACGCCCAGCTCGGCTTCCGCGCGCAGCTCGAGGCTCGACAGGTGATCGGTCTCCGCCCCCAGATACGTGTACGCGCTGAGCAGGGGCGTGGCCCGGTACTCTCCACGCACCCATGCTCCGAGCGCCTCCGCGATGAGCTCCTCTTCGTCCTCGGACGCCGCCGCTCTCCCGTAGGCGCCATCCGCCTCCAGGGTGAGTGCCCACTTGGGTGACTCGTATTCCGCCAGGGAATTGCCCGTCAGCGTGTACGAGCGACTGTTGCCGGTGAAGAACGAGAAGCCGACGCCGAAGGAGCCTGTCCAGGGCCCGACGTCCTCTTCCTCATCCTCGGTGCATGGGCGCACCGGGCCGTCCTCCGACACCGTGTCGGGCGGCGGCGTGGGAGTCTGGGCAAGGACCGTGAGGAGGAAGAGAAGAGGGCTCATACACACTCGGGTGAAGCAGTGAGGCGCTCCTGGAGCGATGCCAGGAGACGGGAGGCGCGGAGTTCACGGCCAGGACAGCGAGCAGGCGCGTGCCGCCCTCTCGGGTTCCGTCAAACACTCGTCATGCGTGACAGGGCGCGCAATCGCCCAAGGGGGCAGCGCGGGACGCTCGCGTGCGCGTCAGGGCCCGACTCCGATTCACTGCCTTCATCCGACGCGCGACACTCGTCACGGCTCGGGCCGCAGGCGCTCCCTCAGTCGCGCGGTCTTCTCCTGGGTCCAGCCTTCCGGCCGCAGCAGCGCGAGCCAGCCGTCCACGTGCTCGCCCGTGTAGACATGGCCATAGCCGGGAGGGACCGCCATCCCCAGCGGCAGGTCGGCTGTCACCTGCCAGAACGTCACGAAGGGGAGCCACACCATCGCGTCCACGACGTCATCGCCCCGGGGCTCCCTCAGCCAGTCGGGACGGCTCAAGAGCAGCTGCGGACTCCACCAGGTGATGGGGTCCGACGGGTGGAGCAGGTAGAGCACCCGGGAGTTCCCCCAGGGTGCGGACGCCGGAGGAATCTCCACGCCCGGCCGCCTGCTGAAACGCACGATGCGGCCATTGCGATAGGTGGGCTCCACCTCGGGGCTGCCAGCATCGCGCTGGTCGGTGAACTCGCGATACAGCGTGTTGAAGTGTGGCGGCCCGACGAAGAGCGCGCCGCTCGTGCGGTTGGCCAGGTCCCGCTCTCCACTGAACGCCGTCTCTCCGCCGTAGGAGCCCAGGCTCTCTCCGAACACGAGCAGCTTCGGACGACGGCCTTCGGGAAGTCGCGACCAGCGCTCGTAGACCTCATCGAAGAGGGCGCGTCCCGCTTCCCGCGCGCGCTGCTGGTCCACCAGGACGGAGAGCCAGGACCACAGATGTGAGTACTGCATGGAGATGATCGCGGAGTCGCCGCCCGTCACGTACTCGAAGGCGTCCACGGACTCCGGCACCACCCAGCCGCTGCCCGTGGTGGTGACGACGAGCAGGTACTCGCGCTCGAAGCCACCGGCTCGCTCCAGGTCCTGGACGGCCAGCTTCGCGCGTCCCTCCGCGTCCGGCGCGGAGGCATAACCGGCATAGACGCGGATGGGCTCCTTCGCGGCGGCTCCGTTGAACGTGGAGAGCTCCTCGACCGAGGGACCCCGGCCCACGAAGTTGCGTCCCTCGCGGCCCAGCGTCTCCCAGCCCACTCTCGAACCAGGGCCCCCGGAGCGCAGCGCGCTGCTCGGGGGATACACGCCCTCCGCGGTCGTCGTGTCCTGCACCGCGAGGGTGCGGTCCGCCAGGGAGATGAGCCCGTCCCAGAGCACGCCGCTGGCGAGCAGGAAGGTGAGCGCCGCCACCACGACGCCGCTCGTCGCCCGGGCCGCACGCGGGCCGATGTGCCGCGCGAGCCGCGAGTCCAGTCGGCGATACACCGCGCGCAGCCCGCGCCCCGCCGCGACGAGCAGGACGAAGATGACCGCCGCGACCACGGGCGCGAACAGGTAGCCGGCGCGGCCAGGGTGGGGCATGCCCATCCGTTCGCGAATGCTTGCCTGCCAATGCCAGCCCAACGCCAGCGCGGCGACCAGGGCCACGCCCCCCACCACGAAGAAGCCGAGCCAGGCGCGTGGACTCGGAGCTCTCGGAGGTCGGTTGGCGAACTCGCGCCAGAGCCAGGCGCCCAGGACGCCCAGCCCGTAGCCGATGACCGCGCTCATGCCACTGACCAGGCCTTGAAAGGGACCGCTGCGTGGCAGCAACGACGGCGTGAAGGACAGACACGCGAACACGAGCGCGACCCACGCGCCGGGGAGCGTGTAGTGGAGCCACCGGGAGGAAGTTCGACTCCCATGCCAGACACCGCGCGCGGGTGGCTTCGGCGCGGCGCGATCAAGAAGGCGCTCCATGCGAACCCCCGGGGAGACGTTCTCGCGGCGCGGCACCGCATCCCTCGTTCCATGCAGAGGGTAGGACCTGCGAACGCGGCCCACAGCGGGCGCTCGTCATCCCTGCCAGGGACAAAGGGCCCGGGAGCTGTCCTGGGGTAGACGCACAGGCCTGCTCGCCTGACGTGCGCCCAGGCGGCGCTCGGCCAGGGCTCCGACTTCCCACCCGTCAGGCCTTCAAGACTGGAGACGAACCCGGCCTCTTGTGATAACGAAATTGCGAGTCAATATCGTAGTCCTGGCTGTCGGACCGTCCTTCGGGGCGGGCCTCGAGGCAGCGTGAAGAGAAGAGGAGCGCGGCGTGACGACGAGCGTGAGCGAGAAAGTGTTCCGTCGGGGGCCCTTCCCCGTGAAGTTCCGACTGCTGGAGGTGCTGCGGGTGACTCCCATCACCCCGCATGTGGTGCGCATCACCTTCGGGGGCGAGGACATCCAGGGCTTCAACAGCGAGGGTGCGGATGACCACGTGAAGCTGCTGTTCCCCGAGGAGGGGAAGCTCAAGCCGGTCATCCCCACCATGGGGCCGAACGGTCCGGTGCTGCAGCCGGGTGAGAAGAAGCCGGACTCGCGCGACTACACGCCCCGGCGGCATGACGCGGTGGCGGGCGAGCTGGACATCGACTTCGTCCTCCACGGCTCGGGTCCCGCGTCGTCCTGGGCGTCGAAGGCGAAGCCGGGTGACTTCCTCGGCGTGGGCGGGCCCAAGGGCTCGCTGTTCGTGTCCAACGACTTCGACTGGTACCTGCTCGCGGGCGACGAGACGGCCATCCCCGCCATCGGCCGCAGGCTGGAAGAGCTGCCCGCGGGGGCTCGCGCCATCGTCTTCATCGAAGTGTCGGACGCCAGCGAGGAGCAGAAGTTCGACACGAAGGCGAACGTGACGCTGACGTGGCTTCACCGCAATGGCGCGGAGGCCGGGACGACAGACCTCTTGAACCAGGCGATTCGCGGGCTCGACTTCCCGCCCGGCGACTACTTCGCCTGGGTGTCGGGCGAGTCGCTCTCCATGCGCCCCATCCGCGACCACCTGCTCAACGAGCGGGGCACGAAGAAGAGCTGGGTGCGCGTCACCGGCTACTGGAAGCGCGGCCTGTCGGACCACCACCACGACTCGCAGAACTGAGTCGTCGCCCGGGGAGGCCGAAAACACCTCGACCTCCCCGGGACTTTCGACGAAGGCTACGCGGGCTTCGCGAGCGAGCGGAGCACTTCGCCCGCCATCTCCACCGTGTAGTCGATCTGCTCCTCGGTGTGCGCGGCCCCGGGGAAGTTCACGTCACGACGCAGCAGGATGCCCCGGCGCGCCATGCCGCCCTGGAAGGGCGTCATCAACTTCGCGTGCTCGACCATGTCGGTGGAGTAACGGAAGAAGGGAATCGCGTCGTAGCCGAGCACGCGCAGCGGGGAGCCCACCGCCTCCGCGTGGGCGTTGATGCCCTCGCGCAGCTTGCGGCCCAGCTTCGCCACGTGCTGGATGTGGTTGCCGTTCTTGTAGAACTTCAGGACGGCTTCCGTCACGGCCAGCGTCAGCAGCTCACCGCCGAAGGTGGTGGACACCTGGAGGTCGGCCAGCTTGCTCAGGTACTTCGCCGGGCCGGAGATGGCCGACAGCGGCATGCCCGCGGCGATGCCCTTGGACATGCACACGATGTCCGCCTGCACGCCGAAGAACTCCTGTGCGCCGCCCATCGCCAGACGGAAGCCGGTGACGACCTCGTCCATCACCAGCAGCACGCCGTGCGCCGTACAGGTCGCGCGCACCTGCTGCATGAACGCGGACGTGAGCACGCGGTTGTAGGGGATGGAGAGAATCACCGCCGCCAACTGGCTGGCCTGCTTCTCGATGGTGGACAGCAGCACCGCCTCGTCCGGAGGCGTGAAGAGGGGCAGGCGCGTCGTCAGGCCCGCGTGCGCGGCCGGCACGCCCGGTGTGTCGAACATGAAGTGGTCGTGCCACCCGTTGTAGCCGACAGTGATGATGCGCTCCTTGCCGGTGACGTAGCGAGACAGGCGCACCGCCGCGGACGTCGCATCCGCGCCCGTCTTGAAGAACCGCGCCTGCTCCGCTCCGGGGACCAGCTCCAGCAGCGCCTGGATGGAGGTGACCTCGACGGGCGTGGGCAGGGAGTGGAGGACACCTTCCTCCAGGTGCTTGCGGATGGTGTCCACCACCGCGGGGTGGTTGTGGCCCAGCATGTTGGCGCCGAGGCCGCTGATGAAGTCGATGTACTCCTGGCCGTCCACGTCCTCCACCAGCGCGCCCTGGCCCTTGGAGAGGAACACGGGGAAGGAGCCGGGAGCGAAGAACTCCGGCTTCTTCATCATCGACTGGGTGACGCCGGGGACCGTCTTGCGCGCCTCGGCGAGCAGCTGGTTCGAGCGCTCCAGCTTCAGCTCACCCAGGATGGGACGGGGGAGGGAAGGGTGCTTCCTGACGGGCATGTCCATGAGGCTTCCTTTTGCTTGATTCGAGTAACGTCCAGAGAAGGCACAGCGAGAGCGCCGTCACCGCCACGGCCATCCACCCCACCTGGCCGAAGCCGATGAGCGCTCCCTCTGGTGACGTCGCGATGAGCATCCCGCTCACCCAGGCGGACAGGCCGGAGGCGCCGTCGCTCGCGGCCATGTTCACCGCGAGGAACCGCCCGCGCAGCGACGGAGGCACCCGCGCCGTCACCAGCGCGATGGTGGGGATGGCTCGCGTGGACGTGAGGGCCATGAACAACACGAAGGCCCCCATGACGACGGGCAGCGGCGAGGGCGACAGGTGCGTGAACAGCAGGTGCGGGCCCACGGTGCCCACCAGGAGCAAGGCGAGCATGCGGCCTGGTCCGAGCCGGTCCGTGAAGCGTCCCACCAGCTTCGCCGCCACGAGTGTTCCCGCGCCGCCGCCCAGGTAGACCCAGGGCAGGTCTGTCTGCGACAGGCCGAGGTTTCCGACCATGTACGTGCCCAGGTAGGGGATGAGCAGGAAGCTGGCGAACGCCACGCTGAAGGTCAAAAGCCAGCCCAGCGCGAGCCCCGGCGCCGCCAGCGTCGACAGGGGATTGCGGCGGGTCTCCTCGGCGCTCCGGGACAGGTGCTGGTCCAGGCGGGGCAGGGCCTTCAAGAGCCCCAACCACAACACGCCCGCCAGCCCGCAGATGGCCCAGAACGGGGCGCGCCAGCCCAAGAGGTTCGCCAGGGCGAGACCGAGCGGAACGCCCGCGACGGCGGAGAGGCCGATGGTAGACATCACCGTGCCGATGGCGCGACCCCGTCGCTCGGGGGGAACGACGTCCGCGATGATGGCCATGATGACCGCGCCCATCAGCCCCGCGCACGCTCCCGCCAGCGAGCGTGCGACCAACATCGACACGTAGCCGGTGGCCGCGCCGCAGGCCATCGTGGAGAGGATGAAGCCCGCGAAGATGGCCAGCAGCGTGCGCTTGCGGTCGAACCGATCCAACCAGAACAGGCCCAGCACACCCATGGCCGCGGAGGCCAGGGTGTACGAGGAGACCATCGCCCCGAACTGCGCCGTCGTGATGCCGAAGCGCCGGATGAACTCCGGCCCCAGCGGCATGATGATCATGAAGTCCAGGAGGTGGCTGAACTGGACCCCGGCGAGCAGCAGGGTCAGCACTCTCTCCTGTCGAGGCGGAGATGCGGGGTTCACGAGGGGACTCCAGGTGTCACGCGCGGCGGGGGCCGCGAGGCTAGGGGCGGACGAATCGCACCCGAATCGGTGGCGAGGTCGCCGCGTAGGGCTGGCCCTCGCGGTCCAGCGCGGTGTCGAAGCGCGCCTTGCGTGCACAGGCCAGGGCCGCCTGGCCGAAGCCATGTCCCGGGTCTGACAGCAGCTCCGTCGACGTCACCTCGCCGTCGGCGTCCACGGCGACGCGCAGCACGACGAGCTGGTCATCGATGCGCAGCGCATCCGCTTCCTTCGGCCAGGGGCAGCTCCAGCTTCGCGCCGCGAGCTGGATGGAGCGGGCCCGGCTGCCTCCGGTGCCCTGGCCCTGCGTCTCTCCGCTCGGCACGGTGTTGACCGCCGTCGCCGAGCGACCCGTGGACGCCGTCACGCCTCCCGCGTAGCGAGGCGCGTTGCCGCTGGTCATCTCGAAGTCCGTGAAGTCGAGCGGGGCCGCCGGCTCCTTCGCGGCGATGACGGCGCCGGCCTGCGCGGGCTCCGCGGGCGTGGGACGTGACGACTCGCGAGGCGCGGGGCTGGGCGTCTTCACGCGCGGCGGTGGCGGGTCCGCCCTCGCGACGCGCTGAGGCGCGGGCGGCGGGGGCTCGGGAGGCAGCGGGGGCGGCTTCAGGTCCACCACGTGGTCGATTTGAAGCGTCTGCTTCTTCTGGGTGACCCTGGGCGCCAGGGATTCACCCTTGCGCCAGGCCTGCCAGGCGACGACGCCGGCGATGCCGTGCAGGGACGCGGTGGCCACCATGGCCCAGACGAGCCCGTGTCGCCGCCGCGCGGGCGGCGGGCCCAGGATGATGCTCGCGATGCTCGCGTCGGGGCGCGCGGTGGGGTCAGGGGATGACACGCCCGTCCTCCGTCGCAGGGGTCTCGGGCGTCGCCGGCTCGGCGGGGCGCACGGTGCCGAAGGCCACCTTCGTGAGCCCGGCTTCCTTGAGCTGATCCAACACCGCGATGACCTGCCGGTGCGGCACGGCGCCATCCGCCTGGATGACCGCGCGCAGCTCCGGGTCCTTCACCAGGGCATGCCGCGCGCTGTCTCGCAGCGCGGCCTCGGTGATTCCCTCGCCGTTCACCAGGAGCTGGCCCGTGGCGGTGATGGAGACGGCGAACACCGTCTGCACGTCCTCGCTCTGTGAGGCCTTGGGGAGATCCAGGGGCACGGCGGGGCTGTCCACCAGCCGGGCGGTCACCATGAAGATGATGAGCAGCACCAGCATGATGTCCACGAGCGGCGTGACGTTGATGCCCTCAATCAGGCCGCCTCGGGGCTGCGTTCCGCCCGCCATGGTCAGGCGCCTCCGGTGGAGGAGCGCGCCGCCGCCCGCTCACGGGCGGAGACGTAGGCCAGCACCAGGTTGGTGAGGGCCTCGGCGTCCGAGAGGATGCTCGCGATGCGCCGCTGGAAGTAGTTGTAGGCGGCCACGGCGGGCAGGGCCACGCCGATGCCCACGGCCGTGGCGACCAGCGCCTCGGCGATGCTGCCCATCACCGCGTTGGAGGCGACCTGGCTCGTCTTGCCCACCACCGCGCCCGCGGTCGTCTCGCTCAGCGCCTCGAAGGCGAGCAGCACGCCGATGACGGTGCCGAACAGCCCGATGAAGGGCGCGTTGTTGCCCAGCGTGCCCAGGAAGGCCAGCCGGTTCTCCAGCGTGGAGCGCTCAATCGCGAGCGCGCTCTGCATGCCCTTCTCCGCCGCCGTCATGCCCTGCGGCGCCAGCCGGAGCCCGGCGCGGGCCACCGTGGCGCCCACGGACGTGCGCTTCTCCAGCTTGGAGATGGCCGAGGGGAAGTCGCCGCTCGCCAGCGTCTCCTCCAGCGTGCCGGACAGCTCGCGCACCAGGTCCTGCTTGGTGCGGAACACAATCCACCGCTCGATGATGATGCCAATGCTCACCAGCGACAGGGCGAACAGCAGCCAGAGCACCCAGTTGGCACCCCACTGCACGAAGACATCCTTGACGATTTCCACGATGTGCATGGTCGCTCTCTCAGGCGTCGTCGTGATGACCGCTCGTCATCGCCGCGTCGTTGTCTACGGGTTGCCTTGAAGCAGGACTCCACGGCGCCGGATGCGACCTCCGCACCCGGCGCCATGGGATGAAAAAGTGACTAGCGCAGCTGCAGGAAGGAGAAGACCAGGCCCTGCGTGCTGAAGGCGACCGCGCCGTTCTGGCTGGTCAGGTCGCGGAAGTTCGTCGTGGAGGTGCTGGTGAACTCCGTGAAGAGCGTGCGGCTGTCCGTCACGTCGTACAGGAACGTGCTGCCCGTGGAGACGGGGAGGGTGGTGACCTCCGTCGCGGTGAAGGTGCTGAGGTTGAGCTGCCAGAACTTCCAGGCGACGGCGCTGGCCACGGGGCGGGGGTGCACGCCCGGAACCACGGTGTAGGTGGTCTCGTCCAGGACGCGCAGGTACGCGGTGCCGTTGGGGCCGCGCAGCAGGGAGCCCGTGGCGTTGCCGTTGGTCAGGTCGGCCAGGTTGCGGAAGAACGCGCGGTCATAGGTCTGCGTTGTCGCGTTGAAGCGCAGCAGGCAGGGCACCGGCGTGGTCTCCGGGCCCGCCGTGCGGTACACGGCCGCGCCGTACGCCTCGGTGGCCAGGTACACCAGGCCGTCTGGACCGACGACGCCGTCGCGCACGTAGCCGCAGCGGTCATCCGTCACGATGGTCGCCGTGTCGGCCACCGTGTCCACCACGACGACGCCGGCCTGCTTGGTGATGCCGATGCCCGCGCTCGGGCGCCAGCCGATGGGGATGATGATCTTGTTGCCGACGCGCACCGGCATCGTCGCGAAGGTGCTCAGCGCGCCCTCGATGGTCAGCCCGGTCAGGGTGATGGCGCTGGTGACCGTCATCGCGGTGGGGTTCCAGACGATGACCTTCCCCGAGCGACCGTCGATGTAATACGCCTTCGTCTCCGAGACGTACTGGAACTGGTGCTGGTACTCGCCGATGGAGCTGACGCCGCTTCCCTGGAAGCTGACCTCCGCGTCACGGCCCTGCGCGTCCTTGTCCTTCTCCAGCTTGCCTTCCGCGGTGAGCTTGTAGCGGGTGACGACGGCGCCCTCGCTGCTGCTCACGTACAGCAGGCCATTCTTCGCGATGCCAGAGCCCAGGGCGCGGCCCGGAACCTCGATGGCGTTTTCCAGGGCGAGCGGCGTGGTGACGTCGACCTTGTCGGTCAGGACGATGTAGCTCTGCGACTCACCGTCGACGCTCACCTGGGTGATGGCGGCATAGACGGGACCGGTGTTGGGGGTCGGCTCCGGATCCTTGTCGTCGTCATTGCAGCCCGCGACCAGCGACAGCGCGAGCGCCGCGGCGGTGATGCGTGACAGGGGGAAGAACGAGCGAATCTTCATGGGGGGCAAAGCCTTTCGGAGAGGATGACTGCGTGTTGGTGACTCAGAGCTCCGCGACCACCTTGGCGGAGACGCTGCGGCCGGGACGCTGAACGCCCATGAAGTCCATGGCGGTGGCGTCGGTCAGGTTCTGCACGTCGACCGTCCAACTGAAGGTCGCGCGCGCGGTCCGGGTGACATAGGTGAGGGCCAGCGAGTGCAGGAGCTGCGCGTCGATGTCCTGCTTCGAATCCTGGGTGCCCAGCTTCTCCCAGCCCCGGTAGAACGAGTGGATGTACCGGGTGTGCCAGGTCAGCGACAGCTCGTCGCGTGACGAGGCCAGGCCGCTCAACTGGAAGCGGGCGCTGCCGTTGGCCAGCAGGTGCGGACGGTTGGGCAGCCGCTGCCCCTCGAAGATGCCGAAGGCCCCCTCGCTGGAGACATTGCGGACGTCCTGCCAGGTGACGTTGCCGTCCAGCGAGAAGTACTGCTCCGGAGACGTCCACCCGGCCGCGCCGGTGCCGCCCAGGGCGCGGGCCGCGAAGACGTTCTGGTACGTGAAGTAGCCTTCGCGCCCCTGGGGAATGATGAGCTGGTCCGCCAGTCGCGCGAAGCCCATCACGCCGCCCCGGAACGAGCCGTGCCGCGTCTCGCGCGTGTCGAGCGCCAGCTCCAGGTTGAGGTTGTGGCTCGTCTCCGGATCCAGCTCCAGGTTCGCGTCGATGAGGATGCCATCGCCGAACAGCTCGTCGGGCCGGGGCAGGCGCGTGGCCCACTCGTAGGAAGCCTTGGCGATGAACAGGGACGACAGCCGGTAGCGGAGCGAGTCACCGACGCCGAAGGTGAAGGTGTCCCGGTCCACGGGCATGAAGCTGTTGTCGGGGTTCAGCCGGTCCGCGCGGGCCAGCTGCACGTAGCTCTTCACGAAGGCGATGTTCTCCAGCCGCTCGTCGAAGGCATCCAGTTCGTGCTCCAGCCCGGTCACCTGGGTGTAGAGGCCGCGGCGAGCGCTGAGCGGGTCCACCAGTCCGGTGTTCCGGAGGGCGCGGTCCTCACCGGTCCGCTTCACCCAGGTCGGCGACACCGCGAGCCGCAGCATCTGGTTGGGGGTGAAGCTCCAGCCCAGGTTGATGCGCGCGAAGCCGGTGTGCTGCCCCACATGACGGTCGACGGCGCGGCTCTCCATCTCGCCGGCCTGCGGGAGCTCGGCGACGCACCGGCCGAACCAGTCGTAGGCGCAGCGGCCCTGATCGCTCAGCCGCGCCTGTCGGAAGACATAGCCGCCGACGGCATCGGCGATGAGGCCGCCGTCATAGGTGTGCTCGAAGCGGAGCGTGGCGCCGCCGGACTGGTTGCCCGAGTCGACCTCGCCGTAGGGCACCTTCATCGTCGTGTCGTGCTGGATCTCCTGGGTGGACGCTGAGGCGAAGCCACGCAGGATGAGGCGCCGCGCCCAGGGCTTGTCCAGGAAGCCGACCTCGACGCCGCCGCCTCCCGCGCGGAAGGCATCATTGAAGCGCGGCAGCCGCGCGTCGCTGAGCTTCCCCGAGCTGTCCTCCACCCGGACGTCGACGCGGTAGTCATTGGGGCTGGAGTCGAAGAAGCCGCTGGCTCGGACGAACAGGCCGGAAGCGCTGGCCACGTGCTGCGCGCTCGCGGCGACGCGGTGGGTCTCGAACGAGCCAATCTCGTAGGACGCGGAGGCACCGCTGCCCTGGAGGTTCTCGGTGGTGACGATCTGTACGGCGCCCCCCAGCGCGTCCGCGCCGAAGCGCACCGGCACCACGCCCTGGTACACCTCCATGCGCTGCACCAGGTTGACGGGGACGTTCGCGAAGTCCGGGCCGTAGCCCGCGAGCTCCAGCGGCACGCCGTCGATGAAGAAGCGGACCTGGTCATCCGCGAGCCCCGCCAGGGAGAAGCGGGCCCGGCTGCCCAGGCCTCCCGCGCGGCGCACGCCGACCCCTTCGCTGCGCGCCAGCGCCTGGCCCATGTCCACGGCCTCGCGCTGGAGGTTCTCCGTCTCGATGACCTTCACCGCCTCGGCGGAGCGACGCCGGCGGTTGGCCACGGACTCACCCTCGACGGTGACGTCGATGGCCTCCTGGCTCACGTCGACCGGCGCCGCGGTGACCCCGGGCGTTTCGGGCTGAGCGGGCGGCTGGGCCACGGCCTCCGGTGCGGGCGTCGGAGCCGGAGCGGGCGTCTCGACCACGGGAGCGGGGGCGGGCTCCACGGGGAGGCGGAACTCGTAGCTGTAGGCGATGCGCGAGGCGACGGCGATGCCCTCACGCCGGGCCGGCTCGAAGCGGAAGCTCAGCGCGGCCTGTCGCGCCGCCTCGTCGAACCCGTGTCCCTGGGGCTCGAGGACCTCCGCCTCCGTGACGACGCCCTGGTCATCCAGCGTCAGCTTCAACCGCACCGTGGCTTCCAGCCGGGCCTGCTCCGCCTCGGCCGGGTAGGCAGCCTCCACGAACGTCACCAGCTTCGGCGCCACCACGGCCGGCACCGGCGCCGGGGCTTGCGCCGCCGCCGGCACCTGGGCCTCACCGGCCACCTGGGCTCGCGCCGGAAGGGCGAACGCGAGCCACACCATCACCGCCACGCTCCAACGCATCCGGCCAACGACCTCTCGTCCGCGCCCAGTGGGGATTATGAAAATGGTTCTCATTTTCATTTGCAAGGCCGTGTATTCCTGTAGACCCAGTGCTGTCAAGGGTTGATGGGTGACTTAGGCTGCCCTGGCGTGGGGGGTCTTCAGGGCCTGAAGCTTTTCCGCGACCATGAAGGAGAGCTGGAGTGCCTGGTCCGCGTTCAGGCGGGGGTCGCAGTGCGTGTGGTAGCGGCTGTGGAGGTCGTCCTCCGTCACGGCCAGCGGGCCTCCCAGGCACTCGGTGACGTTCTGCCCGGTCATCTCCAGATGGATGCCGCCCGGGTGGACGCCCTCGGAGGAGGCGACCTCCAGGAAGGACTTCACCTCGGAGAGGATGCGGTCGAAGGAGCGCGTCTTGTAGCCGTTGCTGGCCTTGTGGGTGTTGCCGTGCATCGGGTCGATGGACCAGATGACGGGGCGGCCGTCGCGGCGGGTGGCGGCCATCAGGCGCGGGAGGCAGTCAGCGACCTTGTCGGAGCCGAAGCGGCCGATGAGCGTGAGGCGTCCTGGAATGGCCTCCGGGTTGAGTGCGTCCATCAGGCGCAGGAGGTCGTCGGGGTCCATGGTGGGCCCGCACTTGACGCCGATGGGGTTACGGATGCCGCGCATGAACTCCACGTGGCCGCCGTCGAGCTGGCGGGTGCGCTCGCCAATCCACAGCATGTGGGCGGAGGCGTCGAACCAGTGGCCGGAGCCGGGCTCCATGCGCGTCATCGACTCCTCGAAGTTGAGGAGCAGGGCCTCGTGGCTGGTGAAGAGGTCCACGGGCGTGGGCGTGGGCGCGGCCGTGTACTCCGGGGACGGCGCCAGCGCGCTCATGAAGCAGAGGGACTCGAAGATGGAGTCCGCGAGCTTGCGGTACTGGTCCCCCTGCGGTGAGCCGGAGACGCCGTCGAGCGTCCAGCGGTGCAGGTTGCACAGGTCCGCGTAGCCGCTCTGCGAGTAGGCGCGCAGCAGGTTCAGCGTGGCGGAGGACTGGTGGTAGGCCTTGAGCAGCCGCTTGGGGTCGGGGATTCGCTCGGCGGCCTCGAAGTCCATGCCGTTGATGATGTCGCCCCGGTACGCGGGGAGGGTGACACCGTCGAGCGTCTCCACGGGGCTGGAGCGCGGCTTGGCGAACTGGCCGGCGATTCTTCCGACCTTCACCACGGGGCGTCCGCCCGCGAAGGTGAGCACCACGGCCATCTGGAGGATGAGCCGGAAGGTGTCGCGGATGTTGTCAGTGGTGAATTCCTTGAAGCTCTCCGCGCAGTCTCCGCCTTGCAGCAGGATGGCCTTGCCCTGCGCCACCTGCGCGAGCGAGGCGGTGAGCCGCCGCGTCTCCGAGGGGTGGACCAGCGGAGGGAGTCGGGACAGCTCTTCCTCCACTCGGTGGAGGGCGCGCATGTCCGGATAGTCATCCGGGATGTACTTCACGGGCTTCTCCCGCCAGGTGCGGGGATTCCAGGTTCGGTTCATCACGAGGGGGCCGTTTCCTTGGGGGAGCCAGGCGTCGCGGGCAGCAGGCCGCGCGTGACGCACCAGGCGAGGTATCGGAAGAAGAGGTCGCGATCCGCCTGGGGGCAGGTGATGCCGGTGCCCTCCAGGGCTTCATGCAACCGCTGACAGCGGATGGGGCCCAGGCCGAACGCGGGCGCCGAGTCACCGGAGCGCAGGTCGAAGAAGGCCAGGGTGGTGGTGTTGTCCGCGGTGCCGGCGCGCTCGGCGACGCGGGCGCGCCAGGCGGGGATGGGGAGCAGGTCCACGGGGTAGCCGTACTCGCCCACCCAGCGGAACAGGTCCGGCAGTCGCACGTCGGGCACGGGCGTCACGTTGAACACCGTGCCGGGCGTGGCGACGCGGGAGAGCTTGACGATGGCGCGCGCCACGTAGTCCACGGGGGTCCAGGTCTCTCCCACGTCGAGCAGCGGGAGCGAGCCGGAGGGGATGCCCGCGAGCAGGATGCGCCAGACCAGGTCTTGAGGATTGACGATGGCGGTGTCCGTCGCGCCGACGACGCGGCCCAGCCGGTAGACGGCGACGGGCAGGCCGCGCTCGGAGGCGTGCTGCACCAGCCGCTCCGCGACCCACTTGCTCTGCTGATAGCCGTCACGCAGTCCGGGGTGGGCCTGCACGAAGTCCTCGGGCACCTCCGGGCTCACGTTCGCCTGGGGCGCCACGGCCAGCGTGGACACGTAGTGGAAGGGCTTGAGGCGCACGGCGGCGGCCAGTCGCAAGAGCTCGCGCGTGCCCTTGACGTTGACGGCCTGGACGCTGCCGTACTCGCGCACGACACTCACGACGGCGGCGTTGTGCAGGATGACGTCACACTCCGCGGCCAGCCCGTGGAAGCGCGCGCTGTCCAGTCCGAGCATCGGCTGGGTGAGGTCCGACGGCAGCGCGAGCACCCGCTCGGCGAGGCCCGACGTCGGAAGCTGTTGGGACGTGAGCGCGGCGCGGATGCGCTCCATCGCCTGGGCCTCGTCGCTGGCGCGGACCAGGCAGACCACGCGGGCGCGCGTCTGGCGCAGGAGCTGGTCCAGCAGGTGGGCGCCGACGAAGCCCGTGGCGCCCGTGAGCAGCACCTGTCGGGGTTCCGGGAAGCGCGTCTCGAAGCTGCCGCCCACGCCCTGGGACGCGGTGGTGTTCGGCCGGGGGACGATGTCCTCGGACAGCTCCGAGTCGGCGAGCATCGTGGTGCTCGGGCCGCTTGCTTCGGAGCCGGTGGCCTCACCGTGCTCCAGCGCCTGGGCCAGCGCGGCGGCCGTCGGGTAGCGGAATACCGTGGCGACGGGGACCTCCCGGCCCAGGGCGATGCCCAGGCGGTTGGCCACCTGGATGCTCTGGAGGGACTGGCCCCCTCGGTCGAAGAAGTCGTCCTGCGCGGTGAGGCCCGTGGCGCCGAGGACCTCCTCCCAGATGCCGAGCACCACGCGCTCCAGCTCCGTGGTGGCCTGCGCCACGGTGGAGGAGGCGTCGGTGGTGGTGGCCTTGCGCAGCTCGGCGCGGTCGATCTTCCCCGTGCTGGTGCGAGGCAGGCGCTCGGCGAACACGATGGCGCCCGGCACCATGGGCGCGGGCAGGTTCGCGAGCAGGTGCTTGCGCAGGTCGGCGGCGGAAGGCACGGGGGCCTCCGCGACGATGTGCGCGCAGAGCCGGCGGGCGCCGCCCGGGAGCACCTGTCCGACCACCGCGGCCTCACGCACGCCGGGGTGGCCCAGGAGCACCGTCTCCACCTCGGCCGGGTCGATTCGGTGTCCGCTGATCTTCAGCTCGTCGTCCACGCGACCGACGAACACGAGCTGTCCGTCCTCCCGCAGCCGGGCCTTGTCGCCGGTGCGGTAGGCGCGGGGCTGGCCGGGCAGCGCGGCCAGGGAGATGAAGCGAGCCTTGTCCAGCTCCGGCCGGCCGAGATAGCCCCGCGCGAGCGCGCCGCCCATGAGGCACAGCTCGCCCTCCGAGCCCCGAGCGACGAGTCGTCCTTGCGCATCCACGAGCACCGCGCGGACGCCGGGAAGCGGCAGGCCGATGGGGACCTCGTCACGCTCGGACTCCGGACCACCGGCGTCCGCGAGCGACGCCACCGTCGCCACCACCGTGGCCTCCGTGGGGCCGTAGGTGTTGAGCAGCTGTACGCTCGGACCGACGGTGGCCCGCCAGCGGGCGACGCGCTCTGGCAGGGCCGCCTCGCCCCCGATGATGACGGTGCGCAGGGAGGATGGCAGCCGCGCCGCGCCCGTGGACACCGCGTAGGCCAGCTCGTGCCAGAACGCGGTGGGCAGGTCGAGGATGGTGATGCCGTGGACCGCGCAGGACTCGAGCAGGCGGGGCACGGACTGGAGCATCTCGTCGGTGCGCAGCACCAGCCGCGCGCCCGAGGTCAGCGCCAGGAAGACCTCCTCCACGCTCGCGTCGAAGTGCAGCGGCGCGAACTGGAGGATGCGGTCCTCGCGGGTGACGGCGTAGCGGTGCGTGGCGCCCGCGACGAAGTGTGCCAGCGCCTGGTGAGGAATCTGCACGCCGTTGGGCTGGCCCGTCGAACCGGAGGTGTAGATGACGTACGCGAGCCGCTCAGCCTCGGCGCGAGGGGTGACCGTCTGCGCGGCGACGTCGCGCTTCAGGACGGTCAGGTGCCCGGCCGCGCGGGGGCTCGCGTCCGTGGCGGAGACGGTCTCCGACGGGAGGACCATCAGCGAGGGCGCGGCGTCGTCGAGGATGGCGGCCGAGCGGGAGGCGGGGCCGGTGGGGTCGAGCGGGAGGTAGCCCGCGCCGGAGCGCAGGATGCCCAGCGACGCGACGATGGCGTCGATTCCGCGTGGCACCTTCACCGCCACGGGCGTGTCGGACTGGACGCCTTCGGCGACGAGGCGCTCCGCGAGCGACCCGGCGACCCGCCACAGCTCGCCGTACGTCAGGCGGTGCTCGCCATGCTCCACGGCGATGACGTCCGGCTGCTCACGGGACTGGCATTCGATGAGCTCCAGCACCGGGTGGGCGGGCGCGGGGAGCGGGCCTCCATCCAGGACCGACGCGTCGCCACCGGTCGACAGGACCTGCTCGCGAACGGCCTGCTCGGGCGCGCCGAGCCACGTGTCCAGGTGCCGGAGGAATTCCTGCTGATGGGAGTCCACGGCGCGCGCGTCGTAGCAGACCGGGTTCGCGTCGAAGTCGACGCGCAGGCCACCGCCGTCCGAGCGGGCATAAATCCCGATGGAGAGGTCCTCGACGGGCCCTGCGGAGATGTTGTGCGCGATGCCGGGCAGGCCCGCGAAGCGCACGCCGTAGTCGAACGGCATGATGTTGACCACGGGGCCGAACAGCTTGCGCTGCCCACCGACGCGGCGCAGATCGCGTCGAAGCTGCTCGTAGCGGTAGCGCAGATGGGGCCTGGACGCGCGCATCTCCGCGGCGACATGCCGGGCCAGTGAGGCCAGGGTGGCACCGGGGGAGACGGGCACTCGCAGCGGCACGATGTTCATGGCCATGCACGGCACGCGCAGCGCCGCCGAGCCCAGCCGCGTCATCACCGGAAGGCCAAGCACGACCTCCGGTGCGTCGGTGCGCAGGTGAATCCAGGCCGCCGTCGCCGCGAGCACCAGGTCCGGCCACGTCAGTCCGAGCTGCTTCGCCACGGCCTGCATCCGCTCCACATCGGTGCCCGCGAGCATCCGGGTGGAGCGAACGAACGACGCGGACATGGGGGCCGGCGGCGCCAGCGTCACCGGCAGCGGAGCGTCCGCGAGGCGGCCGACCCAGAAGTCACGGTCCTTCTGGAACTGGGGACCGGCGCGATAGGCCGCGTCCTCGTCCAGCACGGGGCGCAGGGGACCGAAGCCCGCGGGCGCGGCCTTGCCCGTCACGCGAGACGTGTAGAGGTCCGCCACGCGCCGGGTGAGCAGCGAGAACCCATACCCATCCATGGCGATGTGGTGCACGCGCTGGAACCAGAAGTACCGCTCCGGCCCCGCCTTGAAGAGCACCTGGGCGAAGAGCGGCCCTCGGGTGAGGTCCACCGTGCGCGTCAGGTCTTCCTTCATCCACGCCTGGGCGGCGGCCCACGGGTCCACTTCGGTGGACACGTCCACGTGCTGGAGCGCCCACTCCACGCGGGGGCTGACCAGCTGGGAGGAGCCTTCCTGGGTGGACTCGAAGCGCGCGTGGAGGGCCTCCGCCTCGTCGACCGTCTGACGGACGGCGGCCTCGAAGTGCTCGGGGACGATGGCGCCACGAAGCTCGATGCACTCCCCGGCGTTGTAGATCGGGCTCGCGAGGTCGAGCTGTTGACCGACCCAGATTCCGTGCTGGGCCGCGGTGAGCGGCCAGCGTGCGTCGTGTGATTCGGTCATCGCAGGTCCTTCGAGAGGGGGCATCGGCATGGAGCGAGGTGGGGGGAGCCTCGCTTCCGTGGGCGGCGCTTAACGGTGGAGGGCCACCTGGACGCTGCTCGCGTCAGGAGGCGGAAGGGGCATGGCGCGCAGGAGCACGTACCACTCGGTGAGCGTGGGCTGCTCCGCCAGCTCCACGAAGGTGACCTCCGCGCCCGCGCTCCGCCACCGCTCCACCAGGCTCATCAGCCGGATGGAGTCCAGGCCCTGCTCGAGCAGGTTCGCATCCTCGTTCACCTCCATCACCGACTGCTGCAACAGCTCCGCGACATCCGCGCGCACCTGGTGCTGGCTCAGTCCGGGAGCGCCCTTGACGGCGGGCAGGCCCAGCGAGTCGATGACCTGCTGCGTGGTGGTGGTGACGGCGCAGAGCTGCGACGCGTAGCTCAGCGCGAGCTGGTGGTGCGCCAGGGAGAAGTCGCCCAGCGCATCCGCCACCAGGAAGGGCTGGATGTTGCTCATGAAGCCATCGCTGGCCGTCTGGAGGCAGCCGATGTGCGCGTAGATGCCGCAGATGATGAGCTGGTCCTTGCCGCGCGCGCGCATCATCTCCAGCAGGTCCGTGCGACGAAACGCGCTGTAGGTCCACTTGGTGAGCTGGAGGTCACCTTCGCCCGGCGTGAGCGCGTCGATGATCTGCTTCTGGAGCGGACCGCCATTGATGCCGCCGCCCCAGAAGTCGAGCAGCAGGCCGCGCTGCTCCGGCGTCTGGCCGCCCGGCTGCGCGGAGTAGACGACGGGGATTCCCAGCGAGAGGCAGTGCGCGCGAAGCCGCTGGATGTTGGGCACCAGCTCCGTCACGGGGGACTGGCCGGGGGTGAATGCCTCCACGAAGTAGCGCTGCATGTCGTGGATGAGCATCACGGTCCGCTTGCTGTCGGGCGTCCACGCGACCTTGTTCTTCGGCAGGTCGGCGGCACCGGGCATCGGATAGGGGGTGATGGCTGGGAGCGCCATGAGGGGTCCTTTTCTGGAAGGAAGGAGAAGGGAGGGGGTGTCAGCGGGGAGCGGTGGGGCGGCTCAGCGTCTCGCGGAGCGCCTTCTTGCTGACCTTGCCGACGCCCGTCTTGGGGAACGTCTCGACGAACTCGACCCGGTCCGGAATCTTGAAGGCCGCCAGCCCCCGCTCCCGCAGGAACGCGGTCAGCGACGTGGCGGCGGGAGGCGTGCCCCGGGGGATGACGAACGCGCAGGTGCGCTCGCCCAGGAAGGCATCCGGCATGGAGACGACGGCCGCGTCGTGAACCTCCGGGTGGGCCAGGAGGTGGTTCTCCACTTCCTCCGCCGCGACCTTGTCGCCGCCCCGGTTGATCTGATCCTTCGCGCGGCCCTCCACCACGAGGTACCCGTCCGCGGTCATCCGCACCAGGTCTCCGGTGCAGTAGAAACCGTCGGACGTGAAGGCGCGAGCGTTGTGCGCCTCCGCCTTGTAGTAGCCGCGAATGGTGTACGGCCCTCGCGTGAGCAACTGGCCCGTCTCACCCGTCGCCACGTCCTGGCCGTCCTCGTCGACGATGCGAATCTCGTCGTCCACGCTGATGGGGCGGCCCTGCGTGTTGACGATGAGTTCCTCGGAGTCGTCCAGGCGCGTGTAGTTGACCAGTCCCTCGGCCATGCCGAAGACCTGCTGCACCGTGCAGCCCAGCGCGGGCTTCACGCGCGCGGCGGCCTCGGCGCTGAACTTCGCGCCGCCTACCTGGAGCACGCGCAGGCTGGACAGGTCATGCCTGCGCGCCTTGGCCGCGTCCAGCCACACCATGGCCAGCGGAGGCACCAGCGCGGTGATGGTGACCTTCTCCTTCTCGATGAGCGGGAAGGCCACGTCGGGGCTCGGGTGCAGGGCCAGCACCGAGGTGCCTCCCGCGTAGAACGTGCCGAACACGCCCGGCGAGCTCATGGGGAAGTTGTGCGCGGCGGGCAGCGCGCAGAGGTACACGCTCGACGCGTCCAACTGGCAGATCTCCGCGCTGGCCCGCAGGCTGTACAGGTAGTCGTCGTGCGTGCGGGGAATCAGCTTGGGCACGCCCGTGCTGCCGCCGGAGAGCTGGAAGAAGGCGACGTCGTCGGGACGCGGCTCCGTCAGCTCCACGGGCGAGTCGGCATACAGGCTCTCCAACGACGTGAAGGGCCCCGCGTCTCCCACGACGATGACGTGCCGGAGCGACGGCGTCTTCGCCTGCACGCTGGTGGCGAGGTTGCGGTAGTCGAAGCCGCCGTGCCGGTCGGCGATGACGTAGGCGACCGCCTCGGTGAACTCGCAGAAGTAGCCGATCTCCGAAGCGCGGTGCGCGGGCAGTGCGAAGACGGGCAGGGCCCCCAGTCGGAAGAGGGCGAAGCACACCTCGTGGAACGCGCCGATGTTGGGCAACTGCACCACCACGCGGTCCTGGGGCTGGATGCCCAGGCCCTTGAGGCCCGCGGCGAGCCGGTCCACGCGCGCGTCCAGTTCGCGGTACGTCCAGCGCTCCTTGCCGGACACCAGCGCGGTGCGCTCGCCATGACGCTCGGCGCGCTCGCGCAGCATCCGTCCGAAGGTCTCACCCTTCCAGTAGCCCGCGCTGCGGTAGCGCTCGGCGTAATCCTGGGGCCACGTGGGGCAGCCGGGCAGCCGGGAGTCGCCCTGGCTCACGGCTTCACCTCGACGCCCTGACCCAGGCCCATGGCGACCAGCATCGTCCGGAACTTCGCCTCGGTCTCCGCCAGCTCCGACTCCGGCTTGGAGCCCGCGACGATGCCCGCGCCCGCGAACAGCCGCAGCGAGTTCTCGTCCGCCTCCGCGCAGCGGATGGTCACCGCCCACTGGCCGTCACCATTCACGTCGCACCAACCCACGGTGCCCGTGTAGTAGCCGCGGTCAAATGGCTCGATGTGGCCGATGGTCGCGTGCGCCAGCTCCGTCGGGTAGCCACAGACGGCCGGGGTGGGGTGGAGCGCGACGGCGAGCGTCAGCGACGTAATGGACGGGTCCGCCAGCTCTCCCACGATGCGGCTGGACAGGTGCCACATCGTCTGGGTGCTGACGAGCGACGGCTTCGCGGGCACATCCAGCGTCTTGCAGAACGGCCGCATGGCCTCCGCCACCGCGTCGATGACCACCGCGTGCTCGTGCAAATCCTTGGGGGACTGGAGCAGGGCCGCCGCGCGAGCCTGGTCCTCCACCGGGTCCGGGCTGCGCGGAATCGAGCCCGCCAGCGGGTTGGCCAGCACCTGCATTCCCGAGCGGGACACCAAGAGCTCCGGGCTCGCGCCAATCAGCGTGCGCCGGCCCTCGCCGGGCATCAGCCCCGGGCGCGTGGGCAGGTCCGCCGCGAAGGTGTAACCGGACGGGTTGCGCCGGGCCAGGTTGTGCAAGAGCCGCTGCAGGTCGATGGGCGTCGTGGAGCTCAGGTGCAGCGAGCGCGACAGCACGACTTTGCGCAACGGGCCGCTCTCCATCAGCTTCAGCGCCTGCGCCACGCCGTCCAGATAGGCGGCCGGCTCCGGCACGGGCTGCACGGTGTAGCGCGTGGGCACGCCCTGGTGCGGCATCGCCACGTCGTCGAATACGAGAGGCCCCGCGCGCTGGATGGTCATCGGCACCACGAGCTGCGCCGGGACGCGCCCGTCGAAGGGCACCGCGCCCACCGCCACCGGGATGTCGTGGTCCGCCTGCCGCGCCTCGCTGAGCACCGCCGCCACGCGCTCGGGCAGCCGCGCGAGCGAGCTCGTCCCGCCCACGTGCGGCACCGTGGCGAAGGTGCCCTGCGCCAGCAACGTGCGGCGGGGTGAGGCGAAGAAGAATGAGGAGCCCGCTTCGTAGCTCTCGAGCAACTGCGCGGCCAGCTTCTGGGTTGCCACTGCGCGTTCGGTCGTCTTCACAGCCAACCTCCTGTTCCGAAGGCCACGCCCTCGTCGCGGGCGCGGCCCTGGAGCAAACCTGTCGTTTCAATCCTGAAACAAAGAATCCATCTCAACTTCGAGCCACCCGGGCGCCGGGTGGAGGAGGGCACGGGATCAGACGCCCAGCGTGGCGCCGCCGTCGACACAGAGGTCGTGCATGGTGATGTGTCGCGCGCGGTCCGACGCGAGGAACTGCACCGCCTCCGCGATGTCCCGGGGCGTGGCGATGCGCCGCAGGGGAATGCCCACGCGGAACGTCTCCGAGGCTCCGGCGATGACGGCGTCGGCGCCGTGCTCGTCCTTCCACATGCCCCGCTGCATGGCCGTGTCGGTGGAGCCCGGAGACACCACGTTGCAGCGGATGCCGTACTGAGCCAGCTCCAGGCCCAGGCACTTGGTGAACATGGTGGACGCGGCCTTGGATGCGGCATACGCGGCCATCTGCATCCGGGGTGTCCCCGCGGCATTGGAGCCGACGGTGACGATGACCCCCGCGCGGCGAGGCACCATGCGCCGGGCCACCGCGCGCGAGACATGGAACACCCCGTTCGTGTTCACCCCGAACGTCGTGGCCCAGTCCTCGTCGCTGAGCGACACCACCGGATTCATCCGCAGCACCCCCGCGACGTTGACGAGCGTGTGGATGGGCCCCAGCTCCTTCTCGATGCGCTCCACGACGGTCTCCACCGCGGAGGCGTCACTCACGCTCACGGGCCAGGCCGTGGCCCGCTGGCCTTTGCCGCGCAGCTCCGCCACCAGCGACAGCAGGCCCTCCGCGTTCGTGTCGAGCGCGGCGATGGTCGCTTCACCGGCCAACACCCGCGCGACCTCGGCGCCAATGCCTTGCGCGGCACCCGTCACCAGTGCCACTCGCGGTGTGTCTCCCATCGGGGCCTTCTCCTGCCGGTACCCGAGGGGTCCGAGGTAAAAGTGGGATAATGAGAATGGTTCTCATTATCGTTATTGGGCGACTAAGTGCCATGTGCGCCGCGCGGTGTCAAGAGTGCTGAGACTCCGGGGCGAATGCGTTGACGCGTTTCCACCCGGGCGGGGGTGATGCAATGTGGGGTGTGAGTGGGTTCTGATTCGCGTGGGCGCGAGAGCGTCTGGGTGAGCCATGGGGGATGCCATGTCACACGCTGCGCTGCTGTCCGAAGTCTCGCTCTTCGCTGGACTGGAGGACGAAGCCCTGGAGAGTCTTTCCTCGCTGCTGCGTCCACGGCGTTTCGCGCGAGGCGAGGTTGTCTTCCATCAGGGAGACGTGGGGACGTCGCTGTTCATCATCCGGCGCGGTGAGATTGACATCCGGCTGAGCTCGCCCGACGGCAAGGAAGTCATTCTCTCGTTGCTGGGGCGGGGGGACTTCTTCGGGGAGCTGGCGTTGCTGGATGGAGAGCCCCGGTCCACGGATGCCGTCGCGCGCGAGGAGTCGGAGTTGCTGACCCTCCAGAGGGAGGACTTCCGCCGGTTCCTGGAGACCCGTCCGGGTATCTCGCTGGGCTTGCTGGCGACCTTGAGCCAGATGGTCAGGCATGTCACCCAGCTGGTTCATGACACCCATTTCCTGGATGCGCGGGAGCGGCTGGTTCGGGTGTTGCTGGACCTGGGGAGGGAGCAGGGTGTTCACGGGCCCGGAGGTGTGGTCATCCCTTGCAACCTCACGCAGACAGACCTGGCGAACCTCTGCGGGTTGACCCGGGAGAGCACCAACAAGTGGCTGCGCTTCTATGTGCGCGAGGGATTGCTGTCCTACGAGGGGGGAGTCATCACCCTGGTCCATCCCGAGCGCCTGGGCAGGGAAACCCCTTAGCACCGCTGGGCATTCGGGATGTGAAGCCGTTCACTGCGGCATATTTCAAAGGCGTCTAGGTTTGTCATGCGGCTCCACCGTGGAGGCAGCATGGCGCGTCTGGCTTCCCCAGGTCCCTGTTCGACTCAGACTCCCGAGCCTGGGGAATCGTCCCCTCGCGTGGGCGCCACGATTCCCGCGCCCGAGGCGTCGCCGGTGGGGCCCGCTCCACTCCCGGTGTGGACGCGATTCCTCCCCGCGGGCCGCGTGGTGGTTCGCGAGGGAGACCCGGGTTCGTCGATGTTCGTCATCCTGGAAGGCAAGGTGGGCGTGTACCGGGAGGCCGGGAGGCGCGAGGCCCGCCTGGTGACGCAGCTTTCGGGCGGCGGCTTCTTCGGAGAGCTGGCGATGATGGCGAAGTGTCCCCGGACCGCGAGCGTCGTCACGCTGGAGCGGACGGTGCTGCGGGAGCTGTCTCACACGGGCCTGTCGCTGACGGGCTCGCGCTACGGACTGGACGCTCCGGTGGTCGCCATGCGGTGTCGCGAGAGGCTGCTCGCGGATGCCTTGTGCGGCAGTCCCGTGTTGAGCGAGTTGTCGCCGGAGCTGTGGGCTCAGCTGGGCAGCGCGCTCGTCCCCTGCGCGGTGGAGGCCGGGGCGCAACTGCTCACCTACGGCCAGCCAGGTGAGGCGCTCTACATCCTGCTGCGCGGCCGCTGCGGCGTCTTCCACACGCACGCGGATGGGCACACGACGGCGTATCCCGACATGGTGGAGGGAGACCTCTTCGGCGAGGTCTCCCTGCTGCGAGGGCACCGGGCCACGGCGACGGTGAAGGCCCTGACGCCCTGCACGCTGCTGCGGTTGGACCGGGATGTGTTCCGCAAGCACTTCTGGGGGCAGGCGGAGATGCGACGCGCGCTCGTGCGGCTGGGACTGGCGCGCATGCACCGGACGATGGATGTCATCGCCAATCCCGGGGGCTGATTACAGGGCGTAGCCGAGCGTCACGCCGAGCACGTGCGCGGAGCCGGAGTAGGTTCCGTCAATGCCCGGCGCGGTGCTCTCCGTGTCCGCGAGGAAGACGAACTGGTAGCCCACGTCGGCGCGCAGGCCGGCCGTGGTGGTGTAGCCCGCGCCGATGGCGACCTTGTAGCGGTCCGCGTCCGGAAGGTCCGGCGTCAGCGTGTCCGAGGGGCTCGGCGACAGGTCGGCGACCAGTCCCGCGCGCGCCTGGAGCTGGGGCGTGACGGCGTACTCGGCGCCCAGGTGGTACTTTATTTTCGTCGACCAGCTCTTGGCCAAGGGGTTGTTGAGCTGCGGCGTGTCGGGGAAGGTGATGGCCAGCTCCTCGAAGCTGGACCAGTAGGTGACCTGGGCGTCCAGGGCCATGGTCAGCCGCTCCATCGGATAGAAGGCCAGGCCGATGGCGAGCGTGGCGGGGAAGGTGACGTCCGCGCTCACGCGCTGGTCCGACATGCGCTGCTGGAACTCCACGGGGATGTTCTGGAAGTCCGCCTTCCCCTCGAACGTGACGGCGACCGAGCTGCGGTAGTGCACGCCCAGCGTCAGCTCCCCGGGGAGCAGCTCCGCCTGGAGCCCCGCGTTGAAGCCCACGCCCCAGGCGCCGCCGCCCAGGTGGATGGAGCCCTCGCTCTCCAGGAAGTTCAGCGCCCGGCGGATCTCCACCGTGGAGCGCACGACGTCCACGCCCGCGCCCACGCGGACGGACTCGTGGAGCTGATACGCGACGGTGGGGTTGATGTAATACGCGGCGAGGTTCGACTCCTGCCCGCGGAAGCGCCCCACGAAGTCCTCTTCCCAGTGGCTGCGCGCGCCATAGGGCGTGTACGCACCCACGCCGAACGCGAGCTTTTCAAAGGGCCGAAACACCGCGAAGACATGCGGCGGTGGTGACAGCGTCAGCTTCTGTCCCTGTGTGGTGCCCCCCGTCGGCGTGAACTTCAGGCTCGGGAGGATTCCGGTGTCGCCCACGGTGATGTCCAACGTCTTCACGCCCAGGATGTTGGCCGCGTTGGAATAGATCGCGGACGAGTCCTCCAGCCACGCCGTGGCCGCGTTGCCCAGGCCCGTGGCGCGAGCGCTCTGCGTGTCGATCTGAAACCCCGCGGCGTGGCTGACACCAGCGGCGAGGAGCGTCATGAGTGAGAGCGTTGTCTTCATGGTCGGTTTGAAACGAGCACTATAGGACAGTCTGCTTTGGCGCAGTGCGCTGGTCATCCAGGCTTGAAGCAATTTTACGGATGCCCTGCCCTGAACGATGCATCCCCGGGTCAGTCGTACACCACGCGCCCAAGTGTGAACCCGTCATCCTTGGTAGGGGGCTGCGTGCATTTGCACAGGTTTTCTCAGTAAGACTTGTTTTACCTGGACTCCCCTCCCAGGCCCCTCGCCATGACCCAGCCACGCTCCCAGGACCTCCTCGTAGAGCGCAGCGTCACCCGTGCGGTGGAACCCCGCACCGACACGGAGCGCGCGGTCGCGCATATCTGGAGTGAGGTGTTGAACATCCCGCAGGTGGGCGCGCTCGACAGTTTCTTCGAACTCGGTGGCCACTCCCTGCTTGCGACACAGGTGCTCTCGCGCATCCGGACGTCGTTGCGGGTGGAGCTGTCGCTTCAGGAGATGTTCGACCTGGTGACTGTATCGGCGCTGGCGGGACGTATCGATGCGCTGGTGGCGTTGCAGCCCGGAGAGGTGCTGGAGCCACTGCATCCCTCGCGTGAGGCGCGGCCGTCATCGCTGGTTCCGTGCGAGCGTCAGGCGGAGTTGTCGTTCGCGCAGCAGCGGCTGTGGTTCCTGGACCAGTACGCACCGGGCAGCCCGCTCTACAACCTGCCAGCGGCGTTGCGGCTGGAGGGGACGCTCGACGTGGCGGCGCTGGAACGGGCGTTCACGGAGCTGGTGTGTCGACATCAGTCGCTGCGCACGGTGTTTCCCGCGAGGGATGGGCGGCCGCTCCAGGTGGTGGCTCACGCGGGCAACGCGCCCATGGCCCTGGAAGTGGAGGACCTGCGCTACCTGCCGGAGTCGGAGCGTGAAGCCATCGGCTTGCGCACCGTGCGCGAGGAAGCTCGGCGGCCGTTCGACCTGGTCCGGGGTCCGCTTTTGCGCGCGCGGGTGTTGCGACTGACGGAGCGCGAGCATGTGGTCGTCGTCACGATGCACCACATCATCTCGGATGCGTGGTCCATCTCCGTGCTCATCCGGGAAGTGGTCGCGCTCTACGAGGCCTTCAGCGCGGGCCGGCCCTCGCCGCTGCCGGAGCTGCCCCTCCAGTACGCGGACCATGCGGTGCGGCAGCGCGAGCGGCTGCGAGGGGAGGCGCTGGAGCGACAGCTCTCGTGGTGGAGGCAGCGCCTGGAGGGCGCCCCGCCCGCGCTGGAGCTTCCGGCGGACCACCCTCGCATCGCCGGGGCCTCCAACCCGGGCGCGGTGCTCAAGGTGGAGCTGCCGGTGGGGCTGGTCCGCATGCTGCGTGGCTTCTGTCGTCAGGAGGGCGCCACGCTGTTCATGGGGCTCCTCGCGGGGCTTCAGGCGCTGCTGTCGCGGTACTCGGGGCAGGACGATATCTGCGTGGGGGCCCCTGTCGCGGGACGCACCTCTCCGGAAACGGAAGGACTCATCGGCTTCTTCGTGAACACGCTGGTGCTGCGCACCAAGCTGGACGGAGACCCGACGTTCCGTGAGCTGATGTCTCGCGTGCGTGAGACGACGCTGGGGGCGTACTCGCACCAGGACGTGCCCTTCGAGAAGCTGGTGGAGGCGCTCCAGCCGGAGCGCCAGCCCAAGCGCTCGCCGTTCTTCGAGGTGGCGCTGGTCCTGGTCAATACCCCCATGGCCGCGCTGGAGAGTCCGGGGCTGCGCTTTCGTCCGCTGGATGTGGACAGCGGCACCTCGAAGTTCGACTTCACGCTGACGCTGAGCGAGTCGCCCACGGGGCTGTCGGGGATGCTGGAGTACCGCACCGACCTCTACGAGCCCGCGACCGCGGAGCGCCTGGTGGCGCATCTGGAGCGCTTGCTGGAGCGAGCGGTGGTGGCGCCTCACCTGCGCCTGTCCGAGCTGTCCCTCGTGACGGAGCTGGACCGACACCTCGTGCTGGAGACGTGGAACGCGACGACCGTCGAATCACGCATCGAGGTCTGCGCGCACGAGTTGGTGGAGGCGCAGGCGGGGAGGACGCCGGAGGCGGTGGCGGTGGTGTTCGAAGGGGAGGAGCTGACGTACGCGCAGTTGGAGAAGCGAGCGAATCAGCTGGCGTGGCACCTGGGCGGTGCGGGAGTGGGTGCGGGGGACAGGGTGGGGCTGTGCATGGAGCGCTCGCTGGAGCAGTTGGTGGGGGTGCTGGGGATATTGAAGGCGGGGGCGGCGTACGTGCCGCTGGACACGAAGTACCCGGCGGAGCGGCTGGGGTACATGGTGGAGGATGCGAAGGTGGTGCGGGTGCTGACGCGGGCGAGTCAGCGCGCGGTGCTGCCGGAGCGGGCGCGAGAGTTGGCGCTGTGCGTGGACGAGGAGGCGGGGGAGATAGGGAGGCGTCCGGACATGGCGCCCCCGAGGGCGGTGCCACCTGGAGGCACCTGCTACGTGGTGTACACGTCGGGGAGCACGGGGAAGCCGAAGGGGGTGGCGCTGTCGCACGCGGCGCTGTGCAACCTCTTGCTGTGGCAGCGAGCGCAATCGGTGAAAGCGGAGGCGACGACGTTGCAGTTCGCGTCGCTGAGCTTCGACGTGTCCTTCCAGGAAATCTTCTCGACGTGGAGCGCGGGAGGAGCGCTGGTGGTGCCGCCGGCGGCGCTGAGGCAGGACGTGCCGGCGCTGCTGGACTTCATGGTGAGTCACCAGGTGGAGCGGTTGTTTCTGCCCTTCGTCGCGCTGCAGGCGCTGGCGGACGCGGTGGCGCACGGGGCGAGTGTGCCCACGTCATTGAGGGAAGTGGTGACGGCGGGAGAGCAGTTGCAGGTGACGCCGGCGGTGGTGGCCTTCTTCGAGAAGTTGCCAGGGTGCGTGCTGGAGAATCAGTACGGCCCGTCGGAGACGCACGTGGTGAGTGCGCACCGGTTGAAGGGGCCGCCGGGGAGCTGGCCGAGGCTGCCGCCGATTGGAGTGCCGCTGCCGGACACGAAGCTGCTGGTGTTGGACGGGCAGGGGAGGCTGTGTCCGATTGGAGTGGCCGGAGAGCTGTACATCGGCGGGGCGCAGCTGGCGCAGGGGTACCACGAGAGGGCGGAGCTGACGGCGAAGCGCTTCGTGCCGGATGGGTACGCGAGGGAGGCGGGGGCGAGGCTGTACCGGACGGGAGACAGGGCGAGGTGGAGAGGGGATGGGGTGGTGGAGTTCCTGGGCCGGTTGGACGAGCAGGTGAAGGTGAGGGGCTTCCGGGTGGAGTTGGGGGAGGTGGAGGCGGCGCTGAGGGAATTGGCGGGAGTGAGGGACGCGGCGGCGGGGGTGCACGAGGACGCGCCGGGGGACAAGAGGCTGGTGGGGTACGTGGTGCTGGGGGAGGG
>NZ_JABUMU010000014.1:0-254397 GCF_013336625.1 Myxococcus sp. CA033 | reverse complement strand
AGGCCGGCGCTCGCTGTCGATTCTCACCTCGCGGGTGGCGAGGGGGCGGGCTGTCGTTCGTGCCATGGCGTTCCTCCCATTCTCAGAGGGGCAACACCCCGGGCTCAGGCCATATTTGCCAGCGTAGTTTTTTTGTGTGTGAGCAGGCGCGTCCTGGCAATGATTGCTCATTCGTCTGGGCCTACCCTTTCAAGGGCCTCTCGAACTCTATACACTATCGGATGGGACGGGCTTCGGCCCGCCCCATGTCAAACAACCGCACAACACAGGAGGCCGGATGAAGAAGACCTTGAAGATGGGGCTCATCGGATTCGTGCTGGGAGCTGCTGTGGCCGTGGGTTCCGCGACGTTGGGAAGCGAGGAGACGGTCGCCGCTCCGTGCTGCTCGAGCTGTGATGATAATGACCTCCGCTGCTGGCGGATTTGTAGCCCGAGCTGCTGAGCGCCGAGGCCCTGAGGGGCACCTGAAGCGACGACGGGCTGGGGACGGCAAGGTCCCCGGCTCGTTGTCATTGGAAGATGCCCCCCCCGGGACGCATGAGGAAAGTGGCGCTGGAGGTGGGCCCTGCGTACGCATGCCGTGCTGTTGAGTCTGGTGATGCTGGTGACGGGCTGTGCCTCCCAGTCGCCTGCCTCCGGAGCGGGCAGGCCCCTGCGCTATTCGCAGCGGGACGGCCTGGCTGACGACTCCAGTCCGCGCCACTCCGGCACACGGGAACGACGCGACCGCCCTCGCGAGAATGAGGCAGAGGCCATCGCGGACAGCCAGCAGCGAGTCATATTGACTCGGCAAGCAGTCGTGGCGGCGGTGGACAAAGTGAAGGGCTCCACGGAGGAGCTCTCCAGTGCCATCCCCAGGCTCGCGGCTCACACGCGGGGCCTTGGTGGAAACGCCGACCTCTTCACGCGTTACTTCGACTACGGCTCGAACCAGATGCCCTGGCTTCGTGACGCACTCCGAGGAACGGCCACGCTCGTGGAGGTCTCCGAGTCGGTGGACGACCCGGACATGGCGGTGGGCCTGCTCAGGATGACAGGGCCTCGCCTCCAGGCGGCCATGGCTGGCGCCATGTTGTTGGCGACCTGGTTCGACGTCCTCCAGCTCGCCGATGCCGTGCTCCAGCAGTGCCCTTACTACAGCGTGGAGCAACTGCTCACGGACATGGACCGCGTACAGAAGCGCCTGGGGCCGGCGATGACGGCGCTCTCCTCCCTGGAGCCAGGACGCGTGGAGGCCACGGCGGCTGCGATGCCTGAGCTGATGGGGAAACTGACCCAGGAGTTCAGCACCATTCGCGAGGGTGCGCGCGTGGCAATGGAGCGTACAGGGCAAGTCATCGCGGCGGCGCAGTTCATCGAAATGGTGGCCCTGGTTTCGACGCTGCGCGTGTCACTCCCCCGGCTGCCTCCCTCAGGACCTGTCCTCGTGGGCGCGCACCTCGCTGTGGGTCCAGGTGGAGTGATGGCGGGCTCGCACCTCGTTGTCTCCGCGGAGTGGGTGGAGATGATGCGACGGCTCGTACAGGCAGGAGTCATTTCCATGCCGGTCGCTAGCGCGGCTGTCCGTGTCCACGCCGGACAGGTGTTGATGGCGCAGTCGCACCGGGACTTGCCCAAGGGCGTACGCGAGGCCCTGGGTGACAGCCCCGAGGTTCGTGGCATGCACGAGACGGGCAAAGCCGGGGCGGGTATGGCGGACGCTCCGAAGCACCATGTCCTGCCACGAGAGCACCGTGAATGGTTCGAGCAGCGCGGCTTCAAGGGCCCCATGGACATCGACCAATTCTGTGTCCGGCTGGAGAAATCGCACCACGAGGCCGTTCACGGCGGAGGCGACTGGCGACTCGGGCGAACCTGGCCCAAGGAATGGAATCAGATGATTATTCGAGCGCTACGTGACGCTGAGTTCGAAGCTGGCCAGAAGTTGACTCGGGACGAGATACTGAAGCTTCTCGCGCGGTACCTGCGGGACTACGACATCCCGATGAACTTCACTCCAGGACGAAAGCGATGACAGACGGACGCTCCTGGCAAGGCAACTGGAAGGCACGGCTCTATGAGCGCGTCCGCGCGCGCGGCTACGACTCCCTGACCACTTTTGCCGAGGCACGTCCGACCGCCTCATTGGTGGAGCTAGCCGAAGAGCTGGGAAAAGATGACGTCGCGGGTGTGCAGGTCTTCACAGGGCTGGTCGCCGAAGCGGAGCGAAGCAACAAGGTCACCCGGCTGGTGCGCGGGCAGTTCGTGCGTGAATTGTCCCAGCACCTTCCCAATGGGTGGCCGGCCGCACAGGACGAGACCCATCGTTTCGATGTCGCCTCCGCCCTTGCCCGCTGGAGCAGCTACACCCCCGAAACACATGAGGAGAGAGTAAGGCAAGCTCGGCAAGCCCTCCGCGCCACGCCACCACCCCCCGGATGGCGCCCGCTCGGTCCCGACGACGAACTGCTCCGCACGCTCTTGCCCGACGACGAAGCCTGACCCACCCAACGCCACCGAGCGAAAGGCCACCACTCACCGCGCGGTGAGCGCGCTCGCCAGCTCCTCGTACAAATGGATGGCGCTGCGGATGGACTTCTCCCAGTCCCCCACGTGCAGGCTCTCGTTCTCCGAGTGGGCGTATGTGTACGGGTCCTCCACGCCGATGAGCAGCGCGGGCACTCCGCCCAGCTCCTTCGCGAAGGGCTCCACGAAGGGAATGGACGCGCCGCAGCCGATGGCCACCGCCTTCGTCCCATAGCCCTTCTCCAGCGCGCGGAAGGCCGCCTGGAACGCCGGATGCGACGGGTCCGTGTACCACCACCCCGAAGCCCCCTCCGTGTGGAAGCTCACCTCCAGCCCCCACGGACACACCTTGCTCAGGTGCTCCTTCAGCCGCCGCTCCACGTCCTGTGCCTCCAGGTCCGGGACGATGCGGATGCCCACGCGCGCCCACGCCGCGTCGCAGATGATGTTGCGCGCGTCCTTGCGAGTGCTCGCCTGGATGGCGTTGATGGCGATGCTCGGCTGCCGCCAGTTCATCTCAAACGGGTGCCGTCCTCCCAACACCTGGACGCCCGGCAACAGCCCCACCTGCTCGCGGAAGGACTCCTCGTTTCCAGGCAGGGACTGGATGCTCTCGCGCTCGCCCGGCGTGAGCGGCTTCACCTGCTCTTGCAGCCCTTCAATCGCGATGGAGCCGTCCGCGTGGGTCAACGTCGCCAGCATCCTGCACAGCGCCATCACCGGGTCCGGCACCGGTCCACCCCACATGCCGGAGTGCACCGCCTGCTTCAACGCGCGCACCTCCACGTCCACCGTGACGAGCCCCCGCAGCGCGGTGGTGATGGACGGCAGCCCCGTGTCGAAGTTCGCCGTGTCCGTCAGGACGATGGCGTCCGCCTTCAACAGCGCCGAGTGCTTCTGCAGGAATGCGGACAGATGCCCGCTGCCAATCTCCTCCTCACCCTCGATGATGACCTTCACGTTGAGCGGCAGCCGACCGGAGCCCTTCAGCCACGCGTCCACCGCCGACGTGTGCACCACGATGCCCGCCTTGTCGTCCGCCGTGCCGCGCCCGTACAGCCGGCCATCGCGCAGTTGTGGCTCGAACGGGGGGCTCTTCCACAGCGACTCGTCGCCCGCTGGCTGCACATCGTGATGGGCATACAACAGCAACGTGGGTGCGCCTGGAGCCCGCAACACCTCGCCGTAGACGTAGGGGTGGGCGCCCTCGATTTCGAGTAGCTGGATGTTTTCAAACCCACGGTCTTTCAAGAGTCGAGAAGTCGCCTCCGCGCTCTGACGCACCCGGGCGGAGTCGAAGCCAGGAAACGAGACGCTGGGTATGCGCACGAGGGCCATGAGGTCCTCGAGGTAGGCGGTCTTCTGGGACTCGAAGTGAGAGAGAGCCTGGGCGATGGGCATGCTCACCCCTTAACCTAAAAAGGCAGGCAGGCGCTCCAGGTCCTCGCGCGGATGTTGCGCGGTCCAAGTATCATGCGGCGCCATGTCCGACACCCCGACACTGCTGCTCGTCGACGACGACAGCTTCGTGCGCCGCATCCTCAAGGACGTCATCGCCGACACGGGCATCGAGCTGCGGTTGCTCGAAGCCGCGGACGGAGAGGAAGGCCTCGCGGTGGCAGCGCGCGAGCAGCCCGCGGTGATGTTCCTGGACCTCTTCATGCCGAAGAAGAGCGGGCTGGAAGTCCTCGGCGCCATCAAGCAGGTGTCGCCCAACACGCGGGTGCTCGTCATCAGCAGCATGGATGCGGAGCCCGTCGTGGAGCAGGCCATGGCCGCGGGCGCGGTGGGCTTCGTGGGAAAGCCCTTCCATCCGCTGGAAATCGCCTCGGCCGTGCGCCAGGCGCTCGCTCACTGACTTCAGAGGTGTCTGCGTGTCGTCTCCTGCTGTCGGTTACTGGGTAGCGGACAACCTGGGCCGCGTGTTGGGCCCCCTCGCCCTCCAGGCCCTTCGAGAGCTGATCTCCTCCGGGAGGCTGAAGGCCGCCGTGCGCGCCTCCCGCGACGGCACCCAATGGGTGGCCGTCCAGGAGCTGCCCGAGCTGCGTGACTTGTTCGCGGCCACCCGGCCCTCGCCCTCGGTGGAGCAGCAGCAGGCCGAGCGCCTGCGCACCCAGCTCCGGGGGCTTCAGAACCTGCCGCCCCACGAGGTGTTCGGCGCCAAGCCGAACGCGAGCCTGGACGAAGTGCGCCTGGCCTTCTTCCGCATGGCCAAGCGCTTCTCGCCCGAGCACCTGTCGCCGGAGACGCATCCGGAGCTGCGCAAGGTGTCGGCGGAGATCTTCGACTTCCTGTCGCGCTGCATGCGCGAGGTGGAGGTGTTGTACGCGCAGGGCGCCTACCAGCAGGCCCGGCCGCTGCCTCCCCGGCTGGACATGGACGGGCCGCTGCCGCCCCCGCCTCCTCCGCCCGTGGCCTCGGTGGCGCCCGCCGTGGTGCCGCCCGTGGCCGCGCGCGTTCCCGCCGTCGCGCCGCCGCCCGTGGCCGTCATCGCGCCGCCCGTCGCGCCACCGCCGCAGCCGGTGATGCCCGCCCGGCCTCCGCCGCCGGTGATGCATGCGACGTCCGCGCCCGTCGCCGCGCGCGCGCCTGTGTCGCCGCCAGTGCAGCGCACGCACACGCTGCCGCCGCCCGCGCCACCGCCGCCCGCGGTGCCGCTGCGCAAGGCCGTCGCCGCGCCCACCTATTCCAGCGCGGAGTTCGTGGGACTGGAGCGCCGCGCGGATGATCGCATCCACGCGGACGTGAAGGTGTCGATGCAGAACACCGGCATCTTCACGGACCACCGCATCATCAACCTCTCCTCCGGCGGCCTCTTCATCGCCACGGACAAGCCGCTGCGGCTGGGCACCCTGGTGGAGCTGACGTTGCGGTTCGATGACCCTTCGCGCGTGATGACGCTGCGAAGCTCCGTCATCTGGGAGAACTCGCTGGAGGACGGCAAGAACCCGCGAGGTTATGGGTTGCGGCTCAGCAGCCTCCGCAAGGAGGAGCGGGAGTTCATCCAGCAGTTCGTGAGCCGCAAGCCTCCGAAGAAGCCCTGAGCGGGTGAGCCCGCTCGGGGTGGCTTGCTACAGCAGCTGACCGAGGAACACGGCCCCGGTCATGACGAAGGCCGCCATCACCGCCATCACCGCCTTGAGCTCCAGGTCATCGCGGCCCATCACGTTCATGAAGTTCATGGTGTCCATCCTTCGTTGTGTCCCCTCCCCCTTTCCTACGGGACACCCCGAAATCGATTGCATCCCCCTCCCGGCCCCCTCGCGCCGTCCGCCAGGATGACTTCCGTGCCTCCCGACGCCTCCGCCGCCCCTTCTGACTACTGGTTGCTTGCCGGGCTGCCCACTCCCGCGGCGGTCACCCGAGGCGATCAGGTGGTGGTCGCCAACGCGGCCCTGGCTTCGCTGCTGGGAATTCCCCTCGACGAGCTGAAGGCCACGCCCGTCACCGCGCTCATCGCCCGCTTCATTCCCGCCGAGCGCGGCTGGGTGGAGGCGTTCCACGAGGCCCTCACCCGGGACGGCACCCGGCCGGAGCACCCGCTGTGGCTGCGCATCCGGAGAGCCGACGGGAAGGAGCGCACGGTGGCGGCGACCTATGCACCGGGCGCCACGCAGGAAGAGACGGTGGTGCTGCTGCACGACGCCGAGGGCGTGGACACCACCCGCCGGCTCACCGAGGCGCTGGGCGCGGCAGCCGCGGACATGCTGCGCGCGCGCGACGAGCAGGAGGTCCTCGAGACGGCCATCGACGCCGTCCACCGGCAGGGCTTCTATTCGGCCATCCTCCTGGTCGAAGGAGACACGTTCCGGCACGGCCCCATGCGGCAGGAGCCCGCCATCGTCGCGCTGGCCGAGCGCAAGTACGGCATGCCCATCTCCGAGGTCCGCCTTCCCCTTGGCACCCTGCCCCACCTGGCGGAGGTGCTCGCGCGGCGCAAGGCGGCCTTCCATCAGGACGCGCTCGGCGCGGCCCATCGCGTCCACACGAGCGAGGTCTTCGAGGACATCCAGCGCGCCTACCCTCCCGGCATCCGCGCCCTGGATGCGCCCATCTTCGTGGAGGGCCAGCCCTTCGGCATCCTCTCCGCGCAGGGCCTGGACCTCACGCCGGCCGCCGCGGGCACGCTGGAGCTCTTCGCGCAGTTGCTCGGTGGCGCGTTGGAGAACGTGCGTCACCACCGCGTGGCGGCGGAGCGACTGGTCGAAGTGACGCGGCTCCAGGAGGAGCTGGTCGCGCACGAGCGGCTGACGGTGCTGGGCGAGGCGGCGGGAGTGGTGGCGCACGAGGTGCGCAATCCGTTGGGCGCCATCCTCAACGCGGTGGCGGTGCTGCGCCGCGAGGCGCACCTGGGCCCCACGGGACAGGCCGCGGTGGGCATGCTGGAGGAAGAGGCCATCCGGCTGGAGGACATCGTCAGGGATTTGCTGGACGTGGTGCGTCCGCTGGAGCCGCGCCCGCGGCTGGTGCACCTGGGTGAGCTGGTGCGGCGCGCGCTGGGCCAGCTACATGGTCCACCGGATGCGCCCACGCTGCGCTTCACCGTGGACGAGGCGCCGGACGTGCCCGAAATCATGGGCGATGAGACGCTGCTCCAACTCGCGGCGACGCACCTGGTGCGCAACGCGGTGCAGGCCTCACCGCCGGGCGGGCGCGTGCGGCTGAACGTGGAACCCGTGGAGGGCGGCGTGCGGCTGGTGGTGGAGGACGAGGGCCCGGGCATTCCCGACGTGGACCCGCGCCGCGTCTTCGAGCCCTTCTTCCTCACGCGCGCCAACGGACGGGGCCTGGGGCTGGCCATCGTCAAGCGCGTGGTGCTCGCGCACGGAGGACAGGTGCGCGCGAGCGGCCGGCCCAAGCGGGGCGCTCGCTTCGAGGTGGTGCTCCCGCTGGGGCCTACCCGTACGTTTCCCGCCTGATGCGCTTGTCGTCGATGCCGAGCGCGTGCAGGTGTCCGAGCACCGTCTCCATGAAGCGCGGCGTGGCCGGAGTGCGCGTCTCCAGCGCCTTGCGGCGGTCCCACGGCGTAATCGCGGGGCCACACGCGTAGACCAGGCACGTGGCCCGGTCCGGGATGAGCTCTTCCAGCAGGGCCTGGTGGACGCGGCCCTTGCGCACGTTGGCGCCGAAGCGCGACTCGTCCAGCTCACGGGTGAGGGTGTGCACCAGCCGGACGCGGTCCGGGTGCTGGCGCTCCAGCGCCTCCAGTTCGTCCCGGTAGAGCACGTCGCTCCAAGTCTTGTTGGACATGAGCAAGGTGTGGCGCACCTTGAGATTCCGGTGGAGCGCATCCTTGATGATGCCGAAGTTGGGCACCGCGCCGGAGCCGGCCACCATGTGGACGACGTGGTCCGTGCGCTGGTCCACGTCGTCCGGCAGCACATAGGGGCCCATGAAGCCGAGCACCTTGAGTCGCGCGCCGGTGAGCCGGCCGTGGACGAGGAACGGGGACAGGAGCGGCGGGTAGCGGGTGAGGCCGGGGATGAACTCCTCGTCCTTCACGGTGATGGCCACGTGGGGCTCATGGGGCGCGGAGGCCAGCGAGTACGAGCGCTGGGGCTCCTTGCGCCCCTTTTGTTCCTGCAGGTAGGCGGACAGGCGCCCGAGCGCGTGGAACTGGTGCGGGTCGATGTTGATGAACTGGCCGGCCTTGTAGTCCGGACGGGGCTCGCCGAAGTCGAGGAAGAGTGTCGCGGTGTCGTGCGTGTCCATCCGCACGTGGGCGACGGTGACCTCGTACTCCACGGGCTTCCTGCTGCGCGAGAGGGTGGATTCGGCGGCGCTCATGGCTTCCTCCCTTAGCGCAAACCCGGGGTGCTCGCCGATGGGTTCGCGCACGCCCAGGGGGTCACGGGTGGGTGACATGGACGGTTTTGCCCCGTCCCGGAGTCGGTCCGGAGCGTTGGCTGCACGACGGGACGGCTTGCGGGCAGGAAGCGGACTCCTCGCGAGCACTGACCTGGAGCCCCCACAGGACTACATCTTCTGGTGGCCAGTGGCGGTGCTGAAGCCCTGGCGGTAACGGTCGGACGCGTGGGCTCCGACCGGACCATGCTCTCGGGCCGTCCCGAGGTGGAGGCGACCGACGCGTGCTCCGCATTCTCTTTTCCCTGATGGCCCGACTGCCGGAAGGTGTCCGGCGACATGTGGTCCGCACCCTGATGGACGGCGTGTGGGATGCGCTGGCCGACGAAGTCGTGGAGGGCCGGGGCAACATCCCCGACGAGCCCTGTCTCTACATCTGCAACCACCTGTCCAATGCGGACGGCTTCACGCTGTTCCGCGCGTTCCGTCCTCGGCGGCTGTACTTCCTGGCGGGCGTGAAGCTGCAGAGCACGGTGATGACGCGGCTGGCCTCGGAGGTGATGGACACCATCGCCATCAAGCCCAACTCGCCGGACATCGAGGCGGTGCGCCGGGCGGTGGAGACGCTCAAGGGCGGCGACTCGGTGCTCATCTTCCCGGAGGGCGCGCGCAGTCGGGATGGGGCGCTGCACCAGGCGAAGAAGGGCGTGGCGCTCATCGCCAAGCGCGGGGGTGCGCCGGTGGTACCGGTGGCGTTGATGGGGACGGAGAAGCTGATGCCCATCAACGACTCCGACATGGGCGGCGAGCGGCTGTACCACGCCCACGTCCGCGTGCGGGTGGGCCCCGCGTTCCGGATGGAGGACCTGGAGGCGGAGGTCGCTGGCGCGGAGGACACGCGGCAGGCGCTGGTGGACGCGATGATGCGCCGGGTGGCGAAGTTGCTGCCTCCCGAGTATCGGGGCGTCTACGCGGACGACCCGCCCCGGGTGCCCAGGCCGTTGGAGTCCGAGTCGCCGGCCGCATCGCCGCCGTGATTCCGCAATGAAGCGTTGCAGTCGCCGCAGGAGCACGGACAATGGGGCCTCCCGTGACGACCGCCCGCGCCGAAGAACAAGTCTACGTGTCCACCCTTCCCGGACTGGAGACCGCGCTGGAGGCGGAGTGCTCCGCCCTGGGCTGGAAGCCCTCCCTCGTCGAAGGCGGGGTGGAGCTCCAGGGGCCCACGGGGCTGCATCAGGAAGCCAACCTGCGCCTGCGCACCGCGAGCCGGGTGCTGTTGCGGCTGGGCTCCTTCCACGCGAGTGACGAGGGCGCGCTGATTCGAGGGCTGCGCGCGTTGGATTTGTCACGCACGTGGGACAGGGGCGCGCCGCCCCGGCTCTCGGTGACGCTGCACCGCGCGGGTGTCCCGAGCCAGGGCGTTGTTTTCTCGGCGGCATCGAAGGCATGGGGACTGGCCGAGGTGGGCCGGGCGGGTCCGCTCGACGACGAAGGCGGCCCGGGGCTCACGTTGCTCGTCCGAGTGGAGGGCAATGACTTCACCGTGAGCGCGGACACCAGCGGGGAGCCGCTGCATCGCCGGGGTTATCGACAAGAGGTGAGCCGCGCGCCCCTGCGGGAGACGCTCGCGGCGGGCATCCTGATGCTGGCCGGGTATGACGGCACGGAGCCGCTGGTGGACCCGATGTGCGGCTCGGGCACCTTCCTGGTGGAAGGCGCGTGGATGTCCATGCGTCGCGCGCCGGGGTTGCTGCATGGCTTCGCCTTCGAGTCCTTCCCGGGCTTCGACGCGAGCGCCTGGGCCGCTCGCAAGGCGCGCGCGGAGGCGGAGACGCTGACGGCACCGCGCGCGGCCGTGTATGGCTATGACATCAACGCGGGCTCGCTGGGCACGGCGCGCAGGAACGCTCGGCGCGCGGGCATGACGCTCGCGCTGGAGCGCAAGGACCTGCGCACGTTGACCGCACCCCCGGGTGGACCCGGGTTGCTGGTCGCGAATCCCCCCTATGGCAAGCGCCTGGGCGAAGGGGAGGACCTGCCCGGCCTCTACCGCGCGCTCGGCACCCTGGTTCGCAAGGGCTTCGCGGGCTGGCGCGCGGCGCTGCTGGTTCCGGAGGACTCCGCCCTGGTGAAGGCGCTGGAGCTGCCCGGCGCGCGCAGTCTTTCCGTGCGCAATGGCGGGCTGCGGTGTCGGCTGCTGCTGACGGCGTGAGTCGTATTTGAAGGGGTGAGGTTCGCGCGCCGGAGTCACGGCTCGCGTGGGGCTCGGGAGTCCCTGAATTCGCGGTTTCTCCCCGCATATGCTCCAGTGGTCCTCCCTGTCAGGTCCACCCCGGCCTCCCCCACCCCACCATGACGACTGGTAGCGATTCGACTCCCCAAGACCTTGGAATGAAGCGCGCTGTCTCCCGCTGGGAGCTGGTGGGCTTCTCCATCAACGACGTCATCGGCAGCGGGGTATATCTCCTGCCCGCCGCCGCCGCCGCCAACCTCGGCTCCGCCAGCACGGGCGCGGTGGTGGTGGCCGGACTGGCCGTGCTGCTGCTCGTGCTGTGTTTCGCGGAAGCCGCCAGCTACTTCGACAAGCCCGGCAGCGCGTACCTCTACACGCGCGAGGCCTTCGGTGAGCTGGTGGGCTTCCAGGTGGGGTGGATGACGTGGCTCGCCCGAGTCTCCTCGGTGGCCTCGCTGTCCGTCGGCTTCTCCCGCGCGCTCGGCTACCTGTGGCCTGGAGCCAACGAGGGCGTGGGGCAGGGCCTGGCCATCGCGATACCCCTGCTCGCGCTCACCGCCATCAACGTCGTCGGCGTGAAGGGCGGCGCACGCACCGCCGTCTTCCTGGCCATCACCAAGACGGTGCCGCTGCTCGTCTTCATCACCGTGGGCATCTTCTTCGTGTCGGCGCCGCTGGCCACCTCGGTGGTGGCGAAGAGTGACGGCGACCTGGGCGCCGCCGTGTTGCTGCTCCTGTTCGCCTACGCGGGCTTCGAGAACACCGCGGCGCCGGCCGGTGAGTTCAAGAATCCGCGCCGGGACGTGCCCTTCGCGCTCATCGTCCAGATTGGCGTCGTCACGCTCATCTACACGGCGGTGCAGTGGGTCGCCCTGGGGACGCTGCCGGGCGTCGTGGACTCGAAGACGCCGCTGGCGGACGCCGCCGCGCGCTTCCTGGGCAACGGAGGCGGGCTCCTGATGACGGTGGGTGGAGTGCTGTCCATCCTCGGCACCAACAGCAACACGGTGCTCGCGGGGCCTCGCTATCTCTACGCGCTGGCGCAGGATGGCTTCGGTCCGGCGGCGCTCGCCACGCTGCACCCGCGCTACCGCACGCCGATGGTCGCCATCGTGACCCAGACCGCCATCGCGCTCCCACTGGCCTTCACCGGTTCGTTCGAGTTCCTCGCCACGCTCTCCGTGGTGGCCCGGCTGGCGACGTACTTCGGCACCGCGGTGGCCGTGCCCGTGCTGCGGCGCAAGCTCCAGCAGCCGGCCAATGCGTTCCGCATCCCGGGAGGACCGGTGATTCCCATCGCCGCCGCCTCGCTGTGTGTCGTGTTCGCGCTGAGCGCCCAGCGGAAGAACCTCATCGCGGGTGCCATCGCGCTCGCTGTCGGCTTCGTGCTGTATCGCTTCCAGCGCAAGCCGGATGGGAAGGTCGCACTCCAGTAACGCAAGGAGCGCTCGGCTCCCGGGCCCGTTCGCAGTGGGCCCGGGTTTCATGTTAGCGGTGGACACGTGGACCCGCGTGTCACCCTCTTCGAGCCCCGGACGAAGCTTCCCGATGAACCGGGAAGTTTCCCGAGCCCCTTCGATGAGCTGGGGCCTCCGGCACTCGCGAGGCAGGCCGCGGAGGTCCTCCAGGCGGAGCTCCGCTCGCGGAACCTCGCCACGGACGTGCCCCTGTCCCTGCTGGAGAGTCCCGAAGGCGGGAAGATGTTCGGCGTGCTGGTGGTGCGCCGGCCCGATGGACGCGTCGGGTTCCTGCGAGCCTTCTCGGGGATGCTCGCCGGACGTTGGGATATCGAGGGCTTCGTTCCACCGCTGTTCGACCGTGAGGCACGAGCACGCCTGGAGCCCGAGGGCGAGGCGACGGTGAAGGCGCTGCTGGCTCGCTCCGAAGCCCTGGGGTCCGAGCCCGAGTTCATCGCGCTTCGGGCCGCACATGAGGCCCAGTCGGCTCGACACACCGCGGAGCTCACGGCGCTGCGTGAGCGTCACGAGGCGCGTCGAAAGCAGCGTCATGCACGTCGGGCGGAGCTCACGAGGACGCGGCCATCTCCGGAGCATCCAGGAGTTCCCATGGACTCCCATCCCCCTGGGGAGCGAGGAGGCCCAGCCGATTCAGTGCGGCCTCTTGCGTGGCCCGCTCGGGATGAGACGGCCGCGCGGGAGCGGCGGGGTTCAGCCGATTCGATGGACACCACCGCACCGGATACGCGGGACGAGGCCGCGCAACGCGCCGCGCTCCATGCGCTCGACCAGGAGAGTCGAGGGGACAAAGCCGAGCGACGCCGTCTGGAAGCCACCCACGCGGAGGAGCGACAGCGAATCGAGCCGCAGCTCGCGCGCCGGGAACGACGACTCCGCGCCCTGGAGCGCCTGCGCCACATGGTGAGTCGCGCGCTCATGCGGCGCATCCACGACACCTACGCCATCACCAGCGCGCGCGGTGAGCGTCGCCTCCTGCGAACCCTCTACGAGCGCGGCCAGCCGCCCTCCGGTGCCGCCGACTGCGCCGCCCCCAAGTTGCTCGCATACGCGCATGCCCACAAGCTGCACCCCATCGCGCTCGCGGAGTTCTGGTGGGGCGCACCGCCTCCAGCGGGAGGACGTGTCTCCGGCGCGTACTACGCCGCCTGTCGCGACAAGTGCGGTCCCCTGCTCCCCTTCATGCTGGAAGGACTTCGGGTCTCCCCGCCACGAACCTTCGTGCCGCCACCCGCGGCCCCTGGCGCGCTGACCGTCCTGTTCGAGGACCCGTGGCTCGTCGTCATCGACAAGCCCCACGGGCTGCTGTCCGTGCCTGGGCGCGAAGAGTCGCTCACGGACTCCGTGCTCACGCGGCTTCGGGCGCGTCATCCCGAGGCCACCGGCCCGCTCCTGGTACACCGACTGGACCTGGACACGTCGGGCCTGATTGTCGCGGCGCTCGACTCACGCACGCATGCGGCACTGCAGAGCCAGTTCGTGCACCGTGAAGTGCGCAAGCGCTACGTCGCGTGGGTGGAGGGACTCATCCAGGAGGACCAGGGCCGCATCGACTTCCCGATGCGCGTCGACCTGAATGACCGCCCTCGACAGATTCACGACACCGTCCACGGCAAGTCCGCCGTGACGGAGTGGCGAGTCCTCGAACGGCGCGACGGGCGAACCCGCGTGGCCTTCTTTCCGCTCACGGGAAGGACTCATCAGCTCCGGGTCCATGCCTCGCATCCGCTCGGGCTCGGTGCACCCATCGTCGGCGACCGGCTCTACGGCCGCGGGGGAGCGCGACTCATGCTCCACGCGGAGTCGCTCACCCTCCAGCATCCAGGGACAGGGGCAAGCATCACCTTCGACTGCCCCGCGCCCTTCTGACTCATTCGCGAGGCGATTCGGGCGGTGACTCCATCGCCTTGTCAGCACGGGGGCTCGGTGTGGAGAAGCGCCGGAGCATTCGCTCCAGCAACATGGGTGCTCCGCTTCGCAAGGTCGACACGGCGACGACACCCGCGAACCCAGCGAACGCCACCCCCATGGCGGCAAGCGCGGAGAGGCGGTTGCCGTATCCAGCGAGGGCGAGCCCCACCAGCAGCAGCACATGGCCCAGATACCAGGTCAACGCCAGGCGCCCCGTGGACACCAGCGCCTCCTGAAGGCGTCGCGGGAGGTGGTCCCCCAGCACGAAGCCGCCACCCAGGACCAGGCAGGCGATGCCCAGCGCGGAGAGCATGAACAACGGCATGGGCGGAATGGAGTGCGTACCGAGGAGCGCCGTCACGATTTGTGCCCCCAACCGCTCACCCATCGCGCTTTGAATCGCGAGCTTCACCAGCCCCGCCGAGGCGAACTCCGCCAGGACGAACAGCCAGATGCCCGCCCACAGCATTCGCCGCTGCGTGGCCCTGTCGCGCCAGTCGAGCCGGGCCAGCCGCAGGCCCAGGACGAAGAACGCCAACCAGGGGAGCAAGGGCCGAAAGCCATCGACCCCCAGGTTGAGGACAAAACCGGAGGGAGTCCAAAGGCCCCGGTAGGTGAGCGTGGCCCAGTCCCAACGGGCATCCCAGTCCACGAGGAGGGCCGCGAGCGGAAAGAGGAGGATGAGCGCGGCCACGAGCCCCGAGAGGGCCTTGGATGACCAGCGGTGCAACCACGGCGCGGCGAAGAGCGCGACGCCGTAGAGCCGCAAGATGTCGCCAGGCCACACGATGAGGTTGAGCACTCCCAGCCCCCCCAGGAAGAGGGCTCGACGCCACAGCACGCGACGTGAGTCGGTGGTTTCCCGTCGCGAGAGAAGCTGGCCCACCCCCAGGCCCGCCAGGAGGACGAAGGTGGCGGCGGCGCGCCCTTCGGTCAGGTTGAACACGATGCGCTCCCAGCCCGAAAGGCCGGAACTGGGAGGCCCGAGAACGAGGAACGCATGCACCACGAACATCCCGAAGATGGCGCATGCACGAGCGATATCGATGCCGCGAAGCCGCTCCGTGGGATTCGGGGTCATCGTGGGCGCGCCTTCCTGGCGCCAGCGGGGCGCCCGGTGCCATGGCCGTGGAGCAGCGTCTCGTGAAGTGTTCGAGCGGCATCGTTCGCGGCGAGGTCACCCTGGGCGACCGACGTCCAGGCCGCATACAGAAGCGCCTCGAAGGTGGCGAACAACCACGCACTCGGCAGGTCCTGGCGCAGCACGCCTTCGTCCCTGGCGCGAAGCAGGATGCGCATGAGTTGTTCGTCCACCCGGGCTTCAGCGGCCTTGAGCGAAGGCTCCTGACTCAGCTCGGAGACGACCAGGAGGAACCGGAGCCTGTCGCCCCAGGGGGTCAGCGCGCCCACCAGGGACTCCAGGGCCACATCGGGAGCCAGCCGCTCGAACCGGTGCGCCTTCAACGCCTTTTCGAGCTGCACCAGGGAGTCCAACCCCGCCTCGCGGATGAGCTCCTCGCGGGAGCTGAAGTACCGGTGAAGCGTCGCCCGTCCGACTCCCGCGGACCGGGCCACATCGACGAGTGACGCGGAGGGGTCCACCGCGAACGCACGAGCCGCCGCGCTCAAGATGCTCGCTCGAGTATCCGAGCCAGACGCTACGGAGGGAGGGGCGCCGGCTCTTGTCCGTCTCATGTGAGACAATTTAGTCTCACATGAGGCACGAGGCAAACCTCGGGCCCGCGCACGCTCTACACCCGTGCGCGGCGGCCACGTGCCACGAGGAGGCCCTTCACGAGCCTCCTCGTCACACGCTCAGCTCTCAGCGGTCTGTGCGGCTTCCTCGGAGGACACCGCCTGCGGCGCCTCGGGCAGCGGTTCGGCGGGCAACGCCGCGCCCACCGACGCGGCGGGCTTCACGCCCAGCTCCCGCGTCAGCTTCGGATTCACGCCCGTCTCCGCCAGCAGTCGCTCGAGCTGGATGCGCGCTCGCCGGTTGTCCCGGTGCACACGCCTGGCGAGGATCAACTCGTTCTTCAACGAGTGCTCCCAGCCCGTCAGCTCCGTCACCGTCACCTGATAACCGAACGACTCCAGCGTCAGCGCGCGGATGACGTTCGTCAGGTGCGAGCCGAACTCGCGCCGGTGCCACGCATGCGCGTACAGGAGGCCCATGCTCCCGTGGGCCGCCTGCCGGTGCTCCTTCAGCTGCGCGGCGACCTCCGCCTGACAGCACGGCACCACCGCGACGTGGTCCGCGCCATGCCGGACCGCCGCGATGAGCGCGTCGTCCGTGGCCGTGTCACACGCATGCAGCGCCATCACCAGATGGACGCGCTCCGGATACGCCGCCTGGTCGATATGCGCCGTCTGGAACTGCATCCGTGAGAAGCCCAGCCGCTCGGCGCGCCCCTTCGCGCGCTCGGTCAGCTCCGGCCGCCCCTCCACCGACAGCAACGTGCCCGTGGCCGCGTCCTTCAGGAACAGCTCGTAGAGCACGAACCCCAGGTACGCGTTGCCGCTGCCCGCGTCCACGAACACGGAGGACTCGGGATGACGCGCCTTCACGTCCTCCACCGCCGGACGCAACAAGCCCATCAGGTGGTTGACCTGCTTGAGCTTGCGCAGCGCATCCGCGTTGAGGTGACCCTCGCGCGTGAGCAGGTGCAGCTCACGCAGAAGCGCCTGCGACTGGTCCGGCAGGAGCTCCCGCCGGACCTGTGAAGCCTTGACGTTGCGCCTCAGATGGACACCACCTCGAGGACCTCGGGAATGATTTCCCGAAGGCGCCCCTCGATGCCCATCTTCAGCGTCGCCGTCGACGACGGACAACCCGCGCACGAGCCCTTCATGTGCAGGTAGACGATGCCGTCCTCGAAGCGGTCCAACGTGATGTCGCCACCATCCATCGCGACCGCCGGACGAATCTCCGCGTCCAGGATGTCCCGGATGCGGGCCTCCACCGAACCGCCACCGTCGCTCGCGGTCGCCTGACGCGCCGCCGCGATGGCTTCCTCGTCCACCACCGGCTCGTTCGCCGTGAGGTGCGTATCCAGCGTCTCCATCACCTGGTCATTCAGCTCGTCCCACTCACCCTCGTCACCCTTCGTCACCGTCACGAAGTTGGTGCCAATCATCACCGCCGTGACGCCGCGCACGTCCATGAGCTTGCGCGCCAGGGGCGACTTCGCCTGGGCATCCTGGGGATTCGTGATACTCACCGCGCCGCCCGCCAACAGTCGCCGATCCACCACGTACTTCAGCGTGCTCGGGTTGGGGGTCCATTCCAGCTGGATGTTCACCGACATGCAGTTCTCCTCGGTCCTCTCCTCTAAGGCGCTCGCGGCCCCATAGCAACCCGACCCTCGGGGAATCAAACCGACGCTCCCCTCCCCGCCACGTCCGCTTCCCGTGACTCATCGGGAAATAAAAGAACAGCCCGAATTCGCGGCAGAAACGGAACTCCACTATGGTGGACGGACCTCTGCTCCCCTGGGAGCTTCACATGGCCATCAGTCCGCTGCGCCGACCCGTCGAGCAGGTCCAGCCTCCGCCGCCCCGCATCCCCGGAAGCGTGCTGGAGGGCCTGTTCGTGCGGGGCCTGAAGGCCTCGGGACGGCTGGTGGAGGAGCTGGCCGCGCTGGGTTACGACATCAAGCGGCCGGAGATGGACTACCCCGTCCAGGTCTGGCAGCGCGCGGCGGCCCTCGCCCGGCAGGAGGCCTTCGGAGAGCTGAATGACGAGGAGGGCTACCGGCAGGTCGGCCGCACGCTCGTCAACGGCTTCGCGGAGACGCTGGTGGGGCGCGTGGCGGCGGTGGCCCTGCCCATGATTGGCCCCGCCCGCGCCGCGGAGCGCATCCCCCGCTACCTGGCGATGATGGGCCGCGCGGACATCGAAATCACCATGTCCCAGGTGGGCGAGCGAGGCCGGCGGCTGCACATCACCGACCGCTACAACAGACCGGACCTGATGGCCGGTGGCCTGGAGCGGATGTTGGAGTTGGCCAACGCCCAGCCGCGAATCACGGTAGAGGAGCGCAGCGCGGACGGTTACCGTCTGCTGGTCCGCTGGTAACTCGCGCCCGGGTCGTCGACGGCGCCCACTGGAGCGCCCATGTCCTACCCTCCCCGACTTGCCCATCTCGCCACCCGTGCGGTGGTGATCGCCAAGCTGGCCCCCACCTACGCCCAGGCGCATCAAATCGACGAGGAGGAGGCCGGACAGCGGCTGTCCGCCGCCCTCGCCGGGAGGATGCTGCCCGCGCTGCTGGAGTCCGCGTGGGCCTCCATGAAGGGCACCGCGAAGCGGCTCAATGACGACGGGCTCTTGGAGAAGGTCGCCACCACCCTGTCGGACCGCCCCACCCGCCCGGGCCGCGTGGCGCCCGCGTCACCCGCATGGAGCGCGTTCCTCGTCCTGGCGGACCTGGAGGCCGGCACCGCCAGCGACGCGGCCCGCCGGGTCATGGAGACCGAGGAGGGACGTCGACGAGGTGACGCTGGCCTGGCCGAAGCAGGCCGCTTCCTTGCCGCCGAATTGACACGCGGGAAGTAGGGGCCGGCCGGCCGTGGCAAGGGGGGCCCGCCGTCGTTATAGGCTGCCCCCACGAACCCACCGTGCGCCGACGCCGATGTCCACCCCGCTGCCCACCACCCTGCGCATCCTGCCCTCCATCCACGAGGTGCCCGCGTCCCTGTGGAACGGGCTCGTGGACGAGGCGGCCCTGCCCTTCCTGGAGTGGGCCTTCCTGGCCGCGCTCGAGGACAGCGGCAGCGCGGTGCCTGAGCGAGGCTGGCACCCCCGGCACCTGACGCTGTGGAGGGGTTCGCGCCTCGTCGCCGCCGCGCCCGCGTATCTCAAGGACGACAGCCAGGGGGAGTTCATCTTCGACGCGCCCTGGGCCACCGCCGCCGAGCGCGCGGGCCTGCGCTACTACCCGAAGCTCGTCTTCACCGTCCCCTTCACTCCCGCCACCGGCCGGCGCGTGCTGGTGGCGCCCGGCGAGGACCGCGCGGCCCGCGAGGCGGAGCTGTATGCCGGCGCCCTCGAGTTCGCCCGCGCCGAGCACCTCTCCGGCATCCACGTCCTCTTTCCCACCGAGGAGGAGCTGCCCGCGCTGGAGGCCCAGGGCTTCGCCCTGCGGCTGGGCGTCCAGTACCAGTGGCGCAACGCCGGCTACCAGTCGATGGAGGACTTCCTCGCCCGCTTCCACTCCAAGCGGCGCAACCAGCTGCGGCGGGAGATGCGCGCCCCCGCCGAGCAGGGCCTGACGCTGCGCACCCTGCGAGGCGAGGCCCTCCAGTCGGTGGACGTGGACACGCTGTACCGCCTCTACGTCTCCACGGTGGACAAGTACCCGTGGGGCGCGCGCTTCCTCACGCGCGACTTCTTCGCGCGGATGCTCTCCAACTTCCGGCACCGCTGCGAGCTGGTGGAGGTCCGGAGGGAAGGGGCGCTGGTGGCCGGCGCGTTCAACTTCAGGGCGCCCCAGGTCCTCTACGGCCGTTATTGGGGCTGCTTCGAGGAGCATCCGTTCCTGCACTTCAACGTCTGCCTCTACCACCCCGTGACGGAGGCGATTGGACAGGGGCTGACGCGTTTCGAACCTGGCGCGGGGGGTGAGCACAAGCTCACCCGGGGTTTCGAGCCTCGCCTCACGTACAGTGCCCACCTGCTCCTCCACCCCGGGCTGGAGCGGGCGGTGCGTGGCTTCCTGGAGCACGAGCGGGCAGCCGTCCGGGGAGGGCTGCCTCAGTGGCGGGCGGAGACAGGTTTCAAGGGAGAGGCCTGAAACGGCCCGCTTCCGCGGTCATCAAAGGGAGTCCGAAGAACCTATGGCGCAGAAGGACGAGCACGATAGCTCCGTCGTCACGGAGACCGTACCCAAGCAGAAGCTCAAGAAACCGACGCTCTACAAAGTGCTTCTGCACAACGACAATTACACGACGCGTGAGTTCGTGGTGGCCGTCCTGAGGGAGGTCTTCCACAAGTCGGAGTCGGATGCCGTGCAGATCATGCTGCACGTTCATTACAACGGAGTCGGAGTGGCCGGCGTCTATACGTTCGAGGTCGCCGAGACGAAGCTCAAGACGGTGGAGGCCGCGGCTCGGGACAATGGGTTCCCGCTGCGGCTCTCCATGGAACCCGAGGAAGGTTGAACCGTGGCAGGACCGCTGATTGCCAAAGAGTTGCAGGCCAGCTTCCGCACCGCCCTGGAAGAGGCGCGGAAGATGAGCCACGAGTACCTGACGCTGGAACACCTGCTCCTCGCGCTCACCAAGGACTCGCGCACGCGCGAGGTCCTGAAGGCGTGTGGGGCCAACGTGAAGCGCCTCCAGGAGCGGCTCGTCTCCTTCCTGGAGGAGACGGTCGAACGCCTGCCGGACGGGGTGGAGGCCGAGCCGCAGCAGACGATTGGCGTGGAGCGCGTGCTCCACCGCGCCGCCATGCACGCCCTGTCCGCCGAGCAGAAGCTCATCGACGGGGGCGACGTGCTGGTGGCCCTCTTCCGTGAGGAGGAGAGCCAGGCCCTCTACCTGCTCCAGCAGGAGGGAGTCACCCGGCTGGATTTGCTCAACTACATCTCCCACGGCATCTCCAAGGACGAGGAGGCCGGCGACGACGATGCGTCCGAGGCCGCCCCGGGCGGAAACGCGCCCGCGGGTGACGACGACGAGGGAGAGTCCCCGCGCAAGAACCCGCTGGAGGTGTACACCACCCAGCTCAACATCGAGGCCAAGGAGGGGCGAATCGACCCGCTCATCGGCCGCGACAAGGAGCTGGAGCGCACCATCCAGGTGCTCAGCCGCCGCCGGAAGAACAACCCGCTCTACGTGGGCGAGGCGGGCGTGGGCAAGACGGCCATCGCCGAAGGCCTGGCGCTCTACATCCACGAGGGCCGCGTCCCGGAGCCCCTGAAGAACGCCGTCGTCTACTCGCTGGACATGGGCTCGCTGCTCGCGGGCACCAAGTTCCGCGGCCAGTTCGAGGAGCGGCTCAAGGGCGTGCTCAAGGCGCTCCAGGAGCAGAAGGACGCCATCCTCTTCATCGACGAAATCCACACGATTGTCGGCGCGGGCGCCACCAGTGGCGGCTCCATGGATGCGTCCAACATCCTCAAGCCGGCGCTGGCGAGCGGGAAGCTGCGCTGCATCGGCTCGACGACGTACCAGGAGTTCAAGTCGTCCTTCGAGAAGGACCGCGCGCTGTCGCGGCGCTTCCAGAAGATTGAGGTCGCCGAGCCCTCCGTCGAGGACACCGTCCTCATCCTGGAGGGACTGAAGAGCCGCTACGAGGAGCACCACGGCGTGAAGTACACGCCGGAGGCGATTCGCGCGGCGGCGGAGCTGGCGGCCAAGCACATCAATGACCGGTTCCTGCCGGACAAGGCCATCGACGTCATCGACGAGACGGGCGCGGCGGAGAAGCTCAAGCCGGAGGGCGTGCGCACCAACACCGTCACCGGCGCGGACGTGGAGGCAGTCGTCGCGAAGATGGCGAAGATTCCCGCCAAGAGCGTGTCCGCCAGCGAAGGCGTCCAGCTCCAGAATCTGGAGAAGGAGCTGCAGGCGGTCATCTTCGGGCAGGACAGCGCCATCAAGGACCTGGTCGGCGCCATCAAACTGGCGCGCTCGGGTCTGCGTGCGCCGGAGAAGCCCATCGGCTCGTTCCTCTTCTCGGGCCCCACGGGCGTGGGCAAGACGGAACTGGCCAAGCAGCTCGCGCAGACGTTGGGCGTGGAGTTCCTGCGCTACGACATGAGCGAGTACTCGGAGAAGCACACGGTGAGCCGGCTCATCGGCGCCCCTCCGGGCTACGTCGGGTTCGACCAGGGTGGCCTGCTCACGGACGCGGTGCGCAAGCATCCGTACGCCGTGGTGGTGCTGGATGAAATCGAGAAGGCCCACCCGGACCTCTTCAACATCCTGCTCCAGGTGATGGACCACGCGACGCTGACGGACAACAACGGCCGCAAGGCCGACTTCCGCAACATCGTCCTCATCCTCACCACCAACGCGGGTGCCCAGGAGATGAGCACCAAGTCCATCGGCTTCGGCGATTTGACGAAGCCGGCCGATGCGATGCGCGCGAAGAAGGCGATTGAGCGCACCTTCACGCCGGAGTTCCGCAACCGGCTGGACGGGTGGATTCTCTTCTCCGGTCTGCCGCCTGAAATCATCCTCAAGGTGGTCGACAAGGAAGTCCGCCTCCTCCAGAAGATGCTGGATGAGAAGAAGGTGAAGCTGGAGCTGACGCCGGCCGCCCGCGCGTGGCTGGCCGAGCATGGCTATGACCCGGCCTTCGGTGCCCGGCCCATGGCGCGCCTCGTGGACAACGCGCTAAAGAAGCTCCTCGCGGAGGCGCTGCTCTTCGGTGACCTGAAGAACGGCGGCACCGCCCGCTACGACGTGGACCCGGGTGGCGAGGGGCTCAAGCTCCAGGCGATTGCGGTGCAGCCCGAGCCCGCGCTGGCGTAGCAGCCCGCGCGCGGACGTCCGGAAATGAAGAGGCCCCGATTCCCAGGTGAGGGAGTCGGGGCCTCTTCGCATCCAGGGTGCCGCCGGGCGGCGCTACTCGACGCGGTAGATTTTCACCGCGCTGGAGAGCTGCTCGGAGATGATTTGCAGCGTGGTGGCCGCCTCACCCGTGGAGCCGATGCGGGCCACCGTCTCATCCATCATCTTGGAGAGGTCATTCACGGCCAGGGTGATTTGGTTGATGCCCACGTTCTGCTGGCTCACTGCGGCGGCAATCTGACGGACGGCGGCGGCGTTGTCCTGGACGATGGACGACAGCTCGCGCAGGTTCTGCCCGCTGGTGCGCACCTGGGCCAGGCCCGCCTCCATGCGCTCGGCGCCGCGCTCGGTGATTCGCACCGCGGCCGTCACCGAGTTGGCGATGTCGTCCAGGAGCTCGCGCACCCGCGTGGTCGCCTGGATGGACTGGTCCGCCAGCGCGCGGATTTCTCGCGCCACCACGCCGAAGCCCTTGCCGTGTTCCCCCGAGCGCACCGACTCAATCGCCGCGTTGAGCGCGAGCATGTTGGACTGGTCCGCCAGGTCCTTCACCGTCTGGGTGATGCCGCCAATCTGCTGCGTGCGCTCGCCCAGCTCGAGAATCTTCTGGGCAATCTCGCCCACCTGGACGCGGATGTCGTTGAGGCCCGCCATCGTCTGCTCAATCGCGGCCTCACCCGAGCGGGCCAGCGCATCCGCGCGCTCCGCCACCGACAGCACGCTCTCCGCCTTCTGCGCGGCCAGCATGGAGGTCTGCTTGATTTCCTGCGCCGTGACTTGCGTCTCCTGGAGCGCGGCGGCCTGACGGGAGATGGTCTGCGCCTGGTCCGTGGAGGAGGTGTTGAGGTGCTCGGTGGACTGCGTGAGCGCCTGCGCCGCCTGCTGGAGGTTGAGCGTCACCTCGCGCAGCCGGGCGACCATCTGCGCGAAGGAGTTGGCCAGCCGGCCCACCTCGTCGCCGCTCTTCACCTGGATGGGACGGGTGAGGTCTCCGGACTCGACGATGTGGCCGGCGACCTCCGTCAGCTCACGCATGGGCCGGACGATGCTGCGCCCAAAGGCCGCCGCCACCGCCACGCCCAGAGCGACGAGGAGGAGCGCGAAGCCCATCATCCGCCAGCGCAGCGCGGACACCAGCTCGTCGATGTGGTCCCGGGAGATGCCCACGTGCACCGCGCCCAGCCGGCCACCGGCCACCGGCGCCGACACGTTCATCGCGTGGAGCGTCTTCCCCTCGGATTCGACCTCCAGCACGGCGCCCCAGCCCGTCTCCGCGCTCACCTCGCCCTGCGCCGCCGTCGCCTCCTTCAGCGATTGCGGAAAGGCGCCGGGGAGGCTGTGCGCCAGGACACTGCCGGTGGCGTCCGTCAGGAAGACGTACGTGATGTCCTCGCTGGTGCGCGACACGTCCAGCATGGGCTGGAGCGCGGCGATACCCGCCGTCACACCCTGCTCGGCGGCCACCGCCAGGCTGCGGGACAAGAGCTGCCCCTCGCCCATGTGGCTGTCGATGAGGTCGCTCTCCAGCCGCCGCGTGGCGATGCCGGTGAGGATGGCGGCCACCGTGGCGCTGACGAGCGTGGTGACGAGGACGAGCTTCGGCGCCAGTCCGAGCGACTGACGGAACTGCTGGCCAAGCTGCGTGGTGAACGAGGTCTGTTCGGTGCTCACGGCATCACCACCCGGAAAACTTCGGGACGACGCCCGCGCGAGCGCGGGGCGAATGCGAACGACTCGGGACTAGCATGCACGGGCGAGGTCATCGGCCCACTCCGCCCTCTCCGCGTCCACCGGAGCGGAAGTTGGGAGGGATGCAGCTCTGGAGGATGAGGTCCGGCACGGAGGCCAGCGGCACGCCCTGGTCCGTGGCGCGCAGCTCCAGCGCCGCGCGCGGCATGCCGTAGACGACGGACGTGGCCTCGTCCTGGGAGAAGGTGACGCCCCCGGCGTTGCGGATGGCCAACAGGCCCCGCGCGCCGTCCTCGCCCATGCCGGTGAGCACCACGCCACCGCTGCGCCGACCGAACGCCGAGGCCAGCGACGACAGCAGCACATCTCCGTTGGGGCAGGGCCCTCCCCGGCTGCGCTGCATGCGCGCGAGGCCGGCGGAGTCCACCAGCAAATCCTGCCCGTCCTGGGGGAAGTACACCCGGCCCGGCTCCAGCCGCTCACCGTCCCGGGCCACGTCCACCGTCAGCGGCGTCACCTGGGACAACCAGCGCACCATGCCCTGGGTGAAGCCCACGGTGATGTGCTGGGCGATGAGCAGCGGCACCGGCAGGTCGCGGGGCAGCTTGGACAACAGCTCCGCGAGCGCGGGCGGGCCTCCCGTGGAGGCCACCACGCCGAAGACGTCCACCCGCGCGCCAATGGGCGGCGGCGTGACGGAGTTGGTGCGCTGGCGGCGGGAGATGACGGGCACCTCCGCCATGAGGCACACCGAGTGGGCCAGGTCGCGCCCCCACCGGCGCAGCTCCTCCACGTTGGTGACGTTGGGCTTGCCGATGAGCTCCAGCGCGCCGGCGCTCATCGCCTGGAAGCCCAGGTCCACGCCCCGCTGCTCCGCCACGGCGCTCACCACCAGCACCCGCGCGGGGGACTGGGACATGATGGCCGCGATGGCCGCCGGCCCGTCCAGGCCCGGCAGCAGCAGGTCCATGGTGATGACGTCTGGACGGAGCAGGCGCGCGAGCTGCACGGCCCGGTTGCCGTCCCCAGCCCGACCGACGACCTCGATGCGCGAGTCCTCGGTGAGCAGGGCCGTGAGCGTATTGGCCATGGTGGGCGAGTCGTCCACCACCAGCACGCGAATCGGGCGACGGGTGTTCATGCGCGCCCTCCCCTGCGACTCATCACGTCGAGCACCTCGGCGAGGAGCCGACCCGCGGCACACTCGCGCTTGCTGAGATAGCCATCCGCGCCCGCCGCCATGCCCCGCTCCCGCGCGGCGGCACTGTCATGCGCGGAGACGAGGATGACGGGCAAGGACGACGTCTCCTTCTTCTCGCGCAGGCGGGCGATGAGCTGCGTTCCGTCCATCTCCTCCATGTCCAGGTCGCAGATGACGACGTCGTACGTGTCCGTCGCCAGCCGGTCCAGGGCGCGTGCGCCACTGGCCGCCAGATGCACGCTGAAGCCACCCGCCTCCAGCATCGCCCGGTGCAGCGCGCGCGCGGTGAGAGAGTCGTCCACCACCAGCGCCCGGCGCTGCGCGGCCACCGCGGCCTGCCCCGACTCCGTCACCAGCCAGTCCGGCCGGCAGATGAGCAACAGCTCACCCCGGCTCAGCGTCGCCGCGCCCTGCCAGGCGGGCACGTCCCGCACCTCGGACGGCAGCGGACGGATGACCAGGTCCCGGTCTCCCACCACGGCGTCCACGCCCAGCGCCACGCGCTTGCCGCCACTCTGGACGATGAGCAGCGGCTGTCCCTCCACCGGAGGCGCCAGGGCCCGCAGGCCCAGCCGCGCTCCCAGGTCCACCACCGGCAACAACTGCCCCTGGTATTCCAGGTGCGCCTTGCGCTTGCCGATGCGCAGCGAGTCCGCGCGCGCCAGCTGCGTGGCCTCCACCGCCAGCATCGGCAGGCCCACCAGCTGCTCCAGCGCGCGCACCACCAGCACCGGCGAGCTGCCCAGGTCCACCGGCAGCGTCATCACGAAGCGCGTGCCCTGGCCCGGCGTGCTGTTCACCTCGATGCGGCCCTGCAGCCCCTCCACCGACGCGCGCACCGCGTCCAGGCCCACGCCGCGGCCGGAGGTGTCCGTCACGTCGGAGCGGGTGCTGAAGCCGGGGCGGAAGATGAGGTCCCGCACCTGGTTCTCGTTGAGCCGCTCCGCCTCGTCGGAGGTGACGACCCCGCGCGACTCGGCCACCTTGCGCACGCGAATCACGTCGATGCCCGCGCCGTCGTCCGAGCACTCCAGGAAGAGCAGGTTGCCCTGCTGCTCGATGCGCAGCGTGAGCGCGCCCTCGTGGTGCTTGCCCGCCTTCTCGCGCTGGGACGGCATCTCCAGGCCGTGGTCCACCGCGTTTCGCAGCAGGTGCACCAGCGCGCCCTGGAGCTTCTCCAACAGGCGCCTGTCCAGCGACAGCTCCGAGCCCACGACGGACAGCCGGGCCTCCTTGCCGAGCTGGCGCGAGAGGTCTCGCACCATGCGCTGGAGCGGATCCAGAATCGTGCGCACCGGGCGCGTGGTGATGGCCTTCAGTCCATCCTCCAGCGCGTCGACGATGTCGCTCGTCTCCTCGCCATCGGTGCGCAGCGAGCGCGACGTGCCGGACAGCAGCGTGCGCGCCTCGGCCGTCTCCGCCAGCAGCCCCTGCTTGGCCAGCACCGTCACCACGCGGTCCAGCTCGCGGCCGCGCTCCTCCACCCGCAGGCGCACCTCGCGCAGCCGCTCCACCTCGCGCATCAGCGACGTCACCTGCCGCACGCTGACCCGCCAGCCCGTGTCCGCCGACTCCGGCACCGCGTCCTGCGGATTCAGCGCCGACGCGGCCTCCACCAGCGCATTCTCTTCGGGCGTCGTGGAGGGCTCGACGGGGGCCGACGCGGGGGCCGCGCCCGCCAGCAGCGCCCCCACCGTCTCGGGCGGGGGCCCTTCGGCCACCAACTGCGCCAGCGCGGCGGCCGGGTCGGGCAGCGCGTCACCCCGCCCATCCGCGTGGGCCTGGGCGCGCAGCATGAAGAGGTCCAGGCCGTGCAGCAGCACGTCCACCACGGACCGGGGCATCTTGCGCGTGCTCGCCTTCAGCGGAGCCAGCGCATCCTCCAGCTTGTGGGCGATGTCGCCCAAATCCTGAAGGCCCAGGCTGGAGGCACTGCCCTTCAGGGTGTGCAGGTGCCGGCCCAGCCGGACGTAGAGCCTGGCGAGCGCGCCCGCATCCAGGCCCTCTCGCTCCAGCTCCAGCAGGTCCATGGTGACCTTCTGGATGACTTCCTGGGCCTCCACGGCGAAGCCCGTGACGAGCCCCTGCAGCATCGGGTCAACGGGCATTGCGTCCTCCCGTCGAGCGCGTGGTGAACAGGCGATTGAGGTCGATGAGGTGGATGAGCTGGCGGTCCTGGGTGAAGACCTCCATCACCGGCCCCTCGGCGCGCACGCGCGCGGCCTCCACCACGCTCATGGGCAGGGTGGTGGGCCGGGGAATGGCCTCACAGTCGAGCGCGCACAGCTCGCCGTCGCCTCGGTCCACCACCAGCAGCACCGCCGGGTCCTGCCGCCAGCCATGGCCTCCCAGCATGGACGCGAGGCTGAGCGCGGAGAGCACCTGGCCCTGGAAGCGCAGCACCCCGACGACATGGGGCGCGGACAGCGGCACCGGCGTCACCATGCGCAGCGGCAGCGCCGCGCGGAGCATCTCCAGGGAGAGCGCGTAGCGCTCCTCGCCCAGGGGGAACTCGGCGATCCAATGCACCGCCTCCTCGACGGTCGTCTCCGCCTGCTCACGCAGCCGGGACGCGCGCCTCTCCAGGAGCTCCACCGCCTCCTGCTCCTGAGCCTCCTCCATGCTCCGAGGAAGGATTTTCATTCGAGCGCCCCCAGGTTGAGGTAGGCGTCAGCGGACGCCTGATAGAACCGCGCCGGAAGGGCTTCGGGCCCGTCCACGAGCTGGTCCGGAGGAAGTCTCTCCGCGCGCATGCGCAGAGCCCGCATCAGCGGCACCGCCGCCTCGCGAGCCCCGGAGCGCTCGCGCAGGAGCGCCAGCTCCAACAGGCCCGGCAGATAGTCGGGCGCCTGACGCACCAGCGACTCCAGCACCGCCGACGCACCGTCCACGTCGCCCCCCTCGATTCGCTCCAGCGCCTCCAGGTGGAGTCGCGCGGGCGGCGGCGGCGGCGTCACCTGCGCGCGCACGGGCGCGGGCGTGGCCATGGGACGACGGATGAGGGGCGCGGGCGGCGCGGCGCGCTCCACGAAGCGGGGCACGGGCGTGGGCGAGGCGGACTCGCCCGGCCCCAGCAGACGGAACGTCTGGAGCTCCGGCGTGCCCTCGCGAACCATGCCCGCGGGCACCCGGTCCGCTTCCACGGCGCCCAGGAAGAGCAACCCGCCGGGATTGAGCGCCCGGGCCAGCAGGGCGATGGCCGCTTCCCGCGCGGACAGGGAGAAGTAGGTGAGCACGTTGCGGCAGAAGATGAAGTCGAAGCGGCCAAAGCGCTCGGGCAGCGGCGCCAGCAGGTTGGACTGCGCGAAGGAGGTGATGCGCCGGACGACGGGGAGGATGGTGACCTGTCGGTCCACGCCGTCCAGGTAGAGCGGGAAGAGGCGGGGCGCCGACTCGCGCCGGGACCAGGTGCCGTACGAGGCACGCCGCGCCGTCTCCAGGCTGGCCTCGTGCAGGTCCGTGCCCAGCACCTCCACCGGGAAGCCGTGGGGCACGGAGGCTTGCAGCGCGGCGGCCAGCGAGTACGCCTCCTCGCCCGTGGCGCAGCCCGCGCTCCAGCCGCGCAGCGCCAGCGAGCCCCGGCGCAGGGCCGCGGGCACGCCGACCTGGGAGAGGTAGCGGAAGTGCTCGGGCTGGCGGAAGAAGTACGTCTCCCCCACCAGGGCCGCGCGCACCAGCGTGCCGGACAGCGTCGACTGGGGAAAGAGCATCTCCCCCAGCAGGTCCGCCGACGAGCGTCCGCGCGCCAGCTCTCCACGCACGACGCGCTCCATCGCCTCGTTGGCGATGGCGTCGTCGCGGAAGCCGGTGATGGATGACACCACCTCCCGCGCTCGGGTCAAAAGCCGCGGGTCGAGCTCTGCGCTCATGCGCTCCGCCTGGCCTCCGCGGCCTCGACCATCCGAGGCAGCTCCCGCAGCAGGCCGCGCGCGACGAACACCCGCGGGTCCAGGATGGGCAGCAGGTGGCCACCCGAGCGCAACATGCCGATGAGCCCCTCGCGCAGCGGGCCGTGGTCCGCGCCGCCCACACGCTCGCGCCGGTCGATGTCCGCCGCCGCGTACTCCTCCGGGTCCTTCACCGTGTCCACCGCGAGCGCCAGCGCCACCCCGTCCACCTGGATGACCACCAGCATGCGCTCCACGCGCGGCATCGAGTGCTCCACGCTCAGCCGCCGCGCCACGTCCAGCACGCACAGCGCCTCGCCCCGCACCTCCACGTATTCACGCAGGTACGAAGGCGCCGTGGGCAACGGCCGCGTCGCCGGGTGCAGCAGCACCTCGCGCACCGAGTCCAGGGGAATGGCGAACTCCAGCGTGCCCACCGTCACCCGCAGCACCAGCAGCGAGCCGGTGCGCGCGCGCCGCCGCGAGTTGGCCAGCGCCTCGCCCACCGCGAGCAGGAGCTCGTCGGCGCGGAAGGGCTTGGCCAGGAACGTCTCCGCCCCCAACCCGATGCACGCCTCCGCGCGGGACTTCTCCGAGGAGATGATGATGACGGGGATGTCCACCGTGGCGGAGTCGGACTTCATCCGCTGGAGGACCTCGTCACCGTCCATCTCCGGCATGGACAGGTCCAGCAACACCGCGGCGGGCCGCAGGCGGGAGACCTTCTCCAGCGCCTCGCGGCCGTTGCTCGCCGTGTGGATGGTGTAGTGGCCGGAGAGGATGGCGCGCTCGAGCGCCAGGATGGCGTCGCTGTCGTCGACGAGCAGCAGGGACGGCAGGCTCACGGCATCAGGCCTTGGACAGGAACTGACGGACGGTCTCCGTCAGCTCGTGGTGGGACACCGGCTTCTGGATGAAGGCGTTGGCGCCCGCCTCCGTGCCGCGCTGGCGCAGGTCCACGCTCTTCTCCGCCGTCAACAGCAGGATGGGCACCGTGCGCAGCTGCGCGTTGCGGCTGGCCCTCACCTCCTTGACGAAGGTGATGCCATCCATCCCCGGCATGTTGATGTCCGCGATGACCAGATTCACCGGGACGAGCTGGAGGATCTTCAGTGCGCGTGTCGCATCGTCCGCCTCCAGCGCCTCCACCCGGAGGTTCATGAGGTAGATCTTGACGATGTTCCGAACGGTCGGGCTGTCGTCCACCAGCAAGACCTTGGTGCTGTTGGTGCTCACGGTGCCACGGCTCCTGCGCAAAGGCTCGCCCACGCGGCGGGATACCCCTGCGAAACGTTGGAGACTCTACCGTGAGGCCTCACACGGTAGATAGCGGGGGGGTCCGCCCGCCGTGACAGCGGGCGGGCAGGTGTCGGATGACCTCGGGGTTCGCCCCCTCCGGCCTACTCGCTCGCCGGCTTGGACGCTGCGGGCTGTGCCCCCTCGTCCGCCTTGAGGTCCACCGGCGGTGCGCCAATCGCGTGGTAGCCACCGTCCACGTGGATCATTTCGCCCGTGGTGGAGGGCAGCCAGTCGGACAACAAGGCACACGCGGTCTTGGAGACCATGTCGTGGCTGTCCTTGGAGTTCCAGCCCAGGGGGGCCTGCTTGCCCCAGCCCTGCTCCAGCGCCTTGAAGCCGGGGATGCCCTTCGCCGCCATGGTGGCCAGCGGCCCCGCGGCCAGGATGTTCACCCGGATGCCCTTGGGGCCCAAATCGCGCGCCAGGTAGCGCGCGGTGGACTCCAGCGCGGCCTTGCACACGCCCATCCAGTCGTAGATGGGCCACGCCACGTTCTGGTTGTCGAAGTCCAGCGCGACGATGGAGCCGCCCGGGGGCATCAGCGGCATGCACGCCACGGCGAGCTCCTTCAGGGAGAACGCGGAGATGCGGAACGCCGTCTGGACACTCTCCCAGGGCGTGTTGAGGAAGTTGCCGCCCAGCGCGTCGTCCGGGGCATAGCCGATGCTGTGCAGCACCCCGTCCACCCGGCCCCAGCGCTGCTTGAGCGACTCCGTGAGCGCCGTGAAGTGGGCGGGGTTCGTCACGTCCAGCTCCAACACCTCGGTGCCCGCCTTGAGGCGCTTGGCGCTGCGCTCGGTGAGCGACTTGGCCCGGCCAAAGCCGGTCAGGACGATGTCCGCGCCCTGCGCGAGCGCGTGCTCGGCGATGCCGAAGGCGAGGGACTGGGGAGTGAGGACCCCGGTGATGAGCAGCTTCTTACCCTGGAGCAGCATGTGCGGCGGCCTCGTGGGAGAGGAAGGGGTGGGGAGCGGGCTGTCTAGCACTCCTTTCGCCCGAAACGGGACGAAACGGGCGATGGGAGTCCCCGGGTGTCCGGGTCTTCCCATCCCGGGGAGGAAGCAGGGTTTCGGTCCGTGGGAATTCCAAGGGTGAAGCTGCGCTCAACAGGGGCATGAATCCTCCTGCTCCCCTGAAGCGGCCATACCCCTGGGGTGCCCCCCGAGGCTCAACAAAGATGCCGCGAAAAACCCCCAACGGGGCGCCCTTCCAGTAAAAGACGACACCGCCATGGCGAACTTCCAGGACACGTTCCTTTCCGGCGCCAACATCGACTTCATCGAGGGGCTCTACGCCCGCTATCTCGAGGACCCCGCCAGCGTGGATTCAAGCTGGCGCGAGGTGTTCGAGCGAAACGATGGTGCCGGCCGTCCCATCTTCAACGCGAAGCTGCTGGAGGCCCCCACGCCGGCCGCACCCGCGGCCAAGGCCAATGGCAAGGCTCCGGCCGCGGCCCAGACGCCCGCGCCCGCCGCCGCTGCCCCCGTGGCTCCCGCCAGCACGGCCCAGGCCCAGGCGCTGGAGCTGCAGTCGAAGGTGGACCAGGCGCTGTTCGCCTTCCGCCTGCGCGGCCACCTGCGCGCGAACCTGGATCCGCTCGGCCGCCCGCGCCCCGCGCTGGAGCACGTCGCGGACGTGGGCATGGTGGACGACAGCCACTTCTCCGCGCGCGAGCGTGAGCAGGAGGTGGAGAGCAGCAACACCTTCCCGCAGCAGCGCGTGAAGCTTGGCGACCTCCTGACGCGCCTGCACAGGACCTACACCGGCAGCATCGGCGTGGAGGTGATGCAGATCCTCGACAGCCAGCGCCGCCGCTGGCTGATGCAGCGGATGGAGCACAGCGAGAACCGCACGGACTTCACCGTGGAGGATCAGCGCCACCTGCTCACCAAGCTCTCCTACGCGGAGGGCTTCGAGAACTTCCTCCACACCAAGTACGTGGGCGCCAAGCGCTTCAGCCTGGACGGTGGCGAGGCGCTCATCCCCATGCTGGATGCCATCGCCGAGGTCGGCTCGGGCATGGGCCTGAAGGAGATCGTCATCGGCATGGCCCACCGCGGCCGCCTCAACGTGCTGACGAACATCCTGGGCAAGCAGCCCAGCCAGATTTTCAGCGAGTTCGACGGCCCCAAGGACCCCAAGGCGTACCTGGGTCGCGGCGACGTGAAGTACCACATGGGCTTCTCGTCGGACCACACCACGCGCCAGGGCAAGAACGTGCACCTGTCGCTGGCCTTCAATCCCAGCCATCTGGAGGCCGTCAATCCGGTGGTGGAGGGCCGCGTGCGCGCCAAGCAGGAGCGCGGCGGGGACACCGAGCGCGTGGGCGTCATGCCCCTGCTCATCCACGGCGACGCGGCCTTCATGGGCCAGGGCGTCGTCGCGGAGACGCTCAACCTGTCCGGCCTCAAGGGCTACGCGACGGGCGGCACCATCCACGTCGTCATCAACAACCAGGTCGGCTTCACCACCGACCCGCATGACTCCCGCTCCTCCATCTACGCGACGGCCATCGCGCAGATGCTGGACATCCCCATCTTCCATGTGAACGGGGATGACCCGGAGGCGTGCGTCCACGTGGCGCGACTGGCGGCCGAGTACCGGCAGACGTTCCACAGCGACGTGGTCATCGACCTCATCTGCTACCGACGCTACGGCCACAACGAGGGTGACGACCCGTCCTTCACCCAGCCGGCGATGTACGAGCTCATCCGCAAGCACCCGACGGTGCGCACGCTCTACGCGAAGGCGCTGGCGGAGCAGTCGCGGATTTCCGCGGAGGACTCGGAGGCCATCAAGCAGCGCTGCCTCCAGGAGTTCGACGCGGCGCTCGTCCGCGCGCGGCAGGAGAGCCAGTTCAAGGAGCCCAGCGCGTTGGAGGGCCTGTGGAAGCCCTACCAGGGCGGCTCGGTGAAGAACGCGCCCCAGGTCGCCACCCGCGTGGACAAGGCGAAGCTGCGCGGCGCGCTCCAGCAGCTGAGCACGGTGCCCGAGGGCTTCCATGTCCACCGCGACGTGGAGCGCACCGTCATCAAGAAGCGCCTGGGCATGCTCGACAGCGAGGAGCTGCAGTGGAGCGAGGGCGAGACGCTCGCCTACGCCACCCTGCTCTCCGAGGGCCACCCGGTGCGCCTGTCCGGTCAGGACTGCGAGCGCGGCACGTTCAGCCACCGCCACGCGGTGCTGCACGACGTGCAGACGGGCGAGGAGTACACGCCGCTCAAGCAGTTCGCCACCGGCCGCGCCAGCTTCCAGGTCGTCAACAGCGCCCTGTCGGAGATGGGCGTGTTGGGCTTCGAGTACGGCTACAGCCTGGACGTGCCGGACGGCCTCACCATCTGGGAAGCCCAGTTCGGTGACTTCGCCAACGGCGCGCAAATCATCATCGACCAGTTCATCGCGGCGGCGGAGAGCAAGTGGCGCCGGCTCAGCGGCATCACCCTGCTCTTGCCGCACAGCTACGAGGGCCAGGGCCCCGAGCACTCCAGCGCTCGCCTGGAGCGCTTCCTGGATTTGTCCGCCGAGGACAACATCCAGGTCTGCTACCCCACCACGCCCGCGCAGATCTTCCACCTCCTGCGCCGTCAGGTGCTGCGCCCGGTGCGCAAGCCCCTGGTCATCATGTCGCCCAAGAGCCTGCTGCGCCGGCCGGAGGCCACCAGCAAGCTGGACGAGCTGGCCACGGGCTCCTTCCAGGAGGTCATCCTGGACAAGGTCGCCCCGGAAGGCGTGACGCGGCTGCTGCTCTGCAGCGGCAAGGTCTATTACGACCTGGTGAAGGCGCGCGACGAGCGCAAGGACGACAGCATCGCCATCGTCCGGCTGGAGCAGCTCTACCCGTTCCCCTTCGACGAGCTGGCCAACCTGGTCGGCAAGCTGCCGAAGCTCGCGGAGATCTTCTGGGTGCAGGAGGAGCCCCGGAACGCCGGCGCGTGGCACTTCATGTTCCCGCGACTGCACGACCTGGCTTCGTCGCGCTCGCAGCAGCAGGTGAAGTTGGGCTACATCGGCCGCGCGGAGGCCGCCAGCCCCGCAACCGGCTTCCCCAAGACTCACGAAATCGAGCAACAGCTCATCATCGAGGAAGCCATCTTCCGAGGGACCAAGAATGGCCGTTGAACTGAAAGTGCCCCCGCTGGGCGAGTCCATCACCGAAGCAGTCGTCGGCAAGTGGAACAAGAAGCAGGGTGACGCGGTGTCCGCGGACGAGCCGCTCGTCGTCCTGGAGACCGACAAGGTCACCATCGACGTGCCCTCGCCCTCGGCCGGCTCCCTGGCCAGCGTCGCCTTCAAGGAGGGCGACAAGGTGCGCGTGGGTGACGTGCTCGGCCTCATCGAGGCGGGTGCCGGCGCTCCCGCCGCGAAGCCCGCCGCCGCTCCGGCTCCCGCCGCGGCTGCTGCCCCGGCCCCTGTCGCCGTCGCTCCCGCCGACGCTGGCGCGGACGCGCGGATGACGCCCACCGCCCGGAAGATGGCGGAGGACAACAAGCTGGACGTCACCCAGCTCAAGGGCAGCGGCACCGCCGGCCGCATCACCAAGGAGGACGTGCTCGGTCAGCTCAACCGCCCGGCCGCGCCTTCCCAGCCCGCCGCCCCCGCCCAGCCCTCGGGCCCCCGCCCCAACGCCGCCCGCGAGGAGCGCGTCCGCATGACGCCCCTGCGCAAGCGCGTGGCGGAGCGCCTCATCCAGGCCCAGTCCAACGCCGCCCTGCTCACCACCTTCAACGAGGTGGACATGGGCGAGGTGATGGCGCTGCGCAAGAAGTACAACGAGAAGTTCCAGGCGAAGCACGGCGTGAAGCTGGGCTTCATGAGCTTCTTCGTCCGCGCGTCGATTGAAGCCCTCAAGGCCTTTCCCCAGGTCAACGCGGAGATTGACGGCGAAGACGTCATCTTCAAGCACTACTACGACATCGGCGTGGCGGTGAGCGGCAGCCGCGGCCTCGTCGTCCCCGTCCTGCGCAACGCGGACAAGCTGTCCCTGGCGGAGCTGGAGAAGGGCGTCGCGGACCTGGGCACCCGGGCTCGCAACGACAAGCTGGGCCTGGCCGACCTCCAGGGCGGCACCTTCACCATCACCAACGGCGGCATCTTCGGTTCCATGCTGTCCACGCCCATCATCAACCCGCCGCAGACGGGCATCCTGGGCATGCACAACATCGTGGACCGCGCCGTCGTCCGCGACGGGCAGATTGTCATCCGCCCCATCATGTATGTCGCACTCACCTACGACCACCGGCTCATCGATGGCCGCGAGGCCGTCCAGTTCCTCGTGCGCGTGAAGGAGTGCATCGAGGACCCGGAGCGCCTTCTCCTCGACGTCTGAGTTGTAGGTGACGCGCCGCGCCGCGACTTACCAGGGAGGCCCGAGCTCAGTGCAACTCGGGCATTCCAGGCCGCTGGCTGGACTTCCAGGCAGGCGTTTCACTACAACTGGACATTGTCTCCCGGTCGTCGGGGGGCGGGAAGAACGGGCGGCTCTCACACGTCGCCCCGCGAGACTGAAGGAAGTGCAATGGCAACCGGTACCGTGAAGTGGTTCAACGACGCGAAGGGCTTCGGCTTCATCACCCAGGACGGCGGAGGTGAGGACGTTTTCTGCCACCACACCGCCATCAACATGGATGGCTTCCGCACCCTCGCCGAGGGTCAGAAGGTGGAGTTCGAGGTGACGCGCGGCCCCAAGGGTCTGCAGGCGCAGAACGTTCGCGCGGGCTGAAACGTCGTCGTAGGTCCTGGCCCTTCCGCGCGGAGGGCCGATGAACGGAGGCCCGCCCCTGGAGTTGAGGGAACCGGGCCTCTTGCTTTTGCGGGGTACGGGGACAGGCCCCGGGCGCGAACGCCCGGAGCCCGGAATCACATCACAGGTTCTTCTTGAAGTGCTCCATGACGCGCTCCCACTGGCGCTCCTTCACCAGCGGGTCCGGCACCATGTGCGTCAGGCCGCTGAGCGGCAGGAGTTCATGGGGCTTGCCGGCGCGGAAGAGCGCATCGCTGAGCTTGAGCGTGTGGAAGAAGTACACGTTGTCATCCGCGGTGCCGTGGATGAGCAGCAGCTTGCCAATGGGCTTGTCCGTCTTCGCGTAGGTGAGCAGCGAGCTCTTCTCGTACGCCTCCGGGTGCTCCTGGGGCAGGCCCAGGTAGCGCTCGGTGTAGTGGGTGTCGTAGTCGAGCCAGTCCACCACCGGGGCGCCGGCCACCGCGGCCTTGAAGACGTCTGGGCGCTGGAGGGCGGCGAGCGCGGCCATGTAGCCGCCGAAGCTCCAGCCCTCGATGCCCACGCGGTTGATGTCGATTTCCGGCAGCACCTTCGCCAGCTCCTGGATGGCGGCGGCCTGGTCTTCAATCGTGATGGTGGCGAAGTCGTACTTCACCTCGCGCTCCCACGCGGCGCCGCGCAGCGGGGTGCCGCGCCCGTCGAACTTCACGACGATGAAGCCGTGGTCCGCCATCCACTGCGGCATCAGGTGCGCCGCCATGCTGTGGTGGACGACGGTGGTGGTGGGGCCGCCGTAGACCTCCACGATGACGGGCAGCTTCTTGCCCGCCTTGAAGTCACGCGGGCGGGTGATGGAGGCCCAGAAGCCCTTGGGGCCCACCTGCCGCACCTCGGTGTTGGGGATGAAGGGCGGCTCCTGCGCGACTTCGGGCAGCTCGCCCAGCTTCGTCCCATCCGCGCGCAGCACCTGGGTGCGGCTCATGCTCTTCAGGCTGGAGCCGTTGACGACGAGCACGTTGCCGTCGCGTGAGGCGGAGCCGCCTTCGACGCCGTCCTTGTTGCCCGTCACGCGCTCCGGCGCGCCGCCCGCCTTCACGCGCCACAGCGCGCTCTGCGTGGGGTTGGGGCCGCCGTTGAAGTACAGGGTGTGGTCCTTCTGGACGAAGCGCGTCATGCCGCGGAAGCCCGCGTCCGGCTTCACCACGCTGCGCTCCAGCGAGCCGTCCGCCTTGCGCTGCTCCACCTCGGGGCCGCCGTTGCGCTCGGTGTACCAGAGGAAGCCACTGCCATCCTCGAGCCACAGCGGGAAGTCCTGCTCCAGGTTGAGCCAGGCGGAATCCTTCTCCACCAGCAGCTCGCGCGTCTTGCCCGTGGCGGGGTCCACCGCGAGCAGCTGCTGCTCGGTCTGCACCCGGTTCTGCACGAGGATGGTGAGCGGGGCGCCCTTCGCCCACGTCACGGTGGCCAGGTACGGGTACTTCGCCGCATCCCACTGGACCCAGGTCGTCTTGCCGCCGGTGACGGGGGTGACACCCAGGCGCACCTTGGCGTTGGGCTTGCCGGGGCGCGGGTACGCGAAGATTTCGCCGCCGCGCTCGGGGTGCATCACATCGACGATGGTGAGCTTCTCCACCTCGGCGGTATCGGACTCGGTGTAGGCCACCGACTTCGCGTCCGGGCTCCACCAGTAACCGGAGAAGCGGCTCATCTCCTCCTGGGCGACGAACTCGGCCACGCCGTGCGACTTCGCGTCGGAGCCGCCCTTGGTGACCCGCTGTTCCTTGTTCGCGGCGACGTCGATTCGGTAGACGTCATTGTCCCGGACATAGGCCACCTGCTTGCCGTCCAGGGAGAAGCGCGGGTCCAGCACGCCGGGGCCCGTCTTGAGCTCCGTCACCTTGCCGCTGGCGCGCTCCACCACGTAGAGGCGGCCGGACAAGGGGACGAGCAGGCGCGTGCCGTCATCCGAAACCTGGTACGAGGTGAAGCCTCGGGCGCTGACGCGCATGCGCTCGCGGCGGGCCTTCTCCTCGGGGGTGAGCGTCTCGTCGGAGCCCTTGAGAATCGCCTCGGGAGTGAGGACCTCCTTCGTCTGCCCGGACGCCACGTCGAACGCGTAGAGCGTCTGCACGTTGGAGGTGGGCTGGGTGCGAAGGAAGAGGACCTGCTTCTCGTCGGGGGTGATTTTGATGCTCACCGGGCGACCGCTCGAGAAGTTGCGGGTCTCCGTGAGCTGTCGCAGGAAGGTGTCTTGCTTCCGCTCCGTCTGGGACATGGGTAGGGGCTTCATCTCCTGGGCGAGTGCGGACGTGCTCACGAAGAGGAGCGCGGCGGTAAGTACCTGGCGCATGGGTCGTCGAAATCCCGCCGGTGGCGGGGCTCCTTTCACGGAAAGGTGCGGGGGAGCCTACACTCGGCCGCCGCGCAAGCTGAGCAAACCCACAACGGACGTGAGGATTCCCGAGGGATGCAGACCGAAGACGACGCCCCGCGGCACCTGAGGCTGGCGGGCATCATCCGACTGGGGCTGGGAGGCGGGCGAGGGCCCTCGGACGCCTATGTCTTCGACCCCCATCGGCTGGCGCTCCCTTCGTGGGCGTGCGCGCTCGGGGAGTCGGGCTCCCCTGCCCTCCTGGTGACGCTCGACAGGCACCTGGACGTGGTGGTGCCGCGAGAGCCCGGGAAGGTGCCCGACCGCTCGGCGGGACTGCGCGCGCTGGACGAGCACGCCCGGTGGTCGCTGGACGTGCGCAACTACGACCACATCCTCGCGGCCATGGAGGCGGGGCTGGTGGGGGATGCCTTGCTGGTGGCCAGGACTCGGCCCCGGGGCTCCTTCGCGGGCGAGACCTACGTGGACACGAAGGGTCGCTCGCACCGACTGGTGGTGGTGCCCACCGTGGACCGCGCGTCCGAGGCGTGGAATCACCCCGCGCCCGGTGACGCGGTGCGAGATGTCCTGGAGCGCGCGGACCAGGTGTTGCTCGACATCGACCTGGACTGCTTCACGTCGCTGAGCGACGCGGACCCGACGACGGTGATTCCGTGGCCTCGCGCCATCATCCGCGAGTTCCTCCTGCCCGAGGGCTCCGAGGATTTCTGGGACGCGGTGCTGAAGCGCACGGTGGCGATGACGCTGGCGCGCGAGCCGCATCACTGCGGTGGATTGCTCGCCTCCGGTGAGTTGTTCCGCGATGCGGCGGAGGTTCTGTTCCGCGAGCTACTGCGCGTCGAGCCGCCGTGAGGCACGGCGGCGCCGGTTCGGAGTGACTCCGCGCGAACGTGGCGAGCTGAACGAGCCACTGTGAGCGAGCCGGCACCCGTTCGTGGCGACTCAGCGCTACAACGACAAGCGGAACGAGCCGCCGTGAGCGAGCCGGCACCCGTTCGTGGCGACTCAGCGCTACAACGACAAGCTGAGCGAGTCGCTGTGAGCGAGCCGGCACCCGTTCGTGGCGACTCAGCGCGACAACGACAAGCGGAACGAGCCGCCGTGAGCGAGCCGGCACCCGCTCGTGGCGACTCAGCGCTACCACGACAAGCCGAGCGAGCCGCTGTGAGCGGGAGCAGCACCGCTGGACGCGCTACAGCGGCGAGTCGAGGAAGCTCGGCCGCAGGTCCGTGACCTGACCGCCCGCGAGCGAGAAGCGGCTGCCCACGGGAGGACGGTCTCCGTTGAGCACGTAGCCGAAGTCGAGGCGGAACGGCACGACGTTGAACTGGGGGAACAGCACGCGCAGGCCCACGCCCACCGACGTCACCATGTCCGGCCTGTCGTTGAACGCGCTGCCCGAGTCCAGGAAGAGCACCCCGCCCACGTGCACCGTTTTGATGACGACGGGCGCGGTGCGGTACTCCACGTTCACCAGCAGCATCCGCTTGCCGGAGTACTCATCCGCCGGTGCGCCGCGAAGCCCGTTGCCACCGCCCAGCAGCGTGATTCGGTCGAACAGGTCATCGATGTTCACATCCAGCAGGCCGCGCGCGACAAAGCGCCCGCCCAGAATCTTGGGCGACACCTGCGCCAGCTCCGCGGCCCAGTGACGATTGTTCCACGTCGCGCCCTCACCGAGCTGCCGACGGATGGCGCCTGACGCGGACACGGTGGTGAGCGCCTCGCCCCAGCGAAGGCGGTAGCGCGCCGCGAGCCCCGCCTCCGTGAAGTGGTTGTCGTCCCCGAAGACAGGAGGCGCATAGCGCACCGTCGCGGAGACCCAGTGGCCCATCTGGTAGTCCTCCGAGAGCACGTACGAGTCCACGTCGCGCAGCACCTCGTACCGCGCCTCGAAGGCACGCAGGGACAACGAGGCGTAGCCCGCGTCCTCCGCGCGCGGCAGGTAGTTGCGGCGGAACCAGTCGGACTGACCCTCCGTCAGCATCGACGAGGAAGGCGGGTCGTAGGAGTAGTGGTACGCGCCCAGCGAGCCACTCACGTTCCACTTGTAGCGCAGGCCATACGAGCGCGTGTACGAGGCCGCGCCAGCGACCTCCTCCGTCCGGTACACGTAGGGCACCGTCGGGCCGTCGGGATACGGGAGCTGCCATATCTCCGCGCCCCGGTAGATGCGATTGGTCTCCACGTTCCACGCGACGGACGTGCTCACGCTCCACGGCGTGGACAACGAATAGAGCGGACGGCTGACGGAGAGACTTCCCCGCGAGCCCTCGGCCTTGCCGCTCTCGCGTCCGATGATGAGCGCGGCGGACTCACTCAAGGACCAGCGGCTGCCCAGCACGCGCGGGTCGGTGTAGCTCTGTCCGAAGCTCAGCGTGTCCAGGCGGAGGGTGAAGTCCAGCGCCAGCTTCTTGCCTCGGCCCAGGAAGTTCTGCTCCGTGCCCTGGAGCCGCAGGTACTGCAGCAGAGAGCCCACCGCGGAAAAGTCACTGTTGAGGCGCAGCGACCAGATGTCCTTGGTGACGACGAGCAGCGCCACCGTCCCGGGCACCTTCCCTTTCACCGGGACGACTCGCACCACGGAGAACAACCGCAGCCCCCGCAGGTTGCGCGCCGTCTCGTCCGCGAGCCGCGTGGAATACGGCTGCCCCGGTGGGAGCAACACCTCGCGTCGGACGACCTCCTCGCGGGTGCGGATGTGGAAGATGTTGAGGAAGTTCGGATACGGGTCGCTCTCCGCGACCACTTCCTCGGTGTCGACGAGCACCTCGGCCAGCGGCATGCCCTCGGGTGACGGCTCCAGTTGACGGCCGTGACGCGTCAGCGCCTCGACGATGAGGGCTTCCTCGTAGTTCTCCTGGGAGAGGCCCTGGGGACGCGCTGGCGCGGGCTCCACGGAGGTCCCCGCCGGAGCCTTCTCCCCTTCTTCCGTCGCACGGGCCTCGCCTGGCGATGGAGCAGGAGACGCGACGGCGGGAGCCGGCGTCTCGGGAACGGGCTCCGCCTGGAACGAGGACAGGGTGAGAGGAACGACGATGAGCACGAGCAGCGGGAGCGCCACGCCGCCATCCTGGCATGCGCGGCCTTCCGCGTGAGCATCTTCATCGCACGGCCCTCCGGATTGCGGCGTGGAGCGCCGACTGTCATCCTCGCCAGATGGACGCGGATGCCCGCGAGTACCGCGCGATTCAGACGTTCTACGGACGGCGCCGCGCTCGGCGCTCCGGCATCCCATACCTGCACCACATCAACGAGGGCCTGTGGGTCCTCCGAGCCCTGGGCGCGAGCGACCACGCCCAACGCGCGTACTGCCTGCACCCGCTGGTTCAGGAGGATGACGCACGAGCCGCCGCCTGGGCCCACGCGCTCGCCACCGGAGCGGACCTCTCCGTGCCTCCCGTCGACGGTGTGAGCGATGAGCCGCGTGTCCTCGCGCTCGCGCTGGACTACCGGGAGACCGCCAATGCCGCGCTGTCCCATCGACCGGACCTGAAGGGGCCCGACGACATCGCGCTCAGCGCCGAGCCCGAGGTCAACGACATGCTCCGCGCCGACAAAGTCCAGAACTACAAGGACTTCATCCGCCATCACCGAGGCAGCCATCCCAGGTCCGCCGAGCTGGAGCGCTATTTCCAGGCGTGGCTCGCGCGACTCGACGTGTCCCCGGAGCAGCTCACACGCTGGCACGCGGCGCTCGAACACCTCCAGGACAACATCCCCCGCACCTGACCCTGTCCCGGGCCGCGCGCCCTCCCATGAGGCTCCTCGACGGCCCGAGGCTCCGTCATGGCGCCTCAGTGAACCTCGCGCGTCCTCTTTGTCCACGCAGAGCTCGAGCCACGGCCCACGGCTCCGTCATGGCGCCTCAGTGAACCTCTCGTGCGTCCTGTCCACGAGGAAGCCGAGCCACGGGCCGGCTCGGCCCTCGGTCGCTCGTCGGGTCGCTCGGAGTGACAGTCCCTGGAGTGCGGCGTCGCCTCTTCCGAGGCGAAAGGTCCCCACCGAAAAACCCGGGTGTAATCCCGACCAGGAGCGGGCGTCTTCCTGGGTGAAGGCGGACAGCCCCTCTCATCACGAAGGGCGAGCCCGCCACGAGCACTCAGCCTTGGAGGCGTCGTCGCCCATGTCCGGCTCCCACCAACACACTCCTTCGACACATAGCCGGGCCTTCGCGCTGGGCATCGGCCTCAACCTGGTCTTCGTGGCCGTCGAGGCCACCTTCGGCTTCCTCTCGGGCTCGCTTGCGTTGCTCGCCGACGCCGGACACAACCTGAGCGACGTGCTCGGGCTGGTGCTCGCCTGGGGCGCCAGTGTGCTGGCCCGTCGCAAGCCCACGGAGCGTTACACCTACGGACTGCGCGGCGCGTCCATCCTGGCCGCGCTCCTCAATGCGCTGCTCCTGCTCGTCGCGGTGGGCGTCATCGGCTGGGAGGCGGTGCAACGATTGGGGCAACCCGCTCCCATCGCCACGGGTACCGTCATGCTCGTGGCGGGAGTGGGTACGCTCATCAACACCGCCACCGCGCTGCTGTTCTGGAAGGGGCGCCAGAGCGACCTCAACATCCGAGGCGCCTTCCTGCACATGGCCGCCGACGCGGGCGTGTCGCTCGGCGTCGTCCTGGCCGGCGCCCTCATCTCCTTCACCGGCTGGATGTGGTTGGACTCCGGGGTGACGCTCGGCATCGCGCTCCTCATCCTCGTGGGGACCTGGGGGCTGCTCCGGGACTCCGTCAACCTGGCCCTGCATGCCGTTCCGGCGAACATCGACATGCCTTCCGTGCGGCTGCAGCTGACACAGTCACCCGGCGTCGCCGAGGTGCATGACCTCCACGTCTGGGCCATGAGCACCACCGAAGCGGCACTCACGGCGCATCTCGTCGTGAGCGAGCAACCGCTGGACGACTCGCGCCTGAGCCACCTCAAGCGCCTGCTCCATGACCGGTTCGGCATCGAGCACGTCACCCTGCAGCTCGAATCGGACACGGCCCGGAATTGTCGCCCGCTCGCATCCAACGACGCTGTCTCCCCCTGCCTGTGAACGACGCCAGCTCCCCATGCACCCCACCCTCCGAGCCCATTTCGACCACGAACTCCAAAGCGCCTCCGAGTCCCAGACCCGGGGCGACTTCCAGGCGGCGTGGCACTTCCTGGAACGTGCCCATGTCCTGAGCCAGGCCCATGCATGGCCTCACCTCCAGGTGCACGGCGCCATGTTCGTCTGGGCCTGGCGGCACGGTGACGTCCGGGAGCTGTTCGGACAACTCCCCCGCTTGTTGCTGGCCGCGCCCGGGTCCTGGCTCGGACGCGCGCCACGGGGAAACACCGGGGGCTCGAACGTGGGCATCTTCACGCCCCTGCCCGTTCCGGAGGACCTCCAAGTCATGCTGCGTCACGAAGCTCCTCCCGCCCCGTGAGGGGCGCGTGCCGTGCGAACCCTCGTTCGCCACCGCGATGAGACAAACGCGGGACGCCCCAGGCGCGGGGCACCGGTTCAGCGAGCAGGCTCCTTCGCCCTGAAGCGCGTGAGCCCCCAGAACAGCAGGGCCACGGCGGCGATGGCCGCGCCCTGGACGCACACGCCGCTCCAGCCCGCGTGCGCGAACACCAGGGTCGAGGTGATGGACCCGGCGCCACTGCCGATGGAATAGAAGACCATGTAGCCGGCCACCAGCCGACTGCGCGCCTCCGGACGCACGGCGTACAGCTCGCTCTGGTTGGTGACGTGCAAGGCCTGGATGGCGAGGTCCAGGGCGACGATGCCCACGCCCAGCGCCCACAGTGACTTCGGCGCCAGCGAGACGGGCCACCACGAGACCAGCAAGACGACGAGTCCGACGCTGGTGGTCCAGTTTCCCCAGCCCCGGTCGGCCAGTCGCCCCGCCCGTGACGCCCCCAGCGCGCCCGCCACGCCCACGAGGCCGAACAGGCCAACCTGCGAATGCGAGAGCGAGAACGGAGGCGCTCCAAGCAGCAACACCATCGGCGTCCACAAGGTGCTGAACGAGGCGAACATCAACAGCGCGAGCACCGCCCGCACACGCAAGACGGGCTCCTCCACGAACAACGTGAACACCGAGCGCAGCAGCGCCGAATAGGACAGGTGCGTGCTCACGCGCTCGCGAGGCAGGACACGGACCAGCGCGACGACGAGCAACAGCGTGGCCCCCGCCGAGACCAGATAGACCGAACGCCAGCCCGCGAGGTCCGACAGGAACCCCGCCACGGTGCGCGCCATGAGGATGCCAATCACCACACCGCTCGTCACCAGCCCGACGACGCGGCCTCGCTCGGCGGGTGCGGCCAGCGTCGCGGCGAAGGCCACCAGCACCTGGATGACGACCGCGAACAGTCCCACCACCGCCAGCCCCGTGAGCAACACCGCCCCCGTGGGCGCGAGTCCCACGACGACGAGCGCCAACACGGACAAGAACATCTGCACCGCGACGAGCCGGCGACGCTCCACCAGGTCTCCCAGCGGCACCACCAGCAACAACCCCAGGCCGTACCCCACCTGCGTGACAGTCACCACGATGCCCACCAGGGCCGGACGCAACCCCAGGTCCCGCGCCATCGAATCCAACAACGGCTGGGCGAAATAGACGTTGGCGACCGCCAACCCGCAAGCCACCGCGAACAACGCCATCACGGCACGCGACAGCGGGGGCGCGGCGTCACCCTCCGACCGAGCGGCCACCTCCTCCACCGGGCGCACGTCTCCACCCTCGGCGCTCCGCGCCTCCGCCCCACTCCGCATGAACCACCCGCCGCAATATGGTTTCAAAATGAAACCACCCGGAATTAGCGACGGGGTTTTGATATTTCAACCCGACATGGCGAAGAAGAAGCCTCCCAGTCGGGCGGAGTGCCCTGTCGAGCGGTCCGTGGACATCATCGGCGACGAGTGGTCGCTGCTGGTCATCCGCGACGCGTTCGACGGCGTGCGCCGGTTCGGCGAGTTCCAGAAGAGCCTGGGCATGGCGAAGAACATCCTCTCCACCCGGCTGCGCCACCTCGTCACGCACGGCATCCTGGAGGTCGTTCCCGCCTCGGACGGCAGCGCGTTCCACGAGTACGTCCTGACGAGGAAGGGGCGGGACCTGTTCCAGGTGCTCGTCGGACTGAGGCAGTGGGGTGAACACCACTGCTTCCAGCCGGACGAGGCCCACTCCGTCCTGGTGGACACGGAGCAGGGGCAACCGGTGCGCGCCTTGGAAGTGCGCTCGGAGAGTGGCCGCCCCGTGACGTCGACCGATACCGTCGTGAAGAAGGTCGCGGAGAAGAAGCCTCGCGCGAAGCGGTGAACCGTGGCCCTCGCGGAGCCACGGCCCGCGACACGCCCTACCCCTCCGACTGCACTTCGATGGTCGGCTCCATCACCACCTCGGCGGTGATGCTCTGCCCGATGAAGCAGTACTTGTGCGCCTTCACGAACATCTCACGCACCTTCTCCACGTCCGTGCCGGGCGCCACGCGGATGAGCGGCGCGAGCCGCACCTTGTTCACGCGCTTCACCTTCTCCACCGTGTCCAGGAACACCGTCACCTGGTCCTCGTAGGAGCGCACGTCCAGCCGCAGCTTCTTCGCCAGCGCGAGGAACGTGAGCAGGTGGCACTGCGCCACCGACGCGCCCAACAGGTCCTCCGGATTCCAGCGCGCGTCATTGCCTCCGTAATTCGTACCCGAGCTCACGAGCAGGTCCGGCTTGCCGTCCGTGCCAGCCACCGCATCGCGGCTGTACTCGCCCGCGGTTGAACCCTGCCACTTGAGCCGCAGCGGAAACCCTTCCACGTCACACCTCCGAGTCGCGTGTCCTGTGGCATCCAGCATAGGCGCTCGACGTGAGCGCGAAGGCGCCTTCCGCGTGTCACTCCCTCCATCGAGGGAGCGCTTCGTCACGACAGGTCCGAGCCCGCGACTCACGCCCCGCGCAGGTCCGCGCCCTTTGGCACGGGCAGCTTCTCGCCCCGGGCCACGGCCGCGACGATGCGCGCCAGGCGCTCCACGCCGTCCGACAGCGCCGCCGGCCCCGGCTGGAGGATGAGGCTGCTCTTCACCTCGTAGAGCTGGTCATCCAGCACCGCGCGCACCTGGGCCCAGCCCGGCCGCGCGGCGATCTTGTCCCGCTTCGCCTTGCGTCCACACCAGCTCGCGATGACGCCGTCCGGGTTGCGCCGCGCCACCTCTTCCGGCTCGAAGATGCGGCCCTTCGCGCCTTGCGACGCCCGCGACTCGCGGCAGATGTCCTCGCCGCCCACCAGCTCCACCAGCTCCGAGCACCAGCGGATGCCGGAGATGAGCGGCTCGTGCCACTCCTCGAAGAAGATGCGCGGCCGTCGCGGCAGCTTCTGCGCCGCCTCCGCGTGTCGCGTGAGGTTCGCCGTCAGCTCGGCGGCCAGCTTCTCCGCCGCCTCCGCGCGCCCCACCAGCGCCCCCGTCACCCGCACCGTCTGCAGTATCTCCGCGAGCGAGCGCTGGTTGAACAGGTACACGGGCACGCCGCGCTTGCACAGCTCACGGCCCAGGTCCGCCTGCAGGTCGGAGAACCCCAGCACCAGATCCGGCTTCAGCTCGAGAATCCGCTCGAAGTTCGCGTCCAGGAACGACGACACCCGGGGCTTCTTGCGCGCCTCGGGCGGGCGCACCGTGAAGCCCGACACGCCCACCACCAGCTCCCCCGCGCCAATCCGGTAGAGCACCTCCGTCGTCTCCTCCGTCATGCACACCACCCGCCTCGGGTAGGGCGGCGCGGAAGAAAGCAACTCGGTCAGGTGGACGCTCATGACGCCACCCTAACGCGCTCCACCTCGCTCGGCCGCTCCCTTGAGACGCCCCCCACGCCTGCTCGAATTCGAGGCCCTCGCACTCCCAGTCGCTCGCCGTGCCAGTCCAGCCGTCCCAGCTGACACACGCCTCGTATCAAACGATGTCCGGTGCTGGACTTTGGCGCGCCCAGGCCGGTTTCTCGGCGTTTGATGCACTGCGCCAACCTGGCAGGTCGCTTGGGGAGTGGACGATTGCGGTGTTAGCATTCCAGCGCATGTTCGACCGGAGCGTCGTGTGCCTTCCCGGTCGGTGGGGGCAGACATGATCGAAAGCAACGCCCCGACGAATGGCGCCCCACCCGAGCTGGTGGACCCGCTTCTTGGACGGGTCCTCAATGAGCGCTTCCGCATCCTGGAGACCCTGGGTGCCGGTGGCATGGGCCGCGTCTACAAGGCCATGCAGGCGCCACTGGACCGACTGGTCGCGCTGAAGGTCCTCAACCCTCACTACAACGACGAGGGCAAGGACCCGGGCTTCCAGAAGCGCTTCTTCCTGGAGGCCAGCGTCACCGCGAAGCTGCGCCATCCGAACACCGTCACCGTCATCGACTACGGCAAGACGGACGACGGCATCTACTACATCGCGATGGAGTACCTGGATGGGCTCACGCTCAGCCAGTTGCTCACGCAGATGGGACCGATTCCGTGGGCGCGCGCGCTCAACATCACGCAGCAGATCGCCCGCTCGCTGCGCGAGGCGCACAAGGTCGGCCTCATCCACCGCGACCTCAAGCCCGCCAACGTCATGGTCCTCAACCAGGAGACGGACCACGACATCGTCAAGGTGCTCGACTTCGGCCTGGTGAAGTCCTTCATCGGCGAGAGTGAGGCGCAGCAGGACACGTCGCTCACGCAGGCGGGCATCATCCTCGGCTCGCCGCAGTACATGGCGCCGGAGCAGGCGCGCAACATCGCCGACCCGCGCAGCGACGTGTACAGCATGGGCGTGGTGCTCTATCAGATGCTGATGGGCCAGCCGCCCTTCCTCGCCGCGCAGAGCATCGACGTCATCGTCAAGCACATCAACGAGCCGCCGCCGCCCTTCGGCGCCATCTGGCCCGGCCACGCCGTGCCCGCCGAGGTCGAGGCGCTGGTGATGAAGTGCCTGGCCAAGCTCCCCGTGGAGCGCTACCAGTCCATGGACGAGGTGCTGGAGGCCATGCGCCGAGTCGCGCACGCCGTCGGCGTCAGCGGCGTCTTCAGCGGCCCCCGCCTGACGGGCGTCGGCAGCGGACCTCGCAGCGGCCCCATCAGCGCGCCTGGCGCCGGCTCCGGCCCCAGCACCATGGCGCTGGACATCGCTGTCGAGGAGCCACCCGCGAAGCCCGGCAAGAGCATGGTGCCGCTCGCCATCTTCGGCGGCTCGCTGCTGCTGGGCGGCGCCGTCGCGCTGGCGTTCGCGCTGCGCCCCTCCACGCCGATGCCCAAGCCCCTGGCCTCGCCCCCCATCACCGCGACGGCGCCCGCCAACCCGACGCAGCCCCCGGCCGTCCCCACCCGGCCGGCCGCCGCCGCGAACTCCCCGGCGACGGCCGCCCTGGGCGCCGCGGATGATGAACTGGCGCTGGCGCCGCTCGTGCCTGGCAATGGCCCCACGGTGCGCTTCGAAATCACCAGCGAGCCCAGCGGCGCCCGCGTGCGCTATCGCGGCAAGGACCATGGCGAAACGCCCCTGAACCTCAAGGTGCCCCTGGACGACGATGGCAGCGCCAGCGCGGTGCTGACCTTCACGATGGACGGCTATCAGCCCGTCACCATCACCGCCACGGGCTCCGGTACCAAGCAGCTCGTCACCCAAAAGCTCAAGAAGAAGTCGAGTCCTCCCCGTCCCCCGCGGGCTTCTGACTCGAACGACAAATTCAAGGACAACCCGTACTAGTGAGACACTACAAAGCCCTTCAACGAGTGGGCCTGCTCGCGCTGTGTCTGTGCGCGACGCAGGTCCTGGCGGACGCACGTCTCGAAGCGCGTCGCCATTTCCGCAACGGCATGAGCCTCATCGGCAAGAAGGATTACGACGAGGGCATCGCCGAGCTGGAGCAGGCCTACGCCATCAAGCCGCACCCCAACGTCCTCTACAACATCGCCCGCGCGTACCAGGACGCGGGCCGGACGGCGGAGGCGCTCGACGCCTACAAGCGCTACGTCACCAGCAGTCCGGCGGACGCGGCCTCCGTGGAGGCCACCATCGCCGCGCTCGAGGAGAAGCAGCGCGCGAGCCAGGCCGCGGCGCAGCCGGAGGACAACTCCGCGCTGCCCATGCCGCCCCCGCCCGCCAGCATCCAGTCGCAGCAGCAGTTGGGCGCGCTCCTGGAGCGGCTGGAGAAGGCGATTGAGCGCGCGGAGACCATGCCCACGACGGGCCCGGGCACCGCGACGCCGTCCACGTATGTCCCGTCCGCGCTGCCCGGCCTCGCGGAGGCGGCGAGCGGCGATGACGGCGCGGTGCCCTACGAGGAGCGCGTGGTGACGGCGAGCCGCCGTGCCCAGTCCTCGCTGGAAGCACCCAACGCCACGACGGTCATCACCGCCGAGGACATCCGCCTGTCGGGCGCCACCAGCCTGCCGGAGCTGCTGCGGCGGGTGCCTGGCGCGGACGTGATGTCGCTGGGCATCGGCAGCGCCAACGTGTCGCTGCGCGGCTTCAACCAGCGCATCGCCAACAAAGTGCTCGTGCTGGTGGACGGCCGCACCGAGTACCAGGACTTCCTCGGCCTGACGCTCTGGTCCTCCATCCCCATCGGCCTGGACGAAATCGAGCGCATCGAGGTCATCCGCGGCCCGGGCAGCGCGCTGTACGGCGCCAACGCCATGTTGGGCGTCATCAACATCATCACCCAGTCCCCGGGCTCGGGGCCCCGCGCGCGCTTCAACGTCACGGCCGGCACCGGCAACAGCGTGGCGGGCTCGTTCCTCAGCCACGGCAACACGGGCGCGCTGCGCTACCGCACGTCGGTGGCGTACTCGCAGGCGGACAAGTGGAGCCGCGACTACGCCAGCAACCGTCCGGACATCGTGCTCAGGGACCCGGACCCGGACATCGGCATGCGCGGCGCGCGCGCCACCCTGTCCGCCGTGTACACCTTCGCGGACGACAAGCAGGTGGGCCTGTCCGGCGGCGTGCACCGCTACACCACGGAAATCTATCCGCTGGGCCTCTTGCGCAACTACTTCATGGACGGCCTGGGCGCCTACGCCAAGGGCGACGTGGAGCTGGGGCCGCTCAAGCTCAAGACGTTCTGGAACCACATCTCCGGCAGCGCCGGTCCCCAGTACGAGCCCATTGGACAGCGCTCGCTGGGCACGGACATCAGCTCCAACCTCTTCAACGCCGAGCTGCTCTTCGCGCGCGCCTTCCAACTGGGCGGCGAGCACCAGCTCAACGTGGGCGTCGAGGGACGCCTCAAGCGCGTGGGCTGGGACTACCTGGGCCCGCTGCGCGAGGAGATTCACGCCGCGGCCTTCGTGCAGGACGAGTGGCGGCTGGCCGAGCCCCTGCGCCTGGTCGCAAGCTACCGCGTGGACCGGCACCCGCTGCTGGACGCAGGGACGCCGGGCCTCGCGCACTCGCCGCGCATCTCCGCGCTGTTCATCCCGATTGAAGGCCACGCGTTCCGCATCAGCGCGGCCTCCGCCTTCCGTGAGCCGACGTTCCTGGAGAGCTACACGCGCCTCCTGGTCCCCGTGCAGGGCGTCAACGGCGCCAGCGCGCTCACCACCGGCAACACCGCGCTGCGCCCCGAGCGCCTCACCGCCTTCGAGCTGGGCTGGCGCGGCGAGTCCGCGGAGCTGGGCATGGACTGGGATGTGGCCCTCTACCAGAACCGGGTGAAGGACCTCATCGGCCTGTCCGCCTTCGAGCGGCTGCCCGCCGGCGAGTCGTATGACGCGGCCTCGGGCAACTACCTCATCGGCCGCTCGCGCTTCGTCAACGAGGACTCCATCTACACCGCGCGCGGCGTGGAAGCGGGCCTCACCCTGGCCCCCGTGGACGGCCTGGGCATCAAGGCGAGCGCCGCCTTCCAGAACGTGACGTCGGACCTGGAGGAGAAGGAGGCGTGTGGGCCGTGCAGCCAGGCGCCGCAGCTCAAGCTGTACGGTGGCGTCACCTACCGCACCAAGGCGGACCTGGAGTTCGGCGTGGACGTGGCCTACACCTCGTCCACCACGTGGATTGAGCGCGAGCCCGCCGCGTCGGACCCCACCCGCATCGAGCTCTTGTCCAACCCGCTGGGCGCCTACGCCGTCATCAACGCGCGCGTCGGCTACGCGGCGGTGAAGAACACGGTGGACGTCGCGCTGGTGGGCAGCCAGCTCGGCTCCGCTCACTCCCAACATCCTTTCGGCAACCGCATCGAGCGGCGCGTCTACGCGACGCTGACGGTGACTCCATGAGCCGCACCCTCCCTTCCTGGAAGCAGTCGCTGGGAGGCGTCCTCGCCGCGTCCCTGCTCGTCGCGGGCTGCGAGTCCCCCACGGTGGTCCCCACCGCGGACGGACGGCAGAACATCCACACCGCCCGCATCGAGGGCAGCCTCGTCGTGCAGTCGCGCTCGCGGGGCAACGCGGTGGTGTTCATCTACGACGCGGACCGGCCACCTCCGCCGCAGGGCACGGGCCGCCCCATCGCCTTCACCGTCGTTCCGGCCGAGCAGCTCTTCGGCCCGGCGCTCGGCACCGACGCGCCCGGCCCCTTCACCGCGCCGTTCTCGCTCAGCCTCGTCGCGGCGGGGCGCTACACGCTGCGCGGCTTCATCGACGTGGACTCCTGCCGCTCCGGCGCGACGCCCTGCCACTTCTCCGACTTCAATCCCTGGTACGGCGTCACCAGCGAGCCCAACCAGGGTGACGTCGGCGGCGCCGCCGTGGACCCCACCACCGGCGTCCCCCTGACGCTGGAGGTCGCCGTGGACCAGGAGGGCCATCCCCTGCCCCTCACCAACGTCACGGTGAGCTTCTCTCAGGCGAGCGCGCAGGTGCCGGTGGACCGGCCCGCGTTCCAGGCCAGCGTCATCGTCGGCGGAGACGCCGTGCTCACCGCGGGCGGGCCGCCCAAGGTGCTGCGCCTGGTGCCCCAGAGCATCGAGGGCGGCGCGGTGGAGCAGCGCCCCAAGGCGTTCCTCGTCAGCTACGTGGACGCTAACCGCGACGGCGTCCCGGATGACGCCAACCGCGACGGATTCGGCGACCTCTGGCCGCGCGTCGTCGTGCGCAAGCTGGCGGACTCCCCCGGGTTGCTCGAGGACAACGACCTGGACCGCAACGGCATCCTCGATGCGAATGGCACCGACTATCCGCACGCCGACGGCACCCGCGATGGTCAGCCGGACCTGGTGGTGCTGGCGGCGGCGCTCGTGCCGGACGCGCTCTACCCGGCGCTCACGGATGAGGCTGGAAACCCGCGCATGACGCCCGTCCCCGTGGCGGAGCTGCACATCGGCGTGCAGGCGGTCGCCCTGGATGCTCGGGACCCGGCCGCTCCCGCGCGGTTGGAGGGACTGCCGAAGGGGCGTTACTCGGTGGTGCTGATCCAATCCACCGGACAGACGTGGCGCGTGCCCAACGAGCTGGCGCCCGCGATTGCCACGGGCATCGGGTTGACCGGGGTGGAGAGCCAGGCGTTCGTGCTCGAGGCCCCCTGATTCCCGCTTCGTCAAGTGGGGTATGGGACGCCCCACGTTCGAAAAACGAGAGGAAGGACGGTGCTTTGACTTCGGCATGTCCTTCCGTCAACATGATTGGGTCTCCAGGGGGACAGCCCCACCAGAGGTTGATGATCCGATGAAGGCCGGCACCCTCCCCTCCCCAGAGCCCGTACCCAACCGCACCACGACGGACCCGGCGCGCCCTCTGGGAGGCCGGACCACCGCGGGCGCGGTGCCCCAGCGTGTCCTGCTGGTGGATGACAGCCGCTCCATCCGGACGCTGCTGAAAATCTACCTGATGGCCCGCAACTTCGAGTTCCTGGAGGCGGAGTCCGCCGAAGAGGGACTGAAGGTCGCCGAGGCGGAGACCATCGACCTCATCCTGACCGACTTCCACATGGACGGGATGAACGGCGCCGACTTCGCGGCGCAGATTCGCGCCAACGCCAACCCCAAGCTGGCCAAGGTCCCCATCCTGATGATGACGGGTGACCCGAACGTGGCGGAGGTCCGCGCCCTGGGTCAGAAGGCCGGCATCAGCGCCTTCGTCCGCAAGCCGGTGAGCTGCGCACAGCTCATGACGCTGGTGGACACCATCCTCCCGCTGCCGCGCAAGTAGTCCCCCAAGCGGCTCGCGCCGTCACTCACGCCGGGTTCCGGGCCGCCGAAGCGGTGCGGGCCCGGCGTTTTCGCATCGCCTCTCTCACGCGCACCGCGAACAGCAGCGCCAGCACCGCGCCGTAGACGAGCGGCTCGGTGACGTCCTGCTTCACCCGCCACACGAAGTGCACCACGCCCAGCACCGCGGCCACGTAGGCCAGCCGGTGCAGCCGCTGCCACCGGGGAAAGCCCAGCCGGCGCACCCAACGGTTCGTGGAGGTGACGGCCAGCGGCACCAGCAACACCAGCGCGGTGAAGCCCACGGTGATGAAGGGGCGCTTCACCAGGTCCTCCAGCAGCGCCTTCAGCGACAGGCCCTGGTCCAGCACGAGGTACGTGAGGAAGTGCGCGCACGCATACGTGAAGGCCAACAGGCCCAGCGTGCGGCGGATGCGCGCGGGCCACGTCCACCCGGTGACGATTCGCAGCGGCGTGCATGAAAGCGACGCCAGCAGCAGCACCAGCGCGAGCAGCCCCGTCTGGTTGAGCGCCGTCTCCACCGCGTTGGGCCCCAGCGCGCCTTGAGGCCCCTGCACGGCGAGGAGCGCCAGGGGCGCGAGGCCGCCCACGGCGAGCGCGGGGTTGAGCCAGGGATGCGGAGGCGAGGCCATGGCTCAGTAGTTCTTCCGCAGGTCCAACCCCGTGTAGAGGTGGGCCACCTGCTTGGCGTAGCCGTTGAAGGGCAGCGTGGGGCGGCGCTCGAAGCCCTCGCCGATGCGCCGCTCGGTGGCCTGACTCCAGCGCGGGTGTGCCACGGCGGGGTTCACGTTGGCGTAGAAGCCGTACTCCTCCGGCCCCGCGAGGTTCCACGTGGTGAAGGGCTGCTCGCGAGTGAGGCTGATGCGGACAATGGACTTGATGCCCTTGAAGCCATACTTCCACGGGACGACGAGCCGCAGCGGCGCGCCGTTCTGCGCGGGGAGCTGCCGGCCGTACAGGCCCATGGCCATGAAGGTGAGCGGGTGCAGGGCCTCGTCCAGCCGCAGCCCTTCCACGTAGGGCCAGTCCAGCACCGCTCGCGTCTGGCCGGGGAGCTGCTCCGGGTCCATCAGCGTGGTGAAGGACACGTAGCGCGCGTGACTGGTGGGCTTCACCCGGGCGAGCAGCGCGGCCAGCGGGAAGCCCAGCCACGGAATCACCATGGACCAGGCCTCCACGCAGCGCATCCGGTAGACGCGCTCCTCCATGGAGAACCAGGAGAGCAGCTGGTCGATGTCCACCGTCTGGGGCTCGTGCACCTCGCCGTCGAGCGTGACGGTCCACGGCCGGGGCTTGAGCAGGTGCGCGAGCCGGGCCGGGTCGTTCTTGTCGAGCCCCAGCTCGTAGAAGTTGTTGTACGTGGTGACGTCCTCGTACGGCGTGCGCGGCTCGTCCGTGTCGAAGACGCCCGTCGCCTTCGCCACGGGCCCCGTCACCTGCCCCGCGTCCGGGACATAGGCGTCCATGGCGCGGCGCTGCTTGCCGCTCAGGAGGTACAGGCCCCCCGCGACGGCGGCGGCGGTGCCGGCGAACAGGCCCGCGTTCTTCAGGAGCTCGCGGCGGCGGAGGTAGAGCGGTTCAGGGGTGACTTCGGAGCCGGGCGGCTCCACGGGCGGCTTGTCGCTCATGCCCCTTTATAACGGGCCCACCCGTCCGGCGGTTACATCGCGGGCGGTGGAGGCTGCGCGCGACGCGTCGGCGCGGGCGTCCTTGACCCGCCACAGTCGCCACCAGGGCGTGCCAGGGGACTGGTGGTGCTCCCAGTGGTAGCCGAAGAAGAAGCAGGACAGCATGGCCCACAGGTGGTTGCGCGGCAGGGTGCGCGCGTGGTGGGGCGCCATGTCCGGAGTCTCCGGGCGCCGGTGCGGCTGGTAGGTGCCGAAGTAGAAGAGCTGCAGCGTGCCCAGCACGGCGGGCAGCACCCAGAACGCGAGGATGCGCGGCTGGGAGACTCCCATGAAGACGAAGATGTTGAACTTGGCCGCCATCACCCCCAGCTGCGGGAGCGTGGTGTAGCGGGCCATGAACGTCCCCAGCCACGGCCAGAAGGACTGGGTGCGGGTGGAGAAGTCCGGGTCCGCGTCGCCCGTGGGCTGCTCGTGGTGGGCGTGGTGGTTGAGCACCAGTCGGCGGTACGACAGGCCGGCGAAGAGGAAGCAGGCGACGGTGCCCACCGTCTCGTTCACCCAGGACTGTCGGGCCACCGTGCCGTGCATGGCGTCATGGCCGGTGATGAACAGGCCGGTGCACAGCCATGCCTGCAAGGCGACATGCAGCCAGGTGAGCGGGGAGTCCCAGGGCAGCTCGGGCGACAACAGCATCCACGACAGGTGCGTTCCCCACGCGCCCAGGATGACGAGCGCGACGAGGATGCCCCAGGGGCCAGGCGGGGCCGAGCGATAGCGGGCCGAGTTCTCCATCTCTCCTGACTCATGGGGCCGGTCCGCCCGCCGCGCACGGGAAACGCACCGCGCGTGGGGGCGAACCAGCGACCGTGGCTACTTCCGCACGCCGGCGTCGGCCGCAGGTGCGGTGGCCTCGCGAACGAGTTCGTCCGCCGTGACGTAGTGGGGCGCGATGTCCACCGGGACGTCCTTCAGGCGCTCCAGCACCTTGCGCACCGGAGGCCGCACCACGCCCATCTTCGCCAGCAGGGCCTCGGCGGCCTTCCGGTCACCCCTGCCCTGGATTTCCATCAACTGCTTCGTCAGGGAGGCGACGGACTGCTGAATCTTCTCCGGCACCACGGAGAAGGTGCCATCCGCGTTGACCTTCACCGCCCCGGTGTCGAGGAAGTGATTGAGTTGGAGGGCCACGCCCTTGCCGTGCGCCTCGTCCGTGCCGAAGCGGATGGAGCGGAACGCGGAGGCCAGGAACGTCGTGTACATGGTGCGGCCCATCGACTTGTCGATGACCCCCGTGTCCATCAGCCGCTGGAGCGCCCACAGGCCGGAGATGTCCGCCTTGGCCTCCTCGAGCGCGCTGGAGGCCACCTGGAGCGCCTGCCGCACCGTCGTCGCCTTGCCGCCCACGGTGATGTTGTGCGGCCCCAGGCCGTGCATCAGCTCGTGCATCAGGATGTGCGTGAAGAAGGCATCGAAGGCCACGTCCTTCTGGTCCTTCGCGGACAGGGCCACCTTGGAGATGGGCACCAGCACGCGCTCGAACTTGGCCTCCTGCACGTTCTTCAGCATGACGCGCTTGGAGCCCATGGCCTCCGTGACGCGCTCGTCGTTGGGCAGGTTGTACGCCGCCGTCTGCACGCCGCGGTTGGCGTCACCCGAGGAGAAGAGGCTGTTGACAACGCGGATGGGGGCCAGCGCGCCAATCTTCGGGTTGCGCAGCTTCGGGTCGATGGGGAGGTTGCTCTCCAATTCCTGGAGGTGGTCGCTGAACTTGGACAGCTTCCCCGTCTCCGCTTCGTCGCGCAGGCCGACGAACGCCTCGAAGGCGGCCTTGTAGTTGAACCAGCCATCCTCGTAGACCTCGTAGGGTCCGACGGTGGGCTCGATGCTCGCGTCCAGCTTCATCCACGCGACTTCGCTGGCGTAGTAGTCGTTGGACAGGAACGCGTCCGCGCGCGAGGTGAGGAACGCCTTGAGCGTGGGCTGCTTCGTCAGCGCGGCGGCCTCGCGGAACAGGGAAGCGGCCAGCGCCAGCTCGCCCTGGTACTCCACGCTGTACGGCACGGTGATGAACTTGCCGTCGGTGCCCTTGCGGATGGTGGTGTAGAAGCCGGTGGCCTCCTTTTGCTGCGCCTCGGGCAGCGCCTTTATCCAGGCCTCGACTTCCGCCTTGGTGGAGCCGGCCGGGTAGAAGTTGCCGGCCTCCGGCTTCGGGGGCACGCCGGGCAGGAAGGGCCGCCCCTCGTCGAGGCTGTTCCACGGGCCCTTGTCCAACAGGAACGCGTGCAGGCGCGCGCGGCCCAGGGGCGACTCGTCCCTCAAGAGATTCAGCAGCACCGTCTCGCTGCCCGCCCAGCGCTGGCGCAGGAACAACGCGTCCATCAGCTGCGAGGCCTGGACGATGCGGGCCAGCGCGCGGCGCTCGTTGTCGGGCAGGGCCTTCAGGTCCACCCGCAACTCCACCGGAACAAAGCGCGCGGTGAGCCGCTGCAGCTCCGCGGCGTCGGGGAACGAGGTGGGGGCTTTCTCCTCGGCGACAGCGGAGCCGGACAGCAGCACCGCCCCGAGCAGGGACAGGAGGGTTCGGTTCATGGCTCTTCCCTACTCCAACCCCGCCCGCCCTCCCAACAATGCGTCGCCCCCGTGTACGTCAGAACATTTCAACCAGACGGTCCCATGACGCGTGACGCGACGCGCGTCGGGGCCTGCTGCCAACATGGGAGAGCCCTGGATTCCCCAGGTTCCTGGAGCCGGCCGAGGGGCTGGCTCATGAAGAGGTTTTCATGACGACGAACCGACTCTCTCTCCTCTCCCGGTGGCGCGCGGCGCTGTGCGTGCTGGCCGGGCTCGCCGTGGGCCTCTCGTCGGCCTCCGCGCACGCGGCGGACGAGGTGAAGCTGCTCAAGGCGGTGAGCACCGTGGGCACCCGCTACGGGCAGACGTGGCAGGACGTCACGTACTTCGTGGTGGTGAAGAACCTGGCCTACGAGAAGCAGGTGGCCATCCACGACAAGCAGCCCGACGGCACCTGGACGGACCTGGCCGCTTCCTACGCGGGCGATGCGGGCGCGGGGCTGGAGCTGTGGAAGGTGACGCGGCAGTACCAGAGCTGGGGGACGACGCCCCAGCCGACGCGGGATTTGGAGTTCGTGGCGAAGTTCACCGTGAATGGCCAGACGTACTGGGACAACAACGGCGGGGCCAACTACCACCTGGGCCGCGCGGACGGGCCGCTGTTGCCGCGCGCCAACGTGCTGGTGGGCACGAGCTACTGGCAGCCCACGGGGGACGTGGACATCGGCATCGACGTGAAGAACCTCGCCTACTCGAAGAACGTCACCGTGGTGTACTCCACGGACGGGTGGGCCACCTCGCACCAGGTCGCCGCCACCTTCACCACCGGGTACTCCGTGGGCTACTCCTACGTCTCCAGCCCCAACGCCCAGGGCGTGGAGCGTTGGCAGGCCCGGATTCCCGCCGGGACGGGCACCCCGGCCTACTACGTCCGCTACGAGGTGAACGGACAGACGTACTGGGACAGCAACTTCGGCTACAACTACCCGCCCGTCTACCCTCCCCTGTAACCCACCCGAGGGGGGACCCGGGTGCCAGGCCTTCACGGGCCCGGCCCGACGGCAGGCTCCCGGGCACCCTCCCCTCGACAGGCTGTTTTCCATGGTTATGGGGAGACGACGCTTGCCGCCCACCCGGGCGCCCGGAGGCCCTGTACCCATGACCGTCGAAGCTGCCCCCCAGCGGGAAACCCACGCCTTCCAGGCGGAGATCAACCAGCTCCTCAGCCTGGTCATCAACTCGCTCTACAGCCACAAGGAGATCTTCCTGCGTGAGCTGGTGTCGAACGCGTCGGACGCGCTCGACAAGCTGCGCTTCCGCGCGATTACGGAGCCGGAGCTCCTGTCGGACGCGCCGGAGCTGGAGCTGCGCATCACCCCCGACGCGGAGAAGAACACGCTCACCATCGAGGACACCGGCATCGGCATGTCCCATGACGAGCTGGTGAAGAACCTGGGCACCATCGCCCACTCCGGCTCGCGCGAGTTCCTCCAGATGGCGACCCAGCGCGGGCAGAAGGACGTGCAGCTCATCGGCCAGTTCGGCGTGGGCTTCTACAGCGCGTACCTCGTCGCGGACCGGGTTGAAGTCGTCAGCCGCGCGGCGGGCAAGGACTCGCAGGCGTGGAAGTGGTCCTCGGAGGCCCACGGCTCCTTCACCGTGGAGCCCGCCGAGCGCGCCGCCCGGGGCACCGCCGTCATCCTCCACCTGAAGGAGGACCAGAAGGAGTTCCTGGACGAGTGGCGGGTGCGCTCGCTGATTACGCAGTACTCCGACTACGTGGGCCACCCCATCAAGCTCCAGGTGAAGAAGACCACCGGGACGGGGGACGACGCGAAGACGGAAGTCGCCCTGGAAGTGGTGAACAAGGCGAGCGCGCTGTGGCAGCGCTCGAAGAGCGAAATCACCGACGAGCAGTACCAGGAGTTCTACAAGCACCTGACCCACGACTGGGACGTGCCGCTGGCGTGGACGCACTTCAGGGCGGACGGCAACCAGCAGTTCACCGGGCTGCTCTTCGTGCCGAAGAACCCGCCGTTCGACTTGAACGCGCAGCAGCAGCGCGGGGTGCGGCTGTTCGTCAAGCGCGTGTTCATCATGGACCGCTGCGAGGAGCTGGTGCCGCAGTGGCTGCGCTTCGTGCGCGGCGTCATCGACTCGGATGACCTGCCCTTGAACGTGTCGCGCGAGCTGCTCCAGGACTCGCAGGTGGTGCGCGCCATCCGCAAGCACGTGGTGAAGAAGTCGCTGGACCTCCTGGAGAAGCTGGCCAAGGACAAGCCCGAGGACTACACGGCGTTCTGGAAGTCGTTCGGCACGGTGCTCAAGGAGGGCCTGGCCACCGAGGCCGAGCACAAGGACAAGCTGGGCGGCCTCCTGCGCTACGAGAGTTCTCGCGAGGAGGGGCTGACGTCGCTTTCGGACTACGTGTCGCGCATGAAGGAGGGCCAGGAGGCGCTCTATTACATGTACGGCGAGTCCCGGAAGGCGGTGGAGGACAGCCCGCACCTGGAGGCGCTGAAGCAGCGCGGCTACGAGGTCCTCTTCATGACGGACCCGGTGGACGAGTGGGCCGCGCAGGGGCTGCGCGAGTTCCAGGGCAAGCCGCTGGTGTCCGCGCTCCAGGCGGACCTGAAGCTGCAGTCCACCGACGAGCAGAAGAAGGAGCACGAGCAGAACTCGGAGGGGCTGAAGGGACTCACCGCGAAGATGAAGGACGTGCTGCAGGACTCGGTGCGCGAGGTGCGCGTGTCGGACCGCCTGACGGACTCGCCGGTGTGCCTCGTGGTGCCGGAGGGCGGCTCGCCGGCGTACCTGGAGCGGCTGCTCCAGCAGCGGGGCAAGGGGATGCCGCGCGTGAAGCGCATCCTGGAGGTCAATCCCAAGCACCCGGTCATCGAGCACCTGAAGGCCGTGCACGAGAAGGACCCCGCGCAGGCGCAGGTGTCCGAGTGGATTGAACTCTTGCATGACCAGGCGCTGCTCACCGAGGGCAGCACCATCTCCGACCCGAACCGCTTCGCGCGTCGGCTGACGGCGCTGCTGACGCAGGTGGCGGGGCAGGCCGCGAAGGCGCCGGTGCCCGAGGTTCCGGCCCCGGCGGTGCCCACGCAGGCCGCGAGCTGACGGCGGCGGCCATGGACCTCCGCCCTGCTTATCCGGGGCTGGAGGTCCGTGGCGGGACTGTTCCGCCGACGTCTGGTGGACAGCGCTGGTGACCTTTCGCGCAAATCGAGGCCGCGGCATTAGACAGCCTTGTGAGTGATAGGGAATGATGGCCGGATGTCCCAGACCTCCTTCGCCGTCTTCACTTGCGACATCCTTCCGACGGCGGCCCCCTCGGCGCGCGCCGCCATCCAGGGAGTGGTCCGAGCCGAGCTCAGCAAGCCCCGCCGGCGCGTGCGTCAGCCGCTCGGCAACCAGTGGCTGGTGCGCTTCGATGACGGGGGCTTCAACGCCTTCGTCCTGGTGATGAGCACGCTGCGCGCGCGCCACCCGGATGCCTTCCGCTATCTGGTGGTGGGCTGGAATGACATGGGCTCGGTGGCGCTCTATCCGCTGGGTGGCGCGGCGCCCACGACGCTCAGCCTCGTGACGGCGATGGCGGCCGTGGCCTCTGGCGCGGATGAGCTGGCGGCGCCGTTGCTCCTGGCCTCGGGTCCGCTGACCGCGGAGTCGTTCCCCTTGCAGTGGACGGAGGAGGCCGGCGCCGCGGAGGACCTGCTGGGTGCGCCGCCGCCCCGGGCGAAGCGAGCTGCCGCGACGGGCCCCCGGCGAACGGTGACGCGTGCCAGGACGGCGCCCGTGGCTCCGGCGGCGAGCGTCGCCGTGCCGGTCACCGCCAGCGTCGCGGTGGTGCGGGAAGTGGCGCCCGTCGCGAAGGCCCCCGTGGCGCCCACCGTGAGCGCGGCTCCGGCGAGTGTGGGCGAGGAGACGAAGGGCCGTGCGCGCAAGAACGCCCGTCACAAGGTGGGAAGCGGCAAGGCGCGTGGGAAGCAGGCCGTGAAGCGCGCGGGTGCGAAGGCGGGTGGCAAGAGCGCCGCGAAGGCACCTCGTGCGGAGCGCGCGGCCGAGGCCGCGAAGCGGCGGCGTCCTACCGCGACCAGCAAGCGGTCTGGGGGAGCCCTCAGCCGCAAGCGACACGGTGCGACGGTGAGCGCCAAGCGCTCCACGTCGGTCAAGGCGACGCGAGGTGCCGCGGCGAAGGCCAAGGCGCCCAAGGCCCCTCGCGGGGCGGCGAAGCGCAAGGGCAAGAACCGCGCTCGCTGAGCCGAAGCCTGAACGCCGCGCTCGTCGATTCGAGATGGAGCGCGGCGCTCGCTGAGCCGAAGCCTGAACGCCGCGCTCGTCGATTCGAGATGGAGCGCGGCGCTCGCTGAGCCGAAGCCTGAACGCCGCGCTCGTCGATTCGAGATGGAGCGCGGCGCTCGCTGGGCCGCGGCATGAGCCCACGCGCGCGGAGATGTGGCTCGAACACGGTGCTCGCCTCGCAAGCGCGGTGCCCACCGTGCGCGCTGCCCCCCGCTACGAGTACAGCCCCAGGTCCGTGAGCACGGCCTCGGCCGCGCGGCGCCCCGAGCCCAGCGCGCCATGGATGGACGCGCTGTCCCGATGGTCACCGCACACGTAGAGCCCGGGTGACAGTCGAACCGGACGGTGTGGAGGCTCCAGCGCCTCCACCGTCTGCGCGGGCAACGCGAACGGCAGCGAGTACGTCCGCAAATGCCGCCACTCCGCCACGCCCGCGCCAAACCACTCCGTCAATTCCTCACACACCCGCGCGCGCAGCGCCTCCCCATCCGAGGACACGCCCAGCACCGACACGGACACGAGGGACTGTCCGCGCGGCGCATACGCCGGAGAGACCTCGCTCATCATCGCCACGTTGTTCACCACGCCCCGCCCCTCGCCGTTGAGCACCAACCAGGGCCCCTCCACCGGTGGCGCGGGCGCGGCGAAGTAGAGACACGTCACCGCGTTCATCATCGGCACCGGCATACCGGGCAGCAGCCGCGCCGCGGCCGGCGGGTCCGCGGCCACCACCACCGCCTGCGCACCCACCATCTCCCCGTCCGCCAACCGCGCACGGTGGCCCCACACCTCCGCCACGGGTGCGTGTCCGCGCAGGCACCCGGGGGGCAGCTTCGCGGCGAGCTGCTCGGGAATCGCGCCCATCCCCTGCTCCGGCACGCCCGCGTCCCCCGAGGAGAACATGCGGAAGACGAACTCGAGGAACCTGCTGGACGTCATCAGCGAACGGTCCAGGAAAACGCCCGCCAGGAAGGGCCGCAAGAAGCCCTCCACCATCTCCTCCGTGAAGCCCAGCTCCTCCAGGTAGCGCCGCGACGTGCGCTGGGGACGCAGCCACACGTCCACCTCCTCGCCCGAGCGCGCCAGCTGCCGCAGCTCCAACACCCGCAGCTTGTCCCAGAAGGTGCCGACCGAACCGAACAGATGGGCGAGCGCCGTCACGGGCTGCCGCAGCGGGTCCACCACCGTGTGCAGCCGCCCGCCCCGCCACACCTTTGCTCCGGGCATGAAGCAATGGAGCTTCAGCGCCTCGACATCCAGTATCCGCTGAGCTTCCGGATAGGCCGTGAGGTACACCTGGAATCCCCGGTCGAGCAGGAAACCCTCGTGCACGTCGGTGCGCACGCGGCCACCCGGTTCCGCCCCGGCCTCCAGGAGCATCACTTTCAAGCGGGATTGGACGAGCGCTCGCGCGCACGCCAGCCCCGAGAGTCCCGCGCCCACGACGATGACGTCCGGGTTCGACACGTGCTCTCCCACATCCGCGCTGGCCCCCCTCCATGCTGGGTCGCCTGGAGCGCGAGCCGCAAGTGGCACTGTCGTCCGGGTTGCTCGCGAGCGAACACTGTGCGGAACTGGCAGGCGAGGTTTCGAAACCTCGAGGCCTCACAACGCCGGCTTCCCGGCGTCAATTAGCGGAGAGAAAGCGGGTATCCCCATGTTGATCGTGATGCGACCAGACGCGACGGCCCAGGACATCGAGCGTGTGAACGACGAGATCCGCCGTCGTGGCTGGCAACCGCACGCGATTCCAGGGGGCACTCGCACGGCCATCGGCATCACCGGCAACCCCGGTGCGGTGGAACCCGAACCCTTCCGAGTGCTGCCCGGCGTCGCGGACGCGGTCTCCATCTCCCAGCCCTTCAAGCTCGTCAGCCGCGAGGTGAAGCCGGAGGACACGCAGCTGCGCGTGGGTGACCTCACCATCGGCGGCGCGTCGTTCCACGTCATCGCCGGCCCGTGCTCGGTGGAGTCGCGTGAGCAGATTCTCTCCACCGCGCACGCGGTGAAGAAGGCGGGCGCCACCATGCTGCGCGGTGGAGCGTTCAAGCCGCGCACCAGCCCCTATGAGTTCCAGGGCCTCAAGGGTGACGGACTGGCGCTGCTCATGGAGGCGCGCAAGGAGACGGGCCTGCTCGTCACCACCGAGGTGAAGGACACCGCGACGCTGGACGCGGTCGACGAAGCCACGGACATCCTGCAGATTGGCGCGCGCAACATGCAGAACTTCAGCTTGCTGGAGGCGGTGGGCGAGCGCCGCAAGCCGGTGCTGCTCAAGCGCGGCATGTCCGCCACCATCAAGGAGCTGTTGATGGCGGCCGAGTACATCGTCGCCCGAGGCAACACCCAGGTCATCCTCTGCGAGCGCGGCATCCGCACGTTCGAGACGATGACGCGCAACACGTTGGACTTGAACGCCGTGCCCATGCTCAAGCAGCTCTCGCACCTGCCCGTCTTCGTGGACCCCTCGCACGGCATCGGCGTGCGCAAGGCGGTGCCGGCGATGATGCGGGCGGCGGTGGCGGTGGGGGCGGACGGCATCATCGTCGAAGTGCACCCGGACCCGCCGCGCGCGAAGTCGGATGGAGCCCAGTCGTTGGACTTCCCCGAGTTCGAGAAATCCATGCACGAAGTGCGAGCGATTGCGCGGGCGATGGGCCGCGAAGTCGTGTCGCTGGGATAGGCGATGACACTCAAGGAAGCGCTGGGCAAGGTGGTGGGCCGGCGCGACCTCACCCGCGAGGAGATGGCCCGGGTCATGGGCCTGATGCTCGCGGGAGAGGCATCGCCTGCTCAAGTGGGGGCGCTGGCGACGGCGCTCAAGATGAAGGGGGAGACGGAGGACGAAATCCTCGGCGCGGCGGAGGCGATGCGGGCCTGCGCGGCGAAGCTGTCTCCCCGGGCGGAAGTGGTGCTCGACACCTGCGGTACCGGGGGTGATGGGGCGCACACCTTCAACATCTCCACCGCGGTGGCCTTCGTGGCCGCCGGGGCGGGGGTGACGGTGGCCAAGCATGGCAACCGCGCCGTCTCCAGTCGGTGTGGCAGCGCGGACGTGCTCGCCGCGCTGGGGGTCTCCATGGAGCGCCCGCATGAGCGCGTGGCGCTCGACATCGACGAGCACGGGGTGGGCTTCCTCTTCGCGCCCTCGCATCACAGCGCGCTGAGGCACGTGGCCCAGGCGCGGCGGGACATGGGCTTTCACAGCATGTTCAACCTGCTGGGTCCGCTGACCAACCCGGCCGGCGCGCGCTATCAGTTGCTGGGCACCTTCGACGGCAAGCGCGTGGAGCAGACCGCGCGCGTGCTGGGACGACTGGGCAGCCGGCGCGCGTGGGTGGTGCACGGCCACGACGGGCTGGACGAAATCTCGCCCTGCTCCCCCACCGAGGTGGCGGAGCTGCGAGAGGACGGCACGGTGCGAGTGTTCACCGTGAGGCCCGAGGACGCGGGGCTGGACCTGGTGCCTCGCGAGGCCATCGCCGGCGGCGACGCGGACGAGAACGCGCAGCGGCTGCGCGCGCTTTTGGCCGGCGAGCGCTCCGGGCTGCGCACGGCGGTGCTGCTCAACGCCGCGGCGGCGCTGGTGGTGGTGGGCATGGTGTCGGACCTGCGCGAGGGCGTGCGGAAGGCGGAGCACGCCATCGACTCAGGGGCGGCGGCGCGCAAGCTGGCTTCGCTCATCCACGGGGCCGTGTCGTGAGCGGGGCACATTCAGGAAGTGCGTCTCCGGCCGCGCCGGGGACGCTGGACCTCATCATGGCGCGCAAGCGACGGGAGCTGGCCCAGCGGCCTCCCCTGTCGCCGCGCGCGCGTCCCGAGCCACGTGACTTCGCGGACGCGCTTCTGAGACGAGCACCGGGGCGCCTGGTGAGTGTCATCGCGGAGGTGAAGCGCAAGAGTCCCTCGGGCGGCGCGTTTCCGCACGCGGACGTGGTGGCGGTGGCCCGGGCCTACGAGGCCGCGGGGGCCAGTGCCATCAGCGTGCTGACGGACGGGCCGGACTTCGGTGGCGCGCTGGAGGACCTCGTCGCCGTGCGAGCGGCGGTGTCGGTGCCGGTGCTGCGCAAGGACTTCCTCGTCGCGGCGCGCGAGGTGGAGGAGAGCGCGCTGTGGGGCGCGGACGCGGTGCTGCTCATCGCGGATGCGCTGGAGGATGGCGAGCTGCGGGAGATGCTCGCCACGGCGCGCGCGGTGAAGGTGGCCGCGCTGGTGGAGGCTCATACGGAGGCGCACGCCGAGCGAGCCCTGGCGGCGGGCGCGGAGCTGGTGGGCATCAACAACCGGGACCTGGCCACGTTGAAGACGGACGTGGGCACGGCGTTGCGGGTGATGCCTCGGCTTCGGACTCGCGCTCGGGGCCTGGTGGCCGAAAGCGGGCTCAAGTCCGTGACGGAGCTGGTGTCGGCGCGTGAGGCCGGAGCTGACGCGGTGCTGGTGGGTGAGTCGCTCTTGCGCGACGCGGACCCTGGACGGGCGCTGCGGCGGCTGCTCGGCGAGGAAGGCCTGTCACCGTGAGCGTTCGGGTGAAGGTCTGTGGTGTCACCCGGCTGGAGGATGCTCGAGGCGCGTGGGAGGCGGGCGCGGATGCGCTCGGGCTCAACTTCTACGCACGCTCTCCCCGGTGCGTGGACGTGGCCACGGCGGCGGCGCTGGCGCGGACCCGGCCGCCGCTGGGCGCGGTGGTGGGCGTGTTCGTCAACGCCTCGCCGGACGACATCCGAGCGAAGGTGCGGGAGTGCGGCCTCACGGCGGTGCAGCTCCATGGGGACGAGCCTCCGGAGGCCTGCTCGGGGTACGGGGTGCCGGTCATCAAGGCGCTTCGCGTGCAGGGGCCGGATGATGTGGCGCGGGCTCGGACGTATCTGCGAGTGGGAGACGTGGCCGGGCTGCTGTTGGACGGGGCGGCGCCGGGGTATGGCGGGGGCGGCGTGGGCTTCGACTGGTCGCTGGTGGCGGGGCTGTCGGGGCATGGCGTGCCGGTGTTGGTGGCGGGTGGATTGAAGCCCTCCAACGTGGCGGAGGCGGTGCGCGCGACGCGGCCGTACGGAGTGGACGTGGCCAGCGGGGTGGAGTCGGCCCCGGGCATCAAGGACATGGACGCGGTGCGCGCCTTCGTGCGGGCCGCGAAGTCCATCAACCTCTGGGAGTGACAGGGATGAACACGGAGACTGCCGCCGGTCGCTTCGGGCGCTTCGGCGGGCGCTACGTGCCGGAGACGCTCGTCCCGGCGCTGATGGAACTGGAAGAGGCGTACGCGGCGGCTCGCGCGGACCCGACGTTCGACGCGGAAGTGGCGCGGGTGCTGCGCGAGTTCGTGGGCAGGCCCACGACGCTGACGCCCGCGCGCCGGCTGACCGAGGCGTGGGGGGGCGCGCACGTCTGGCTCAAGCGCGAGGACCTGGCGCACACGGGGGCGCACAAAATCAACAACACCGTGGGGCAGGTGTTGCTCGCGTTGCGCATGGGCAAGAAGCGCATCATCGCGGAGACGGGCGCGGGCCAGCACGGCGTCGCGACGGCCACCGCGTGCGCGCTCTTCGGCCTGCCGTGCGAGGTGTACATGGGCGCGCTGGACGTGGAGCGGCAGGCGCTCAACGTCTTCCGGATGCGCGCGCTGGGCGCGGTGGTGCGCCCCGTGGAGTCGGGCTCGCGGACGCTGAAGGACGCGATGAACGAGGCCATGCGCACCTGGGTGTCGCAGGTATCGGACACGCACTACGTCATCGGCAGCGCGGCGGGGCCGCATCCGTATCCGACGGTGGTGCGCGACTTCCAGGCCATCATCGGCAAGGAACTGCGCACGCAGGCGCAGGCCGCCTTCGGGAAGCTGCCGGATGCGATTGTGGCGTGCGTGGGTGGCGGTTCGAATGCGATTGGCGTGCTGCATCCGTTCATCGGCGACGCGAGCGTCCGGCTCATCGGCGTGGAGGCGGGAGGCCATGGGCTGGACTCGGGTCAGCATGGTGCGTCGCTGACGCTGGGTTCGGAGGGCGTGTTGCACGGCTCGCGCTCGCTGGTGTTGCAGGACGGGGACGGACAGATTCAGGAGGCGCACAGCATCTCGGCGGGCCTGGACTATCCGGGCGTGGGGCCGGAGCTGGCGCATCTGGCGAAGACGGGGCGCATGGAAGTGCGCACCGCCACGGACGACGAGGCGCTGGCGGCGTTCTACGAGGTGGCCCGGATGGAGGGCATCCTCCCCGCGCTGGAGACGTCGCATGCGTTCGCGCGAGGCAGGGAACTGGCGCGGGAGCTGGGCGTGGGTAGGTACCTGGTCATCAACTGCTCGGGCCGAGGGGACAAGGACGTCGCGACGATTTCCGCGCGAGGCGTCCCGCCCGCGGTGGGGGCGAAGGCGTGAGCGGCGATATCGCGAAGGCGTTCGCACGGGCGAAGGCGCGGGGCGAAGGCGCGCTGGTGGCGTACGCCATGGCGGGGGACCCGGACCTGCCGCGCTCGGTGGACGTGTTCACCGCGCTGGTGGAGGGTGGCGCGGACATCGTCGAGGTGGGCGTGGCGTTCAGCGACCCCATCGCCGACGGGCCCGTCATCCAGGGAGCCGCTGAGCGCGCGCTGAAGGCGGGCTCCACGCTGAAGCGCGTGCTGGAGGAGGTGGTGCCGGAGGTGCGTCGGCGCTGCCCGGAGACGCCGCTGGTCATCATGACGTACGTCAACGTCATCATGGCGATGGGTGAGGAGCGCTTCGCGAAGCTGGCGCGTGAGCGCGGCGTGTCGGGAGCCATCCTTCCGGACCTGCCGCCCGAGGAGAGCGGGAGCCTGCGCGCCACGTTCGACGCGGCGGGCGTGGACCTGATTCCGCTGTGCGCGCCGACGACGCCGCGAGCGCGAGCGGAGGCCATCGCGAAGGACGCGCGCGGCTTCGTGTACTGCGTGTCGGTGGCGGGGGTGACAGGCATGCGCGCGGAGCTACCGCCGGACCTGTCGCAGCGATTGGACCTGGTGCGCAACGCTTCGCCGGTGCCGGTGGTCGCGGGCTTCGGCATCTCCAGCGCGGACCAGGCGCGGACATTGTCGGCGCATGCGGACGGCGTGGTGGTGGGCAGCGCCATCGTCCGGGCCGCGCATGCTGACGGGCCTCAGGCCGCCAAGGCGCTCTGCGCTGAAATCAAGCGCGGCCTGAAGCGCTGAGCGAAGAGGCTTCGGTACGAGGGAGAACGGCGCGAGGAACCCGTCCTCGCAGCGCCTCTCTCGTACCGCACGCGAAGCTATCGGAACGCGTCACCCTGGACCATCTGCATGGCGGAGGGCGCGCACCTGCCATGTAGGAATCGTGATGGGACCGTGAGGAACCCCAAGCCCTCGCCATGTCTCATGACGGCCTTTCCGACGGAGTTGGAGAGGAGTCCTTCATGAGATGTGGCAACTGGGCCGGAGTGATGGCGACGGCGCTGTTTACGGCGAGCCCCACGCACGCGCAGATGGAACCACAAGCAGTCTCCCCACTGGCGTGCCTGCTTACGGCATCGCATGGGGCGCTCCGAATCCACTTCGAAATCAATCGCTGTTACGTCAGCGAGTCGGGGACGGTGAACCTCATCCTGACGCCCTTCGTGGCGAAGATTGAAGGAGGATACGACTCGGGGCTCTACTTCAGCCTCCGAGTGTCACAGCGGACGCTCTCACCCATCGCCGGATACCAGATGGTCCGCGAGTTGGTGGATGCAGCCACCCAGCAAGAGACAGCGCCCGATTGCGGAGACAATGGGAGCTATCGGGCGGCCCTTGAGTGGAGCTGCGATACCCGGAGCACCGCCGGCTGGCAGACCACTGCGCTTAGCGCCCCCACTTGCTACGCGGACATCTTTCCTGACCTCCCCTATGGGACCGCTACGCACAAGGGGACCGCCGTGGACACGAAAGCGGAGGAGCCGTTCTACATGCGCGCCTACGGCATCCATCGCGTTGCGAACCGGATGCTCCAGGAGGCACTGCGCTAAAGCGGGCCCGGCGCACCTCAAGGAGAGGCCGAGCGAGCCTTCTCCCAGATGGCCCGGTAGTCATACGTCGGGTAGAACTCCGTGCGGAACGCGCCCCACGCGCCCTTCTCGAACGCGAGGTTCACCTCGCGCAGTTTCTCGGGAGGAAGCCGCACGGTGACGACCTGTCCCACGCCCATCATCACGTACCAGGACACCACCTCCACGCCGGGAGGCGGGAAGCTCTTGCGAAAGCCCGTGCGGTCCAAATGCGCGTTGATCTCCTCCAGCGTCTTGCCCTGGTCGTGCTTCATGAAGATGGTCAGCAACATCGTGCCATCCGTGCTGGCCCCCTTCCCCGCTGGAGCCTGCGCATGTCCCGGCAGCGCCAGTGTCGAGGCCAGGAGCAACGCGAGGACGGTGGAAGCATGGGGCAACGGGCGAAGGTGACGCATGCGTGACTCCTCGGGAGCAACGTGAATCACCCCAGGGTGCGGTGGACGACGCACGGGTTCAAGCCTCGCGCGTCCGTCGTTGGACAGCGGACCAGATGAAGCGCGCGCCTGGGACGGCGTGGATGGCACAATCCGACCAATGAAAACGCGGGGTCCGCAGGTGGTGCTCGTCCGGCACGGAGAGACGGCATGGAGCCGCAGTGGCCAGCACACGGGGCGCACGGACGTCCCGCTGCTGGAGGAGGGTCGGAAGATGGCGGCGCTGCTCGGCGCCCCCCTGCGCGCCTGGACCTTCTCCCAGGTGTGGAGCAGCCCCCTGAGCCGAGCCTTCGAGACCTGCGCGCTGGCCGGCTACGGCGACGCGGCCCAGCGGCGTGATGACCTCATGGAGTGGGACTACGGCGACCACGAGGGCCGCACCGGCGCGGAGATTCGCGTGGAGCACCCCGGCTGGACGGTGTGGAAGGACGGAGTGCCCCACGGCGAGACAGTGCAACAGGTGGGCGCTCGCGCGGACCAGGTCATCGCCGATGCCCGCGAGGAGAAGGGAGACATCCTCATCTTCTCCCACGGCCACTTCCTGCGCGTGCTCGCCTCGCGCTGGCTGGGCCTCCCGCCGGATGATGGCCGACTGTTCCTCTTGAGCACCGGCTCCATCAGCGTGCTCGGCTCCGACGGAGATGCCGCCCAGCCGGCACTCGCCGGCTGGAACGACACCACCCACCTCAAGGGGTGAGCCACGCCACGCGGCGCGGGCTCAGCACTCTCCGCAGCTCAGCACGGAACCACTGCTCGTCTGCTCGTAGTCCGTGCACGAGGCGCCCGCCGGATTGAAGCACACGCGATAGCGCTCCTGCGCGCCCATGAGCGCGGGGTTGGGCTCGCGGTAGAGGATGCCGCAACACGGGGGCAGCAGCTCCGCGCCGTCCTTCGCGGGAGGCGCCTCGGCGGCGACGCCATTCGGACAGCCCCAGGGGTCCTCCTCGCAGACCCAGCGCGTGCCACAGGCGGAATTGAGGCCGCAGTAGCTACCACCCACGGAGTACCAGGGAGACCAGTTCGCGCAGGAGTCGTAGCCCGGGCACATGCCCAGCGCCGAGTCCACGCTGGACAGCTCCATCTCCTCCACTGGTACGTCCTGTCCACCTTCCGCGGACGACGCGCCTCCGCACGCGCCCAGCATCAGCGCGCCGAACACCACGGCAAGACCGCGCAACACCACGCTTCGGTTTCTCATCGAGGCTCCCTTCCGGCGCCGACCCCGGGAGGGGGCCTCGGTCGCCGGAAGGGCGATGCTACGCATGCGGGTTTCCACGCCCTGGAGCCCTGCTTCGTCGCAATCCAGACAGAGTCAGTCGAGCGACAATGACCCAGCCCCACAGGGCGATTCCCTTCTCTACAGGCGCCCCTCCAGGAAGTTCTTCACCAGGGTGGGTCCCTCGGGAGTCAGCACGCTCTCCGGATGGAACTGGAAGCCCACCACGGGCTTCTCGCGGTGGCGCAGCGCCATGACGAGCCCGTCCTGGCTCCACGCGATGGGCTCCAGTTCGGACGGCAGCGAGGACGCCTCCACGATGAGCGAGTGGTAGCGCGCGGCCTGGAACCCCTGGCTCGCGCCGGTGAAGACACCCGAGCCTCCGTGCTGGATGCGCGCGGACTTGCCGTGCACCGGCTCCGGTGCGCGTATCACCTTGCCGCCAAAGGCCGCGCCAATGGACTGATGTCCCAGGCACACGCCCAGCACCGGCACGCGCGACTGGGCAATCGCGGCCACGCTGATTCCGGCCTCGTGCGGCGTGCAGGGGCCCGGGGAAATCACCAGATGTGACGCCCCCTGGGCCGCGACGCCCGCGATATCGAGCGTGTCATTGCGCACCACCTTCACCTCGGCGCCCAGCGTGTAGAGGAGCTGGACGAGGTTGAAGGTGAATGAGTCGTAGTTGTCGATGACGAGAATCATCGGCCACCTCCCTCACGAGCCAGCCGGAGCGCGGCGGCCATGGCACCCGCCTTGGCCTCCGTCTCATCGGCTTCCTTCGACGGCACCGAGTCCGCCACCAGTCCCGCGCCCGCGGTCCACATGGTCCGGTCTCCATCCACGAAGAAGGTGCGCAAGGCGATGGCCACATCCAGCGTGCCGCAGAAGGACAGGTAGCCCACCGCGCCCGAGTAGGGCCCGCGCCGCTGCACCTCCAACTCGTCGATGATCTGCATCGCGCGAATCTTCGGCGCGCCGGATACGGTGCCAGCGGGGAAGGTGCTGGCCAGCGCATCGAGCGCGTCGAACTTCGAGTCCAGCTTCCCGCGCACCTGCGAGACGATGTGCATCACGTGGCTGTAGCGCTCGATGACCATCAGGTCCTCGACGCGCACCGAGCCCGGCGCCGCCACGCGACCCACGTCATTGCGGCCCAGGTCCACCAGCATGATGTGCTCGGCGCGTTCCTTCTCGTCCGCGAGCAGCTCCTTCTCCAACGCCAGGTCCTCCGCCTCGGAGGCTCCGCGCCGCCGCGTGCCGGCGATGGGGCGCACCACCACGTCCCCGTCGCGCACCTGCACGAGCAGCTCCGGCGATGCACCCACCAGCGCGCGCGCCTCGCCCAGCTCCACCAGGAACAGGTACGGCGAGGGGTTCACGCGCCGCAGCGCGCGATAGAGCGACAAGGGAGGAGGCGCGCCTCGCGACTCGAAGCGTCGCGCGAGCACCACCTGGAAGATGTCGCCCGCGCGGATGTATTCCTTGGAGCGCTCCACCGCGGCCTCGTAGCTGGCGCGGTCCCAGCAGGCCACGGGCTCCCCATCGCCCTTCATGCGAGGCGAAGGTGCATAGGCCTCCGGAGGCAGCGGCTTGAGGAGTCGCTCGGCCATGGACTGCGCGCGGTCCTCCGCGTCCTTCAGCGCGACGGCCACGCTGGCATGCAGCGAGGGCCGGGCGATGGCGGTGACCTTGAGCGTCCCCGTGCGCGAGTCGTGGGTGACGAAGTCCTCGGAGATGAGCCACTCGGAGTCCGGAAAGGACGTGTCGCGAGGGTGCCGGTCCGGAACGGTGGGCTCCATCCACGAGACGCAGTTGTAGTCCATGTACCCCACGAGCCCGCCGAGGAACGGCGCCTCACCGGGGAGCCGGGCCACCGCGAGTTCACGCCACAAGGAGCGCAACACGTCCATCGGCTTGCCGTCGCGTCGCTCCTCGCGCGAGCCACGCCACACGGTGGCGCCGTGCGCGTCCAGGCGCACGCGACCCGCGGCGTGGGTGCCCACGTGGCTGTAGCGCCCGAAGCGCTCGCCGCCGTAGCACGACTCGAGGATGAAACCGCGCGAGCCTCCGCCCAGCTTCAGATACGCCGACAGCGGCGTGTCGAGGTCCGCCGGCAACTCCACCGAGACCGGCACTGCCTCGCCCTGCTCCGCGCGCTGGCGGTAGGCCGCCTTCCGCTCCTGTGCATCCATGGTCATGACCTCTCCCCCGCTACCGCATTGTCTCCGTCCTCCAGACGACCGAGGACTTCGCTCCGGGTGGCGACTCCCGCGCGACCTTCAAGCGCACGCAAGCCGCGCCCCCGCGGCGCGGTCCTCGGTGTAGCGCGGCGGACGTGTCCCGGCGAGGACCATCGGCGAGCCCCTGGGCCGCCATTCCCGGTGAAGCCGTCAAGGCGGGGAGTGATGACCGGGCGGCTGGCGACCATCCCAGGAACCAGGGCGGGTAAGAGGCCTGCGCCCCCCCGGTGGTCGTGCTCGGAAGCCCTCGTTATTTCTGAAGGACCGTGGACGCCTCCGTCTCCTTCCAGGCCCGAAGGCCGCTCGTCACAGTGACGCCCCACGGGCTCTATTGTGAGCCTGGAGGTTTCCACATCGACCCCTGGCGTCCGGTGGAACGGGCGCTCATCACCCATGCGCACGGGGACCACGCGCGCTCGGGCCACCAGCGATACCTGGGCACCCGAGCGGGCGAGGCCCTGCTGCGACGTCGAGTGGGCGCCGACTCACACATCGACACCCTGGAGTATGGCGAGTCGCTGAAGCTCAACGACGTCACCGTGAGCTTCCACCCGGCGGGCCACGTGTTGGGGAGCGCGCAGGTTCGCCTTGAGCACCAGGGCGAGGTGTGGGTCGTCTCTGGCGACTACAAGCGGGCGGCGGACCCGACGTGCGCGCCCTTCGAGGTGGTGCGCTGCCACACCTTCATCACCGAGGCGACGTTCGGCTTGCCCATCTTCCGCTGGGACGATGCGCGCGAAGTGGCGGAGGACATGCTGCGGTGGTGGGACGCGAATCGCGCGGTGGGACGCTCGGCGGTGCTGTTCTGCTACGCCCTGGGCAAGGCCCAGCGGATCCTCGCGGAGCTGGCGCGACTGACGGACCGGACCGCCTTCATCCATGGCGCGCTGCATGGGTTGGTGGAGGCCTACCGGGACGCGGGCGTGAAGATGCTGCCCACGCAGCTCGTATCGGAGGTGGAGAAGGGCACGTCCTTCGCGGGCGCGCTGGTGCTGGCGCCTCCGAGCGCGGGCGGCTCCACCTGGATGCGGCGGTTCGGCGAGGCGGAGACAGGCTTCGCTTCGGGCTGGATGCGCGTGCGCGGCAACAGGCGGCGGCGGGGCTTCGACCGGGGCTTCGTGCTGTCGGACCATGCGGACTGGCCCGCGCTGCTCCGCACGGTGGCGGACACAGGCGCGGAGCGGGTGCTGACGACGCACGGCTCCGCCGAGCCCCTGGCGCGCTACCTCCGCGAGCAAGGCGTGGACGCATCCCCACTGGCGACCCCCTTCGAGGGCGAGGCGGAGGACTGACCCATGCGACGACTCGCGGACCTGTACGAGCGCCTGGACCAGACCACCTCCACGAACGCGAAGGTGGAGGCCCTCACGCGCTACTTCCAGGAAGCGCCTCCCGAAGACGCCGCGTGGGCGCTGTACTTCCTCACGGGACAGAAGCTGAAGCGACTGCTCACCACGAAGCAGTTGGTGGGATGGACGCAGGAGCTGACGGGCATTCCCGACTGGCTGTTCGCGGAGGTGTACGCGTCCGTCGGGGACCTGGCGGAAGTCATCGCCCTGCTGCTGGACAACCTGGAACGACCGAGCACACCGGAAGAGCTCCCGCTGTCGCTATGGCTCACCCAGCGACTCATGCCCCTGCGTGAGCTGGAGGTATCAGCGCAGCGCGAGCAGGTGGTGTCCTGGTGGCGGTCGATGCCCCGGCGCGAAGTCTTCCTGTTGAACAAGATGCTCACCGGGGAGCTGCGCGTGGGCGTCTCATCCACCCTGGTGGTTCGCGCACTCGCGAAGGTGGCGGAGCTTCCCGCGCCGGACGTCGCGCACCGGTTGATGGGGACCTGGACGCCCTCGAAGGAGTTCTTCCAGCAGCTCGTCTCGCCGGACGTCTCGGATGGGCACCATTCGCGCCCGTATCCGTTCTATCTGGCGTCTCCCCTGGAGCAACCGCCGGAGTCCCTGGGCGACCTCTCCGAGTGGCTGGTCGAATGGAAGTGGGACGGCATTCGAGGCCAGCTCATCCATCGGCGGGGCGACGTCTATCTCTGGAGTCGGGGAGAGGAGCTCATCACCGACCGCTTCCCCGAAATCACCGAGGCGGCGAAGGCCCTCCCCGAAGGCACGGTATTGGACGGCGAGGTGTTGGCGTACGAGGACGGCAAGCCCCTGCCCTTCGCGCGGCTCCAGCGTCGAATCGGTCGGCAGAAGCTGACGCCCCGGGTGCTCGCGGAGGCGCCCGCCGCGTTCATCGCGTACGACTTGCTGGAACAGGACGGTCAGGACTTGAGGGCGCTGCCGCTGCGCGAGCGTCGCGAGCGACTGGCCGCGCTGCTCAAGCACCATCCCGCCTTCCCACTGTCCCCCGCCGTGGAGGCGTCCTCGTGGGAGGCCCTGGCGCACACGCGAAGCGAGGCACGTGAGCGGAACGTCGAGGGCTTCATGCTCAAGCGTTCGAGCTCCGCGTACCTCACGGGGCGCAAGCGTGGCGATTGGTGGAAGTGGAAGATCGACCCGTTCACCGTGGACGCGGTGCTGCTCTACGCTCATCCGGGACACGGCCGACGCTCCTCGCTGTACACCGACTACACCTTCGCCGTGTGGAACGGCACGGACCTGCTGCCGGTGACGAAGGCGTATTCGGGCCTCACGGACGAAGAGATTGGCCGACTGGACCGGTGGATTCGCGCGCACACGCGCGAGAAGTTTGGACCGGTGCGTTCGGTGGAGCCCGAGCAGGTCTTCGAGCTGCACTTCGAGGGCATCCAGAAGTCACCCCGCCACAAGTCGGGCGTCGCGCTGCGCTTCCCTCGCATCGCCCGCTGGCGCACGGACAAGAAACCGGGGGACGCCGACTCGCTGGACTCGCTCAAGGAGCTGCTCCATGCCGGCGCGTAGGTCGCCCTCGCTCCGAGCCCAGCTCCAGGCCAGGAGAAAGGCACTCCATGGCGACACGACCTCGACTCCCGCGACCCCGAGGAGGAAGAAACCTCGCCCAGGAGCGCGCTCACCTCCGGCCGTGAGAAGCCCTCCCATGGAGCGACTTCGCGGCTGGTTCACGTCGAAGGGTTGGTCGCCCTATGCCTTCCAGGAGGAAGCCTGGGCCGCGTATGCGCGCGGGGACAGTGGGCTCATCCACGTCCCCACTGGCGCGGGGAAGACGTACGCCGCCTATCTCGCGCCGCTGGCGGAAGTGGCCGAGCACGGAGAGAAGGGGCTCCAGCTTCTCTACGTGACGCCGCTGCGCGCGGTGTCACGCGACGTGGAGCAGGCCCTTCGCGAGCCGCTGAGCGTGCTGGATGCGGACCTCGAAGTGGAGAGCCGCACCGGAGACACCTCCTCCTCGGTGCGACAGCGACAACGGCAGCGCCTTCCCGAAGTGCTCATCACCACACCGGAGTCGCTCTCGGTGATGTTGTCGAACGAGCGCGCACCGGAGCTGTTCTCCTCGCTGCGCGCCGTCATCGTGGACGAGTGGCACGAGCTGCTTGGCTCCAAGCGAGGCACGCAGACGGAGCTCGCCCTGGCGCGATTGAGAGGCTTCGCGCCACGCATGCGCACCTGGGCGCTGTCCGCCACGCTGGCCAACCTGGAGCAAGCCGCCCGACACGCGGTCGGCACCCGCTTCCACCCCACCCTCGTCAGCGCGGACCTGGAGCGCCCGGTGGACGTGGAGACATTGCTGCCGGACGAGGTGGACACCTTTCCATGGGCGGGACATCTGGGCTTCACCATGCTGGCCCGCGTCGCCGCGCGATTGGACCCGGCGCAATCCACGCTCATCTTCACCAACACGCGCTCCCAGGCGGAGCGTTGGTTCGAGGGCCTGCGCTTCGCGCGTCCCGAGTGGGAACACCTGCTCGCGCTGCACCATGGGTCCATTGACCGTGACGAGCGGGAGCGCGTGGAGCGTGGCCTCAAGGACGGCTCCCTGCGCATCGTCGTGTGTACCTCGTCGCTGGACCTGGGCGTGGACTTCGGCCCCGTCGAGCGAGTGGTGCAGGTGGGCAGCCCCAAGGGCATCGGTCGAACGCTCCAGCGCGCGGGACGCGGAGCCCACCGTCCCGAGGCCACATGCAACATCCTCTTCGTTCCCACGCACGCACTCGAGCTGGTGGAGATGGCCGCCGCCCGAGAGGCCCTCGCACGCAAGGAAGTCGAGCCGCGCGAGCCTCCCAACAAGCCCTTGGACGTGCTGGCCCAGCATCTGGTGACGTGCGCGCTCGGAGGCAGCTTCACCCGAGAAGCCCTGCGCCATGAGGTGCGCGGCGCCGCAGCCTACGCGGACCTCACCGATGAGGAGTTCGACTGGACGCTCACGCTGGTCCGTGAAGGCGGCCCCACGCTGACCGCCTACCCGGAGTTCCGCCGCGTCGAGGAGCACGAGGGACGCTTCGTCGTGAAGGACGCCCGCGTCGCCCGGCTGCACCGCCTCAACATCGGAACCATCAGCTCCGACGACGTGGTGGAGCTGCGATACTGGAGCGGGGGCCGGTTGGGCAGCGTGGAGGAGTCCTATGTCAGCCGGCTGCGCCCGGGAGACACCTTCCAGTTCGCCGGAAAGAAGCTGGAGCTCGGCCGACTCCAGGGGCTCACCGCGTATGTGCGGCCCGCGAAATCGAAGGTGACGCGAACCCCGCGCTGGGGCGGCAGTCGCCTTCCACTGTCCACCTCACTGGCCGCCGCCGTCCGCCGCACCCTCGACTCCGCGCGCCACGGCGACGTCACCTCCGACGAGCTCGCCGCCGCATGGCCCATCCTGGAGGCCCAGGAGCGACTGTCACGCATCCCCGCTGCGGGCTCGCTGCTGGTGGAGGTGTGTCAGACGCGCGACGGGCATCACCTCTTCCTCTATCCCTTCGAGGGACGGCGGGTGCACGAAGGACTCGCGGCCCTGCTCGCCCTGCGGCTGACGCGGCTCCAGAAGGCCACCTTCAGTGTGTCCGTGAATGACTACGGCCTGGAGTTCCTCAGCCCCGCACCCTTTCCCTTCGAAGAAGCCCTGCGCCCCCGCCTCTTCACGCGCGAGCGCCTGGTGGAAGATGTCCTCGAGAGCGTCAACGTGGGCGAGCTGACGAAGCGTCAGTTCCGGGACATCGCCCGCGTTGCGGGCCTGGTGCTGCCCGGGCTCCCCGGAGCGCGCAAGTCCACGCGGCAGGTACAGACGAGCGCCGCCCTCCTCCATGATGTCTTCGCCCGCTATGACCCGGGGCACCTGCTGCTCACCCAGGCCCGCCGCGAGGTGCTGGAGCAGCAGTTCGAGCAGGGCCGCCTGGAGCGCGCGCTGGAACGCCTGGAGTCGAGCCCCCTGGAGCTGCTCCATGTCCGGAGGCCCACGCCCCTGGCCTTTCCGCTCGTCGTCGAGCGCATCAGCGCGAGCCTCTCCAGCGAGTCCCTGCTGGAGCGGGTGGAGCGAATGAAGGAGCGATGGACGCGAGACGATGCCAGGTCCGCGTAGGCGGCACCCCGCTGGAGCTTCTTCCAGAACGAGCCCTGCACTGGCCCGAAGCCCGCACGCTCGCGGTGGCCGACCTGCACTGGGGCAAGACGGAGAGCTTCCAGCAACACGGCATCCCCCTCCCCCTGGGGGTGCTCGAGGACGACCTGGCCCGCCTGTCCTCGGCGCTCGCCACCACGGGCGCCCGTCGGCTGCTCGTCCTGGGAGACCTCGTCCACTCCAGGGAAGGCCTCACCCCCGCGCTCATCCGAAGGCTCGCGGACTGGCGCGCCTCCCACGCCGACGTGGAGCTGGTGCTGGTCCGGGGCAACCATGACCTCCGCGCGGGACCCCTGCCAGCGGAGTGGCACCTGGACGTCCACGAGTCCCACCTGGATGAGGGCCCCTTCCGCTTCGCCCACCACCCCACCCCCTCAGCGGGCCGGTACGTGTGGGCCGGTCATCTCCACCCCACCGTGAGGCTGGCGGCTGGCGCGGACCGCCTCCGTCTCCCATGCTTCTACCTGGGGCGAGAGGTGGGCGTGCTCCCCGCCTTCAGCGCGTTCACCGGCGGGCTCGACCTGAAGCGCCGGCCCGGGGAGCGCGTCTTCGCCCTCGCCGGCCCCTCCGTGGTCGAGGTGTAGGATGAGCGACTCCAAGCGCCGCAGGATTCTGGGCATCATCGCCACGGACACCACCTTCGAGCGCACCGAGCACCGGGGCCGGGAGGCCTGGCTGGGCAAGTGCCTGCACTGCAACGCGCATCTCGTGGTGGGACTGGATGGCGAGCCCATCAGCCGGGCCACCATCGAGCACATCCTCCCGCGGACGGCCGGGGGGACGGATGCGCCGGAGAACCTGGGCCTGGCCTGCGCCCGCTGCAACCAGGGCAAGGGCCGCCGGCATGACCCGAACTACCACCGGGACGCGCGCGCCCGGGAGCTGGTGGAGAAGCTGCTCACCCGCCGAAAACAGCGCTGGCGGGAGCCCGACGGCGCGGACTCCGAGTAAGCCTGTCGCAAGTCTCGGTCGACGACATGTCTCTGTCCGAAGCTGAACCCGCGCGCAGGTCTGCCCATACGTCGCGTGAGCATCACGCCGAGCCATCCGAGGGCGCGCGATGATCCACCGTGGAGGGGCAAAGGCTCAACGTCGCTTCCTCCCGCCAGAAGAGAGATTCATCACCTCCGGACCGCGATTTCCCGCCTCCGCGCGAGGAAGTGGTATCCCACGGCCACAACATCAGAATGGTTGACACTGCGGTGTCGATGGTCGATGGTCCCGCGCCGCGTTGGGTTGGGCCTGGAGGAGGGACCTGCCCGCGGCAACATCCATAGAGGTTTCGTTGGACGTGACTGCTTCGCCTTCCGCGTGCCAGGAGCCGCCCCCCCGCCCCGACGGGGCCGGGATCGCCCCGCCGCTTCTCGCGTTCGGCCACGTCCGCGCCTCTTCCTCTTCTTCTGTCACCGCAGTTGTAGAAGCCCCCTTGCCCATGGTCCTGGTATGAGCGGCCCTCTGTTTCCACGCTGGACGAACACGGTGTCTCGGCTGTCCGCCGCGGCGCTTCTTGCCGTGCCCGCCATCGGTATCGGCGGCCTCATGGCTTACGTACGGTCTCCGTACGTCACCAACCAGCAGATGCCCATCGAGCAGCCCATCGAATTCGACCACCGGCACCACGCGGGGGACGAGAAGATCGACTGCCAGTATTGCCACTGGAGTGTGGACAAGGCGCCCTCCGCGGGCATCCCGTCCACCACCGTGTGCATGTCCTGCCACGCCCAGGTGTGGAACAAGAGCCCGTACCTCACCGAGGTGCGCAAGGCCTTCTTCGCCGACTCACCCATCCAGTGGGTCCGCGTCCACAACCTGCCGGACTTCGTCTACTTCAACCACGCCATCCACGTGAACAAGGGCGTGGGATGCGCCAGCTGTCACGGCCGCATCGACCAGATGGGCGCGGTGGAGCAGTTCGCTCCGCTCACCATGGCCTGGTGTCTGGAGTGTCACCGCAATCCCGAGCCGCACCTGCGGCCCTCGGAGTTCATCACGTCGATGACGTGGACTCCGCCGTCGGACAAGGCCGAGGCCATCGCGCTCGGCGAGAAGCTGAAGGATGAGTACGACGTCCACTCGCGCACGAGCTGCTCCACATGCCACCGATGAACACGAAGCGCGACGGCGCGCCGTCGCAGGAATCCTCTTCCTTCGCGCTCCCGGTCGTGTCGGACCGGCCCGCCGCGGCGCCTGACGCCGTCGGTGAGGCACTGGAGCACGCCGCAGCGAACGCCGACTCCGCCGAGCACGGCTACGGCCAGTCGTACTGGCGCAGCCTCGAGGAGAAGCTGGGCACCTCCGAGTACATGGAGGAGTCCCGCCCGGAGTTCCCCGTGGGCGCGGACCTGCCCCCCACGGGCTTCATCCGCCGCGAGTTCATGCAGTTGCTCGGCGCGTCGCTGGCCCTGGCCGGCGCCACGGCCTGCAGCACCCGTCCCGCGGACGAGAAGCTGCTGCCGTACACGAAGACGCCGCCGGAAGTGACTCCCGGCAACCCCCTGCACTACGCGTCCGCGATGACGCTGTCCGGTCACACCTCCGGCCTGCTCATCACCGCCCGCGAGGGTCGCCCGGTGAAGGTCGAGGGCAACCCCGACCACCCGGTCAACCAGGGCGCCGCCTGCACCTTCGAGCAGGCGTGGCTGCTGTCGCTCTATGACCCGAGCCGCGCGCGCGTGCTGCGCCAGGGCAAGACGCCCCGCGCCCAGCGCGTGCTCAACGAGACCATCGCGTCCCTGGTCGGCAAGTCCGCCTCGGAGAACGGTGGCTCGCGCGTGCGCTTCCTCACGGAGGCGGTGGGTTCGCCGCTGACGAGCGACCTGCGCAACCGCATCATCAAGAAGCTGCCCAACGCGCGCTTCCACAGCGCCTCGTCCAACCAGGACACGCAGGCGGAGACGCTGCGCACCCTGTTCGGCGGGCAGCACGTGGCCGCGCTGTACGACTTCTCCCAGGCGGACATCGTCCTGTCGCTGGACGCGGACTTCCTGGAGAGCTGCCCGGGCAACCTGCGCAACATCCGCGAGTTCGCGGACCGTCGCGACCCGCGCAAGGGCAAGCTCAACCGCCTCTACATGGCGGAGGCCCGCTTCTCCATCACCGGCGGCATGGCGGACCACCGCCTGCGCCTGAAGTCGCAGGAAGTCCTCGGCCTCGCCGCCGCGGTGGCCCAGGCCATCGGTGGCAGCGCCGCTTCCCTGGCGGGCGCCGCGGCCGCGAAGTCGCCGCTGCGCGGTGAGCTGGGCAACTGGGTGCAGGCGGTCGCCTCCGACCTGCGCGCCGCCGGTCCCGGCCGGTCGCTGGTCATCGCGGGTGAGCGTCAGCCCGCCGCGGTCCACGCGCTGGCCCACGCCATCAACAACGCGCTCGGCAACGGCGACAAGACGGTCCGCTACATCCAGGCCCCCATCGCGGAAGCGACGGGCATGTCCGAGGTCCGCACCCTGGTGCAGGACATCGAGGCCGGCCGCGTCGACACGCTGGTCATCACCGCCTACAACCCCGTCTTCACGCTGCCGGACGACGTGGGCCTGGGCAAGGTGCTCAGCAAGGACCACCCCGCTCGCGCCAGGCTCAACGTCCTCTACACGGCGCTCTACGAGGACGAGACCAGCGCGCACGTCGACTGGTTCATCCCCGCGGCGCACCCGCTGGAGACGTGGGGCGACGGCCGCTCGGTGGAGGGCACCGTCTCCATCGCCCAGCCGCTCATCCAGCCGCTCTTCAACGGCATGCCGGAGTCGGAGCTGCTCGCCATGTTCCTGGACGAGCCCTTCCGCCCCGCCTACCAGCTCCTGCGCGACTACTGGCGCGGGCAGACGGCGAACGCGGCGGACTTCGAGGCCCGCTGGGAGTCCTGGGTCGCCCAGGGCTTCATCGAGAACACCGCGTCCAACCCCGTCGCGGGCTCGCCGGACTTCGGCGCCGCCGCCTCGCTGGTCGCGGGCTACACGCCCCCGGCCTCGGGTGACCTCGAGCTGAACTTCGTCAACGACTACAAGGTCTACGACGGCCGCTTCGCCAACAACTCCTGGCTGCAGGAGCTGCCCGAGCCCATCACCAAGATGGTCTGGGACAACGCCGCCCTGCTGGGTCCGGACACGGCGAAGGCGCTCAACCTCGCTCCCGGCGACATGGCGGAGCTGACCTACAACGGCCAGAAGCTGACGGTGCCGGTGTGGGTGGTTCCGGGCCACGCCGACAACACCGTGACCATCGCCCTGGGCTACGGCCGCAACGGGCTGCACGAGCAGGTCGCCAAGGGCGTGGGCTTCAACGTCAACCCGATTCGCACCAGCAAGAACCCCTGGTTCGACGGCGGCGCCACGCTCACCAAGGTGCGCGGCAGCTACAAGTTCAGCCTGACGCAGACGCACTGGCGCATGGAGAACCGCCCCATCGCGCTGGACATGCCCATCTCCGAGCTGGAGCACCCGTCCACGGAGACGCAGCACACCCTGCACCGCGTGAAGGGCGAGCTGAAGCCGGGCATCCAGGACAACCTCGTCGATTTCGACTACTCCAAGGGCTACAAGTGGGGCATGGCCATCGACCTGTCCCGCTGCACGGGCTGCAGCGCGTGCGTGGTGGCCTGCCAGGCGGAGAACAACATCCCCGTCGTGGGCAAGGAGCAGGTGGGCCGCAGCCGTGAGATGAACTGGCTGCGCATCGACCGGTACTTCGAGGGTCCCGAGAACGACCCGAAGATGGTCATGCAGCCCGTGATGTGCGTGCACTGCGAGAAGGCCCCCTGCGAGTACGTGTGCCCGGTGAACGCCACCGTGCACTCGGACGAGGGCCTGAACGACATGGTGTACAACCGCTGCGTCGGCACGCGGTACTGCTCCAACAACTGCCCGTACAAGGTCCGCCGCTTCAACTACCTGCACTACACCGCGGGCAAGACGGCCACCGAGAAGATGCTGATGAACCCGGACGTCACGGTGCGCAACCGCGGCGTCATGGAGAAGTGCACGTACTGCGTGCAGCGCATCGAGCGCGCCCGCATCGACGCGCGCGTCAACAAGCACCTCATCAAGGAAGCGGACCTCAAGACGGCGTGCCAGCAGACGTGCGCCGCCCAGGCCATCGTCTTCGGCTCGCTGAACGACGAGAACCAGCTCGTCACCCAGCTCACCGAGGACGTCCGGGCCTACAAGCTCCTGCACGAGCTGGGCACCCGTCCGCGCACCTCGCACCTCATCCGCGTGCGCAACCCGAATACCGCCCTCGAGCCGGCCAAGGCCGCGACGAAGGAAGGGAGCCACTAATCATGGCCGAGACCGCCGCCACCCCGCTCGATCCGCTTGAGCCCCGGGACCTCATCCCGCCGCACCACGACGACAAGTCCCTCAACGAGACGCTGCTGGACCATGTCTGGCGCAAGCCGGGCAAGGGCTGGTTCATGCTCTTCGGCCTGACGCTCAGCGCGCTGGGTCTGCTCGTCGTCGGCGTCACCTACACGCTCGCTCGAGGCATCGGCGTGTGGGGCAACAACCAGCCGGTCGGCTGGGCGTTCGACATCATCAACTTCGTCTGGTGGGTCGGTATCGGCCACGCCGGAACGCTCATCTCCGCCATCCTCCTGCTCTTCCAGCAGAAGTGGCGCACGAGCATCAACCGCTTCGCGGAAGCCATGACGCTGTTCGCCGTCATGTGCGCCGGTCTGTTCCCGCTGCTGCACACCGGCCGTCCCTGGTTCGCCTTCTGGCTGTTCCCCTACCCCAGCACCCTGGGCGCGTGGCCGCAGTTCCGCTCCCCGCTGGTGTGGGACGTGTTCGCCATCTCCACGTACCTCACGGTGTCCGCGCTGTTCTGGTTCGTGGGCCTCATCCCGGACCTGGCCGCGCTGCGTGACTCGTCCAAGACGAAGCTCCAGCGCACCATCTACGGCCTGTTCGCGCTCGGCTGGCGCGGCTCCGGTCGGCACTGGCACAACTACAAGATCGCCTACCTGCTCCTGGCCGGCCTCTCCACGCCGCTCGTCGTCTCGGTGCACACCATCGTTTCGTTCGACTTCGCGGTGTCCCTACTGCCCGGCTGGCACGCGACCATCTTCCCGCCCTACTTCGTGGCTGGCGCCGTGTTCAGCGGCTTCGCGATGGTGATTACGCTCATCGTCCCGGCGCGAAAGTACCTGGGTCTGCGGGACGTGATTACGGACCGCCACCTGGAGAACATGAACAAGGTCATCCTCGCGACGGGCCTCATCGTGTCCTACGGGTACATGATGGAGCACTTCATCGCCTGGTACTCGCAGAACCAGTTCGAGTTCTGGACCTTCTACGTGAACCGCGCCACGGGCCCCTACGCCGGCGTGTACTGGCTGATGATCGCCTGCAACGTCATCACCCCGAACATCTTCTGGTTCAAGAAGTGCCGCACCAGCGTGCCCATCATGTGGGTGGCCTCCATCGCGGTGAACATCGGCATGTGGTGCGAGCGCTTCATCATCATCGTGACGTCGCTGAGCCAGGACTTCCTGCCGTCCTCGTGGGGCATCTACACCCCGACCTGGGTGGACTGGTGCATCTACATCGGCACGCTGGGCCTGTTCGGCACCCTGTTCCTCCTGTTCCTGAAGTTCGTGCCCGCGGTGGCCATCAGCGAAGTGAAGGAGCTGCAGTTGGAGCTCAAGCACGCCGCCCACCAGAAATCCCACGGAGCGCACTAGAGTCATGGAAGCCACTGTCCTCGATTCCTGGGTGCTGGCCGAGTTCGAGACGCCAGATGTCCTCGTGGATGCCACCCGTCAGATGCGGGAGAAGGGCTTCCAGGGGATGGACACCTACTCTCCGTACCCGCTGCACGGCGGCTCGGAGGCCCTGGGCCTGCCCCCCTCGAAGGTCCCCTTCATCGCGCTGTGCGGTGGGCTCACGGGCCTGACCACGGCGCTCGCCATGCAGACCTGGATGAACACGTACGACTACCCGCTGAACATCGGTGGTCGTCCGCTCCTGTCCCTGCCGGCGTGGGTGCCGATTACGTTCGAGCTGAGCGTGCTGTTCGCCGCGTTCGGCATCTTCTTCGGCCTCTTGGGGCTGAGCCGGCTGCCGCAGCCGTACCACCCCGTCTTCGAGTCCGACGCCTTCCGCACCGCGTCCACGCACGGCTTCTGGCTGAGCGTGCCGCATGCGACGGGCCAGGACGCCGCGGCCGTCATTGACCAGCTCAAGGCCCTGGGTGCCACCCAGGTGACCGTCGTCACGGGAGAGAAGGAATGAGGTGGCTCATCCCCGCCGCCGGACTCGTCGCCCTGTCGGGCTGCGACGTCCCCTCGGAGTTCCTCCAGCGCATGGAGCACCAGGCCAAGTACGAGTACTACGAGGCCTCTGATTTCTGGGCGGACGGCCGTGCCATGCGCACGCCCCCGGCCGGAACGGTGCCCCGCGAGCGCTTCGACAAGCTCCCGGAGCTCAAGGACCCCGTCGCCCGGCAGACGGCCCTCAGCGGCCGCGCCAACGGCCAGCCCGTGGCCACCATCCCCGTGACGGTGGACCAGGGCCTGCTGAGTTTGGGTCAGAAGAAGTACAACATCGTCTGCTCGCAGTGCCATGGCGTGCTCGGCGACGGCAACAGCGTGGTGGCGGAGAACATGGCCCTGCGCCTGCCGCCGTCCCTGCTGGAGCTGGAGAGCAAGGCGGCGGGCCACTTCTACACGGCCATCAACGAGGGCTACGGCGTGATGCCGTCCTTCTCTGGTGAGCTCGACGTGCGCGAGCGCTGGGCCGTGGTCGCCTACGTGCGAGCCCTTCAGGAAGCCCGCAACACCCGTACGGGCGGGCAGCAGCCCGTTCCGCAGGAGAACCGATGACCCCCGCAGCCGAAGCCTCAGTCCCCCTGGAGCGCTACACCGGCACGCCGAAGTTGATGGTGCCGGCGTTCGGCCTGGGCGCCCTGGGCCTCTTGGCCACCCTGGCCGGCTTCTTCGCCTCGAGCGATGCCTATGCCAAGGGTGCGGCCGCCCACAGCTACCTGCTCGCCTTCGTCTACTGGGTGGGCATCAGCGTGGCCTTCCTCATCATGGTGGCCATCTTCCACACGGCGAAGGCCAAGTGGCTCATCGTCCTGCGGCGCACCATGGAGACGGGCGCGTCCGCGGTCCCCGTCTTCATCCTGCTCATCATCCCCGTGATTCTCATGGCGGGCTACCTGTACCCCTGGTGGCCGGGCTCGCCGCTGCGCGCCGCCATCACCGGCCTGGAGTCCGAGCACCTGTCGCACAAGGAGCACGGCTACCTGAACTGGAAGTTCACGCTCGTCCGCCACGTCATCTACTTCGTGGTGTGGGCCTTCGCGGCGTGGAAGCTGCGCGGGCTGAGCCTGAAGCAGGACGCGGAAGGCGGGCTGGACCTCACGGTGCGCATGCGCCGCTTCTCCCCCGGAATCCTCCCCTTCCTGGCGCTGACCATCACCTTCGCGTCGTTTGACTGGCTGATGAGCCTCACGCCGCTGTGGCAGTCCACCATCTTCGGCGTCTACTACTTCGCGGGCAGCTTCCTGGCCGCCTTCTGCATCCTGACCATCGCCACCACCAACGCCCGGGGCAAGGACCTCTACGGCAACGTGGTGACGCCGGCCCACTTCCACAACCTGGGCAAGCTGATGCTGGCCTTCACGGCATTCTGGGCCTACATCGCCTTCTCCCAGTTCATGCTGGTGTGGATCGCCAACATCCCGGAAGAGGCGCCCTGGTACGGCCTGCGCATCTTCGGCGCGTGGAAGCCGATGTCCATCGCCCTGTTCTTCGGCCACTTCGTGCTGCCGTTCTTCGTGCTGCTGTCACGGAATCTGAAGCTGCAGCCCCGCAAGCTGTCGGTGGTGGCCGTCTACCTGCTGGCCATTCACGCGGTGGACCTGTACTGGCTCATCTGGCCGGCGCTGACGGGGACCAACGGCCCCACCTTCCACTGGACGCTCATCACCGCGTTCCTGGGTGTGGGTGGCATCGCGGTGGGCTTCGCGCTGATGAACGCGCGCAACAACTACACGATGCCGGTGAAGGACCCCTACATCGCGGAGTCCCTGAGGTACGTGCAGCCATGAAGAAGACCCAGGTTGAGCTCGAGTCGCGTGTCATCGTCGGCGCCCACGGTGTGGCCGCCGAGGAAGACCACATCGTGATGAGCAAGGTGGTGGGCATTGGCGCCGGCTCGCTCGTCATCTTCGCGGTGGGAATCGTCTGGGCGTACGCCATCCAGGTCCGCACCATGAAGGAGGCCCAGCCGGACGGTCCTCCTCCGCGTCCGGCGGCCATGGGGCAGTACGAGGTGGGTATCGTCAACCAGCGCCTGTTCGAGCAGGACTGGCACGCCGAGGAGAAGATTGGCGGCCAGCAGCAGGCCCTGCAGGCCGGCTGGGGCGACCAGCCGGGCGTCAAGGCGCACCCCAACCTGGACGAGGCGATGAAGTCCGTCATCGCCAAGAGCCGCAACCCGCCCCCGGCGCCTCCCGCGCCCGCCCCGCCGCCGGCTCCGGAGCCCACTCCGGCGCCGCGGCAGTAGCTTCCCTCACCTGCCTCGCGTAAGAGCCGTCCGCGATGATGTCCATCCTCTCCTACATCTCCCCGTGTGCCCCGCGCCGGGGGATGCTCGCCGTCGTGGCGCTGCTCGTCGCCACGGCGCTCCCGGCCTCCGCGATGCCGGGTGGGGGCAAGACGCCCCGCGCCATCGTTGAAGCACAGCAGGACGCGCCCCCGCAGCTCAAGGGTGTGGACGTGGAGGAGCACCTGGGTGAACCGGTGCCCCTGACGACCCGCTTCATCGACGTGAACGGCCAGGACGTGACGCTGGGCTCGGTGTTGCCCAAGACACTCCCCACCCTGTTGACGCTCGTCTATTACAACTGCCCCATGCTCTGTAACCTGGTGCTCAACGCCCAGGTGAAGTCCATGCGGGAGCTGGGGCTGGAGCTGGGCCGCGACTACGAAGCGGTCACCATCAGCGTCGACCCCGAAGACACCCCGGCGATGAGCAACGAGCGCCGGCGCAAGCACCTTCAGTCCATGGGGAAGCCGGAGAGCGCGCCCTGGCACTTCCTCACGGGCACCGACGAGCAGATCCACCGCATCGCCGACGCGGTGGGCTTCAAGTACACGTATGACGCGAGCACGAAGCAGTACGCCCACCCCGCGGTGGTGATGGTGCTCACGCCGGAGGGGAGCATCTCCCGGTATCTGTACGGGACGGACTTCCCCGCCAAGGACATGAAGCTGGCGTTGCTGGAGGCGGCCGGTGGCCGCGTCGGAACCAGCTTCGACCGCGTGGTGATGTCCTGCTTCAAGTATGACACCGCGACCCGGCGGTATGGCTTCTACATCTTCGGGTTCATCCGCCTGGGCGGCATGGCTGTCTTCCTCGCCCTGGCGACGATGCTGATCTATTTCTGGAGGCGCGAGCTGAAGAAAGGCGCGGCGGCATGAGCGAGCTTCTCAACAACCTTCTGTTCCTCCCGGAGAGCGCGTCCACGTTCGCGGAACGGGTCGACCTGCTGCACCACTTCGTCGTGGGAACGACGATGGTGATGTCGGCTGGCGTTGGCCTCGCGGCGCTGTTCATGTTCTTCCGGTACCGCCGGCGGATTCCCGACCAGGCAACCGAGTACGTCGTCCCCACGCTGAAGACGGAGTTCCTCTTCGTCTCCGTCCCGCTGGTGTTCTTCCTGGCCTGGTTCGGTATCGGCTTCAGGGACTTCACCTGGGTCACCACGCCGCCCAAGGACGCGATGGACGTCTACGTCATGGGCAAGCAGTGGATGTGGAAGTTCGCATACCCGGAGGGCCCCAACGGCGTGAACGTCCTTCACGTCCCGGCCAACCGTCCGGTGCGACTGCTCATCACTTCCCGGGACGTGCTGCACTCGTTCTACGTGCCGGCCTTCCGCATCAAGATGGATGCGCTGCCGGGTCGCTACACGCAGATCTGGTTCGAGGCGACCAAGCCCGGCACGTACCAGGTGCTCTGCACCGAGTACTGCGGCCTGTCGCACTCGAAGATGCTCGCGGAGGTCGTGGTCCTCCCCCAGGAGGAGTACGACGTCTGGATCAAGGACCAGCGCCGCGGCCGGTTGCAGGACCGCCAGGACGCGCTCGCGGACACCTCGCTGGTGCCGCCGGTGGCGCGCATGGTGGACCAGGGCCAGGTGCTGGCCGGGACGCAGGGTTGCCTGAAGTGCCACTCGGTGGATGGCTCGGCGCACATCGGCCCCACCTTCGTTGGCATGTATGACCGCGTGGAGAAGCTGGATGACGGCCAGACCATCCGCGTGGACGAGGCCTACATCACCCAGTCGATGATGGACCCTGGAGCCCACCTGGTGTCGGGCTACCAGAATGTGATGCCGACGTATCAGGGCAAGCTGCAGGGCCCCGAAACGGCCGCCATCGTCGAGTACATCAAGTCGCTTCGCACTCCGAACGTCCGCGAGGGCGCCTCCGAGGGACCCGCCTATGACCCCATCCAGTAGCCTCGATACGGCGGGGGCCGCCCCGCACGACGAGCACCACGACGACCACCCGAGCTATCTGGTGGATGGCACCACCATCAAGAGCTGGCTCTTGACGGTGGACCACAAGCGCATCGGCGTGATGTTCCTGTTCTTCATCCTGCTGTTCTTCCTCGTGGGCGGCATCTTCGCGATGCTCCTCCGGGTGGAGCTGCTGACGCCGGGTCCGACCATCATGGACGCGATGACGTACAACCGTACGTTCACGCTCCATGGCCTGGTGATGATCTTCCTGTTCATGATTCCGGCGATTCCGGCCGTCTTCGGCAACTTCATGTTGCCGCTGATGCTGGGCGCCAAGGACGTGGCCTTCCCCCGGCTGAACCTCGCGTCGTTCTACATCTACCTGACGGGCGCCGTGTTCATGCTCTGGGGCATGCTCAACGGCGGCCTGGACACGGGCTGGACGTTCTACACCCCGTACAGCACGCACACGACGACGACGGTGGCGCCGGTGATGTTCGGCGCTTTCATCATCGGCTTCAGCTCCATCGCCACCGGCATCAACTTCATCGTCACCTGCCACACGATGCGCGCGCCCGGCATCACCTGGTTCAAGATGCCCCTGTTCGTCTGGGCCATCTACGCCACCAGCTGCATCCAGGTGCTCGCGACGCCGGTCATCGGTCTGTTGACGGTGCTGGTCGCGGTGGAGAACCTGTTCAGCTTCGGCATGTTCGACCCGGCGCGCGGCGGCGACCCGGTGCTCTTCCAGCACCTGTTCTGGTTCTACAGCCACCCGGCCGTGTACATCATGGTGCTGCCCGCGTTCGGCGTGATGAGCGAGATTGTCAGCACGTACAGCCGCAAGAACATCTTCGGCTACCGCGCGGTGGCGTACTCCAGCCTCGGCATCGCCTTCGTCGGCTTCTTCGCCTGGGGCCACCACATGTTCGTGTCCGGTCAGTCGACCTTCGACGCGGGCGTGTTCGGCGTGCTCACCATGCTGGTGGGCGTGTTCACCGCCATCAAGGTCTTCAACTGGGTGGGCACCGTCTACAAGGGCGCCGTCGACTTCAAGACGCCGTTCGCCTACTTCTGCGGCTTCCTGTTCTTCACCGTGTTCGGTGGCATGACGGGCATCGCGCTGGGCACGGTGTCGCTGGACGTCCCGTGGCACGACACCTACTTCGTCGTCGCCCACTTCCACTTCATCATGGTGGGAGCGACCATCATGGCCTTCCTGGCCTCCCTCCACTACTGGTTCCCGAAGATGTTCGGGAAGACGTACCACGAGGGATGGGGCCTGGTGTCCGCGGCGCTCATCATCCTGGGCTTCAACGCGACGTTCATCCCCCAGTTCCTGGTGGGCAACAACGGCATGCCGCGCCGGTACTATGACTACCCGGAGCGCTTCCAGGCCCTGAACGTGGCCTCCACCGCGGGCGCGTCGCTGCTCGCCTTCGGCTTCATCATCATCGCGTGCTACCTGACGTACGCGCTGGTGTTCGGCGAGGCCTCTGGCAAGAACCCGTGGCGCAGCAAGGGCTACGAGTGGGTGAGCGAGTCGCCTCCGCCGACGCACAACTTCGTGGGCCCGCAGGTGACCTTCCCCGAGGAGCCCCACTTCTACGTCGACCCGAAGAAGGCCGAGGTTCCCGATGCAGTCTAGCGCCCACACCGCCGACGGCACGGCCAACGTGCCGCGCCTGGCGGAACACTTCGCGTCGCTCGAGGTGCAGAACCATGCCGCCCGTCTGGGCATGTGGCTGTTCCTGGCGACGGAAATCCTGCTCTTCGCCGGCCTGTTCGTCTGCTACGGCTGCTACCGCTTCCTCTTCCCGGAAGCGTGGGCGGCGGGCAGCCGCAGCCTGGACCTGACGATGGGCACGGTGAACACCATCGTCCTCATCACCTCCTCGCTGACCGCGGCGCTCGCGGTGCACTACGCGAAGGAGGGGAAGAACAAGATGGTGGGCGTGATGTTCGCGCTGACCCTCGTGATGGCGGTGGGCTTCCTCGTCATCAAGTACTTCGAGTACGCGCACAAGTTCCACATCGGGACGCTGCCGGGCCGGTACTACTTCTACGAGGGGATGCAGATGCCCGGCATCACCCTCTACTTCACGGTCTACTTCTGCTCGACGGCGCTGCACGCGCTGCACGTCATCATCGGCATGACGGTGCTGGCGGTGGCGATGGTCCGGGCGTTCAAGAAGAAGGACTTCGGCCCCAACAACTACACGATGGTCGAGCTGGGCAGCATGTACTGGCACCTCGTCGACCTGGTGTGGATCTTCCTGTTCCCCATGCTGTACCTGGTCTGAGGGCGACACCACCATGGCCATCGCCAACGAATCCCATCAGGAAGAGAAGAACATGCACGCGCACCACGGAGCGGGCCGCTACTGGCTCATCTGGGGTGTCCTGCTGGTGTTGACCGTCGTCACCGTCGTCACCGGCCGCATGCACCTGCCGTCCTTCGGCCTGCTGCTCGCGCTCGTCATCGCCACGGTGAAGGGCACGCTCGTCACGCTGTACTTCATGCACCTGGCCGAGCACCGGGGCGCCAACCGCATCGTCTTTGGCGTCTCCATCGTCTTCGTGGTGCTGATGCTCATCATCCCGCTCGCGGACTTCGGCACCCGCTTCCGTGGCGCCAACCCGCCCGGCTCGCAGTACAGCGACCTGCAGCCCCCCGATATCGGCACGGGCGCGCAGCGCGGCCGGTTCGGCGGTGGGCTGAGGCCGCACCAGACGAAGGACACGCCCGAGACTCCGGAACCCGGGCACCACTGATATCCCGGGGCCTTTCAAAAGGCCCCTGCTTCAACCGCGCGGCGCCGAGGGAGACTTCCCCGGCGCCGCGTTGCTTTTGTCCGGTTACAGCGCCACTTCCAGGTTGAAGGCCAGCGCGGTGTCCGTGGACACCTTGCCTTCGGGCGGCTTGCTGTCGTGCTTCACCATGAAGCTGACGCCCAGGGACAGCGACTCGGTCAGGCCCACGGAGAGCTGCGTCTGGCTGTTGGCCAGCACGCGGGAGTCACCGATGACGCTCAGCAGCACCTCGGCGTCCTCCTTCAGGAGGACTTCCTTGGTGATGCCATAGCGGAAGGCCACGCCGAAGCGCGGGCCGCCCAGGTCCACATCCGGCAGGTCCATCCGCGACGGGTAGTACTGGAAGCGCGTCTCGCGCGCGTAGCGGAAGGCGAGGTCCGTGCGCAGGTAGGACTCGCGCTCGTCCTTCGACTTCTCGTCCCACCAGAGGACGCCAAGACCGCCTTCGCCGGAGGTCCGCGACTCGACGCTGCCCACGTGGTCCGTCAGCGCGCCCGCCAGCAGGTAGCCGCTGAGCATCTTCGTGAAGCGCCGGTCCCCGCGCAGCTCCACGCCCGCGTTGAGGGCCACCAACTGCGACTCCGCCTCCTCCCCCGACACCTCCGGCGGACGGCTGCGGCCATAGTTGCCGAAGGCCTTCACGCCATAAATCCAGTGCTCGGTGGTGCGCGACGCGCTGGCCAGACCGCTGAACGTCAGGGTGGAGGCGTTGCCCGTCAGGGAGATGAGGCCCAGGCCCACGACGATGTCCCACTCCTCCTTCTTCTTCGCGGCGGCCGCGGCCGCGGCGGCTGCGTCAGCATCAGCCGGCTTCGCGGGCGTGGCGCCGGCGGCGATGCCAGCGGCGCGCTCGGCGGCCTCGGCGGCGCGGGCACTGGCCTCGGCGGCGCGCTCGGCGGCGGCGGCGGCGCGCTCGGCGGCGGCGGCGATGCGCTCCTCCGGCGTGGCGGCGACCGGGGCGGCCTGCGGGGCGGGCTCCTGGGCGGGAGCAGTCGGCGCGGGCGTCTGGGCCTGCAGGGACGTGGCAATCAAGAGGGCTGCGGAAAGCATCGGTTCTCCAAGGTCTTCGCGGTGCCGGCGGACAGAGTCCCGGAGAGCACCATGCGTCCTTTGCCGCCCCCGGGGCCGGCGCGGCTCCCTTCCTGCTTCAAACACGCAGCGTGCGGCAATGGTTGATTGTCGTGGTTGTGCTTAATTCCAGGGGGGGCCCGCTACACCCAGGAGATTCGCATTTCATGAGCACCGCCCGAGTCGCGCTGCTGTGCACGCTGCTTCTGCCCGCACTGGCCGCCGCCCAGCGCGTCACCGTCCCCGTGGACGTGGGCGTGGGGCCCGCCGCGTACATGTTCTTCGGGCCCGTCTTCGACGACCAACCCATCCACACCGGCGTGAAGCTCTCCGTGGAGGCAGTGCTGGACAAGGACTGGCTGAAGAAGAACCAGCGCGCCATTCCCACGCGCTATCGCAAGTACGCGAAGAGCGTGGACGAGGTCCGCATCTCCCCGTCCATCTTCATCCCCGACTCGTTCATCATCTCCCCCAAGCTGAAGAACACCGGCATGTATGGCGTCACCTGGAAGCCCCTGGGACTGGGCCTGCCATTGAGCTCGGGGCCGGTGCGGTTCTCCGTGGGAGGCGGCCTCCTGCTGACGTATGCGTATCTGTACTCGGACACGCTGGCGAATACGCACTTCCTGCGGCCGGGCGCCGAGCTGGGCGTGGACCTGGAGCTGCAATTCTCCAAGAACTTCCTCGTCAGCCTGGGCTGGGAGTCCGCGCTCTACGTTCCCCAGGCGCTGGGGAGCCTGGGCCTGCCGGACCGGGTGCGCGACGGCCTCTTCCATGTGGGCCAGGCGTACCTCCAGCTCCACGTCCGATTCCCATACACCACGCACCTGTAAGCCTTCCGGGTGGATGCGCCGGACGCCTGGGTGGCGCTACGTTGGCGTGACATGCACCTGGTCCTCGCCACCGATGCGCAGAAAGCCGAACGGGACCGCGTCACCCACGCCGCCTGGGGCTCGCCGCTCTCCGTGGAGCAGTTCCACCAGCGAGAGCTGCGACTGCGCGCCCACCCCTGGTGTCGGGAGGGGATGCGCACCTGGCTGTGGCTCGACGACGCGGGCCAGGTGCTGGCCTCGTGCGAGACGTTCCACACGGACAGCTACCTGCGAGGCCTCGACGGCGTGGCCACGCGTGGCGTCAGCCAGGCCATCGCCAGCGTCTTCACCGAGTCCGCGCTGCGGGGCCACGGGCATGCGACGCGGTTGATGGACGAGGTCGCCGCCCGACTGGAGCACGAGTCTCCCAACCACCACGCCGCCCTCCTCTTCTCCGACGTGGGCCCCGCGCTCTACCGCCGCTCCGGCTATCTCGAGGCACCCGCGTGGGACTGGCAGCTGTCCGCAGTCGGCGGCCTGTCCACGCACGCGGTGGACGCGCTCCTGTGTGACGGCGACGTGCCCGGAGTCGTGGCGAGGACCCAGCGTCCGGACGTGCCCTTCCTCCTCTGGCCGAGCGCCGCGCAGATGGACTGGCATCTGGAGCGGGAGCGCATCTACTCGGAGCTCCTGCACCGGCCCCGCCCGGAGGCGTGCGGCGCGACGGTGGGCAACTCCTCCGCGCTGTGGGCGATGATGGCCCGGTATGGCGAGCTGGTGGTGCTGCTGCTCGACGCGGAGTCGGTGAAGGACGCCGTCGCCCTGCTGGAAGCCGCGCGAGGCGTGGCCCACCGGGCGGGACTGGCTCGCGTGGTCATCTGGGAGGAGCCCGCCACCCTGCCCTGGGTGGCGCGGGTGCCCGGCGCCCTCCGCGTGGCGCGAGATGGCTCGCTCCCCATGATGCGGCCCCTGCGGCCTGGCCTGCCACCCGCCGAGCGCGTGGCGTTCTCCCGCGCGCTCTGGGTGTGACGCCCGGATAGGATGCGCGCATGGCCAAGCGCACGCGCATCATCGAGGGCACCTGGAACTGCACGTCGTGCGACGCCAAGGACATCCTGGCCCGGCACAAGCGCTGCCCGACCTGCAACAACCCCCGCGAGCTGTCGGGCGACGAGTCGGACTTCGACTTCGGCGACGTGGACGCACAGAGCGGCAAGTCCCTGCGCGAAGGGGTGACGGACGACAAGGCGCTGGAGCTGGCGGGCGCGGGCGAGGACTGGTTCTGCGCCTTCTGTGGCGCCGCGAATCGAGGGGACCAGCCCCGGTGCAAGCACTGCGGCGCGGAGCGCTCGGCGGACGCGAAGGCCGCGCCGCTCCAGGCGTTCGACACGCCCGAGAGGAAGCCTCCCGCCGCGCCACCGCCGGAGACGAAGCCGCGCTTCACGAAGAAGTGGCTGTGGCTGGGCGTGCTGTTCTCGTGCTGCTTCAGCTCGGGCCTGTACGCCATGTGGGCCCGGACCCCGCACGACTTCCCCGGGGAAATCACCGGCACGTCGTGGAAGGTCGCCGTGACGCAGGAGCGCTTCACCGCCGTGCAGAAAACAGGCTGGGCGGATGAGCTGCGGCGGAGCAGCGCGCGGATGCCCGTCAACGGCGCGGGTGAGGTGGCGGGCGTGGACAACGTGCGGGACTGCGTGGAGCGCCAGCGAGGCACTCGAAAGGTGGCGGACGGAACAGAGCGGGTGTGCCGCTCCAAGACGCGCCGGGTGGCGTGTGGTACCGAGGAGAAGTGCCGCCGCCGGGACAAGGGCAACGGCTTCGTCGAAGAGGTCTGCGAGGACATCACGAAGTACTGCAACGAGCGCTACGAGGACTGTCAGAACGAGACGCGCTACCGCAACGAGCCCGTCTACGCGCGCCAGTGCGCGTATGACACGTATGAGTGGAAGCCCGTGGACCGCCGCGAGGCGACGGGGCAGGACGGCAACCCCGCGTGGCCCACGCTCCAGCCAGGCGCCACGGACCGGCAGCACCGCTCGGAGGAGTACACCGTGCACATCCGCTACGAGGATGACGGCGTGAAGGAGACCGTGCTCATGCCGAAGACGGAGCGGGATTTCCTGAGGTGGAAGAAGGGCCAGGGTGTCGTCGTCACGGTGACGAACTCGGGGGATTTGAAGCAGGTCGTCCCACGCTGAGTCACGGAAGGACCTCCCTCATGGAATGCACCCGTTGTGGCGCCTGCTGCGTGGCGCCGGACATCGCCGCGCTCGACAAGCCGCTGGGGCTGCGCTGTCCGCACCTCACCCAGGACAACCTCTGCTCCATGTACGAGAACCGGCCGAGCATCTGCCGCGACTACCAGGCAGATGAAGTCTGCCAGCTCATCGAGGCCCCCACGCTGGAGGAGCGCGTGGGCAAGTACCTGGCCCTCTTCGACCTCACGGACGAGGCGAAGGCCGTGAAGGCGCGGGGCTGTGCGTCCATGAAGCGGGCCCGACTCCAGTCGCCGCCAGCGGGGCCCGAGTCACCCACCCAAGCGCCCGGTGGAGAACGACCCCGCTGACGGGCCGACACGGACCCTTGTCCCCGTCCCCCTCAGGGGGCTATCCCGGAGTCGTGAACTTCCAGCCGACCGAGCCCTTCGTCGCCGCACCGGGCCTGACGAACGAGCATGCGCAGACCATCTACGCGAACCTCGTGCGTCCCCGTCATGTCCCTCCGCTGAGGCGGGAGCGGCGCGAACTGCCCGACGGGGACTTCGTCGACCTGGACACCTTCGACGGCCCCGCCGGCGCGCCGCACGTGGTGGCGCTGCACGGCCTGGAGAGCTCGTCCCGGGCCGGCTACATCACCGCCATCCTCCGGGGCGCCGCGGAACGAGGCTGGGGCGCCACCGCGCTCAACTTCCGCTCGTGCAGCGGTGAGCCCAATCGGCTCGCGCGCACGTACCACTCGGGCCATATCGACGATGCGCTCGGCCTCTTGCGCGACTTGCGCGAGCGCGCCACCGGGCCGCTGTTCGCCGTGGGCTTCTCCCTGGGTGCCAACGTGCTGTGCCGGCTCCTGGAGGACCAGGGCGAGGACGCACCCGTGAAGGCCGCGGCTTCCGTCAGCGCGCCGTATGATTTGGACGCTTGTTGCAAGAAGCTGGATGGCCCCGGGCCCATCCACCTGGTGTACCGGGAGCGCTTCTTGCGGACGTTGAAGGGCAAGGCGCGCGCGAAGCTCAAGCGCTTCCCCAAGGCCTTCGACGGCCGCGCCATGGAAGCGGCGCGCACGGTGCGGGCGTTCGACCATGCCGTCACCGCGCCGCTGCACGGCTTTGACAGCGCCGAGCACTACTACGCCGAGTCCTCCGCGGGCCCGAAGCTGCACGCCATCCGCAAGCCCACGCTGCTCATCAGCGCCGCGGATGACCCGATGCTGGAGGCCCCCGTCATCCCGCCCAACGCGAAGGACAATCCGCGCTTGAGCGTGGTGTTGACCGAGCACGGCGGACACGTGGGCTTCGTCGCCGGCCGCGCGCACCGCCCCCGCTTCTGGGCCGAAGACCAGGTGCTGGAGTACTTCGCGACGTTCCGCTGAGCGCGTGCCGCCCTCGCGCCGCCCGCGACGTCCCGTCAGGACGCAGATGCGTCCTGACGGGACACGTGGCCCCCGCTCCAACAGTCGCCCACGCCCGCCGCTCATCCGCTGACCCGTCGGGGCCCTGGTATGGGCTTTGCTGCTCGCAAAGCTCCATGAGCCATCAAGCACTCGCCCACCGCATCGCGGAGCTGACCGGAATGGCTCGCTTCGCGTTTTGCGTCATCGACGGCCCTTTGACATACAAGCTCAAGAGGTATGACGCCCTGGTCTGCTACTCGACTGGAATCGAGGGCAACCTGCCCGTCCCTCCCATCGTCGCCCTGCAGATGGCCTTTCGAGGCGGACTCACCCGCATCCACGTGCCGTCAGGTTACAGGCAGACGCGCTGGGAGATGGGGACCTTGAAGTTCCTCAAGCGCGCGGCGGAGGAAGTCAAACTCCTCGAGGGAGATGTGACGCGTTATCTGCTCATTGCATTCCCCATGGCGGGGAGCGACTGGACCCTCATCAACTTCCTGAAGGCCGAGCCGCGCAAACTGTCCACGATGGAGAGGGCAGGCATCACGAACTACAAGCCCCTGGGGCGCTTCAGAGCTCCGGCTCCAGACAGCATCGTGGGCCCCTCGCTCAACCTTCGAAAGCCGGGCGCATGGGATGCGACCGCGATCCGCGCGCATCGCTTCTACATGATGCTGGCGTTCAGCCTCCTCCATCACCGCGGGGAGCTCCTCCAGGGCCTGTCCGGCTTCGCGCAAGAGGGCAAGGGCCAGAGCGTGGGCGCGGTCCTGGTGGATGGCACGGGAAAGATTCTCTCGTGGTCCGTCAACACCGCCTACGACAACGCCTGCTTTCATGCCGAGGTCAATCTGTTGCACGCCTACCTCGGGCGACACCAGCAACTCCCGGACGGGTTCGCGATCCTCTACACCACGCTCCAGCCCTGCCACATGTGTGCGGGGCTCATCGCGAGGTTGATTGAGCAGGGACATGAACTCCAGGTCGTCTATGGCGAACACGACACCCATTACTCGGGGGGGCGGACGGTGCTCGACGAGAAGAACGCCCAGCTCTATCTGAACTCGACAGAGAAGTATTCGGGTGGGAAACCCAAGGCCGTTCGACTGCCCAAATCATTCGCCCCGACTTCATCGCGCTACATGCCCGACGAGTTGGAGAAGAGCTTCAGCAAGGCCGGCGAGCAGGAGGTCCACTCACGGCTCGTCTATCTTTTGGGAAGAAAAGGCCAGGAGAAGATTGTCTTCGACGAGAAAGGGTACTACCCGGGCCCCGTTCTCATCGAGCAGGCCTGGGAGGCATTGAAGCTCAAGCTGCGCAAGTACCTCGACCGGGAGTTCGACGACACCGATCTCTTCGAAGTCCGCCAGAATCTGAGTCAGTTGTCCCGGTATCTGTCTCAATGGCTGACCCATATGGGCCTTCGTGAGCCTCAGCCCCAGCGCACGGTGACTTCGACCCGAAGCACGTCGAACTGGGACGAAGGCAAACTCCAACACTTCACCGCGCCCGCATTCCTGCACGCGACCAACCTGCGTGAGGACGACGCTGAAATGCTCCCGTTCGAGTTCCCGTCGCCCCCACCTCAGCCGAGCATCATCCCTTCACCGAGCGACCTCAACAACGGGCCCTTCTCCTTCCTCTCGGTCTTCCCCCAGCCTGCGCCGAGCCAGGGCATTCCGCGCTTCAGCTCCCGGCCGGAGCAAGAGGAGAAGAAAAAGGCCTCGGCCATCTTCCTCGACGTCACCAAGGACGAGGAGGAGGCCTTCCAGCCTCCGAGGGGGACTCCTCCTGTGTGGCAACCCTCGACCATCGTTATCGACCTCACCAAAGAGCTCTCTCCCGTCACCTCACATTCAGCGACGCCCACGAATCGGAAGCGGCCCCTGGAGGGCCTGAACGGCCCACCCAACATCTTCGGGAAGCAACCTTCCAAGCAACACACGACGAATCCGGTGGAGAAGAAGAGAAGGGTGGAGCACCCGGCGCCGCGGGCGCAGACAAACACTCAGCCCTCGTTTCCGCTCATGGATAGCAGGCAGCCCTACACCACCGTGGAGATGATGAGGGTGCATCTGACGCGCACCAAGCAGCGCACCGTGCGGCCTCCGGGCAAGGCTCCCAAGGCGCTCGTCTACCACGTCGGGAACTGCCCGAAGATGAGCCTGGTCCGCTACACCCTCCAGAGCGAACAGGGCCTCAAGGCCCTGCAGTATGGAGACGCCAAGGGCTTCAATGCCTGCCCCCACTGCACGCGGTAAGGAAGCAACTCCCCGACACGAACCTCGGTTCAGCCGAAGGACAACAGGAAGCCCAGCTTCGCCGTGGGCCGCACGGTGCGCAGCATCCACGAGCGCTCTTCCCCAGGCCCCACCGAGCCGCGAAGCGACTCGTCCAGGTCCTTCATGCTGGGGCCGTACAGCTCCATGAAGCTGACGCCGCCGCGCAGGAAGAAGGTGATGCGCCCGGGCATGTTCAGCTCCAGCCCCACGAGCGCGCTGGCGTAGCTGTAGCCCACGCGCTCCATCGATGGCAGGGGCGGCAGGGACAGGTCCGCGAGCCTGCGCTCCAGACCCTGCACGTCCGCGGGCTGCGCATGACCGACGTCCAGCGTGAAGGCCGGCGAAAGCCTGCCGCGCATGGGAAGCAGCGTGAGCCCCGCGCGCGCGCCAGCACGGACGCCATTGTGCGTGGCCCCCAGGTGCAGCCGCACCGCGTGCGTGGGACGGAACGAGATGGACAGGCCCGCGCCCTCCGTCACGCCCGCATCCAGCATCAAACCAAAAGGCGCCAGCCGCTCGGGGTCCTGTGCCGCCCTCCGGCGCACCTCCACCCCATCCGCCGCCAGCGCCACGCGCGCCACGAGCACGAACAACAGCGCGGTCAACGTGGACAGCATCCCCATGCGTCGAGTCCCCACCCCAGCCCGCCGCGACGCTCCGCGGTCCCCGTCATCGCCAACCAACACCCACCGGACAGCTCCGGCGGCCCCTTGCCCTCCCAGGTGACGTCCCCCTGGCACCACCCTGCCCCGCCCTCCACCGCGCGACGACGCCTTCGCGCGTGCCACCCCGTCGTGGCCCCCATCCCCGAGGTGAATCAGGCTCCGGTGGAAACCCCCGCTTCCACCAGAGCCCGGCTCGCCCTTCCCGCCGCCCGCCCCCCATCCACCTGCGCCACCGCTCGCGAGTCCCGAAGCCCCGCCGCGCCTGTCGCAACCACGCCCCCTCACCGGCCCCCGTCCTGCTCCGACCCACTGACGAGCCTTGCCTCCCCACTCCAGGCACCGACTTGTCCCCGCCCGACCCCTTGCACGACGCGTCCCCGCCCCCATCGCCCCCCACCGGACCGCGTCTTCCCCCGCTGCCTGAACCCATAGCATTCGCCGTGCCGACGCCTGCGGGGCGCTCGAAGCCAGTGAGTACGCGCGGTTGCGGGGAGGCCATCGTCCTTGGGGATGAGGCCACCGGTCGGAACCGGAAAAATCTCCGGGCCTCCAGGGTGGGCGGCCTAACGTGCATGCGCGTTGTTTGCCGAAGGGGAGGAATCGCTTTGCGCCTGCAAGTCGTCACCACGGCCCTGCTCGCCCTCAGCGCGTGCTCACGCACGACGGAGGGGCCCTCGCCCGCGGTGGAGCGCATCGTCAACCCCCGCGCCCGCGTCAGCGAGCTTCCCCAGGTCTGCAACGCGCAGGGCGGGCAGACAGGCTGGAGCCTGGAAGTGGTGGGCAAGCGCTTCACGCCCGTCCCCGGCGAGGCGCTCACGGACACGCCGACGGTGGAGCTGCCCGTGGTGACGCTGCGAGGGCCATCCACGTACACGCTGACGCGGAGCCAGGTCTTCTACGTGCGTCCGGAGCTGCTCGTGCTCAACGTTCCCACGCGCGACAGCACGCCTCCGGTGGAGCTCGCCCCGGGCACCTATGAAGTGGAGGTCGCCAATCCCCTGGGCGGCACCGGCTCGCTGCCGGACGCGGTGAGGGTGGTGCCGCCTCCCACGGTGACTCGCGTGGTGCCTCCGGTGGATGGGTACACGGCCACGGGCACCAATCCCATCGTCATCGAGGGCAGCGACTTCCAGCCAGGCTCGTCCCCCATCATCGTCCTGCGCCGCGAGGGCGAGACCGACCTGCCGCTCTTCTTCGTCACCGTCGTTTCGACGACGCGCATCGAGTCGGAGATTCCGCCGGGCACTCCCGAGGGCCTCTATGACCTGGTGGTCACCCAGCCTGAGGGCTGCGCGGACATCGCTCCTGGCGCGGTCGACCTCCGCTATCCCCACCTGGGGGCACTCACGCTGACGCCCAGGTCCGGCGGCGAGCTGAGCAACACCGCCATCCGCCTCTTCAATGCCCCCACGGGCGACCAGCGCGGCTTCACGGACGCGCCGGAGCTCTTCGTGCTGGCGTCCTTGAAGACAGCCCCCTCCGTGTTGCAGCGCATTCCGCTGCGCGCGGTGACGCGGGTGTCGGCCAACGAGGTCACCGCGGAGCTGCCCACGTGCTCGGGCTTCGAGGAGCCTGTCAGCGACCCCAAGTGCCCCAACGGCCTCGCCCCCGGCGGGCCCTATGCGCTCGAGGTCATCGACCCGAGCGGCGCGGTGGGAGCGGTGCCCGCGTCGGAGGGCTTCACCGTGGTGGCCGAGCCGACCGCGACGCGCACCTCCGACGACGGGGCCCCTCCCCTGCCTGGAGCCCTCCTGCCATGAACGCACTCGTGCTCGTCGCGCTCACCGCGCTCGCCGCTTCCGGCTCGAAGTCCGCCGCCTCGACGGAAGGTGTCGGAGGAGGCCGCGTGCTGCTGGCGCCGAAGGTGGGCTTCTTCAAGTCCACCGCGCCGCTGGGGGGAGACCTCTACCTGGGCCTGGAGCTGGGCTACGTCACGCCGCTCTTGAAGCGACGGCTCGCGGTGGTGCTGGAGGTGAACTACCACCGGCCGCAGGCCTCCGGTGCGCTCACGGACTCACAACTGGGGGGCTTCGGCGCGCCGCCTCCGGATGGCCGCTACACGCTCGCGGTGCGCGAGGTCGCCTTCCTGCTGTCGGCGGTCTTCCGCTTCGAACGGGCCCTGGGTCCGCTGACGCCGTACGTGGGAGGTGGCCCCGGGCTGTACCTGCACCGCGCCACGTCCGACCTCTTCGGCGCCACCGCGTCGGAGAGCGGTGGCGGCCTGGGCCTGCAAGCGCTCGCGGGGCTGGAGCTTCCACTGGGCCCCGGCGGCCTCTTCTTCGAAACGCACTACCACCTGGCCCCGCTGGACTTCGTCACCACGGGCGATGTGAATGTCGGAGGCTTCCTCGCGGGAGGCCTGGGCTACCGCCTGCGCCTGTGAGGCTTCAGGCCCGTCCCACCGGCGGGCGCAGCACCCTCAACACTTCCTGGGCGACCAGGTCCCGGACCGCGGTCCTCAGCGCATCGAGGAGGTGGTGGAGGGATTCGGTGGTGTCACCCGGGGCGTCGATGACGCGCTCGTGGCTGCCGTCGAAGACGCGCATGCGGCCCGGCACCAGCGCGATGACCGGCTGCGTCGGGTAGCGCTTGCGCAAGAGCCCGAGGAAGAGCGGGTGGTCCTCGTCCTGCCTGCGCAGGTCCACCACCACGAGCGCGGGTGGTGACGAGGTGATGGACGCGAGCGCGTCGTCGGTGTCGCCGGTGGCGGAGATGGCCAGGCTCTCATCGTCGACCGCGAGGACGCGGCGCAGCAGCTCGCGCGAAGCGACATGGGGGCTGGCGATGAGGACGCGACGCATCTGACTGGAAACCTAACCCTTCCAGACCGCGATGGCCGCACCCGAGAAGGCGACCGCAGACCCCAGCACCCGGGCGAGCGTGGCGGGACGGTTCTCCACCATCGCATCCCAGACAAGGCTGGTGGCGAGCTGCGCGGCGATGAGCAGGAGGACGGAATGCACGGCGCCCACGCGGCCAATGGCCCAGGGCATGCCGACCACGATGACGACGCCGCACAACCCGGGCAGCAGGTGCCAGAAGGTGAAGCCGGAGAAGCGCCCCTGTGCGGCGGCCTCGGGCCACAGGCCGGGCACGGAGCGCGCCACCGCGTACACGGCGAAGGTGGCCACCGTCGCAACCACCATGTTCATCAACACCGCGCCCAGCAGGCCCCACTGGCCGGCGAAGCGCTTGTTGAGACCACCCTGGGCGACGACTGCCAGCCCACACAGCAAGGGAACGAGCGAGACAAAACGCATGGGCGCGGGTGGGTATCCCGAACGCGGGGCCTCCTGCAAGGAGACATGCGCGGCCACGACTTCCCTCTCGCCTTCGCGATGTGGCTGGCGGAACGTGGATTGACCGGCTAGGTCCCATCGGCGCCCATGGACGGCTCCTGCGAGCTCCACTTCGACTGCGGCACGCTGGTGGCTCCCACGCTGCCGGATGACGCGCGGCTGCTCGCCCTGTTCCAGAAGGATGGTCGCACGGGTGTGTACCGCGCGCCGGCATGGCACTACCGCGACGTGGTGCTGCGGCTGCGGGAGCTGGGCGTGGGGTACGACGACCGGGCGAAGCGCTTCGAGCCGCTCGAGATGGCGCTGACCGTTCCCATCCAGCCGTTTCCCCACCAGAGCGCGGCGTTGGAGGCGTGGACGAAGGCAGGGGGACGGGGCCTGGTGGAGCTGCCGACGGGCGCGGGCAAGACGCTGCTGGCGGTGCTGGCCATCGCCCACGTGAAGCGGCCCACCCTGGTGGTGGTGCCGACGCTGGATTTGATGACGCAGTGGCAGGGCGTGCTCGCGCGCCACTTCTCCGTGCCGGTGGGGATGCTGGGCGGCGGGGTGAGTGACCGACAGTCGCTGACGGTGACGACGTACGACTCGGCGGCGATGCAGACGGAGTTCCACGGCAACCGCTTCGGCCTGCTGGTCTGCGACGAGTGTCACCACCTGCCGGCGCCGAGCTACCGCTTCATCGCGGAGGGCTCGTTGGCGCCCTACCGGCTGGGCCTCACCGCGACGCTGGAGCGCACGGACGGCGGGGAGCGGGTGTGCGAGGAACTGCTGGGCCCACGCGTACACCGCACCGACATCCGCGAGCTTCAGGGCGAGTACCTGGCGCCCTACGAGGTGAAGCAGGTGGCGGTGCCGCTGACGGCGGACGAGAAGGCTCGCTACGACGAGGCACGGGCGCTCTATCTCAACTTCGTGCGCAAGCTGGGCGTGCGGCTGTCCGCGCCGGATGGGTGGGCGCGCTTCCTGGCGCAGAGCCAGCGCAGCGACGAGGGCCGGGCCGCGTATCGCGCCTACCGCGAGCAGCGTCGCATCGCCCTCACCTCCAGCGGCAAACAGGAGGTGCTGTGGCGCATCCTCCTGGAGCACCGCGAGGACCGCGTGCTCGTCTTCACCGACGACAACGAGACGGTGTACACGCTGGCGCGAAGGCTGCTGCTTCCCGCCCTCACGCATCACACGCCCGTGCCGGAGCGCAAGGCGCTGCTGGCGGCCTTCTCCTCTGGAGAGCTGCCCGTGCTGCTCACCTCACGTGTGCTGAACGAGGGGGTCGACGTGCCCGAGGCGCGCGTGGGCGTGGTGCTCAGCGGCAGCGGCAGCGTGCGCGAACATGTACAGCGGCTGGGACGCATCCTGCGCAAGCGCCCCGGAAAGCGCGCGCTCTTGTACGAGGTGTGCTCCGCGCAGACGGCGGAGAGCGGCATCAGCGAGCGGCGACGTCAGCACGACGCCTATCAGGAGGAACCCTGAGGTGCTGATGCCCGCGCGACTCACCGTCGTGGATGCATTGGCGCGCCGCGTCCTCGAGCGGCGGCGCCGGTACGAAGCCTATCGGGAGGAACCCGCGGTGCTGACACCCGCACGTCTCAGCAGCGGAGATGCAATGGCGTACCGCGTCCTCGCGCGGCGGCGCCGGTGCGAAGCCTATCGGGAGGAGCCGGCTGCGCCGACACTCGCACGCCCCACCGTCGGGGATGACCTGGCTCGCCGCGTCCTCCCACGAGGCCCGACGTGCTGACGCGTGAGCTGCTCGCCTTCCGCGTGAGCAAGGGCGTGCTTCGCCCCGCCTTCGTGAAGCGCGACGATGAGGCACTGCTGTCCCTGGCCTCGGAGCTGCTTGCCACCGTGGAGTCATCCCGGGGCGAGACGAGTGACGACGTGGAGGAAACCCTGGGCCTGTCGGCCGGGGCCTTCACCCGCCCTAAAATCGCGCGCGGACTGGTGAAGCTCGTCCTGGACCGGCTCGTCTTCGAAGAGCCCGCGCCCGGCGCCTCCGAAGCCCGCTGGGAGCGCTTCACGACGGCCGCCCGAACCCTGCGCACGCTGCCCCCCGACACCTCCGTGGAGGGTTACGAAACACGGCTGGAGCAAGCCCTCGGCGTGCCCCTGACGGACGCACGGGCCGCGCTCTACGCGGACCTGCCTGGGAATCGAAAGCTCCTGGGCTGGGATGGCGAAGCCCCCACGGCGCAGGTGCTCGTGGACCGCTACAACCTGGCGCTGGCCCAGGGGCCGCTGCTGTCGGCCAGGCGCCTGACGCTGCGGGCTCGCTCACCGGAGCTGCTGCGCGTGCGCAAGGTGCTGCGGTGGCTGAAGTTCTGCCGCCTCGTCGCGGAGGTGCGCCGCGATGGGCCGGACTGGGAGCTGGAGGTGGAAGGGCCCGGCGCCATGCTGGCGATGCAGAAGAAGTACGGCCTGCAGCTCGCCTCGTTCCTGTCGGTCGTCCCGGTGCTGGAGCGCTGGGAGCTGAAGGCCACCGTGGAGCCTTCGCGCCGGCAGGCCACGCTGACCCTGAGCGACAAGGACCCGCTCGTCTCGCCCCTACCCGCCGCGTTGGGCCACGTGCCGGAGGAAGTCATGTCGCTGTCGGCGAGCTTCGCGGATGACGCGTGGGAGCTGGACCTGACGCCCCTGCCCCGACACGTGGGCGCCGCGAGCCTGTGCGTGCCGGACCTGACCTTCCGTCACCGCGCGTCGCGCCAGGAAGTCGCGCTGGAGCTCTTTCACCCCTGGCACGCGAGCGCCCTGACACGCAGGCTCGCGGAGCTGCGCACGCGACCGGACACAGGACTCCTGCTCGGAGTCGACCGCGCGCTCCTGTCGAAGGAGCCCACCGAACGCGAGACGCTGGAGGGCCACCCCCAGGTGGTTCTCTTCCACGGGTTCCCCTCCGCGAAGAAGCTCCGGGAGCGGCTGGGGAAGCTGGAGGCCGCGCGCGCCAGTACGTAGCGCACGGCCGGGCGTCAGCCGTTGCCCTTGGGCCGGAACTGCGCGGCCAGGACACTCAGCAGGCGGATGGCGCTGCGGTCCAACTGCTTGGCCCGACGCAGCAGGCGGCGCAGCTCACCGGACTCGCCATACTCGCTGGGAGGCTCCGCGGCCCACTTCACGTCCTGGGTCGGCTTGAGACCCAGCGCTTCGTCCGCGGAGATGGAGAGCACCACGCACAGCCGGCGGAAGGTCTGGATGCTCGGCAACATGTGGCCGCGCTCCAGTCGCCCGTAGACTTCACTCGCGATACCGATGCGCTCCGCGACGTCGGCCTGCGTCAGATTCAGGCGAGTCCGTGCGAGGCGCGCAGCTCCTCCGAGGCGGGATGCGAGGGTCTTTTCCATGTTCGTTAACCTACCGGGTCCGCCCATGTCGATATGACTTGAGAGGTTGGCATCCAAGAACTTCCCAGGTAGTCTTATGGGAACCTGACCTGAGGCGTTCCCCTCACCGTGACGGCGTCGAAACCGATGACCGCGAAGCCCGTACTCACCTTCTTGTTCGTGGACGAAGACCCGCTCGCGCTCGCGGCGCTGCGGCGACTCGCGAGGGACCTGCCAGGTGACAAGCGCTTCGCGCGCGACATGACGGAAGCGCTCGCGCTCGTGCAGGAGGAACCGCCGCGCGTGGTGGTGAGCGGAGACCTGCTGCCGGATGGGGATGGACTGGGCCTGCTGGAGCAGGTGCGCGCGCGCCACCCGTGTACGGCCTGCGCGCTCCACGCGGTGCGCCCTCCGGCCAGGCCGTGTCTCCGGGGCATCACCTGGATGGACCGCGCCGCGCCGCCCTCGGAGGTGCATGCGCTGCTGCGGGCCCTGGGCGCGCGCCCCTGGACGTGCTCGGCCTGAGACAGGGACACCTCACGGTGCGGCGCGCCTCCGCCACCCGCGTTAAGGTGGCCCCCGCTCCGCCATGAAGCTCTACGCCATCAGCGACTTGCATCTGCGCCACGCCGACAACCGGCTGGCCCTGCAGACCCTCCCCTTCTTCCCGGACGACTGGCTCATCGTCGCCGGCGACGTGGGCGAAACCCTGTCCGAGATGGACTTCATGCTGCGCACCCTGACGGCGCGCTTCCGACAGGTCATCTGGGTGCCGGGCAACCACGAGCTGTGGACCCTGCCCTCCGAGCAGCCCCCGCTGAAAGGCGACGCGCGCTACCAGCGACTGGTGGCGCTGTGCCGCAGCCACGGCGCGCTCACCCCCGAGGACCCCTACCCGCGCTGGCCCGGCGAGGGCCCGCACCGCGTCATCGTCCCCATGTTCCTGGGCTACGACTACTCGTTCCGCCCGGACCACGTGCCGGAGGACAAGGCGCTGGAGTGGGCCTGGGAGGATGACCTGCTGTGCACCGACGAGGTGCTGCTGCATCCCGAGCCCTATCCCACCCGCTCCGCGTGGTGCGCCGCGCGCGTCGAGGCGACCCAGGCGCGGCTCGACGCCCTGCCCGCGGGCTGCACCACCGTGCTCGTCAATCACTACCCGCTGCGCCACGAGCACGTGCGCCTGCCGCGCATCCCCCGCTTCTCCATCTGGTGCGGCACCAAGCGCACCGAGGACTGGCACGCGCGCTACCGGGCGGAAGTCGTCGTCACCGGCCACCTCCACATCCCGCTGACGCAGTGGCGGGATGGAGTGCGCTTCGAGGAGGTGTCGCTCGGCTACCCCCAGCAATGGAAGCACCGGGGCGGAATCGAGCGGTGCCTGCGCGAAATCCTGCCGGGCCCCGCCGTCCGCCCGCTCTGACGAACCCCGCACATGACAAAGCCCCGGACGTCCGTGAGGAAACGGACGACCGGGGCCTGGTCCGGCGCGACCCGAAGGCCGCGCCGGTTACGTCAGGTGCTTACTTGTGCGACGCGATGAACGCGATGCCTTCGTAGCCACCCTTGGCGCCGAAGACCTCGATGTAGTACTTGCCGGCCGGCACGTTGATGAGGTTGCACACCTCGGACTGGTGCTCCTTGACGCTGCGGCAGTCGTAGTCGAACTTCGACGGCGCCGACGCGAGCTTCACGTAGATGTCCGGGTTGCCCTCACCCTCGCCCGTCTGGATGTACAGGCTGTTGGTGCCGGTGCCGGGCTTGCGCTCCGGAACCTGGATGGTGAACACCCGCGACGAGCCCGCCGCGCCAGAGAGGTTCTTCACGGCCACGCCGCTCTGCACGGGCACGTAGCCACCCTTCCAGGTGACGGTCAGCGTCACGCCCGTGTAGGGGCTGAAGCCGTTGAGCATCACGTACCACTTGCCGTGGTTCGGCGTGGGGAACGGGCAGCTCTCCGCGTTGCCCGAGCGGTACGGACGGCAGTCGTACAGGCTCGTCGTGGGAGCATTGCCGTACCGGACGTACATGTCCGCGTCGCCCGTGCCACCGGAGATGGTGAACGTCAGGTCATACGCGCCTTCCGGCACCGTGACATCCCAGTACTTCTTCTCGCCGCGGCCACCGGAGATGTTCGAGATGGGGACGTCCTTCTCGATGGGGTCCGAGACGACGATGATGGGCACGCCGACGCCCGTCGCCTTCCAGGCGTTGCTCACCGACTCGATTTCAGCGGCGGTGTAGCCCAGCTGCGCCGCGGCCTGCTCGGTGGCGAGCTTGGCCGCATCGAAGTTGGAGCCGGCCAGGAGGATGTCCCGGTTGGCGCGGTAGAAGATCTGCCCGGCCTTCTCGATGCCGATGCCCGCAACCACCGTCGTCGTCTTGGCGCGCGGGTGCGTGCCACCCTGCGAGAGCAGGTAGAACGCCAGGTTGGGGATACCGGAGCTGTAGTGCACGTCCACGCCGGAGGAGTAGTCCGGGTAGTAGTCGAGCGAGTCGCCGTCCTGCGTGGGGTTCGCCATGTAGCGCAGGGCGTCGTTCGGGATGGACGGGGTCCAGATGTCGTCGCCCACCAGCCACGTACGGTTGCTGACGACCTTGCCATCGCCGAACCACTCGCACACCGCGCCGAAGATGTCCGACATGGACTCGTTCAGGCCGCCGGACTCACCGGAGTAGGTGAGGTTGGACTCGTGCTCCGTCACGGCGTGGGTCAGCTCGTGCGCCGTCACGTCCAGCGAGTTCGCCAGGTTGCTGGCGTTCACGCCGTCGCCATCGCCGTACACCATCTGGGTACCGTCCCAGAAGGCGTTCACGTAGGCGACGCGGTGGTGCACGGTGCTGATGAGGACGCCACCGGTGTTGTCGATGGAGTCACGGCCGTACAGCTCCTGGTAGCAGTCGTAGACAGTGCCCAGGTGGTCGTAGTTGGTGTTGACGACCTCGTCGGCGTGCTCGGGCTGCCCCTCGGAACGAGCCAGCGCACCCGGCAGGGTGGTGGTGTTGTTGCCGTTGTGCAGGCGGCGGTTGAGCGCCGTGTGGACGCGCGGCAGGCGGGCCATCACGTCGCCGTTCTTCGCGTTCACGAGCACGTCGTCGCGAACCGGCGTGCCGTCGCGCTTCTCACCCGTCTGGGTGAGCTTGTACGCGAGGATGAGCTGGTCGGAGTCGCGCCAGTAGACGAGCTCGCTCTCCTCCTGGATGACCAGACCCTCGTGCGTCTCACGGTCGGCCTGGAGGGACGCCTTCGCCACCGACACATCGACGCCGGCCTTGGTCTCGGCCTTCAGGTCGCTGCGGGTGTTGGTGTTCGCCGCGTAGACCTCGCCATTGCGGGCGTGGATGCGCAGCTCGCCGCCCAGCACGGGGATGTTGTTGACCCGGATGCCATAGCGGAAGTGGCTGTCACCCTGAAGGTCCGTGTAGGCCTTCTTCAGGAACAGGTCGCCCGTGTTCAGGTGGAACAGGGGAGCCACGGCGGCTACCGCGGGGGCCAGCTCGGCCTCACGCATGGACGCCGCGCCCGCGGGCGCAATCGCGATGGGGCTCAGCTTGCCCGTGATGAACGTCGGGACGTCGGAAGCATCCCGCGCGAGAATCTTCGTCCCGGACTCCAGGGCCGCGGTCTTGCTTGCGGTTTCCTGGGGCTTGGCCTCGGGAGCAGGGGTGGACTCATTGCAACCAACAAGGAAGGACAGCGCCGCAACACCAAGTGCACCGCGCACTCGCTGATTCACCATTGTAATCCTCCTAAGCGGAAAGATTAGGAAGCACAGTGCCACGGGATGGTTACGTATTTCAAGGTTGCGCGATAATTTCACTAAGTAGCCTATTCTTAAATTACGAGTTTTGGGAAAAATACCCATGCATTTCAATGACTTATGGGTGCCCTACCCACTGCTTTCACGGATTCATGCGACGTAGTGGGTAACCCTAGCCCCCTCAGAATTTCCAGAAAAAAGCGTGACCGAAGACAGTCAGCCAAGGTCCGCGCGCGAGGCCCCGGGCAATTTCGGCGGCAATTTCGACAGGAATTGAGGGTGGGAGGGATTCCGGCGTCCGAGTGGTGCGGCCATGCGTTTTCAGGCTCGCGCTCTACCACTGAGCTATCTCCCGGAAGACAGTCGGGAGAGCTGGATTCGAACCAGCGACTTCAAGCACCCAGGGCGTGTAGGGCTGTACCGGCCGGACGCCGGAAATCCTCTCGGGAGACGCGCGCCCCGCGCCGCGCCTGACGGGGAGTTCCACGGGGCAGCCACCGTGTGTCCCTTTGCGGATGCGCTGGGGTGCGCGAGGCTCCCGCGCTGGGAGGAAGGGACATGCGCGCACTTCAGTTGCAGCGACTGGAAGGACCTGAGGGCCTCACGCTGGTGGAGGTGCCGGAGCCCGATGCGGCGGATGCGGTGCTCATCGACGTGGTGGCCGCGGGGGTGAGCTTTCCGGACCTGCTGCTGACACGGGGGCAGTACCAGTTGAAGCCGCCCGTGCCCTTCGTGCCGGGCGTGGAAGTGGCGGGCGTGGTGCGCTCCGCGCCCGCGAGCGCGACGGTGAAGCCGGGCGACCGGGTGATGGCGTTCAGCTTCGGCCTGGGAGGCTTCGCGGAGGTGGCGGCGATTTCGCCGGACATGGTGTTCCGCATCCCCGCGCGGTGGAGCTTCGAGGCGGCGGCGGGCGTGGTGATGAACTACCACACGGCGCACTTCGCGCTGCACCGGCGCGGGCGCTTGAAGGCCGGCGAGACGGTGCTGGTGCATGGCGCGGCGGGCGGCGTGGGAACAGCGTCCGTGCAGGTGGCGCGCGGCGCGGGGGCGCGGGTGCTCGCGGTGGTGAGTGACGAGCGCAAGGCGGAGGTGGCGCGCAAGGCCGGGGCACACGAGGTGCTGCTGTCGAGCGGGGACTGGCTCTCGCAGGTGAAGGAGAAGACGGGCGGACTGGGCGCCAACGTGGTGGTGGACCCGGTGGGCGGCGACATCTTCGACAAGAGCCTCAAGGCGCTGGCGCCGGAGGGACGGCTGCTGGTGGTGGGCTTCGCGGGAGGCCGCATTCCCGAGGTGGCGGTGAACCGGCTGCTCTTGCGCAACATCGACGTCGTGGGCGTGGCCTGGGGCGGCTTCCTCCTCCATGAGCCGTCGGTGACGGCGACCATCGCCAAGGACCTGGAGGCGATGGCGGACCAGGGCATCCTCGAGCCGGTGGTGGGCAGCGTCTTCCCGCTGGAACAAGGAGCGCAGGCCCTGCGCGAACTGGAGAGTCGGCGCGCGACGGGCAAGGTCGTCCTGCGCATGCGGCAGGGCTGAGCGACGCGGGGGCGAGCGGGGGAATACCGCTCGCCCACCGAGCATGCGTCCCTTCGGCCCCGTGCACCGCCTCGCTGTCGTCTTCGGGCGTCGTCCGCAGGTTGCTGACAGGAGGTGTCAGCGCCATGGCGGACGACCCCATCATCGACCGGCAGCACCAGCGCGAACGCGAGCAGGAGCGACAGCGGCTGCGCGAGCAGGAGCAGAAGGACCTGGAGGTGGAGGCGCGACGAGGCGCTCGGCCCCTGGAGGGCTACGCCGGAGGGCACACCACCTGGGCGAGCGCGCAGGATGACGCGGAGGCCTCCGTCGTCCACGCCCACGACGCGGAGGAGTCCTGGGAGGCCAGTCAGCGGCAAGCCCGCCTGGAGCCCGAGCCCTCGGGCCGCGCCGTCGAGGAAGAGGAAGAAGACGCACCTCCAGAGCGCGACTGAGCCAGGGGGCAGCGACTAACGTCCGCGCCGTGCCCTCGACTTCGCTTCCCGTTCCCACCGTGCTGCAGCCCGACGAGGCGCGGCGTTACCTCGTCGGACACCTGGGACTCGCGCGCCCCCTGTTTCCTCCCGGGGCGCGCGGAGTTCGCGCGCTCCTCAAGTCGCTGCGCTGCATCCAGTTGGACCCGCTGGATGTCATCGGCACCAACGCGGACCTGGTGGCGCTGGCGCGCGTGGAGGGCATCGCTCGCGGCGACGTGTACCGCCACCTGCTGCCGGGCCACGCCTTCGAGCACTTCGCCAAGGAGCGCTGCCTGCTGCCCGCGAGCGCCTTCCCGTACTACCGCGAGCGCGCGGCCCAGGCGCCCTGGTGGCGACTGGAGGAGCGGCTCAAGCGCATCCCCGAGCCGGTGTTGCACGCCGTGCTGGACGAGGTGACGCAGCGAGGCCCGTCCTCCTCTCGCGAATTGAAGGACCACGGCGCGGTGGTGCCCATCGACTGGAGCGGATGGAAGGGCACCGCGCGCGCCACCGCCATGGCGCTGGAGGTGCTCTGGACGCGCTGCCAGGTGGTGGTGTGCGGACGCGGCCCCGGCGGCAAGGTGTACGACGTGCCTGGACGCGCCCTGCCCCGGATGGCCGACGCCCGGGTGAAACACACGTTCGAGCGCTGGGCCCTGAGCGAACGCGTGGAGGCCGCCGGCCTCTTGAGCCGCGCCAGCGGACCGCACTGGTCCATGCTGTCCGACGTGCGCACCTCGGCGCTGCCCGACACGCTGGTCGCCGAAGGGCTCCTGGAGGAAGTCACCGTGCCGGGCTCGCCCCGACGGTACCTGGCGCCTTTGGGCTTTCGGGAGCGCGAGTTCCCGGAGCCCGACGCTCGGATGCGAATCCTGGGACCGCTGGACCCGGTGCTCTGGGACCGGGGGCTGGTGAGCGTGGCGTTCGGCTTCGACTACATCTGGGAGGTCTACAAGCCCGCCGCGCAGCGACAGTGGGGCTGGTACGTGTGTCCGCTGCTGCACCGGGGACAGCTCGTGGGGCGACTGGAAGCCCGCGTGCGCGAGGGCGTGCTCCAGGTGGACAATCTCTGGCGCGAGAAGGGCGTGAAGCTGGACGACGCGGCGCTGGACGAAGCCCTCGCGCGCCACGCGGTGGCCTGTGGCGCGGAGGTCGCTCGCAGGCCCCGCGCCCGCGCCGCGTCCTGAGCCCTCAAGGCCGCTCAGGTCGGCGGCTTGGGCAGCTCGCGCTCCAGGGCATCCGCCGCGCCCGCGTCCCGCAGGACGCCGAAGCGCTGACGGGAGCACGCGAGGAGCTGCCCCGCGTAGACGGTGTCCGACAGCGCCCCCACGAAGTCGCCATGCTCCGCGAGGGTGCGGGCCCGCTCGTCCATCAAGTGGGCGAGGATGCGCGCCTGCTCCGCGTGCGCGAACAACCGCACGACGGAGCGCGCGTCGAACAGCGTCAGCGTATCCAGCTCCATGCCGAGCGTCGTGAGGCTGGCCTCTCGCAGACTCTGGAGGCTGGCCTCCAGTGAGCGCTCCGCCCGATTGCGAGCGAGGTCCGGGGCCAGGCGACCGAGCTCGCGGAGGGACTGGAGGACGATGACCTGACGCAGAAGGGGCATGCGGGGGAGAACTACACTCCGGGCCGGAGGAATCATCCAGTCCCCCTGTCCTCCTTTCCCACGAGGCGGCCCCGCGTCGCCCGCCCCGCCACGACGCCCGGTGGACCGCCCCACCGGAGCCGCGTCACACTCCGTGAAATGCACCGCTTCCGATGGGTCTTCTTCGTCCTGCTTCAGTCGCTCGTCGCCCAGGCCGCCGAGTACCGCGTGGGCCCGGGCCAGCCTCTCGCCAGCATTGGCGCCGTGCCCTGGGAGTCGCTCCAGCCCGGTGACACGGTGTTCATCCATGCCCGCCCGACGCCCTATGCGGAGAAGTGGGTGCTGGGAGTGCGAGGCACGGCCTCCGCGCCCATCACCGTGCGCGGGGTGCGCGACGCGGCGGGCAACCTGCCGGTCATCGTCGGGGAGAACGCGACGACGCGCTCGCAGCTCAACTTCTGGAGCGAACAGCGCGGCATCCTGAAGATTGGCGGCTCCAACACGCCCGCTGACACGATGCCCGCCTATCTCGTGGTGGAGGACCTGCACCTGCGCCGCGCACGAGGTGCGTTCACCGGTCGCAGCGGGGCCTCCACCTACAGCGACAACGCGGCCGCCATCTTCATCGAGAAGGGCGAGCACCTCACGATTCGCGGCTGCGTCCTGGAGGACAGCGGCAATGGCCTGTTCGTCGCCAACGAGACGTCGGACCTGCTCGTCGAGCGCAATCACATCCTCGGCAATGGCAACATCGACAGCATCTACGAGCACAATGCATATACCGAGTCGCTCGGCATCACCTACCAGTTCAACCGCTTCGGGCCCCTGTGCTCGGGGTGTCTGGGAAACAACCTGAAGGACCGGTCCGCCGGCACCGTCATCCGGTACAACTGGATTGAGGGCGGTAACCGGCAACTCGACCTGGTGGAGTCCGACAGCGTGGCCGTTCGCGCGGCGCCGTCCTATGCGCGGACGTTCGTCTACGGCAACGTGCTGCTGGAGCCCGCGGGCGCCGGTAACCGGCAAATCATCCACTTCGGCGGAGACAACGGGACGACGGCGGACTACCGCTCCCAGCTCTACCTCTTCCACAACACCATCGTCTCCTCGCGCACGGACCGCACCACGCTGCTGCGGCTGTCGACGAATGCCCAGACGGCGCACGTCACGAGCAATGTCGTCCTGGTGGCCGCGGTAGGAGGCAACACGCTGTCACTCACGGACGAGGCCGGCACGCTGCGGCATGGCGGTAACTGGTACAAGCCGGGTTACGTCTCCACCTTCGGCACGCTCACGGGCTCCGTCGTGGACACCGGCGGTAACCTCACTGGCACCACGCCCGGCTTCGTCAACCTGGATGGCCAGGATTTCCACCTCGCCTCGGGCTCGCCGCTGCGCGGGGCCGCGGTGGCGCCTCCCTCCGAGGCCGCGTCCCTCACAGTGGACTGGCAGTACGTGAAGCACGTCGCGGCGGAGGCACGCACCGTGACGAGTCCGGGGCACATCGGTGCCTACGGGGATTCTTCGGGACCGGTGACCGGGACGCCGGATGCGGGCCCAGGCACTCCGGACTCCGGGACACCTGACGCGGGGCCGGGGACTCCGGATGCTGGGGCGCCTGACTCGGGAACGGATTCACCGGGGAAGTCCGACGATGACGGGGGCTGCGGAGCAACGGGGAGTGGCTTCGCGGGTCCTCTCGGGCTGCTGGCCCTGGCGGCCCTCGCGCTTCGCCGGAAGTGGGTGCGGGAGTAGGCCCCGACCTCCACATGAGGCCACGTGCCGCGCTCTTCACGGGCACAGCACGCCTGTGTGCCCGGGGGCTGCGCGACTCCGGCGCCGAACTCGAGCACGCCCATTCGCGCGACTCCGGGGGCCTTGGAGCCAGGCGAGTGAGGCCCCCTGTACGAGATGCCGGAGAGGCTGCGAGACTCCTCGGCGGTGGTTGACCCCTCTGCCGTCCCCTCGGCCCCTCCCGTGAAGCCCGTCCGCCGTGTCGCCAGCCGACGCGAGCAGGGCGTCGTCTTCTCCGTGTCCTTCCTGTTCCTGCTCGTCCTGGAGGCGCTGTTCCGCCGGTTCACGACGGACGGGCTGCGCTTCCAGGCGTGGAACTCCGAGCGGATGATGCAGACGCTGTCGCTCCGGGAGCTGCGCGACGAGCCGGTGCGCTCCCTCTGGTATCTGCACATCCAGCCTCCCCTGCTGGACATGTTGCGCGCGGTGCTCGGAGGGCTTCACGGCTCGCTCGACAGCGTCGCCCTGGTGGACGCCGTGGACCGGTGGACCTACGTCGCCTGGGCACTGGTGTTCGCGGCGACCGTGACGCTCGTCTTCGCCTGGGTGCATCGAGTGGCGGGGAGGGCCGCCGCCATCGTCGGCGCGGTGGTGACGGCGCTGCATCCGGGCGCCCTCGCCTTCGCCACCTTGCTGGACAGCACGGCCGCGAGCGCCCTCGCCTTCCTGTGGTTCTGCTTCGAGCTGTGGCGACTTCAGCGAGAAGGAGGCTCCATCGCCCGGCTCGCCACCGCGTCACTGGTCCTCTTCTTCCTGCGCTCCATCTTCCAGTGGCCCTTCTTCCTGCTCGTGGCCCTGTGCCTCGCGCTGAGGAACGTTCCCCTCCGGCGCGTGGGACGGTACGTCGCGCTGGTGGCGCTGTTCGCGGGGCCCTACGTCGCCAAGCAGCTCGCGCTCTTCGGCACGTCCATGACGTCCACCTTCGACGGACTCAACTTCTGTCGAGCCATTGGCCTGGGCGAGCCGGACCTCGGCGCCATGCGCCTGCCCTCGAACGTGCTGCCCACGGGGCTGCCCTCCCCTTCGAGCGCCGCCGTGCTGCGCCAGGACGAAAAGCTGGGGGGTTACTACAACTACAACCACCTGGATGCCCTGCGCTACTCGGTGGGCCTGAAGTACGTGTGCCGCCGGGCGCTGCTCGAACAACCCCTCTCCACGACGCTGGCCTCCTTCGCGGAGAACGCCTCGCTGTATGGCGAGCCCTCCAGCCGCTACCAGCCCAATGTCCTGGTGGACCGACTGCCGTGGCGTGAGCCCCTCGACTTCTTCTTCTCCTCACCCGTGCTCTGGCTGCTGCTGCTCCTCACGGGGGGGATGGCCGCGAGGCGACTCGAGGGCCGAGCAGCCTGGCTCCGCGTGGCCGGACTCCTGCTGCCCGTGCTGTACGTCGCCACGGTGAGCATCCTGTTCGAGAAGGGCGAGAACATGCGGTTCAAGTACTTCATCGAGCCGGTGCTCCTCGTGTTCCTCTGCGTGGAAGGCTCAAGACTCGCCGCGCGGGTCGTCGCCCGGTTCACGACACACACCGTGCCAGTGAAGACACACGAAGGCTCCGGAGTCGGTTGACGCCCGCGCCTCTGCTAGGCTGCGCGGCGGAACATGAAGGACCTGGACGCCATCCTCCGCGCCCGCGCGCACTCGCGGGGCCCCTGGGTACTGGCCACGGTGGTCGCCGTGTCCGGCTCGTCATACCGCAAGCCCGGCGCCCGGATGTTGATGGGCGAGGACGGCTGGCTCGCGGGTGGAGTGAGCGGCGGCTGCCTGGAGGCCGACATCGTCCGCAAGGCGTTCTTCTGGACGAGCACCGGCCCGCGCGTGCTGCGCTACGACTCCACGGGAGAAGGCGCCGAGGACGAAGGGGGCCTGTCCTTCGCGCTCGGCTGCAATGGCGTCGTGGATGTCTTGCTGGAGCGCTGCGAGCCGGGCCCCGTGGATGCGCTCGCCTTCGCGGCCGAGGCACGAAACCTGGGACGGCGAGCCGTCGTCGCCACCGTGTACCAGGGGCCCACGCACGCCGTCGGTGCGCGGCTGATGTTGCGCGATGACGGACTGGAGGCCGGTCACATCGCGGGCCCCCTGGGGGAGGCCGTTCGCGAGGCGGCTCGGGAGGCGCTGGAGGTGGGGCGCACCTGGAGCGGCCCGTGTGGCGGCGCGGACGTGCTGGTGGAGGTGGTGGAGCCTCCGCATGCGCTGGTGCTCTTTGGCAGCGGCTTCGATGTGGCGCCCGTCGTGGTGCAGGCGGCGGGGTTGGGATGGCAGGTGACCGTGGTCGCGGATCGCCCCACGGAGACCTTGCGGCGCCGCTTCCCCCTCGCGCACGCGGTGGTGTCCGCGAAGGCGCGCGAGGCCGCCGCGACGGTGCCCCTGTCTTCACGCACGCTGGCGGTGTTGATGACGCACAGCCTGCCCCAGGACCAGGAGCTGCTGGCGGGCCTGCTGCCTCGGGCCTTGCGCTACCTGGGCGTGCTGGGGCCTCGCTCTCGCACGGACAGACTGCTCGCTGCGCTCTCTCCGGCGCCCAGCGCGGCGATGCTGGAGAAGCTGCACGCGCCCGTGGGGCTGGACCTGGGCGCGGAGGGCGCGGAGGAGATTGCCCTGTCCATCGTCGCCGAGCTTCAGGCCGTCATCGCTGACCGAGAGGGCGGGAAGCTGCGCGAGCGACAGGCGCCCATCCACACGGCGGCGACGCCTCCCGTGCGGAAGCTCGCGTGACCGCCGAGCGCGCAACGGTGGGCGTGGTGTTGCTGGCGGCGGGAGGCTCCTCTCGCCTCGGGCACCCCAAGCAGCTCGTTGTCCATCAAGGCCAGACGCTGGTTCGTCGCGCCGCCGAAGCGGCCCTCTGCCTCGGTGGGCCCGTCGTCGTCGTCCTGGGCGCTCACAAAGAAGCCATTGCATCGGAGCTCACCGGGCTGCCCGTGCGCACCGTGGCGCATTCCGACTGGGCACTCGGCCCGGGTGGCTCGCTGACGGCGGGACTCGCGGCGATGCTCGCGACAACCGACGCGCCTGCCGTGGAGGCCGTGCTCGTCATGCTGTGCGACCAGCTTCGCGTCGATGCCGCGCATCTGGCGGCGCTCGTGGCCACGTGGCGAAGCACCGGTGCCCCCGTCGTGGCCTCCGAGTACGACGGGACTCGCGGCGTGCCCGCCCTGTTCGCCCGCTCGGTGTTCGCGGAGCTGGAGTCGCTCTCCCCGGAGCAAGGTGCGCGCAAGGTGATTGCCCGTGAGCCCTCGCGTGTCGCCACCGTCCTGCTCCCGGGCGGCTCCGAGGACGTGGACACTCCCTTGGACCTGGCCCGGCTGAAGTAACCAGCGAGCCCTCCTGGCCCAGCTCCTGCTGGAACTTCCGGAAGCGATGGCCGTCGTGAAGATAAAGCCCCTCGCGCGTTCCCACCCACAGGAGCCCCACCCGGTCTCGCAGCACCTCCGTGACGACTTCCACGGGGAAGACACGCGAGACTCCCGCCTCCTCCGGCGCGCCCTCGGAGGCGCCAGCCAGGAGCAGCCACAACAGGAGGACGAGCGGTCTTGGCACGCGAGGCGCTGACAGAGGCAGGGGCCCCGGACGGCAGCAAGGTCGCGACCTCGCGTCCGTCCGCCCTTACAGTCGCCCGCTGTTCAACTTATGCTGTCCGCAGGGTGGCACGCGGAGGGCACCTCATGGCTCACGCCCGCGGCCACCGCCCAGGGGGGAATACTTCATGGAGAAGAAGGACCAGCAGACACTCATCAAGGTCGGCCTGGGCGTGCTCGCCTTCAAGTGGTTGTCGGGAGAGTTCATCTTCCTGTTCTCCATCGGCATCCTGCTCGCCATTGCCTCCATCGGCATCGTCATCGGGCTGGCCGAGTGGTTCCTCAAGTACGGCCTCATCGCCCTCGGCATCTACGTCATCTTCGTGCTGACGCTGCGCTGGCTGCACGGCGGCAAGAAGCAGCGCGACCTGTCCGACCTCCCCGACTTCGAGCAGCTCACGGCGTCCTCTCGCGCGAAGGCCGAGCGGCTCGAGGAGATCGACCCGGGCGAGGCCCTGGCCCGCTTCAAGGCGGAGCACCTGGCGGAGCTCCAGCAGCCCACCCCGCCGCCTCGCAAGCCGTGAGCGTGAGCGCCTCGACAGCGCGGACGTGTGGCCCCTGTCGCCCAGGTGTGGCGACGTGAGGCACCTGGCCCGGCGCCCCCTGGGATGGATGCTGTTCCTCCTCGCGCTGTCGATGCTCCTGTTCTTTCCCCGCCTCATCGACGCGCTCAAGGCGCTGGAGCATGAGCCCGTGGAGCTCAAGTCGGGCTCGCTCCTCGTCGCCAGACCCGGCCGCGTGTCTGGCGCCTTCGACGAGACGGTGGTGTTGCTGCTGGACGCGGGCGAGGCGCGGAGCACCTGGGGGCTGGTGCTCAATCGCGTGCGCACCCAGGAGGACCAGCCGCTGCCCGTGGGCGTGGACCGCTGGGGCGGGCCGGTCCGCGCGGAGCACCGCATCACCCTCACGCTGCGAAGCCCGCCACCCGAGGGAGCGCATCCCCTGCCAGGCGGCCTCTCCTGGTACGAAGGGAGCCGGGAGCCTCACCTGCCCGTCGGCTCCTCGCTCACCTTCGAGGGCCTGGCCGCCTGGGCCCCCGGACAGCTCGAGGAGGAGCTCGCCCGGGGAGGCTGGTGGGTGATGGAGGGCCGCGCGACGGATGTGTTCACCGCGCCGGGCTCGCTGTGGGTGGAGCACGCCGCTCGGCACCTGTGAGGGCGTGACGCACTCCCGCCTTCCTTCGTGCAGCCCCGCTCATGGGACGCATGGGAATCGCACGGCCTGGATTCGTCGACCTCCGGACACTGCTGCAATGCGGCGACGCCGGTATGGCTTGGGAAGGTCCTGGCCCGTGACTACCTCCCCAGGGCCCCGCCACTCCGAGACGGTTTCCCATGCGACAGCTCCGCTCCCCTGCCCCGTTCCACCTCTTCTCAGTCCTGGCGCTGGCCACCGCGCTGACCTCCACGTCCGCCCTGGCCCAGCCGGCGGCGACGCCGCTGGAGGACAATCGCCGCATCACCCTGGGCTACATCGCCATCGCCTATGAGCTGGGCGCGGTGTTGGACCCGACGCTCGAACCCGGCGGCGCCAGCGCCGTGCGGCCCAACTGGTTCACCTTCGCGCCCCACGCCTCGCAGACCGGAGGTGAGGGCATGTTGGGCACGGCCATCGCGAAGCGCATCATCGCCGCGGCGCGTGGGCAGCCCTCGCTGTCGGTGCTCCATGCGCTCCAGCGCGTGGGACTCAACGCCCAGCTGCGCGTCTCTCCCGAGCAACTGGGGCTGGAGCTGGTGCTGCGCGGACTTCCCATCGACGCGGCCTCCTCGCTCGCCGCGCTCATCACGTCGCTCAACGGCGCGGCGCTGCTGGACGTGCGCACGCTGGCCGCCACGGCCGCGCGCTTCGCCGCGCTCTACTGGAGCGCTCCGGGCTTCTGGCCGCTCGACAAGGCGGAGAGCATCGTCATGACGCTGGAGCGCACGCTCCACGAGGGCAACCTCGCCATCTTCACGGACATCGGCGGCTCGGGGCAGCTGTACCTGGACTGGCGCCGGGGCGCGGGCGCGGTGACGCCGGAGCGCGTGCTGACGGAGTTCACGCTGGTGGACTCGGTGCCCGCGCAGGCCTCGCAGGCGTATGCCTACGCGCTGGCGCACGCATACGACGTCCCGCGTCCCTACCTGTTCGAGCAGGTCTTCCCGGGGATGCACTACAAGAGCCTGCTGGTGGCCGCCTTCGCGCTCTACGAGAAGGCCCGCGTGGCGCCGACACCCGCCGAGCGCGACGCGCTGGTGGCCATGGGCAACAACTACATCGCCTGGCGCGAGCAACATGACATGGCGCAGCCCGTCTTCTCGCCCGCGGTGCCGCGACCGGACGAGGTGTCGCGCGTCGCGCTGCTCCAGATTCTCACCCCGCTGTTGCGCACGGAGTTCGGCACGGTGGTCTGGAACTACGCCGACTACGCGTACAGCCAGCCGGACCGCGACGGGAATCCCCTGACGTCTCCTCCCACCGAGTACAACTGGGCCGTCTTCATGGACCGGTGGACGGGCATCCTCTACGCCTTCGACCAGGCGTACCTCCATCCCACGGGGCTGTGGGTCATGCCGACACCCATCGAGGACCCGACCGCGCTTTCAGGCGGGTCCTGAGCCGCATGCCCCGTCCGCCTCGCGGAGTCAGCCGGAAGAGGGGTCGAAGCAAGCTCCGGTGGATGGCCCGGCGTGCGGACGCAGGCCCGCGTCACGATTCTCCGAACAAAGGAGGCGACTTGACGCATTTGGAGCGCCAGGGGACGGTTCAGTTCTACATGAACCCCGCGCCGTCCCCCGTGTCCGGCTCCTCGAAAGACACCTCCCACGACCCGCGAGTGTTGCCCGCCGCCGCCGCTGACGAGGCGGGCCTCTCCGCCGACGCGCGCCTGTGTGTGCTGCGGGAGATGATGAGCGAGGCGTTCCTCTGCCTGGACGCCCATGGGCGGATTCGAGAGGTGAACGGCCGCGCCGCCGCGCTCCTGGGCCTCCCCGCCGACCAACTCCGGGGACAGGAGCCGTGGGTGGCGGAGCCCGCGCTCGCGGGCACGTCCCTGCACGAGCGGTTGATGGCCGCGCTCGCCACCCGCGAAGGCGGACGCTTCCTGGCGGAGCTGCCCTCGCGCACCTGGCTGGACGTGAATGTCCAGGTCGTCGGCGAGGAGACGTGGGTGCTCGCGGCCGACATCACCCGCCGGCAGCGCGCGGAGAACGAGGTGGCGCGGACCGAGGAGCGCTTCCGTCAGCTCGGCGAGCGCTTCCAGGTGGCGCTGGACTCGGCGCAGATGGCCGTCTGGGAGACGAACCTCGCCACCGGTCAGGTGTTCCGCTCGGAGGGACATGACCGCCTCTACGGCTATCCGCATCCGCTGACGGAGTGGACCCACGAGCGGTTCATCGAATCGCTGCATCCGGACGACCGGCCGGGCGTCCAGTCGCAACTGGATGACATCTTCGCGGGCAAGACGGATTCGTACATCTCCACCTTCCGGACGTACTGGCCGGACGGCTCGTGGCACTGGCTCACCAGCCGGGCCCGGGTGCTGCGCGACGCGACGGGCAAGGTGGTGGTCATCCGGGGCGCCATCCTGGACATCACCGCGCTGAAGGAGACGGAGTTCGCGCTGCAGGAAGCGGTGCGCACGCGCGACGACTTCCTCTCGTTGGCCAGCCACGAGCTGCGCACGCCGCTGACGTCCCTGCGGCTCCAGGCCCAGTTGCTGCGGCGCATGAGCGAAAGCGCGCCCACGGAGACGCTCGGCTCGGTCAAGGTGCAGGCGAAGCTGGAGGCCACCGAGCGACAACTGCGCAGGCTCAGCGCGCTGGTGGACAACCTGCTGGATGTCAGCCGCATCCGGACGGGCAAGCTGGACTTCCACTTCACCGAGGGCGACCTCGCGGCCGTCGTCTCCGACCTCGTCGCGCGCTTCGGCGACGAAGCCCGTCAGACAGGAGTGCAGCTCAATGCGTCGGTGGAGGGGCCGATGATGGGCCGCTTCGACCGGCTGCGGATGGAGCAGGTGGTGAGCAACCTGCTGTCCAATGCCCTGCGCTACGGCTCGGGCAACCCCGTGTTCCTCTCGCTCACGCGCTACGGCGGCACCCTCCGCCTGATGGTGCGGGACAACGGGCAGGGCGTCCCGGAGAAGGACCGCGAGCGCATCTTCGAGCGCTTCACCCAGGGCGACAACGCGCAGCGGCGCGGAGGCATGGGGCTGGGGCTCTACATCGTCCAGCAGATTGTCGAGGCCCACGGCGGCCACATCCGCGTGGAGGACTCGCCCGGCGGGGGCGCGACGTTCGTGGTGGACCTGCCGCTCTAGGACGCGCCGGGCTCGTCGCGCACGAAGGCGAAGCCCCGAGGCACCTCCAGGCGATAGCCCGGGTCCTCGAACAGAAGGCGCGCGCCAGTGCCCTCCAGCACCTCCCGCAGGTGGCGCACGTGGACGCGCAGCGCGTTGTCGTGCAGGCGCGGGTCATAGTCCGCCTCCCACATGGCCCGCACACACGCCTCCTTCGACAGCGTGCGCCCGGGTTGGCGAGCCAGGGCGTACAGCAGGCGGCGGGGAAGCACGCGCGTGGCCAGCGAGACGGTGCGGCCTCCGGCGCGCAGCGCATGGTCCCTGGCGTCCAGCACCACCGCGTCCGAGGCGGCGACGGGCGCCTCGACGGCGAGCCGGGAGCCGTCGGACGTCACCACCCGCAGCGAGGCGAGCGTGCGCGCCAGCTCCGGAATCAGCTCCGGGTCCGCCGCGCCTTCCGACGCGGAGCGCGCCGCCGCCTCCATCGAGCCCCGGACCTCCGTCGCGCGCTCGGAGAGCCGGTGCAGCATGGCCCGGGACAGGTGGGCCAGCGCGCGCTCCATCGCGAAGTCCTCGCCTCGCGCGAGGGGCTCCAGCGACGCCAGCAGTCCCTCCGCGCGCACGCTGTCGCCCGCCGTCGCCGCGGCCAGCGCCGCCAGCGCCCGCTGTCGCGCCGCCACGCCCGGACGCACCTCGCGAGGCTCCACGGCGCCAGGGCGCTCCACCTGTCGCAGCACGTCCGAGGCGCGGGCCGTCTCGGCGGCGCGAACCAGGCCCTCGGCGCCGCGCGCGCGTGCATCCGCCGCCGCGTCGTCCAGCAGCGCCAGCCCCTCCGCGCGCCGCCCCAGCTCCAACAGCATGCGGCCCGCGCCAACGCGGGAGAGGTGGTGGACGAAGAGATAGCCGCCCTGCTCCGCGCGCACTGCCACCTCTCGCAGGCCAGCCAGCGCGGCGCGCCGCTCGCCCCGCTCTCCGAGCACAAGCGCGGCGATGCAGTCCAGCTCCAGCGCGAGCCTCGGCGCGCCCAGCTGTCCCAGCCGCTCCCGCACACCATCCAGCGCGGCCTGCGCCTGCGTGAAGCGCCCCAGCCGACTGAGGATGCCCGCGGACATCGCGGCCACCAGCGGCCCGCGCGAGTCGAGCGGCGCGCCCTCCAGCAAGGACAGACACTGGCTCAGGGGCTCCTCGAGCCCCTCGTCCCGGCCTTCAATCCAGCACATCAGCGCGCGGGCATAGGCGCACCAGCCGAGCACGCGCTTGTCGTCGGATGCGGCGCACGCGGCGTCCAGCATCTCCAGGGACTCATCCAACCGGCCCTGGAAGAAGCGCAGCGCGGCCCAGGCGAGCAGTTGCTGAAGGAAGACCTCCGCGTCGCGCGGCATGGGCATGGACCCGAGCGTCCGCTCACACGCGGGCAGCTCCAGCGAGAAGAGGGCCACCCGGACCAGCACCGTGCCCACCTGCTCGCGCAGCCCCGCGCTCCGCGCATCCTCCGCGTCTCCCAGTGAGGCCAGCAGCGCCACGAGCTCCGCGTACGCGCGGCGCAAGTCCAGCAGCCGCACCTGGGCACGGGCGCGCGCAAGCCCCACGTCCGGTGTGCACAGCGCGGGCGGCAGCGAGCCCAGCAGCGCCAGCAGCTCCCCCGCGGCGCCCTGCCGCACGAGGGCCTCCGCCTGCTCGACGACGAAGGAACGGCGCTGCTCATGGCGGCCCAGTGCCTGGAGATGGCGGCACATCGCGCGCACCCGCACCACCTCCGGCAGGGGCTCGCGCGCGAGCAACCCCAGGAGCGCTTCGTGCGCGGCGCGTGCCTCGTCGGCGTCGAGCAACGTCTGGAAGGCCTCGCGCACCAGGTCGTGGACGCCGTGGCGGCCCCGCGCGTCCGTCTCGACGAGGAGCCGGGCGGAGAGCCGCCGCAGCGCCTCGCCCGCCGCCTCTTTTGGCAGCACGTCGCGCAGGGCCGAGGCGGGCAGTGGCAGCTCCGACAGGGCCAGCACGGCGGCCACATGCCGCTCGTCCGGAGGCAGCGCGGCGAGGGCGGCGCGCACCGGCTCCTCCACGTCCGCGTCATTCGCATGCGCGCGCCTGAGGAGGAACGGCACGCCCCGCGAGCGGGCCCACGCCGCGGCGAAGCCCTCCCGCGCGCCATACAGCGTGTCCAACTGCCGCCACAGCAGCTTCGCCGCGGCCTCCGGCAGCCCATCCAGCCGCAGCTCGAAGCGGTCCGGACTGGTGGCCTGGCGCGGCACCTCCTCGCGCGAGGTGGCCAGCAACGCGCCCTGGCGCAGCCGCCCGCCGAGCCCCTCCACCAACGCGAGCCGCTCCTCCGGCCGCAGCACGTGCAGGTCGTCCAGGACGAACAAGGCCCCGCGCGCTTCCAGCTCCCGCGCCAGATCCTCCAGTCGCGAGTCATCCGACAAGGCCTGGGCCACGGGCGCCTCGCGCAAGAGGCGGCGCGCGTCGTCGACCACGGCGTCCAACGTGTCTCCAGGAGCGATGCGGCGGTGGACCACCGGCCCCCGGTGGCGCGACGCGACGGCGGCCACCAGCGCGGACTTGCCCACCCCTGGCAGCCCATAGACGACGCCCGTGCGCACGCGCTTCAGCAACGTGCCCAGCCGCTGGAGCTCCTGCTTGCGCCCCACGAAGACGGCGGGCGGCCCCAACCCTCGCGGCGTTCCGGCCCGCGACGCCTCCTCTCGCGACGCACGGGCAGCGCGCGAGACGGTGCCTTCAGTGCGCCTGCGTCGACTGCGGGGAGAGGGCGTTCCGGTGGGCATGATCGACCTCGGACCGACTCAGGAACCGCCCTCGCCACGCGGCGCTCGCTCGCCCTCACTCGGGGTGAGAAGCGACAGGGACAGCGTCTCGGGCGTCACCGCGCGGCCAGGTCTCATGTGCCCCAGCCTGACACACCCTCCGGCCGTATCCCTATGTCCAGCCGTCAACGACTGAGGGTTCGCCACTACGCGGAATCCGCCCACCCTGTGGGCCAACCCCAGACATCGTGTGTTTCAGGGTCACTCCGATTTTTCACAATTTGTCGCCCTCCGAGAAGGAATTGGCGCGCGAAGCGAAACAACTCGAAGTGAAATCGCGCATCATTCCCCAGCGTCCCAATGGCCAGGGAGCAAGCAGCCTCACCTGGTCAGCGCGCCATTGGGATTTCCGTCCGGAGGGCGCTCCGATGTGGATTGAAACCATCATCATGCCCCGGGAAGAGCGTGGGCCTCGACAGCCCCCGCCCCCGCGAGACAGGCGTGCAGTCCTGCTCGCGGCGGGAGAGGAGAGCCGCGCCTTGCGAGACCAGGTGATGGGGTTCCTGAGCGCGCATCACCTGCTGGGAGCGGTGAAGTGGATGAGTGAGCCGGGCTTCCTCCCCCTCGTCACCCTGCACTGCACGGAGCGCGCCCTGGAGAAACTCCGCGAGGCCGCTGAGTTCGTCGTCGGTTGCGCGGCGCCCGTGGATGCCTACCAGCCGCTGACCACCACGGAGCCGGAGCTCTCTTCTTCGGAGCCGGTGTCCATGGCGGTGCCCGTCTTCGCTCGCTATCCCTGATGCATGGGCGCCCTCTTTGGCGCCACGCCTCACACCTGGGCCGCCGCCTCTGACTCCAGCAGGAACGCGCCCAGCTCCAGCACACGCTCCGCCACGCGGGCCGCATCGCTCGCGGAGGTGCAGAGCCGGGTGATGGCCTCTTCCGCGGACTCCGCGCTGGCCAGCCCGCGCACCCACTCCGGGGTGCCATCCTCGCCGGCGGGGTGTCCCTCCTCGGCGGCCAGCATCCAGTCCCGCGCGCCCTGACGCAGCCGCTCGGCCTCGTCCGCCGTGAAGACGAGCACCGCCGTGTCGTCATGCGTCGCGGTCCTCGGGTGGACCCGGCGCAGCGCCTGCACGAGCTGGTGGGCCACCCCCGTCAGCGTGACCTCGTGGACGTGGCTGTGCGCATCGCCCACCTCGCCCCGGCTGCGCAGGATGAGATTCCCCAGGAGCGCCGTGTATTGGAAGTCCTCGCGCCCGGTGCGCTCGTCGGTGGTGAAGACACTGGCCTCGCGACCGAGCCACGACTCCGAGCCCACGAAGCGGGCCTCCCCCACCGCGACTCGCACCGTCGCCGTGGAGACGCCGCGCGCCTCGCACACCTCGTCGGAGAGCGCTCCAGCGGAGAGCAGCTGGTGGTACGCCGCCAGCCCCTCGTCCAGGGTGACGTCGAAGTCCACCTGCCACCCCGTGAAGCAGAGGTCGTCCCCCGCGATGCCCGGACCCGCGGCGGCGCCCCCCACGCCGCGCGCGAAGTCCTGGAGCACCGACAACATCCCCGTGGGGCCGACGAGGACGCGGACGGTGCGAGCATCCCGCGCCGGCAGGAGCCATGAAGTCCCGCTCGCGAGCACGGCGAGCTCCGCCGTCCGCCCCCCAGCCATCGGCGATTCCCCCGGACCGCCCCAATCCCCTGTCATCGACTTCCCCCTGAAGTGAATGCTTGGGGAGTTGTCGTCCAAACCGGGGCGGAGGTGGAATTAAACCGAGTTAAATCCGCCGCCCCGCCCCCGACGCCGCGTCACGCGAAGTGCTCGCGGAAGGCGCGCGGGTTGGGCCCGTCACCGCTCCGCTCGTACACCGCGAACACCACGCGCCTGAAGGCGCCGGGCAGGGCCGCCAGGGCGAGCGAGAAGGCGTTGGCGACCTCCACCGGCTCGTTGCGGAAGACGCCGCAGCCCCATGCTCCCAGGACGAGGACCTCATGGCCCTGGTGCGCCGCCACCTGGAGCACCTTCAGCGCCCGCGCGCGCAGCACCTCGTGGATTTGAGGCCGCAGGCCCACGTCCACCCGGAGCGCCTCACCGGCATTGGGCGCGGGCGCGGTGAGCACGGAGAGGCAGAAGGGCCGCTCCAGCAGCTCCAGCGAGTCATCCCGGAAGAACGGCACGTCCGGCGAGTAGATGAGGTGGTCGGTGTACAGCATCGAGCGCTCGGCGCGATTCGCGTCGTAGTAGCCCCGCTGCGAGAGCAGGCACGGATAGAGCGCCGAGCAGCGCGCCAGGTCCTCCTCCTGCGCCTTCGCGCCGCCCAGGAAGCCGCCGCCCGGGTTCTTCGCGGAGGCGAAGTTGAGCGCGGCGACCCGCGTCTCTCCTTCCTCCTCCACCAACCGCCGAGCGGCCTGCCCCGTCTTCTCGCCCGTGACTTCGATGTGGAGGTCCGGACGCTCCAGGCCCGGCGCGAAGGGAGGGAGCCGCCCGAAGTCGTCGGGCCGGTACAGCAACGTCCCGCTCACGGCGCGCGCCACCAGGTTCCCCAGCGAGACGCTCCGCCCCGAGGGCGCCTCATACGTCCCCAGCTCCGCGATTCGCACCGTTTGCCGCGCCAGCTCCTTCAACGACATGACCCGCTCCTGACAGACCTCCGCCGCGAATAGGCGGCGAGACTTCGTGTTAATTACACACGAACCATATCAACCCGTCCTGACAGGTGTCGCGCGACGGGGAGGAACGAGCCGCCGGCCCCGGGGTGCGCCAGGGCCGGCGGTGAGGCCGGGTGCTACTCGCAGCCGACGCGCTGGGTGCGGCTGACCACCAGGTTGTCGACCCACGTCTCGGAGGCCGACGGCCCCTGCGGATGCACGAAGCCGTAGCCCACCCAGAAGTTGTTGAAGGAGCGCATGCCGATGTCGGTGAAGTCGTGGGCCAGCGCGCCGTCCACGTAGACTCGCGCGTTGCCGTGGGTGCTCGACGCGGTGGGGCGGCGCACCTCCCACTCCAGGCAGACCCAGCGGCCGGTGGACATGCCCAGGTTGACGGGCGGGCCCTGACGATTCCAGCCCTGCCCCGTCCTCGCGGACCAGTCATCGAGCGCGAACCCCGTGTCCCGGATGACCTGCAGCTCGATGCCGCCGAAGTCCGAGTTCGTGTCGGAGAAGAGGACGAAGTAGGTGCCCATCTGCCCCTGGTCGCCGGGGAAGGCGTTCATGAACACGTGCGCGCGCACGAAGAGCTGCGTGTCGAACGGGGGGATGCTCTTCATCCACCGCGCAATCGCCTGGCCCTCGTTCTGCTTCTCGTCGATGCCGTCCTCCGTCACGATGTGCAGCGAGCGCGCGCCGGTGTGAGGCTTCGTGCCGTCCGCCTCGATGGTGGAGTGCTCGCGGCCGACATCCCAACCCGCGGAGCCGTTCTCGAACGTCTCGCAGAGGATGGCGCCGGTGGGGCAGGACGCGTTGCCCGTGCCGCCATCGCCCGGGGGGCTGCCGGCGTCGGTGCCCGAGTCGGTGGGATTGGAGCCACCATCATCGCCGGGCTTGTCATCGTCATCACCGGAGCACGCCGGCATCACGCCCCACGCCAGCAACGCGATGGGCAGCAACAGAGTGACTTTGAAACGCATAGGGTCCTTCCAGGTTCGGGCGCGAGGCCCGGCCATGTCTGACGGAGCGCCCCGCGGGGCCGGGGCTCGCTCTGGGGGTAAGGAGGCGTGGCGGGCTCCCCGGGCCGGCGCCAACCTCCGAGCGAAACAACTACCACTCCGAGCGCGCCCCCGGCAGCGGGGCCCGGCGGACCCAGGAGCGCGGCCCGCGCCACGTGCCGTCCACCCGCCCGCCTGCCCGGCACCACCCGGTGCCCCGCATCGAAACGGTGGCATCCCCTCCCGGGAAGGTGCAGAACTGCGCGCCTCGAACCCCCCACGTGAGGAATGCGCTCCCATGAAGCTCTACTACTCGTCCGGTGCCTGCTCCCTGTCCCCGCACATCGCCCTGCGTGAGGCGGGCCTGAAGTTCGACCTCGAGAAGGTCGACCTGCGCGGCAAGAAGACGGAGACCGGCGCGGACTACTTCGCCGTCAACACCAAGGGCTATGTCCCCGCGCTCCAGCTCGACAACGGCACGGTGCTGACGGAAGGGCCCGCCATCGTCCAGTACATCGCGGACCAGGCGCCCGAGGCGAAGCTGGCCCCCGCCAACGGCTCCATCGAGCGCTACAAGCTCCAGGAGCTGCTCAACTTCATCTCCACCGAGATTCACAAGGCCTTCAGCCCCCTCTTCAACCCGGCGTTTCCGGACGAGGGGAAGAAGATCTACAAGGACCGGCTCGCGGTGCGCTTCAAGACGCTGGACGAGGTCCTGTCGAAGAACACGTTCCTCATGGGTGAGCAGTTCACCGTCGCGGATGCGTACCTCTTCACCGTGCTGAACTGGGCGAAGCCCATGCAGGTGGACCTGGAGGCGTTCCCCGCGGTGAAGGCCTACCACGCGCGCGTCGCCGAGCGTCCCCACGTGCAGGCGGCGCTGGCCGCCGAAGGCCTCAAGAAGTGATTCCGGCCTTCGTCAAGCTGCTCGTCTCGGACCTGACGCGCTCCCTGGCGTTCTACGAGGCGCTCGGCTTCGAGCGCACCCAAGCAGAGCCGCCCTTCGTCCGCCTCCAGTGGGCGGGCGCGGTGGACGTCTACCTCGTCGCGCCTCCAACGCAGTTGCAGTTGGAAGGCCGGCGGGGACTGGGCGTGCTCGTGGGCTTCCGCGTCGAGGGCGCAAGCGGCCTGGACGAGCTGCTCCTGCGGGCGCAGGCGCAGGGGGCCGTGGTGGAGGGCCCCGCCATCCAGCCGTGGCACACCCGGGAGGTCATCGTCACCGACCCGGACGGCTACCGGCTCAACTTCATCGAGCCCGCGTAGCGCCGCCTGACCTGGAGGGTTTGCAGAGGCCCTCCAGGAGCAGGTCCATCATCAGGGTCGCGGTGCGCATCAGCGGACGCATGTCGATCCACTTGTCCTCGGGCCCCATCACCAGGTGCAGCGCGACGAGGCCATGCAGGCCGCCCCAGAGCGCCTGACTCACCAGCTCCACGTCCTGGTGCTCGGGCCTGAAGCAGTCCGCGTCCTTCGCCTCCTGCACGGACTGGCGCAGGAAGGCATAGGCATCCTGTTCGGGGTTGCCCTGCTCCGGGCCGTCCGGTCCCGTGGTCCCCACTTCGGCCGGGCGGCGCTCCATGAAGAGCAGGCGGTAGGTGGTGGGGTACTCCTGGGCGAAGTCGATGTACGCCCGCCCCATCTTCCGCAGGCGCTCCACGGGGTCCTTCACCTTGGCGACCTTGTTGAGCACCTCCGCGAAGCGCAGGAAGTCATGGGCGCACAGCTCCTGGATGAGCGCGGCCTTGTCCTTGAAGTGCACGTAGATGGCGGTGGCGCTGTACTCGATTTTCTCGGCGACGCGCCGCATCGTCATCGCCTCGTAGCCCTCCTGGACGTAGAGCTCGCGCGCCGCATCCAGGATGCGCTGCCGCGTCGCCTGCTTCTCCCGCTCTCGTCGCTCCTTGATGCCCATGGTGCCTCTCGAGTGCCGCTATGCCGCGCCACCGGCCGATGCGACGGAGCCGGGCAGCGGGGACGCGGGCCCCTCGCTGGCCGGTGCCTCGCCCTCCCGCTCCACCTCCGGGGCCAGCAACTTGTACACCACCGGCGTCACCACCCGGGTGAGGACGGTGGAGGAAATCAGCCCACCGATGATGACCCACGCCAGGGGTGAGTAGAGGCTGCTGTGCTCCAGCGCCAGGGGCAGCAGGCCCCCCAGGGCCGTCAGCGTGGTGAGCAGGATGGGCAGGAAGCGCGTCTCGCCCGCCTGCTCGATGGCCTCGTCCACGGACAGGCCCCGCGCGCGCAACTGGTTGGTGAAGTCCACCAGGAGGATGCTGTTCTTCACCTCGATGCCCACCAGGGCGATGAAGCCGATGGAGGCGGTGAACGACAGCGTGTTGCCGGTGAGGAACAGCGCGAGGATGCCGCCCACCAGTCCCAGCGGAATCACCGACGCGACGATGAGCGTGCTGCGGAACGTGCGGAACTCCAGCACCAGCACCGCCAGCACACCGAAGGCCGCGATGATGCCGGCCGCGGACACGCCGTCGAAGCTCTCCTGGCGGCTCTCCAGCTCTCCGGCCGCTTCCAGACGGTAGCCCGGCGGCGGCTTCACCTCCGCGTCCAGCCGGCGCAGCACGTCCTGGATGACGTTGTCGTTGATGTAGCCGGTGGCCACGCTGGCGGAGACGGTGACGGAGCGCTCGCCGTCGTGGTGGGTGACGCGGTTGGGGCTGGCCTCCAGGCGCACCTGGGACACCTGCATGAGCGGCACCTGCGCGCCGGTGACACTGGCCACATGCAGGCGCTCCAGCGCGCCCAATGCCGGCCACGCGCCGGACTCCAGCGGCATCCGGACGAGGATGGGATGGTCCTCGCCCGCCTCGTCGCGGAAGGTGCCCGCCGGCAGACCCGCGAGCCCGAAGCGCACCGCGCGCGCCACCTCCGCCGCGGGCACACCCAGTTGCCCCGCCTTCTCCCGGTCCACCTCCACCTGGAGGTCCGTGCGACGCGTCTGCACCGGGTTCTTCACGTAGAGGGTGCCCGGTGTCGTCTCCAGCACCTGCTGGGTCCGCGCGGCCAGCGTGCGCAGCGTCTCCAGCTCCGGCCCCACCAATCGCACCGCCACGGGCGCTTCGATGGGAGGCCCCTGCTCGAACTCGCGCACCTCGATGCGCGCGCCGGGGTACGCGGACAACTCCGCGCGCAGGCCGTCGAGCAGCGCGGGCGTCGTCTCCGAGTCGTAGTCCTGGAGCTGGACGAAGAGATCGCCCACGTTGGGGCGCTCCGCGCTCGGCTGGACGTTGTAGTAGACGGACGGATGGCCCCGCCCCGCGTTGGCGGAGACGGAGACGACCTCCGGCCGGCGGCGCAGGGCGTCCTCCACGAAGCGCACGGCCCGGTCCGTTTCCGGGAGGCTGGCCCCCTCGGGCGTCTCCACCTTCACGTAGAACATGGGCGTGCCGGCCTTCGGAAAGAGGCTGAAGCCCACCACCGGCACCAGCGCCAGGCTGCCCACGAAGAGCGCCGCGGCCACCACCACCGTCACCACCGGCCGCGCCAGCGCGCGGTGCAGCAGCGGGCGGTAGCTGCGCTCGATGAAGTGGTGGAAGAAGCGCAGCACGCGGTTGCCCTCCGGGTGCTCGCCCTCCGAGAGGAAGAGGCTGGCCAGCAGCGGAATCACCGTGAGCGACACCAGCAGCGAAGCGAGGATGGTGAACACCACCGCCATGGGCAGGCTGCGGATGAACTGACCGGACGTGCCGGGCAGGAACAGCAGCGGCACGAAGGACAACACCAGCGTGGCGGTGCAGCCCAGCACGGCGAGCCCAATCTGCGACGTGCCCTCGATGGCCGCCCGCACCCGGCTGCGCCCCATACGCAGGAAGCGGGCGATGTTCTCCACCACCACGATGCTGTCATCCACCAGGAGCCCCAGGGCGATGACGAAGCCGACGATGGAGAGCTGGTTGAGCGTGAAGCCCGCGTGGTGCAGCGCCGCGAGCCCCAGGGCCAGGGACAGGGGAATGGACACCATGACGATGAGGCTGGCCCGGAAGCCCAGGGGCAGGAGCGTCACCAGCACCAGGGCCAGCGCCAGCGCGAAGTCCATCGCGAAGCCGCCCAGCCGCCGCTCCACCTGGAGCGACTGGTCGAACCCCGTCTCCAGCCGGACACCCTTCGGCAGCTCCCGGGCCCACTCGCGGGCGACCTCGAGCGACGCATCCCTCACCGCGAAGACGTTGCCACCTTCCTTCTGCGTGACGCCGACGAAGACAGCGCGCTCGCCGTTGAAGCGGCCCAGGTGCACCGCGTCCTGGTCCCGAAACGACACGTCCGCCACGTCCTGCAGGCGCACCACGCCCGCCTCTCCACCGGACACCACGGTGGCGCGCACCTGTTCGAGCGACGTGTACTCGCTGCTCGTCTTCACGTTGAAGCGCCGCGCGCCCAGGTCCACGCTGCCCGCGGGGACATTGAGGTTGGCGCCGCCGAGCGCTTGCAGCACCCGCTCCAGCGACACGCCCACGCGCGCCAGTCGCTCCGGGTCCACCGACACGCGCACCTCCTGCTTCGTCGCCGCGAAGACCTCCGCCTTCTTCACGCCGGACACATGCGTCAGCCGGTCCGCCAGGGCGTCCGCGTGCCGCTCCAGCTCTCGCGCGGAGACATGGGGCCCCACCAGGGCGAACTGCACCACGCTCACGTTCGCCGCGCTGTGACGGAGGACCTCCAGGCGCACCAGTCCCGAGGGAAGCTGGGGCCGCGTGGCGGTAACCTGCCGCAGCACCTCCGCGTGTTTGTCATCCGGGTCCGTGGAGGACTCGAACTCGATTTCCAGCTGCGCCAGCCCGTCCTCCATCTGGCTGCGCACCTCCTTCACGTCATCGAGTTCCTCGAAGGCCTCCTCGAGCGGGTCCACCACGAGCTGCTCGAGGTCCGCCGGGCTCGCACCGGGGTACACGGCGATGAGCGTGAAGCCCGGCATCGGGAAGACAGGGTCCTCCGCGCGGGGAATGGACAGCGCGCTGGAGACGCCCAGCGCGACCAACATGGCGAACACCACCAGGGTGAGCTGCGGGTTCTTCACGGCCGCGGTGGAGAGCTTCATCGCGCCTCCACCACCGCCACCGCCTGGCCGTCGCGGAGGAAGGCCACGCCATCCGTGACGACGTGGGCGCCCACGTCGGGCCCCTCGGACAGGGCCGCGCGGCCGTCCTCGGAGGAGAGGAAGGCCACCCTCACGCGCTGGCGCCGCGCGCTCCGACCATCCGGGTTCACGATGAAGACGCTGGCCACGTCACCGTCCCCTTCCAGCAGTGCCTCCACGGGAATGAAGCGCACCGTCTGCCGCTCGGACGGAAGGACCCGCGCCTTCGCGGAGAGGCCTGACAACAGTCGCGGGGAGGGCTCCGCGCCACCTCGCTCGTCGGCGCCGGCCACACGTGCGGGAACCTCCTTGGGGAGTCGCAGCTCGAGCTCCACCTCCGCCGTGCCCAGGCCCGGCGTGGCGGCGCTGGCAATCTCGCTGACGCGCGCCTGGAACGTCCGGCCGGGGTAGGCGTCGAGCGATACTTCCGCCGCGTCCCCTTCCCGCACGCGCACGACGTCGCGGTCCGTCAGGCCCACGCGGACGACCCAGCCGCCATCCGCGCTCGCGAACTGGAAGAGGGCCTGGCCGGGGGACACCACCTCACCGGGCTCCACCAGCCTCCGGAGGATGCGCCCGTTCGAGGGCGCCACGAGGGTGGCCTGTCGCTGGTTGAAGGCCGCGGCGCTCCAGGCGGCGTCGGCGACCTCGAAGGCCGTGGTGGCGTCTTGCAGCTGCGCGCGCGTGGCCACCTGGGCCTCGTGAAGTTGCTTCGCGCGCTCCAAGTCTCGGGCCGCCTTGTCCCTCGCCTCGCGAGCCTGGGCCACCTGGGGGCCAATCTCCGACGGGTCCAACGCGGCCAACACCTGCCCTCGCGTCACCGACCGACCCTCGTCCACGGCGACCTGCCTGACGATGCCACCCAGCTTGAAGGACAACCGCAGCTCCTGCTTCGCGGCGAGCACCCCGCTGGCGCGCACCGGACGGGTGACCTCCTCCGCCACGACGGGCACGGAGCGCACCTGGACGGGCGCTTCACCGGAGGAAGCAGGCCCCGGAGCGGCGGTGGCCGGGCGCGAGCACCCCACCAGGGACAACAGCCCCACGACGAGGATGGCGAAGCCGCTCATCCACGCGGCGGACAGGGTCAACGACGGGGCACGCACCATGACGGCGACTCCCTCCCGCCTTCATCGAGGCAGGCAGACACCCCTCCTCATCGCGAGGCCGGGTTTACACAGGACCACCACTTAACGCTGTTAACCAAACGAGACAAGGTGGTTCACATAACTTCATAAACCCCCCATCGGAGTCTGGACGTGGACGGGTGCCCTCATGGCGAGCGGCGGCCTCGCGTGTGGCGCGTCGCGGGCGCGACCAACCCCCTCCTCACCTGCTCGCCTTCGCATGCGACCAGGCCGTCCGCCCCACGGACAAGCACGCTGGAAGGAAGAGGCGAGGGCCGCGCGAGGCCCGCACCGAGGTGTACGGTGACATGTCGTCCGGCACGCACAGGGCCGGGCCTTCGCCGCACATGTCTTCCCGCGTCGCCTCACTCCTCGAACACGTCCGCGCGAACGCGGAGAACCGGCCCGGCATCTACCGGATGTTGGGGCCCTCGGGCGAAGTGCTCTACGTCGGCAAGTCCGTGCGGGTGCGCTCGCGGCTGCTCTCCTACTTTCGCGCGGAGCCCGGCGACAAGGCGGCGGACATCATCGCCCACGCGCATCAGGTGGAGTGGGAGCACACGCCCAGCGAGTTCGCCGCGCTGCTGCGCGAGCTGCGCCTCATCAAGTTCCACCGCCCCCTCTACAACGTGGAGCACAAGCGAGACCGGGGACACTGTTTCCTCCACCTCACCAAGGAGGCCGTGCCCCGCCTGCACGTCGTGGGGCGCGTCACCGGCGCGAGCGGCGACTACTACGGCCCCTTCCAGGGCCAGGGCGCGGTCTCCGACGTGGTGCGCGCGGTGAATGACCTGCTCGAGCTGAGAGACTGCGCGGCGGACACACCGATGCGACTGGCCAACCAGGGCCAGCTCTTCCCGCTGAAGCAGGAGCCCCTGTGCATGCGCGGCCAGCTCTCCCGCTGCCTCGCGCCCTGTGCCGGCGGCTGCACCCATGCCGAGTACGACGCCCGCATCGCCCAGGCCCGGGCCTTCCTGGAAGGCACCTCCGACGTCCCGCTCACCCTGCTGCACGAGCGCATGGCCCTGGCCGCCCGACGTCTGCAGTTCGAGTACGCCGCGGAGCTGAGAGACCGCGCGGAGCGCCTGAAGAACCTCCGCGAGTGGATGGTCTCCCTGGGCCGGACGATGAAGCGGCTGTCCTTCGTGTACACGGTGCCGGGCCACGCCGGAGAGGACCGCGTCTACGTCCTGCGCCGGGGCAGCGTGCGCGACGAGCGGCCCGCGCCGCGAACCCCCGAGGAGCGCGAAGCCCTGGAGGCCCGCGTCCGGGAAATCTTCGAGCGCCCCGAGCCCGAGACGCTCGGCCTGCGCGCCCACGAAGCCCAGGAGGTGATGCTCATCGCCCGCTGGTTCCACCTCCACCCCGACGAGTTCGACCAGGCCACCGAGGCGCCACCGACGCACACGTGAGCCAGGCGCGCGCGCCCGGTTCGTATGTCTGCGTAGGACTCCACGCGGGGACGAGGCCAGCCGCCTCGGCGGGTATGTCTCACCTCGAGTGACGAGCGCGCGTCAGGGCCAACGGGTATGACTGCGCCACTTCCTTCAAAGGGGGAGACAATGAAAGCCAGGCTCTCGATAGCCACCCTCGTGGCCGGCCTGCTGGCGTCGTCGGCCGCATGGGCCGCCGTCACCGTGCGCTATTACAACCGCGACTCGCGCGACTACACCTGGACGGCGGTGTGCAGCGGCGTGAAGACCTCCGTCTCGTTCGGCAAGAGCCAGACGGCCTCCGTCACCATCCAGGGCTCGAGGCCCTGCACCATCCAGACAGACGGGGGCAACGTCGTCCTCAAGGGCGGCGAGGACCTGGACATCAAGGGTGGCCGCATCATCGTGAAGTAGATGACCCTACATCCCGCCCAGATTCATGAATTTTAAGCCCAATTCTATCGATTTTTAGCTGTATCCGACGGGATTTAAGACTCCGGTCCGTTGAATCTGGCCCACGCCGGCCTCATACTGCATTGCGTCAGTCTTCCTTGGGGTGACGCGATGAAGAAGTGGTTGGCACTGGCCCTGCTGGTGGGAGTGGGCGTGGCGGGCATGTTGGTGACGCCGGCGGCGCAGGTGAAGCAAGGGGGGCCCATCAACCCAGCGGACACGGCGTGGATTCTCACCGCGACGGCGCTGGTGCTGTTGATGACGCCGGGCCTGTCCTTCTTCTACGGCGGCATGGTGCGGCTGAAGAACGTCGTGTCCACGCTGCTGCAGAGCTACATCGCCATGGCGGTCATCAGCCTGCTCTGGGTGGTGGTGGGCTTCAGCCTCTGCTTCGGCGACAGCATCCACGGCATCATCGGCGACCCGCGCACCTTCTTCATGTTCAGCGGCGTCGGTGGAGAGACGCACCCGGACCTGGCGCCCACGATTCCCCTGATGCTGTTCGCGCTGTTCCAGCTCAAGTTCGCCATCATCACCCCGGCGCTCATCACTGGCGCCTTCGCGGAGCGGGTGCGCTTCAAGGCGTACGTGCTCTTCATGGTGCTCTTCACGCTGGTCATCTACGCGCCGCTGGCGCACTGGACGTGGCACCCGAAGGGCTTCCTGCGTGAGTGGGGAGTGCTGGACTTCGCGGGCGGCACGGTGGTGCACATGTCCGCGGGCTTCGCGGCGCTGGCGGGCGCGCTGGTGCTGGGCCGCCGGCAGGTCCATCTGGAGAACGCGTCGCACACGCCGGCGAATCTGCCCTTCGTGATGTTGGGCACGGGCATGTTGTGGTTCGGCTGGTTCGGCTTCAACGCGGGCTCGGCGCTGTCGGCCTCGTCGCTGGCGACGCTGGCCTTCGCCACCACGAACACGGCGTCCGCGGCGGCGATGCTGGGCTGGATTGCCTTCGACTGGCTGCGCGGCCGCAAGCCGAGCGCCATGGGCGCGTGCGTGGGCGCGGTGGTGGGCCTGGTCGCGGTGACGCCTGCCGCAGGCTTCATCACCGTGGGGCAGAGCATCATGGTGGGCCTGGTCGCAAGCTTCGTGAGCAACGCGGCGGTGCACCTCAAGAGCCGCACGTCCATCGACGACACGCTGGACGTCTTCCCCTGTCACGGCCTGGGTGGCGTGGTGGGCATGGTGCTCACCGGCGTGCTGGCCAAGGATGTGGGGCTGCTCTACGGCGAGACGAAGACGTTCTTCATGCACATGCTGGCGCTCGCGCTGGTGTCTGCCTTCTCCTTCATCGGCTCCTACCTGCTCTACAAGCTGGTGGACCGCATCGTGCCCCTGCGCGTCACCCGCGAGGCGGAGGAGCAGGGCCTGGATTTGAGCCAGCACGGCGAGACGATGGGCGAGTCGACCATCGCCCCCGCGCCGCGCGCCGCCCCGAGCGAAGCGCCGTCCGCGCCTCCGGCGACCGCGACGACGCAGGGCTCCACGGAGCCGCTGCCCGCTTGAGCGGAGCAAGCGCGCGAGCCCGCGCGCCGCGACTGTTGACCACCGGGTGCGTGGGGGTGAGTGCCTCCCCTTCGCACCCGGGTATCCGTACGGTGTCCGACGCTCCCGGCACATCCCCGGGGATTGCGCGCGGGCGCGCCTCCTAGGCTCCCCTCATCGCGAGCGCCCACGTGAGGCACTGCGCCGCGAGTCCCGGGGGGACACCATGCGCCACGGTATCGCGGTCCATGCCGCACAGGCCCTGCTGCTCGTGGGTCTGCTGACGCATCCGAGCGACGCTCGGGCCTCCGGGCCGCCGACGCGCGAGGAGTACTTCCGCTACGTGCCCCTGGCCTACCCGCGCATCGTCCGGCAGACGACGGCCAGCGAGGCGCTCTCGCTCTACGGCGACACGGCGGACCCGTCCTACCGCGACGAGACGCCGCGCGACGGCATGGACGACAACCGGTTCCGGGTGCTGCAGGCGCTGGCGGTGCGCTTCGCGCCCATCCTGGTGAAGAACACGTACACCTTTCCCATGGACCACAAGGCCTTCCGAGATTTGCCCGGCGGCCTGTTGTTGAACCTGGACACGTGGGATTTGGCGAAGCCGGGCTCGGTGTTGATGCGCAGCGACTCCATCAACTTCTCCTCACTCGGCCATCCCTGTCCCGAGGACGGCGCACCCGAAGTCGCGCTCCAGACGGAGCAGTCCGGACGGGATGCGCGCGACGACTGCCGCCTCATCGCGCTGCTGCGGGAGTTCCACCCGGACCACCCCACCATTCCCCGCCTGCGACAGGACGCGGTGGCCGCCGAGCAGGCGCCCTTCACCGTGATGTACTTCGACTTCCCGGGCTTCAACCCCTCGACGTGGCATGAGGCGTACGCGAGCCCCACGCCGGATGAGATTGCGCGCCGCTACCAGGGCACGGAGAAGGTCTACGCGCATCCGTTCCTCTCGGAGGTGCGCGACGCGAAGCACGGCCTGCGCGGCTACGAGCTGCTCATCCAGTACTGGTTCTTCTATCCCTTCAACGCCGGGGGCAACAATCACGAGGGCGACTGGGAGCACGTGAGCGCCGTCATCTCGCCGCTGTCCGCCGTGGAGCGCCCGCTCACCGAGGACGAAATGCGGCGCATCCTCGCGGGCGGCTGGGCCGCCGACGGCCCGGACCCCCTGGTCCTCAAGCGCACTGAGTACTTCTTCCACCGCAACTCCATGGTCTTCGACTTCGCGAGCCCCAACGCGTACCTGCCGCGCAAGCAGTGGGAGGAGCTGGTGGACCTGCGGGGCGAGGACCGACCCGGCGAGAAGAAGCTGCTGGCGCGGGTGCGCAGCTACGTCTGGGCGGACGAGAAGGAGACCCGCATCAACACGCACCCCATCGGGTACATCGGCGCGGACTCGAAGGGCCTGGAGCAGTTGCTCGCCTCCCCCGGCCCGCACGCTCGCGAGTCACACGCCACGTATCCGCTGCCCGGCGTCTTCAAGGACGTAGGCCCCGCGGGTTCCACGGAAGCGGTGCCCAAGCACTTCGACCACCAGGAGTACCTGTCGGACCCGAAGCGGCCGCTGCCCGAGGATGTGGTGCGCTACGACATGGCGGAGCGCATCGACCTGGTGCCGGACTGGGAGCGCGTCTACGACCTGGCCATCGACGACCCGTCGGTGCGCCGCGAGTGGTCCTGGCTCATCCTGCCGCTGCGCTGGGGCTACCCCTCCGCCGCCTCGCCACTGGCGGGCATCGTCGCGCACTCGGACATGGGCAACCTGTCCATCACCGGCCCCGCCTTCAGCGAGGGTTGGAACCGGCCCGCGCCCAACGCGGGCTTCATCCGCTACGCGCCCGGAGAGCTGCCCTGGTTCTTCCCCCTGGACGTGCAGGACAACTTCTCCAACAACCTGGGCTTCCTCAACGGCCCGGTGGCCATCCTCATCAGCCTGCCGCCGTTCGACTTCCTCTACCGGGTGGTGGGCCTGCCCATCCGCGCGCTGGTGGAGAAACACGAGCCCGTCTACACGCCACAGAAACAACTGCCCCGGCGACGCGCGAGCGTGGAGGCGGGCATCAGCATCGGGCTGCTCGACGAGGACTTCGCCGCGCTGCTGCTCAATGACCGGCAGCTCGCCGAGTGGGGGCCGCAGTTGCTCGCGCTGGACCCGACCATCAGTGAGCAGCCGTCCCGGTTCATCCAGCCGGTGGTGGACACGGCCATCTCCCCCACGCTGAAGGTGAGCTTCTATCTGGGGGACCGCTTCACGTCGGAGAACACGCTGCTGCACTCGCGCAGCGACGTGGGCATCGACGTGCCACTCGCGGGTGAGGAGACCCTGTTCCGGCTCCGCGCGAAGCTGAACCTGTGGGAGTACGCGGGCAGCATCCGCTACAACATCCTGCCCGGCGGCTTCCAGCCGTACGTCAAGGTCGGCTACGGACTGACGTGGTATCGGCTGGAGGAAGGCAACATCAACGGCGTGGGGATGGCCAATCCCAACTCGTACTGGATTCGCCTGCCCGGCTTCTTCCGCAACCTGTGGCCCAACACGCTGCACCTGGGCACGGGTCTGGACGTCATCCTCGTGAGGGGCTTCTTCCCCGGGCTGCGCGGCCTCGATGGCGGCCTGCGCGCCGGCTACGTGCTCTCCCGTCACGAGCTGGGCATCCGGGACCTCACCACGCCAGGCTCACTGGAGGGCGCGGTCAGCGAGCCCGTACACGTCTACCGCAACACCTTCGAGCTGCTCGGCACGCTGAGCTTCTGACGGCGCTACCGGGCCCCGCCCTCGTCCACCATGGGCACCTCCAGGTCCGACCTGGGTCGCGCCTCGTCCTCTTCCCGCTCACCACCGCCGAGGCCCAGGGTGAGGCCGACGACGAGCGTGGCGTGGAAGACGTGAATCGCCTGCGACTCGCTCGGAGGCGGCAGGCCCGTCAGCGCGAGCAGGTCGGAGAAGCGCCGCGTCGTCTGACGGCCCCACGCCAGGTCCGTGCCCACGGTGACGCGCGAGTGCCGCACGGGGAAGTAGACGCCTGTGGCCACGTGGTACAGGTCGCTCGTCCCCAGCAGCGTGCTGGTGTTGGGCAGGTCGATGGCGGCGCTGAAGTCCGTGTGGACGCTCAGGTAGACGCGCAGCTTGTCGCCCACGCGGTGCTCCGCGCCCAGCGCCGCGTTGACCACCGGCTCCAGGCCATAGAAGACGTCGCTGCTCAGCACGCGCTCGGGGCCCTCCACGGGGATGGGGTCGCTGTCGAGGATGCGGAACACCGGCACGCGCGCGAAGACCTCCACCGCCGCATGCAAGGTGGTGCCACCGAGCACCCGACTGCCGCCGAGCCCCACGGACAGCGGACTGCGAAAGCGCGCGGGCGTGCCTGGTTGGAAGTTGGAGACCCGCGCGGGCCCCTCCAGGGGCAGGCCCTGCTGACTCAGCGCGCGCTCGAGCCCGACCTCACCGGTGCCGTAGATGCCGAGACTGGGCGTCGTCACCGTCAGGCCCATCGCCCACCGCTCCTCCTGGTAGCTCACGCCGATTTTCGCCAGCAGGCGCAGGTGCTGGAGTCGATAGGTTCGGCTCACCGTCGCGAGCAGCTCGCGCCCGTCATCGCCGGACCCCTGGGAGATGGCCAGGAAGTCCGCGTGCTGCTGCCGGCCCGCGAGGAACGGGGTGATGCCCACGCCCAGGGACTTGCTCAGCGGATACGCCCAGCTCACGCCGGCCCACAGCTCCTTCACGCCGTGCTCCAGCCGCACGTCGGAGGACAACTGCGAGAGGCCTTGAACTCCGACGAGGTCGGTGCCGGTGAAGTCCTCCCGCCGCGTCAGCAGCGTCTCGAAGCCCTGCCGGGTGAGGAGCGCATAACCCATGCGCGCGCGGCCCAGCCCGTGGAAGCGCAGCGGGCCCGCGATGAAGGCGGGCAGCGCGTCGAAGCGCGAAGTCGTCAGGTCCTTCCCCGGCCCCAGGCCGTTGACGAGCGACAGGCGTGAGAACTCGAAGACGCTGCCCGTCAGCTCCAGCTCCAGCGTGCCCACCAGCACGAGGGCGCCGGGGTTGTAATAGACGGCGCTGATGTCCGCGGGGTCTCCGAGCAGCGCGCCGCCAAGCAGCCACGCCCGGTTGCCGAACTGACGCGTCCAGTAGTGCGCATCCTGGGCCCACGCGCTCCCCGCGACGAGCCAGGCCACGAGCAGCAGCCATCCGCGCCACGGCGTCCTCATCAGCCCTTGTCCCGGTCCACCCCCGAAGGGGGGCAAGGGGCGCGAGCATGAGGTCCACACCCCGTCCGTCCCATGCGACTCCAGTCGCAACCCCGTGTCGTCCAGCCCCCTTCGCCCTGGGGCCGTGCAATCGAATGCCGGCTCGGACGAAAAGAGGGCCATGAAGACTTCTGGACGACCTGGCACCGCGCTTCCCAGGGCCTTCGCGCTCGCCACCCTGCTCGTGGCGGCCTCCGCCTCCGCGTCCATCATCCGAGGCGTGGGCTACCGTGAGCTCGCCATGAAGGACCCGGTGAACGGCGGGCCCCTGCGGGGCGTGGTGCTCTATCCCTCCACGAAAGCCTCCAAGCCCTTCCCGGTGGACCTGCTCCAGCTCGACGCGGGCAAGGACCTGCCGCCCATCCCCGGACGTCATCCGCTGGTGCTCATCTCGCACGGCCACATGGGCACGCGCTGGGGACACAGCGACCTGGCCTCGGCGCTCGCGCGCAAGGGCTTCGTCGTCGCGTCACTGGACCACGCGGGCAACACGCACAACGACGGCGCCCGCTCGGGCACGGACGAGGTGTTCCTGGGACGCGCGTTGCAGGTGCGCACGCTCCTGGACTCGGTGCTCACGGACGCGGTGATGGGCCCGCTCGTGGACCCATCACGCGTGGGCGCCATGGGCTTCTCGCTGGGCGGCTACACCGTGCTCCTGCTCGGGGGCGCGTCACCGGACTTCGGCAAGCTTGGGCCCTATTGCGAAGACGCCGCGCACGCCAGGAGTGTCCTGTGCACCGAGATGAAGGCGGTGCGCGCGGTCCGCCCCGAGCTGCGCGGCGGCACGCGGGAGCCTCGCATCCGCTCCCTCTTCGTCATGGCGCCCGTGGGCGTCTTCTTCGACGAGGCCGGACTCAAGGACGTGAAGGTGCCCGTCCGGTTGTACGCGGCGGAGCAGGACGAGGTGCTCGACGGGGTCGCCCAGGCCCTCCGCGTTCGCGACGCGCTGCCCCAGCAGCCCGAGTACACACAGGTGCCCAAGGCCGGGCACTTCGTGTTCCTCGCGCCGTGCCGGGCGGAGATGGCGAAGCACACCCCGGAGATTTGCGTGGACCCTCCGGGGGTGGACCGCGTGAAGCTGCACCGCGAACTCAGCCAGGACGCCGTGCGCTTCTTCAGTCGCACGCTGACGCCCCCCGCGAAGTCGCCGTGACTCAGCTTCCCTTCTTCGCCGCGGGAGCGCGGCCCTTGCGCGCGCCACCTCGCGCCGCGGGGGTCTCCGGCATGGGGCCGGTGTTCGGAGAGGTGGCCTCGCCCTCGGTCGCCTTCGGCCGGCGCTTGATGCGACGCGGCGGCAGCAGCTCCGGCTCTCCCGGCACCTTCTGCGCGAGGAAGATGGCGGCGTCGAGCTTGTAGAACGTCCTCGCCCGGTACCACGCCAGCGCGGCCTCGTTGTTCTCCGCCACCTCCAGCACCAGGTGGGTACAGCCGCGCGTGCGGGCCAGATGCTGGAGCTGATCCAGCATGAAGCTGCCCACTCCGCGCCCCTGGTATTCCGGGTGCACCGCGAGCTCCTCCACGAAGAGGGGCCGCATGCCGCGCTTCTCGAACCAGCGGGGGTTCACCCAGTTGTCGTCGCCCGTGGCCTCGAAGGCGCACTCGGAATAGCCGACGATTTCGCCGTCGACCTCATAGAGCAGCTGCTCTATCCACTCGGAGGTGTAGACCTCCATGAAGCGGCGCTTGGAGCGGGGGCGCTGGTATTCCACCGTCTCGCGGTTGACGTCGCGGAAGACGAGCTTGAGGAACTCCCAGGTCCGGTTGAGGTCCCGGCGATGGATGCGGCGGACGCGGACCTCGAGCAAGTCCTTGGGGGGCGCGACTTTCGTCATACAGGCTGCTTCCTTAGCAGGCTGGCGGAAAGCCACCAGGGGTTCTCACCGCTCAAGACAGCCTCCGTCCGGAATCCCGCCTCGGAAAGGTTGCCTCATGGTGGGGTGGGAGGATGGAATGGGGTGGAACACCCCTGAGAATCCCGTGCGAGCCACAGCCCCATGAATCGACCGTCCGACGGTGACCTTTCCATCGATACGGTCCTGCGCAACACCTACAAGGTCCTGTCCATCCTGGGGCGCGGAGGAATGGGCTCGGTGTACCTGGCCCAGCACCTGCGCCTTCCGGGCAAACAGGTCGCGGTGAAGGTGCTGCGCGGTGGAGACCACCTCACCGCCGAAATCTTCGCGCGCTTCCGTCGCGAGGCGGAGATCGCCTCCCGGCTGGGCCACCCCAACATCGTCGAGGTGCTCGACTACGACACGCTGGAGGACGGCACGCCGTTCCTGGTGCTGGAGTTCCTGCGCGGAGAGAGTCTCCAGTCGCGGCTTGAGCGCGGGCGGCTGCCGCTGCACGACGTCTACTCCTTCACGCGGCAGATGGGCTCCGCGCTCCAGGCCGCGCACGGGGCGGGCATCGTCCACCGCGACTTGAAGCCCGCCAACGTCTTCCTCGTGCCCACCGACTCCGGGGGCGTGGTGGGCGAGCGGCTCAAGCTGCTCGACTTCGGCATCTCCAAGGTCCTCGACTCCGGCACGGTGCAGACGCAGGAGGCGATGCTCATCGGCACGCCGCAGTACATGTCGCCCGAGCAGGCTCAGGGCCGCAACCGCGAGATTGACGCCCGCACGGACATCTTCGCGATGGGCTGCATCGTCTACGAGATGATGACCGGCACGCCCGCCTTCGGCGCGGGGGGCATCGCGCAGATGATCTTCCGCGTCGTCTACGAGCCGGCGGCCCCGCTCGCCCCGTTGTGTCCGGAGGCCCCCGCCCACGCCATCGCCGCGGTGGACAAGGCCCTGTCCAAGCGCATCGAGGACCGCTACCCGGACATCGCCTCGTTCGTGGAGGACCTCACCGGCAGCCCCCTGCACACGCTCAGCCCGGCCGCGGGCTCCCACGCCTCGCAGCCCCGTCCCACCGGCTCACCGTCCGGCATCGCCCTGCCCTCCGAGGGCCCGCCGTCGCTGTCCAACACGCTGGCGCCTGGCAGCGTCCGCAAGGGCCCCGACACGGGCCGCATGGGCTTCGAGGACACGATGGCGCCGGGCAGCTCCGGGAGCAGGGGCGTCGTCCAGCCCGCCGCGCCCGCGGGAGCCTTCGCCTCGGGAGGCACCGGGCAGATGGGCATCGTCCATGCCTCGGCGCCGGCGGGGGCCTTCGCCTCGGGAGGCACCGGGCAGATGGGCATCGTCCATGCCTCCGCGCCTCAGGCCGCGCCCTTGATGGACCCTCCGGGGTTGGACCCCACGCTCATCTCCCAGCAGGCGCCGTCCGTGCCGCCGCCCGTCGCGCCCCAGAGCTACATCACGCCGTCCCCCACCGTGCAGCCCGGCTCCGTGCAGCCCACGAGCGCCGCCGTGGTCCACTCCGTGGCCGCGCAGTCCTCGCCGGCGCCAAAGAGCCGTGCGCCGGTGGCCGCGCTCATCGTCGCCGCGCTCGTCGCCGTGGCCGGAGGCGGCTGGTGGTTGACCCGGCCCCAGGTGCCCACGCCGACCGGAGGCACCACGCCTCCGCCAGTGCAGCCCGTCGCCACGGGCACCCAGGCCGCCACGGGGACCCAGGCAGCCACCCCGCCTGTCGTCGCCACGGGCACGCAGGGCACCACGGGCACCCCAGTGGCCCCTCCGCCCAACGGGACGCAGACGGGCACGCCGTCGCCGCAAAACCCTCCTCCGGACGACCCGGCCGGTGTGGCGACGAAGAATCCGCCCCCCTCCACGCGTCCTTCCACCCGACCCGAGCCTTCCGAAAAGCTGTCTGACGAGCTGCGGCAGCTTTTGGCGGATGGGGAGCGTGCTTTAAACGGGGGAGACACCGCGGAGGCCATTCGTCTGGCACGAAGCAGCCAGCGGAGGGAACCCAAGGTCATCCCACTGGCGTCCTACTCGCTGCTCACCCGGGCCTTCTGCCGTCAGGGAGATTTGAGCAACGCCAAGGCCCAGTGGCCCAAGGTCTCCCGGCCGGAGCAGCCCCGGGTCCGGAAGTTTTGCAAGCAGCACGACATCGAGTTCTGACACATGGCGCCGTCCGGATGGGACGGGCCCCTGCCTCATGAGGTGAATCGCTTGAGAAACCTGGTCGCGGTATTCGTCACCACGCTGTTGCTGGGGGCTTCCGCAAGCCTCGCGGCGGCCCCCGTCGAGGCCGGCAAGGTCTATTCCGGCGCCGAGGGCGAGGAAGTGGCCGTCGTCCCCCTCACCCCGCGCTCGTCCAAGAAGTTCATCCTGCGCGTGCAGGGCACGGGCTCCGATATCGACGGCAAGGTGCTGCCCTTCGAGCTCAAGGACTGGAGCACCAACAGCAGCGAGCAGCACAACTACACCACCCAGTGGCGCGGCCGGGGCTACACGGTGCTGTACATGCGCAACTCGAACTACGAGCTGTACGTGCCGGGGCGCGGCAAGGAGATTCGCGTCTCCTTCGACGAGAAGCGCACCAAGGCCCTCAAGTCCGAGGAGGTCTACAAGCAGCACCAGAAGCAGCAGGAGGACGGCACGCTGGAGAAGCTGATGGCGTTCGACCGCAAGGGCGAGATGGCGCGCCACGACAAGGACTACGGCGCCGTGCTCCAGGACATGAACAAGGCCTGCGGCACCTCCGTGGCGGCGAACATCGACTGGAGCACCATCACCGACGACCAGCTCAAGGAGCTGAGCATCAGCGGCTACTGTGAGCCCTCGCTCAGCGTCCTGAAGGAGCTGTGTGACGTCTCCAACGTCGCGAAGCAGACCGTGAAGGAGAAGGTGAAGCAGGTGAGCTGCCGCCTGGGGGCGAGCCTGGAGCCGAAGTTCGACGCCCAGCGCCTCATCTGGACCACCTCGAAGGACGCCTCCAATCAGGAGACGTTCGCCAAGAAGTTCTACAAGACGAACCTTTAGTCCAAGAGACCCTGCGATGAACTTCCAGCGTATCGCCGCCGTGGCGGTGTCCTTCGCCTGTAGCGCGTCCCTGGCATCCGAGACCCTCCAGCCCCCCTGGGGCAAGGAGGAGAACCTGGGCCAGAAGATGATCATGGAGTCCACTTCCATCTGCACCGATGGCAAGGGGCACTACGTCGTCGTGGCTCCCGAGGAGGAGCGCGGCGGAGACCAGCTCTACTACGGTGACGGGAAGACCTTCTTCCTGGTGCCGTCCCTGCCGTTCACCTCCGGGACGAGCTTCCTGGAGCCCCGCTTCTTCAACAAGTCGGCCAACCCCAGCTTCCGTGGCCAGGACTGGCGCGTGGTCTCCGAGGTGGAGCTCGACCGCAAGGCGAAGACGTGCGCCGTGCGGTGCGGCGAGAAGAACATTCCCCTCAACCTCATGGAGGCGGTCCCGGGCGCGGAAATCCTGCGCAAGGCCGCCTACGCCCCCAACCCGCAGCAGTTCGCGCCGTACGCGCTCCTGCGCGACACGAAGGGCAACTACTACTTCGTGGACAAGGGCGCGCGCACCACGGACCAGAAGAACTACCGCGTCTTCATCGGCCCGCGTGGCGCGCTCAAGCCGCAGAAGATGACCAACGTCATCTCCGACTCGGAGGGCGAAATCTTCTCCACCAAGAAGGGCGACCTCCGGCTGGTGCTGGACAAGGCGAAGACGTCCGTCTGGATTGAGAACACGAAGAAGTCGCTCGAGCTGCGCCAGGTGCCCGTCGAGGAGAACCTGCCGCTCATCTACAACGACCTGGGTGTGTACGAGGGCATTCGCCTGGGCACTCCCTGCGACGACCAGTAGTCGCTGAACGTGCCCCGGGGGCTGGATTCGCCTCCAGCTTCCCGGGGACACACGGCGCGGGTCGAGGAGCCGACGTCCGTCCTCCCCGTGGAACCGTGGCGAGGTCCCGGGTGCGTCGTTAGGTTGCCGGCCCCGAACCGGAGGCTGGCCCATGCGTCCCGAAGAAACCCGATTCCTTCAGCAGTCCATCGAAGCGGCACGCCGTGCGAGGGCGCGCGGGGACCAGCCCTTCGGCGCGGTGCTGGTGGACGCCCAGGGCCAGGTGCTGCTGGAGGGCGAGAACACGGTGGCGACGCAGCGGGACTGCACGGGCCACGCGGAGTCCAACCTGATGCGGGACGCCACCAGGCGCTTCACGCCAGAGGTCCTCGCGGGTTGCACGATGTACGCGAGCACGGAGCCGTGTGCCATGTGCGCGGGCGCCATCTTCTGGGGCGGCGTGCGACGGGTGGTGTTCTCCCTGTCGTCCGCGGAGTTCGCGAAGCTGGTGGGCACATCCCGAGGCGGGCTCGCCATGTCGTGCCGGGAGGTCTTCGAGCGGGGCAGCAGCCCCACCGAGGTGGAGGGCCCCATCCCCCTGAAGGAAGCGCGCGACGTCCACGCGGGCGCCTGGGACTGACTCGGGGCCCGTGCCGAGCTTGCGTGGTCCGCGCGGTTGCGGGAGCCTGACGCCGCCGCCGTGAACCTGCCCCGCTACTTCATCCCCCACGCCGCCACGCCGCCGGAGCCCGTCCAGTCGGACGCCTCCGAAATCGCGCACGTGGTGGACGCCTTCCGACTGGACTCGAACCACGCCCTGGAGCCGGAGTGGCTGGTGGGCCTGGACGCGCTGGGCGGGGTACACGTCGTTCCCGCGAGCGAGCGAGGCCGCCTGCCCGCTTCCGCGCTCGCGCAGCTCACGCACCACGAAGTCGCCTCCGGACGCACGCCTCGGCGCATCGCCGCGCCGGAGCTGTTCTTCTTCTCCGTGGAGCTCGTCGAGCACCCCGCCGACGCCGAGGGCTTCAACGACCCCGTGTACCTCTACGGGCACCTGTCCGGCCCGTGGCCGGGCACATCACCCCAGCGAGTGCCGGGACAGCTCACGGTGACTCGAGGAGACGTGCTCGCGGGGCTGACGCAGGGCGCGGCCGACGCGTTCCACTACGCGCAGACGATGGAGAGCGCCGCCGCGCCGCGCGGCTACGTGGCGCTCCTGCCGGGAGACCGGCCGGACGTCATCGCCCAGGGCCAGGGGCTGGTGCTCGCGTGGCCCTCGGTGCCTCCGGAGCTCCAGATGGGCAATGCCTCCAACGGCCCCATGGTGGCGCGAATGCTTCACGATGTTCTCACCCAGCTTCAGGAAGATGCCGGAGCGAATCGTGGACCGGAGGCGCTGGCCCGGATGGAGCTGCCCGTGCCCAGCCGCGCCATGGCCATCGCCGAGCTGGAGCTGCGCGGCTACGAGGTGAAGGGTGACGTGGCCATCCTGCGCCGTCAGCACCCGGGCCTGCTCACGCGCATGGCGGAGTGGCTGCGCGCGGAGAAGGTGAAGATTCCGCTGGAGGCCGCGACACCCGCGTTCCTGGAGCTGGCCCGTCAGGCCCTGGCCGCGCTGCCAGGCTGGCCCACGGAAGCGGAGCGCGCGCTTCGCTCACGGGTCCGCTCGGGAGGTGGCTCGCCCCCGGTGTCGGCGCCGCGAGTGACGAGCCCCGTGCCCCAGCGTCCCCTGCCCCCGCGCGCGCCGCCCAAGCCCCCGCGCCCGAGCGACTGGATGCAGGACTTCCTGAACGCGCACGCGGCGGCGCATCCGGAGGCGGCGAAGCCTCGACTCACGCAGGCGAAGCCAGCGGCGCCTCCGCCTGCCGCGAAGCCGGGCACGCCCTCCTGGATGGAGGACTTTGGAGCGAAGCCACGCCCGGCGGCTCCCTCTCCTGGCACTCGGCGTGAGCCGTCCGCCCCCTCGGCGTCCGTGCCCTCGAAGAAGCCCGACTGGATGTCCGACTTCGAGGACTGAGGGCGCCTCGCGCGAGGGCGTGGAACCCCGCCGGAAGGTGATAGCCTCGGCCCCCAACCTGGCAGGGGGAACGATGGGTCACGAGAAGCCGGTCGAGCCGTTTTCGGATCTTCACGTCGAGGAGGGGAAGGTACGTGCGGTGTTGCTGCACGACCCCACCGTCGAGGGCCTGGACGTCGCCATCTACATGGACGCGTCCGGCAGCATGCAGGAGGAGTACAAGTACGAACGTCCCAACCGCTCCTTCCTGGAGTGGCTGCGCGGCGCGCCCCTGAAGGACCCCGCCAACCAGGTGGAGCCGCAGGTGCAGTGGATGCTGGAGTACCTGGCCACCAAGGACCGCAACGGCATGCTCCGCGTCGCCTACTGGGCCAGCGGCGCTTCCGGCAAGGACGTCGAGGTGGTGGGCGAGCTCAAGGGCGTGGACGTCAAGCAGTACAGGTTCCCCGGCGCGAAGAAGCTGGGCAGCCACACCTTCCTGGCTCCGGCGCTGAAGGACTACGTGCGCTACCTCAAGGAGCAGGTGCCGCAGGGCGCTCGCCGCGGCTGCGCGGTCATCGTCACCGACGGACAACTGCATGACGCCGACGAGGTGGAGGCGTTCTCCGCGAGGGTGGCGAAGGACATCGCGGCGGGACGGCTGCCCCGGCTGAACTTCGTGCTCGTCGGCGTGGGTGATGCCATCGACGAGGAGCAGCTCGAGAAGATTGCCCACATGGAGTACCCGGGCGTGGGGCACCTGTGGTGCCACCGCATCGCGAAGGAAATCAACCAGGTCGCTGAGTTGGTGGCGGTGCTGGTGGACGAGAACATGACGGTGGCCGCCGGTGGCACCATCTACGACGACAAGGGCAAGGTGCTGAAGACGTACGAGGGCCGCCTGCCCGCGGTGCTGGAGTTCGACGTGCCCGAGGGCGCGGAGAGCTTCACCCTGGAGGTGAACGGCCAGCGCTTCACCCAGCCGCTGCCGGATGAGGACCACCACGAGGAAGACGAGGACCATCACTGATGGCTGGCCACGAAGTCATCGTGCGTCCGTTCTCGGACGTACATCGGATGGGGAACAAGGTGGTGGCCACGCTGCTGCATGACCCCACGGTGGAGGGGCTGGACGTGGCCCTCTACATGGATGGCTCGGCGAGCATGGAGGACGAGTACGGTCCTCGCGGTGTGCTGGCCAAGCTGGCGCCGGTGAAGAACCTGGTCGAGCCGCAGATGCGGTGGATGCTGGAGTACCTGGCCAGCAAGGACCGCGACGGGCAGGTGCGCGTGGCGTACTGGGCCACCGGGGATGGCAGCCAGTTGGAGGAAGTAGGGCTGCTGTCGGCGGTGCAGGCCAAGGACTTCCGCTTCCCGGGACCGAGGGCCTACGGCAAGGCCACGGTGATGCTGCCGGTGCTGCGCGACTTCGTGGCGCACATGAAGCAGCAGGTGCAGACGGGCGCGCGGCGCGGGCTGGCGGTCATCATCACCGACTCGCAGTTGTCGGACGGCAACGACGTGCGGGCCTACGCGACGCAGGTGGCGAAGGAAATCGCGGCGGGCCGGCTGCCTCGGATGAGCTTCGTCTTCGTCGGCGTGGGCGACCAGGTGGACGAGGAGCAGATGGAGGAGATCTCCCACGAGACGTATCCGGGCGTGGGCCACCTGTGGTGCCACCGCATCGCCGACCGCATGGAGGAGATGGCGGAGCTGGTGGCGGTGCTGGTGGACGAGACGATGACGGTGGCCGCCGGTGGCACTGTCTACGACGAGCAGGGAAAGACGCTGAAGTCGTACGAGGGTCGGCTCCCCGCGGTGCTGGAGTTCGACGTTCCTCCGGAGTGCAAGGCGTTCACCCTGGAAGTCGCCGGGCAGCGCTTCACGCAGCCGATTCCCGAGGAGCATGAGGACGAGGACCACCACGAGGAGGAGGCCGAGCCCGTGCGTGCTCCGACTCCCGCTCCCGCCCGCAAGCACGGCGGACACCGCCACTAGGTTTCAGCTTCAGGAAGAAGACGCCATGTCCGAGCAGAAGAAGACCGATGCCCAGGCCGACCACGTCCACGGACCGGACTGCAAGCATGACCACGGACATGGCCACGGGCCGTCCCTCGCGGCGATGAAGCCGGCCGCCGCGAAGCCCGTGCTGAAGGGATTGAAGATCATCGGCCCCAAGCGCGAGGAGAAGCACGTCCACGGGCCGGGGTGTACGCATGACCACGCCGCGCACGGTGGCGACGCGCATCAGCACGGGAATGACCACACGCACGGTGCCGATGCGCATCAGCACGGTCCAGGGTGCTCACACGACCACGGTCAGGCCGCCGCGCATGAGCACGGAGCCGGGTGCGACCACGACCACGGCGACCACGGGCATCACCACCACCACCCAAAGCCGAAGCGAGTACGACCACCGGGCTACCGCTCGGCGGAAGGCGGAGGAGTCGCGCTCCAGCTCGACCTGGAGGACGCGCTACCGGGCGAGACGGATGACGCGGGCCGCTTCCAGAAGTTGGAAGCCGCGCTCGAGGCGCACCACGGCGTCATCGACGTGCACCTGCGCCGGGACCAGGGCTACGCGGAGGTCTGCCTCCACTACAACCCCGGACTGGTGAACGCGGCGGCGCTGCTCGCGACGGTGAAGCGCACGGGTGAGCAGGTGGCGAAGCGGTACAAGAGCCACACGTGGTTCGTGCGAGGGATGAGTTCAGCCGACTCGGCGACGGCCATCGAGCACGGGCTCGGAAAGTTCCCGGGCGTGCTGTCCGCGAACGTGGCGTATGCCAGTGAGCGACTCGTCGTGGAGTACGACAGCGAGGACATCTCGCTGAAGGGCATCGAGACCGGGGCGAAGAAGCTCGGATACACGCTGGAGGTGCCGAGCCACGGCCATGCGTGTTCGCACCATGCGCACGGAGGCGGCCTGGCGCCGCTCCTGGAGATGCCGCTGGTGGTGGCCTCGGGGGTGCTGCTCGTCGCGGGGTGGCTGATGGAGCGCTTCGCGCCCGTGCCCGCATTGGTACCCACCATCGTGTGGGCGCTGTCCATCCTGAGTGGCGGGTTCTTCGCCATCCGGGGTTCGGTGAAGTCGCTGCTCCAACTGCGCATCGACATCGAGACGATGATGGTGGTGGCCGCGCTGGGAGCGGCGGTGCTGGGTTCCTGGTTCGAGGGAGCATTCCTCCTCTTCCTGTTCAGCGCGGGTCACGCGCTGGAGCACAGGGCAATGGACCGTGCGAGGCGCTCCATCGAGTCGCTCGGTGCGCTGCGGCCCGAGGTGGCCCGGGTGCGCCGGGGTGGCGAGCTGGTGGAAGTGCCCGTCGCGCAGGTGCTCCGTGGCGACCGCGTGGTCGTCCGTCCGGGAGACCGCGTTCCGCTGGACGGCATCATCCGCGAGGGAAAGAGTTCGCTGGAGCAGGCCGCCATCACTGGCGAGTCCATGCCCGTCCCGAAGAAGCCGGGCGACGAGGTGTTCTCCGGAACGGTCAACTGCGAGGCGCTGCTGGAGGTGGAAGTCACGCGACTCTCCTCTGAGTCAGTGCTCGCGCGCGTGGTGGACATGGTGGCCGAGGCCGAGGCCCAGAAGGGTCCGAACCAGCGCTTCGCGCAGCGGCTGGAGCGCACGTTCGCGCCATTGGTGATGATTGGCGCGGTGGTGTTCCCCGTGGTGCTCGTGTTGATGGGGATGCCGCTCAAGGAGGCGATTCTGCGCGCGGTGTCCCTGCTCGTTGCCGCGTCTCCGTGTGCGCTGGCCATCTCCACGCCGTCGGCCGTGTTGTCCGCCGTGGCGGCGGCGGCGCGAGGTGGAGTGCTCATCAAGGGCGGCATCTACCTGGAGCTGCTCGGGAAGGTAAATGCCATGGCCTTCGACAAGACGGGCACGCTCACGGTGGGCAAGCCGAAGCTGCTGAGCACGGCGCCGGTGCAGGGCGTGACGGACGAAGAGTTGCTCGGGACGGCGGCGGCGGTGGAAGCGCTCTCGGCGCATCCGTTGGCGCACGCCGTGGTGGAGGCCGCGTCAGCGAGGGGCATCCAGGCCCCGGCCGGAAGCGACATGGAAGCCATCCACGGCAAGGGTCTGCGCGCGAAGGTAGGTGACGCGCTGGTGGACGTGGGCAGCCTGGCGTTGTTCGAAGGAGACACTGTTCCCGCCGACATCAAGGCGCAGGTGGACCGGCTGGAGGAGGCGGGACAGACGACGATGGTGGTGCGCAAGGCAGGGCGCTACCTCGGAGTGCTTGGGGTTGCGGACACCGTGCGCGCGGGAGCACGGCATGTCATCGAGACGCTCAAGCAGCAGGGCATCACCCGGACGGTGATGCTGTCTGGAGACAATGCGCGGGTGGCGAAGTCCATCGCCGCGCAGGTGGGGCTCGACGAAGCGCGAGCGCCGATGATGCCCGCTGACAAGGTGACAGCGGTCCGGGAGATGGGGCGGCAGGGCTCGGTGGCCATGGTGGGCGACGGAGTCAACGACGCGCCCGCGCTGGCGGCAGCGGCGGTGGGCGTGGCGATGGGTGGAGCGGGCTCGGACGCGGCGCTGGAGACGGCGGATGTGGTGCTGATGAGCGATGACCTGTCCCGTCTGCCCTTCGCATTGGGACTGGCGCGTCAAGCCACGGCGGTGATGAAGCAGAACCTGGTCATCGCGCTGGGCATTAGCGCCGTGCTCATCATCGCGACCCTCTTCGGCTTGACGCAGATCAGCCACGCGGTGGTGTTGCACGAAGGAAGCACGCTGCTCGTCGTCGCCAACGGCCTGCGACTGCTCGCCGTCAGGCCCAAGGTGATGGGCTCAACGCCCTTGCCTTCGATGGGAATCCAGCCCGCGCCCCAGTGAGCCAAAGGAGGCTGGACCCTATCCAGCCTCCTCCGTTCACGATGGCAGTGACTGAAAGCGACCCGCAGGACTCCGGCGATACGGAGCAACAGGCGCACATCCACTACGGAGAGCAACTGCACGGCTTCTTGTTCCTCAGGTACTCAAGGTACTCGTCGCCAGCCTCTCGGATATCCGGATCGTTGTGCGCAGCCGCTTTTGTTGCCAGGTCCGACGTCATGTCTCGGGAACTGGGCTTGAACCACCTCGGTGGCAACTTCACCACATCTCGGACGCCCGAGGATGCGGGTGACGCTCACTCAGCGGTGCTCGGATGCAACCTGGCATGTAGAGACTGCCACGGGCGGCACCCGCTGGGGACGGGGCCGCCCCAGGCGGAACGTGAGCATGCATCCCGTGGCGGGGCAATTCACCACGGGACGCAGTTGGCGCGAGGTGGCCCAGGTTCTACATGTGCCAAGGCTGATACCTGGGCACGGTGAGTTGGAAGGACTCCGCAACGCAGAGTCCGACCTTCTCCTATCGAGCAAACTCCTCTGGAAGCTCCCAAGCAAAAACAGCAACACACTCGGCTTCGCGACTCATCATCACGCGATACCTGCCTTCAGGAAACTCTGCGACATCCCCAGCGGCGAGCTGGGCGACCTGCGTGCCGAATTCAATCTGGCAGTGCCCAGCCAACACGTAGCACGTACCGGCCCGCATTGCGCCAGCGAAATCCTCCCCCGGCGAATACCGATCAACGCTCACCCGATACTTCCTCGCGGGCAAGTGCAGAGCACGCACACTCTCTTCCGAGAGTGGTTTGCTCGAGAGTTCGGACCAGCGTCGCACCGTGAGCTGTTTGGGTTCCATCATGCACCTCATTACGGTTGCGGGAAGGTGATGCCAATCTTGGCGAACGCAGCCCGAGCATACGCCACGCTCTCCTCAGTCGGCATGAAATGGCCGCTTTGGCCGTTGATTCTGAGGCCAAAGTACGTGCGGCCCACAACGGCAATTTCAACCTCGCCTGCGGTAAGAACCGCGCGCCCACCGGAGAGCACTGCGTGCTTGATCTCCACTCCCCGGTAGGTGTGAGGAGCGACGATGAGCTGACCAGACTCCAGCACTACGAACTTTAGCCTCTCATTACTGGCGACAAGCGCTTTGAATCCCCGAGCGCCCGCCTCCATGATGGGGGCCTTCACACGCGCCGCTTCTGCCAACTCCCCCGCGAGTCTATCGGGCATCGTATTTGGGAACAGTCGTCTCGCAATCGACGAGATGTTGTGAACCCACGCGGTGGACTCGCCCACGAAATACGTGTGAGCGTCTTCCACCTCGAAGTTGAAGACCGGCTTGCGCTCCGCGGAGGTCGCGATGGAGACCACGCGCATGCGCTCTCCCATGGCGGATTCAACCTCATCCCCCCACCTGAGCGACTGCGCCTCCGTCCAGCCTCGCCCCACGACGCCGAATGAATGTTCCGCCGTCACCCCGAACTCTTCACGGGTTCCATCGGGTGATTCCAGCGTGACTTCGAGCACGACCATCGCGGGCTTGATGAAGGTTTTCGACACCCGGTGCCAGCCTGGCACCTTCGTCTCCTCATCCCAGGCCCACACCCAGTCTCCCACCGCCACGTCCTCGATGGGCACCAACCCCTTCGCAGCAAGGACCGGTGTGCCCGCGATGAAGCAACCTCCCCGCACGAGGCTCGCGGCGATGCCCGCTTCCGCTTTGACCAGCAGAGGGCGTGTCGCGGCCACGACGACAGGTGCCACCCCCTTGATGACGCCACCTATCACCTTCCCCGCGACAAAGGAGAGCCCCACCTGGGCCACGTCGCTGGCCAGGTCGTCCGTCTTGCCGCGCATCAACGACAGCATCACGTTGAGCGTCGACGTGGCGAGCCCCAAGACAGGTACGTAGGCCCACTTCGTCTCACGCGCCCAGCCCTGCAGGTCGTCCATCTGCTTGTCGCTGAAGGCAAACAAGCCTCGTCCATCCCCCACACAGAACCGGCAGGAGGACTGCACGACACCCGGAGCGACTCCTCCATTCATGTCTGCGCCACCTGCGATGGCTGTGGGGCTGCTGTCTCCGCCATCGGAGCTGTTGCCAACTTCCGTCGCCGCACCGTTTACCGCGCCCGCCGTCGGAGAGATGCAGTCCGACGGATTGGGAGAACCGCAGATGGCCGTCACCTCACCGCCGTCGACGGGGGCCGTCCACATGACGCTCGAGATGGCATCCTCTCCCGAGAAGCCCGACGGGTCGACGTACCGCAGCGGGTTGTTGAAGACGTAGCTGTACCGGTTGAGGCCCTGGCTCGAGAACGGCGCCTGCACCACCGGGTCCGGCGTCAAGAAGCGCCCCACCCTCGGGTCATAGAGCCGGCCCCTCATGTTGACGAGCCCCGCCTCTTCGTCCCACTCATGACTCGTGAAGCCCAGCCGCACGACGCTGGAGGTCGTGGCCGGAGCCAGCGTCGGGTCATCCACGCGGCCCCGCGCGCCGAAGGGCTGGTACTTGCGCTGCTCCAACACAGTGCCGGCCGCGTCCGTCACCGTCTCCACCGAGCCCAGATAGTCATTCAGCAGGTACGAGGTGACGGGCGTGGCTCCACTGCTCGAGGCCAGCGTCACCTGCGCCACCGCACGCCCCTCCGCCAGCACCAGGAAGACGTGCGAGTCCACGCCCGCCTCCCGCCGCTTCTCGTAGACACCTCCCAGGTAGAGGGTGGAGTCCCCGTTGCTGTTCTGCTTCAGCGTCCGGCGCTGGGAGGCGTCATAGGTGAAGCTCAGCGTGCCCTGCTGCGTCTGCAGCGTCGCGGGCAGGTTGAAGGACGTGTAACTGATGTTGCGGAAGCGCCCTGTCCCCGCCTCCGCCGCGTTGGTCTGGTTGCCCGCCGCGTCGTAGGTGAAGCTCTCCGACAACGTGCTGAAGTTCGCCGTTGTGCTCACTCCCGTGAGTGCGTGCCGCGGCGCCGTCTGCGCGCCGTACTGGAAGTACAGTTGCTCCGTCTGCGTGCCGTTGCGCACCACCTTCCGGGAGGTGAGGTTGCCCAGGAGGTCGTAGTCGTAGTCGGTGACGGTGTTGTCGCACCGGGCCTGCACCGTCCAACGCTTCAGCCGGTCCAAGCCATCATACTGGAAGGACTCCGACACCTGCTTCAGCGTGTCATGGCGGCTGCGCAGGCTGTTGTTGATGTTGTAGCTGTAGGACAACGACTGGAGGGGGCTGCCCGCCGTCGTCGCGCCCACCCGGGACTCGATGAAGCGCAACCGTCCCCGGTTGTCATACCGGTTCCACGTCGTCAGGACGTTCGCCCCGCGCGCCTCGCTGAGCAGCCGCCCCACCGCGTCGCGCTCCTTCGCGCGCCAGTACTCGGCGCCAGTGGACGCGTCCTTCACCGCCAGGGGGTAACCCGTCGCCGTGTACTCCTGCTTCGCCGTCAGCCGGGTGCCTCCAGGGCCCGCCGGGTACCAGAGGGTGTCCGGGCGGCCGACGCTGTCGTAGCTCTGGTCCAGGAGGTACGTCGCACCGCCCAGGGTGAGCGACTCCTGGATGGGTCGGCTCAGCGAGTCATACGTATACGCCGACACCACGTCATCCGCCGTCGTCGTCGCGCTGCGCTCATTCACCGCCTGCGCCAGTCCGCCAATGCCATACGGCGTGGTGTCCCAGACGAAGCGCGTCTGCCCATCCGCGTTGCTGACGAGCACCTCCCGGCCGAGCCTGTCGTACCCGAACGTCGTCAGCCGGGCTCCCGCGTCCGTCTCCTCGCGCACGTCGCCGAAGGCATTGTACGCCGTGACGAGCGGCCCAAGCTTGGGCTCCATCAGCCTCGTGCGGCGCCCCAGGACGTCGTACTCCATGGAGGTGACGCCGCCACTGTCGTCCCGCACCGACTCCAGCAGTCCGAACGGGCCATAAGAGTAGAAGGTCGACACCATCGTGGCGGTGGCCCGAGACTCTTGATCCACCACCACCAGCGGCTGGCCCAACGGTGAGTAGAGGATGGCCCACCAGTTACTCAACTCGTCGAAGTGGTACATCCCGCGACCCTGGTAGGTCCACTCCTCGAAAGAGCCGTCCGGCCCGGTCGCCTTCAGCGGTCGTCCCAGGTTGTCGTAGGTGAAGGTGGTGACCTTCGCAGGCTCGCCTTCAAAGCGCGGTTGCGTGGTGCGGGCAGGGCGACCGAAGAAGTCGTACTCCGTGGTGGCGTACGTCCAACGTCCGTCTGCCGCCTGGGTGCTGACGGAAATCGGTCGCTCCCACCTGTCCAGCCGCTGGACGACGGTGGGGCTTCCAGCGCGCTGCACCGTCACGAGGGTGTCCAACCCCACGAGAGCATAACCCACCAACACGGATGGGCCAGCCGAAGCCCCGCCTTCACGATAGGGCGCCGCCTCGATGCGCAGCCGGCCGAAGCCGTCATAAGCGCGGCGCGTCCTCACACCATTGGCATCCTCGGTGAGCGCCACCACCCCCAGCGCCGGGTGATAGGCCGTGTCGCTCCGGTGGCCCTCCGCGTTGATTACCACGGTGGGGAAGAGCTTCTCGAAGTTGTCGTAGGAGACGCTCTCCTGGCGCGAGGGTGCGGTGCCCCCATGCGTGGCCTCCGCGGACGTCACCTGGCCGGTGGCGTCTCTCGCGTAGGTGACGACGAGTCGCGTGTCCACGCTGCCCTCCGGCTCTGTGATGGTACGCCAGACGAGGTTCGATTCCGGGCAGGGCTCGCTGGCGCAGTACTGGTACGTCCTCGTGCGAGTAGCCTGTTGGCCGTTGGGGAAAAGGTCCGTTGCCGGCGACGTCGACGTGTCCGTTACCCTCCGGGGCAGGCCCAGCACCCAGGTGCTGGGATGGTTCTCCAGCTGGAGGGTGCGTTGCAGCCGCGTGCCCATCGTGTCGGTGGCGCTGACGCGCACGAAGGTGTCCTGCGACGCCACGTTGCCGTAGGTGTCACACTGCTGGTCCAACACCGAGAAGGAGACGGCGCCATAGACGCTGTCCGTCTCGGACACCGTCGTCTTCACCGGACACAAGAAGCGCGTGACGCCCTCGGGCGCGGTGCGTGCTTCCCGAAGGAAGGTGGTGACGCGGCTGTGTGTCCCTAGTTCAAGGGGGGTGCTGACGGTCTCGGACTTGGGCGAGCCGGCATGCAGGTAGAGCGTCCCGGTGCGAGTGACGTTGTCATACACCGTCGTCGTCGTCGCATTCGTCGATGTGTCCGTGACGACGCGACGGCCGAAGCCCAGCCAGCCCCGGCCTCGCAGGTCCGTCCTTCCCTCCGCATAGCTGACGTCGTACCGACGGGTAGACGGTCCAGGCCCGTTGTCCTGTCCGCTGTCAGTCACGTACGAACCGACGACCCACATTCCGCGCGTGCCGCAGTACTGCGGATAGGTGCAGGTGCCGGGCGTGTACCGCCCCGCGTCCTGCAGCGCACGCAGCGGGGCGTGCTCGAAGCGGACGAACTTGCCATTCCCGTCGACGACCTCGTGCAGCAGGTCCGGCTTGCCTCCCTGCCGCAGATGCACCACCAGGTTCGAGGTGCTGGGCTCGACCTGGACGATGTCCTGCAACCCATCGCCGTTGATGTCGCCGACTCGCGTCAGCTTCTGTCCCCAACCCGAGCCCTCCGCTCCTGCACCGGCGCCTGAAGGTGACTGGGTTCCGTTCCCCGTGTCCCGGCCCACTGCAATGTCGGAGAGAGTCTTGGTCGTGAAGCCCGTGCCCGTCGACAGCAGCACCGTGAGGTGCGCGCGTAAGGTCCCCCGGTCGAGGTAGTACTCGGTGAGCAGCAGGTCCTGCCGCCCATCCATGTTGAAGTCGAGCACGCGCAGGCCGTTGTCGATGAGTCGGCCCATCTCATGCCACTGAGACGGCCCCGGCATGCTGCCAGCGGGGAGGTCGAGAGTCTGGGGCGGCAAGAAGCCATTGCCGGTGTTCACCGCCAGTTTGAGCAGGCGGGGAGCGTCTGCACGTGGTTGTGCCTCCCGGTGCAACGTCAGGGCATCCGCAAGACCGTCACCCGTCACGTCCACCATCCAGAGGTTGAGGTAGTGGTAGGGCTGCGCCAACACGTGGTCCCAGGGCAGAGCGGACAGCGTCGTCGCCACTTCACGCACACTGCCGTCTGAGTTGATGCCCACAGCCGTGTAGTAGTTGGCGAAATAGTCGGGAGTGTTGGACTGGGGCTTGCGCAGCAACAACTCCGACGCACCATCGCCATCCACGTCCACCACGAGGCCCGCGTGCTCCAGTCCAGCGCGGATGCCGAGCGGGGTGTAGGCGGGGAAATTCAACGTGCCAGTAGTGCCCAGCGGGTTGAGACGCCAGGCCCACTCCGCGGGCGTGACCTCGGTTGCGTTGACGTGACGCCAGGAGCGGATGAGGTCCGGCAGGCCATCGGCGTTGAGGTCCGCGGTCTGCAGGCCCGAGGGACGGCGGTTCGCCAGAGTCGTATCGCAGACAGCGTAGGTCTCACTCCCATCGTTGATGGTGGGAATGAAATCGGTGCCGTTGAACCGGTAGAGCTGGTTGTGGCCGCTGATGTTCATGTCGCAGTGGGTGCGTTTGATGGCCAGGATGTCCGTCTTGCCATCCATGTCCATGTCCACGGGGGCCAAATCATCCAGCGTATCGCCCACCCTCGCGGTGGGGAGGTTGACGACCATGGACTCGCCGAACCCCGAGCCGGTGCTTAGCCGCAGGCGCCACTCCGGCTCCGGAAAACCGCCCGAGGGGCCAAAGACAGTGTACCGATAGAGAAGGTCGTCCTTGCCGTCTCCGTTGACGTCCACGAGCTGTATCGTCCAGTAATCGCGGGCAACATAGGGGTGCAAACTGTCGAGCCTGGCGTCATTGTGGATGATGTCCGGGACACCCGTGTTGATAGTCGTAAAGGACTCGGAGCCCATCCCCCAGTGGAAGGTGGTGGGGGACTTGCACACGTTGCGACCGTCGCACTCCGTCAGAGTCTTGAGCAGGCTCCTGCCGGAAACACTCCTCTCACTGCCTTCGCGGTACTTCAATGAATAGGAGCGCCAGCTGACGACGGCGCCCATCTGTGTCTGGGACACGGGCACGTCCGGCGCGAACATCTCGATGCGCTCCAGACGCTTGGAGGTGCGCAGCTTGAATCCCGCGACATAGGACTCATCCACGTCGCCCGGCTCGTAGTTGAACACCACGCTGCGCTGCGGTTGGGCTACGGAAGCATCGGTATGGGAGCCGGTGTAGTCGATGCGCGTCAGCAGGTGCTCGAAGCCCGTCGTATGGGTGCCCTCCTGGGAGTACAGCAGGCGCATGTAGTTACCCTGCCGGTCCTTCACCTCGGAGAGGGCCCAGGCGAAGCGAACCGTTTCGAGGGTGCTGGTGTTGACGCCCGTGGGCGGCGCCTGCTGGGGAATGACGCGAGCACCTTCCAGCCTCGCGGCATACGTGAGGATGCGTCCATTCTTCTGGCGAACCTCGAAGGAGTCCGGAGGGCCGTTGGCGATGATGGAGGAGAGCTTCACCTTGGCGAAAGTGTCGACCTCGGTGCGGTACTCGCTGCCGTTCGCGCCGTACCCCGCCACGCCGGGATTGGTGTGGATGAGTCGGGCGCCATCCAGGCAGAACGCATCCGACGTGGTGAACCTCACCTGCCCCACCACGCCGTCCTGCGCCACCGACTTGCGACACCGGGTGATGCGCGACAGCGTCCCGCTCAGCGTGAAGCCCACGCCCGCCAGGCCCGCGCCCGAACGGCTGTTGTAGCTGAGAGCGAGCTCCGGCTGCATGCCGGCGCGCCCCGGGGGCACCCACAACGGCAGGCTGTAGGAGGCCGCGCCGTCGGCCGTCAGGGAGTAGCTGCCCTCCGTCGCGCCCGGTGTGACGCCGACCTGGGCGTTGGTATCCACCACCGTCCCAGCCGGGGCGATGAGGCGCTCGGTGCCACTGAGCCGGTTGGCCGAGAAGCCCGCCAGCGCTTCTTTTCCGTCTGGGCCCACGGTGGGGCCACATGAGCTGAGGAGATTGACGCCGTACAGGCCGAGGACGAGCAACGAGAGGACACGCTTCATCTGGATGCTCTTTCCGAAGGATTGACTGTCACGAGAGGTGGAGGGCTTCGACAGGCGAGTCATCGCGAGGCCTCCTCGGACTTCAGCTCGTCAAGGTCCCCACCCACGCATTCGCCGGCCCGGCAGTAGGCGCCCCCAAAGCAGGTTCCGCAGCTCATCGACCCACCACAGCCATTGTCGACGTTTCCGCACTCCCTGCCGTCGCAGGCGTTTGCGTCCGCCGAGCAACCGCAGACGTTGGACGTGCCGCCGCCGCCGCAGGTGTTGTAGCCCGTGCAGGTACCGCCGCAGCTATAGGTGCCACCGCAGCCGTTGGACACCAGGCCGCAGTTCTTTCCACTGCAGGCCGTCGCCTGTGCGATGGGGGTGCAACCGCAGACGTTGGGAGTGCCGCCACCGCCGCAGCTCTGGGGACTGGCGCAGCCACCGCAGTTCCACGTGTCACCGCAACCGTTGGGGACCAGGCCGCACTTGCCTTGACAGACGGTTACCTGGGGAGTGGGCGCGCAGGCGCACACGTTGGGGACGCCGCCGGTGCCGCAGGCCTGGCCACTCGGGCAGGCACCACAGTTTATCGTGGCTCCGCAGCCGTCGGACATGAGGCCACAATTCTTGCCTTGCGCCTGACACGTCGTCGGCTCGCAGCACACCTGAGCCACATTCACCTGGCACGCGTCTCCTTCCACGCCCGAGGCGCTCTCGTCGATGGCGCCATCGCAGTCATCGTCCCGTCCATTGCAAATCTCGGCGGCCCCCGAGGCCCCATCCGCGATGCCGTCGTGGTTGTCATCACAACCGTTGCACTCGATTTCGCTTCTCGGGGCTGTGGGCCGACACAGGCCGATGGAGCCATCTTGTTGACAGATGGCATACCCACCCGTGCCACAATTGGAGCAGGGCTTCGCGCTTCCTGGAGCCCAGACGCAGGTGCCTCCCGCAGGGGAGCACGACATCACTCCGCTACAGCCGTTGGGCATGGTGCAAGGCACCCCCGCGACACCTTCGTCCACGGCGCCATCACCATCGTCATCACACGCGTTGCAGAGCTCCGCCCGGTAGGCGGAGCACGACGCGGGCATGAGGTCGAAACCAGAACACAACCGGTAGCCCGTACGCCCACAGACAGTACATGTCTCGGTGGACGCCCCTGAGGATTCGCACTCGCCCAGGTAGAGACCATCACAATAGGCAACGCCCTTGCACACGCCGACCTTGCAATCCCGAGGCGCGGTATCCCCTTCCGCACAAGGGCCCGCTTGGGCTGGAAGGGTGAAGAGTTGCAATGCGATGGCGACCGGCGTCAGCGACTGGCCCCACTTGCGGCCCCTTACGCTGCATGCCATGAAAATGGCAGACAGGAGGCCGAACCCCCAGAAATACAACCCCATGATGTTCCCCTGTTGCGGACACGGCATTGGCTTGGCAACCGTTGTCGCGAATGAGCAATCTGTCTTGAGTCAAAGAACCGGTCAATTGGCGTGTAAGCCAGAGTCTAGTGATTCTCGAACTACTGGCTTCGAAGGCCAGGGGCACCCGCTCCGCGAGCCCCGAATGGCCTTCACACGACGCAACACCGCACATTACGCATGGGTGCCATTTACGCACATTTCGCCCCTCCCTTGAGGCCATGAGCACGACACTCTCCACCGTTCTCATCACACGCTCGAAAGCGTCCATGGCAGCGTGACCCTCCACTGGGTTGGCGACAGCTTCCGCGCGAAGGCCGTAACCGTCCGGGTTTGGCTGTCCTGAGGAAGGACGAGTCCCGCCCCAGGCGAGGGTCAGTGGATGGGTAACGCTCTCGGATGGGCAGCAGGTCCGCTGCGTACTTCAGGAGGTGTTCGCGGCGAGGCGACGACTCCAGGGACCTGGTAAGAGTTCATCCAGGCGGCTCGCTGGGTGGTACTGCACTCGAAGCAAGGCGTCGGGGAGGTACTCACGCGGATTGATGCCGTTCGCCGAGTAAGTGGCGACCAGCGGGTAGAGCCCCTCGAGGTTGCTGATGAGGCGTTCCGGCGCGGAGAAAGGAGATCCGCAGGATGTTCGTATCGGGAAGGACCCGAACCGACGCAAGCCCACTCTCATCCGTGAGGACCGACAGTTGAGAAGCAGGCGCCGTGCCTCCAGACACGGGAAGGAACGTGGGCAGCGAGGGAGCATGCCCCTTGAACGTCACCGACGCCCCCGACACAGGTTCCCCATTCGCGGTCGTCACCCGCACCGTGACGGGCTGGGGAAGCGGCTGCCCGACAACACCCTCTTGGAAGTCCGTGACCGCGAGCTTCTCGATGTGCGCGACCTGACTCACGTCATCGACGGTGAGGCGGGTCTCCCAGACCAGCGCCTTCGATTTCAGTCGCAGGATGCCCTCATGCGGGCCTCCGTCCCACAGCATGAGCCATGCACGAGCGTAGCCTCCACTCATACGCGTCTCGATACCCTCGAGCTGACGCTCGAGTTCCGCCAGCACCTCCACGCGATAGGCGCTCGCGGCCTCGTCTCCGCGGCGAATGGCCTTGAGGGACAGCATGGCCCTCCTCAACTCTTCGCGTGATTGTTCGAGCACGCCGCGGTCAGCATCAGAGGGCCACGGGGAATGCCAGAATCGCTCCCACCAGGGAGACTGAGAGCCAAGAGCATCATGCGCCCTGGTCAGCGTCTCGGAGAGCTCAGCCTGGGCAACGTCTCGCCGCGACTCCCAGATGGCACGTGCGTCTTCATAGGCTCGCGTCCGATCCTCGCCCAGCGACGCGACTTCGCTCCAGGGAGGCGGGCTGCCCTGCGCCACGGGCGCATCCGACTCTCGTGGTGAATAGACATCCAACCACTCCGGAGCCGGTTCTTCTGCTCGCGCCGTCATCACCCCCAGCAGCAACAGCCCTACGAATACCCATCGGCTCGGCATCATCGAGTCCCCCTGCACAGCTCTCAGTCGCAATTTTCCACCCAAATCACTGACATCCAGATTTCACACACACCAAGACCAGGAAGGCCCACGCGTACCGCAAGCAAGGCCCTGCCCTGGGGCAATCAAAGTCAGGTCAGAGAAGTGCGTCGCACTCCAAGCTGACGACTCCTTTGCAATTGGCTTTCCAGGGAAACAGCGACATGTCGGCCCCGCCCCCACACGACATGAGGAGCCCAGCCCGTCGACGCGGCCGGCCCACACCACCTCAGTGTGATTCCATCCAGAGCGCGGGAGCCACGGAGGGCAGGCACCACGCCAGCGTCCCGAAGCACGGACAACCGTCTACCGGGGGGGACGGTTGTCCACTCCCCGTGGCCCTGGCCCTCTCGCCCCGGCTCAGGCGAGCGCTCCCACTCCTCGTGGGAGGACGCCAGCCCAGCGATAGGTGATGCAGGGACGACGGAATACCCCCTGGGGGTGATACCCCGGTAAACCTCCCCAGGCGCACAGTGGTCCTCCTCCGCGCCGCCGTCCGACGGCGGGGACACTTCACGGGGGAGACTTCCATGCAGCCTGCCGTCCTGGCCCTGGCGATTTCGAGCCTGCTGTTGACGGGACTCCTGGTCCGCACTGCCCTCCAGCTCCGAGCCGTCCGGGCCCGATTCAAGCCCGTGCTCGACGTGGAGGCCGAGCGACAGCGTGTCCTCTCCTCCCTGGAACGCACCAAGGCCGAGTCCGAACACATGCTCGCCACCGAGCGCAACCGCGTCGCCTCCGAGCTGGCCCGGGAGCGCGACCTCGCGGACGCCGCCATCCGGGGCGCGAAGGCAGACCTGGAGCAGGTCAGGGCGTCGACGGACCATGCCATCCGCCTCGAACGAACCCGCGTCGCCTCGGAACTCACCCAGGCCCGCGAACAAGCCCAGACCGAACTCACCCGTGCTCGCGAGCAAGGCCGCACGGAACTCGCTCGCGCCAGGGAACAGGCCGACGTGGCCGTCCGGGAAGTCGAGGCCCGACGCAATCAAGCCCGCGAGGAACAGGCCCGCCTCGAACCCCTCATCGTCAAGCTGCGCGCCGAGCTCCGCCCCCTCGAAGAAGAGACCATCCTCCGCTCCTACGGGTTCTACAAACCCATCTACAACCTCTCCTCCTCGGAGAAGTACGAACACCGCCTCGACACCCTCCGCGAACGACAGAAGGCCATGCTCAAGAACAAGCAAGCCGCCTCCTGCAAGATTGAATGGACGGTCAACGGCAGCAAGGCCGAGGGCAAGAAGCAAACGGAGCGCACCCTCAAGCTGATGCTCCGCGCCTTCAACGGCGAGGCGGACGCCTGCGTGGCCAAGGTGACGTACAAGAACATCAAGGCCATGGAGGCCCGCATCCAGAAGTCCGCCGAGGCCATCAGCGGCCTCACCGAGATTCAGCAGTGCTTCATCTCCACCGACTACGTCGAGCTGAAGCTGGAGGAGCTGCGCCTCGCCCACGAATACGAAGAGAAGCGCCAGGAGGAGAAGGAAGAACAACGCCGCATCCGCGAGCAGATGCGCGAGGAAGAGACCGCGCAGCGAGAACTCGAACGCGCCAAGCTGGAGGCCGAGCGCGAGGCCCAGCGTGACGAAGAAGCCCTGCGCAAGGCCCGCGGGGAGCTGGAACGCAGCAAAGGCGCCGAGCAATCCAAGCTCCTCGAACGCATCGCCGAACTGGAACGCCGCGTCGCCGAGGACCAGGAGCGCCAACGCGCCATCTCCCAGGCCCAACTCACTCGCACCGGCCACGTCTACGTCATCTCCAACATCGGCTCCTTCGGAGAGGACATCTACAAGGTCGGCATGACGAGACGACTCGTGCCCCAGGACCGCATCGACGAACTGGGCGATGCCTCCGTCCCCTTCGAGTTCGACGTCCACGCCATCATCCGCACACCCGACGCACCGTCGCTCGAAGCCGCGCTGCACCGCACCTTCTCCCACCGCCGCGTCAACCGCATCAACGAGCGCAAGGAGTTCTTCCGCGTCACGCTCGACGAGGTGGCCAAGGCCGTGCGCGAACACCACGGCGAGTTCGAGCTGACCCGCATCGCCGAGGCCGCCGAGTACCGCAAGTCGCTCGCCCTCGCCGAAGGGGCGCGCCACGACAGCCCCACCTCGCTCCGCCCCGAGCGCGCCGTCGCCTGAGCCGCCACCTCTTCACCCCGCACCAGGCGCTCCCACCTTCAACCCGACTCGCGCGCCTTCGCCCCACGCATTCCAGTCTCCGAAGAGAAGAACACCCTGGCACTCACGACGCAGTGCGTTCTCGTTGGCGTCCCGCGGCACGGCTCGCGCATTCCACCCGACGTGCTCGCTCGGCACCTCACCGAGCTTCAGCTCCTTGGCACGCAAAGAAGTCCTGCCCTTCACATGGAGCAGGAACGTCACGCCCCGAGGCGCTGGGACAAAAGTGGAAACGTGGCATGTTGCGCCCGCGATGGCCGTCAGCGTTTTCGACCTCTTCAAGATTGGTATCGGTCCCTCGAGCTCCCACACGGTGGGGCCCATGCGAGCCGCGCGCACGTTCGTGCTGCGACTGGCGGAGCATGGCCACCTGGAGAAGCTCACGCGCCTGAAGGTGGAGCTGTTCGGCTCGCTCGGCGCCACGGGCAAGGGCCACGGCAGCGACAAGGCGGTGGTGCTCGGCCTGCGCGGGGACACGCCGGAGGCCGTGGACGTGGAGGCCATTCCCGCCATCGTCACGCGCTGGCGCACCGAGGGCCGCATCAGCGTGCTCGGCCAGCGGGACATCGTCTTCAAGGACGGCGAGCACCTGGTGATGCACCGCCGCCGCAGCCTCCCCTTCCACCCCAACGGGATGCGCTTCTCCGCGTCCGGCGCGGACGGCGTGGAGCTGGACGCGTGCGTCTACTACTCCGTGGGCGGCGGCTTCGTCGTCGATGAGTCCGCGGCCACCGGCCAGGACCCGCTGCGCAAGGACACCACGCCCCTGCCCTTCCCCTTCCAGTCCGCGGCGACGCTGCTGGAGTTGTGCGAGCGGGAGCGCATGCCCATCAGCGCCCTGATGATGGCGAACGAGAAGACGCTGCGCTCCGAGCAGGACATCCGCAGCGGGCTCTTGCGCATCTGGGACGTCATGCAGGCGTGCGTGCGCCGGGGCTGCGCGTCCAGCGGCATCCTCCCGGGCGGCCTCAAGGTGGAGCGCCGCGCGGCGGCCATGTACCAGCGCCTGCTCAGTCGCCCCGAGGCCGGCCTCACCAACCCGCTCACCGTGCTCGACTGGGTGAACCTCTACGCGCTCGCCGTCAACGAGGAGAACGCCGCCGGAGGCCGCGTCGTCACCGCGCCCACCAACGGCGCGGCCGGCATCATCCCCGCCGTGCTGCACTACTACTGGCGCTTCTGGCCCGGCGCGAACGAGGACGGCGTGGTGCGCTTCCTCCTCACGGCCGGCGCCATCGGCGTGCTCTACAAGGAGAACGCCTCCATCAGCGGCGCCGAGGTCGGCTGCCAGGGCGAGGTGGGCAGCGCGTGCTCCATGGCCGCCGGCGCGCTCACCGAGGTGCTCGGGGGCACGCCGCTCCAGGTGGAGAACGCCGCCGAAATCGCGATGGAGCACAACCTGGGCCTCACCTGCGACCCCATTGGTGGCCTGGTGCAGGTGCCCTGCATCGAGCGCAACGCCATGGCGTCCGTGAAGGCCATCAACGCCTCGCGCATGGCGCTCTCCGGCGACGGACGCCACTTCGTCAGCCTGGACAAGGTCATCCGGACGATGCGCGACACCGGCCGCGACATGAAGGACAAGTACAAGGAGACCGCGCGCGGCGGGCTCGCCGTCAACGTGCTCGAGGTCGCGAACCTCAGCGTCGGCCTGCCGGAGTGCTGAGCGGAGCCCGGGGGCCGGGACAAGCCCGCCCCCATGGGTAGACTCGCCGAGCTGTCCCTGTTCGAGTAGCGCGGGCCCTCAGCCCGCGCCCAGCGGCAGGTCCCACCGCCGGGCGAGCCGCGCCTGCTCCTCCGGCGTGCGCAGGTCCGTGGCGGGCAACGCCACTCCGGGCCGGTGCAGGACATACAGGTTCCAGAGGCCCTGGAGGCCCAAGGCCTGGATGTCCGCGTACATCCGCTGCTCCAGCGCCGGGGCGAGAACGAAGCCGGCGGACTCGAACTGGCGACGCCACCATGCGAACGACGCAATCGTGACGTGCCCTTCCAGCGGTCGGCCCCACTCGTCGCGCGCCAGGTCCTCTTCCGGCACCGGGCCCAGGTAGTCGGGCCCGAGCGACCGGTAGTGCTCCAGCCGCTCCGGCCGCACCTTCCCGTCGAACCAGCCATCCGGTCCCGTGCCACAGGGGCCGAAGGACGGCGCCGTCACCACCAGGAAGCCCCGCGTCACGCGGTGCAGCTCCGAAATCGCGTGCGGCACCATGGAGGGAGGCAGGTGCTCCAGCGTCTCGAAGGCGGACACGAGCTCGAACTGTCCGTCGTCGAAAGGCAGGCGCTGGGACAGGTCTCCGAGTGACAGGTGCGGCTTCACGTCCCACGGAGCGTGGTGGATGGCGAAGTCGCTGAAGTCACTGCCCTTGGTGTCCCACCCCAGCTCGCGCAGCGCCTGCACCGTGAAACCCAGCGCGCAGCCCACGTCCAGCGAGGTGCGCACGTCGAAGTGATTCCACAAAAGATAGGCCGCCTTGTTGGCGTGGCTGGAGTCGCGGCGGTAGTGCTCGTAGCCGCTGTTGCCCTCGCGGTCCAAGGGGTTGCGTCCGGCGCCGTAATAGCTGGCCCCGTACATGTCCTTGCTCCCCTGCGCCAGGAGCAGCGACAGCTCGAAGCTCAGCAGCTCCAGTCCACTGCGCAGCGGCGGCACGTGCGCGACGCCCACCGACACAAGTCGCCGCGCCTCCAACGCCAACCGCCGCCGCACCCGGGCGGGCAGTCGCTGGAGGCCGTCTTTCGCGAGGAGGGATGAGAGTTTCAAGGACACGACTCCGGCAGGCAGAAGACCCCGCCCTTATGACACAGGAGCGAGGGGTCGGGTCATCACTCCGCGAGCGGAGGCGCGAGCCCCTGTCGTGGCGATGGGGGGCTCACCCCTCATCCTCCGGGCCGCCCCGACACCGCGCCGATATTCGACGCGAAATCCACGCGCCTCACGGGGCCGTACGGATGGGCAATGCCCCCCGTCACACGCTCCCTTCGCGGCGTCCTCGGCGTCGTGCTCGCACTGGCCTGTGGTTGCAATCGTGGCACAGGCGCCGCGTCCGCGCCCTTCACGCCCGACAACGACACGGAGGTCCTGGAGCAGGTGCCCGCCCGAGCGACCGACGCCCGCGCCCGCGAGCGTGCCGCGTTGCGACAGGAGCTGGACCGCCAACCCCGACAGTTGGAGCTCGCCGTCCGCCTGGCCCGGTTGGAGTTGAAGGAGGGGCGAGCCCGGGGCGACCCACGACACCTTGGGCGGGCCCAGGCCGCGCTCGCGCCCTGGTGGGACGAGGCCGAGCCTCCCCATGAGGTCCGCCTGCTGCGCGCCACCCTGCGACAGAGCCGCCACGAGTTCGACGCGGCCCTGCGAGATTTGGAAGCCGCCGTCCGGGAGGACCCTCGGGACGCCCAGGCGTGGCTGACGCGCGCCGTGGTGCTGGGTGTCCGGGGTCACCATGCGGAGGCGGAGAAGAGCTGCGCGCCGCTGGACACGCTCGCGGGTGCTCTCACCGCCGCCGTGTGTCGCGCGCAGGTGGACAGCGTCGCCGGACATTCGCGGCGAGCCTATGCGCGGCTCTCGGAGGCGATGTCTCGGCGCGGGGGTATGGGCAGTCCCGAGGAGCAGGCCTGGGCGCTGTCCACCCTGGGCGAGGCCGCTGCCCGCGCGGGGGATTCGGCACGGGCGGAGCTTCTCTACACACAGGCGCTCGCGGCCGACCCGGATGACGCCTACACCCGCGCGGCGCTCGCGGACCTGCTGCTGGACCTGAACCGGCCGGGTGATGCGTCGCGGCTGATGAAGGACCACGCGACGGACGACGGCCACCTCCTGCGCCGCGTGCTGGCGGAGACGGCCCTGGGTTCCGCGCAAGCCCCCGCGCTCGCCCAGGAGCTGGCGGAGCGGTACGCGGCCAGCCGGCTGCGCGGTGACACGCTGCACGCACGCGAGGAAGCCCGCTTCGCACTGCACGTGGAGAAGGACGCGCGCAAGGCGCTGTCGCTCGCCCAGGCCAACTGGGAGGCGCAGCGAGAGCCCTGGGACGTGCGCGTCCTCCTCGAGTCCGCGCTGGCCGCCGGAGCACCCGAGGCGGCGCGCCCCGCCCTCACCTTCCTCGATGCCTCCTCCTTCGAGGACCCGGGACTGCTCGCGCTGGCCGAGCGGCTGAAGAAAGCCGCGCCATGAACAGCTCCCGCGAAGCGCCGAGCCTCCTTGCCCTGGCCGCACGGCCCAAGAAGACCGCGCCATGAACCGCATCCTCGCCCTGCTCGTCCTGCTGCCCTCCATCGCCCTGGCCCACAAGCCCAGCGACAGCTACCTGCACCTCGAACGCGCCGCGCACGGCTTCAACGGCCGGTGGGACGTGGCGCTCAGGGACCTGGACACGGTGCTGGGCCTCGACTCCAACGGAGACGGCGCGCTCGCCTGGGGCGAGGTGCGCACCCGCCAGGAGGACATCGTCCGTCATGTCCTGTCACGGCTGTCGCTGGGCACGGCCGGCACGCCCTGCCCCACCACCACTGAGGGAGACCTTCGAGTCGCGCGTCACTCGGACGGGGCCTACGCGGTGCTCGACTTCCGCGCGGCCTGCCCCGTCGAACCCTCGATGCTGACGCTCGACTACACCCTCCTGTTCGACCGCGACCCGCAGCACCGGGGCGTCGTCCAGGTCACAGGTGAGCAGGGACAGGGCACGCGCATCCTGTCCGCGTCACGCCACGCGGTGGAGATTCCCCTCGCGAGGCTGTCCGCCTGGAGCCACTTCGGCGACATGGTCCACTCCGGGGTCGAGCACATCTGGGCGGGCCTGGACCACCTGCTGTTCCTGCTGGCGCTGCTGCTGCCCTCCGTCCTGAGGCGCTCACCGACGGGCGGATGGGAGCCCGTGGACAGGTTCGGCCCCGCGCTGCGCGACGTCGTGAAGGTGGTGTCGGCGTTCACCGTGGCCCACTCACTCACGTTGAGCGTCGCCGCGCTCGGGCTCGTGTCCCTGCCCTCCCGACTCGTCGAGTCCGCCATCGCGGTGAGCGTCATCTTCGCGGCGGCCAACAATGTCTTTCCTCGGGTTCGAGGCACCCGCTGGGCCGTGGCCTTCGCGCTGGGCCTGCTGCATGGCTTCGGCTTCGCGTCGGTGCTCGCCGACCTGGGCCTGCCCGCCGGGGGACTCGCCACGACGCTCCTGGGCTTCAACGTGGGCGTGGAGCTGGGGCAGCTCGCCTGCGTCGCCGTCTTCCTCCCCGTCGCCTTCCTGCTGCGCGGCGCGTCCATGTATCGCCGCGCGATACTCGTCGGGGGCTCGGCGGCCATCGGCCTCATCGCCTGCGTGTGGCTCGCGGAGCGAGCGCTGGACCTGAGCGTCCTTCCGCTCTGACCCATCCAATCACGTCGCATCCCCGTATTGCATTCACCACCGGATGTCCGGCGCAGCCCCTGGCCCGTCGGTGGGATTTGCCCCCAACGTTGTGGAGACACGCATGCAAAGACGACAACTCGCGAGCGCACTGGCGCTCGCGGCGGCACTGCTCGTACCGACCGCCCACGCCTCCAGTCATCGTGAAGCCCCCTTCATCACCCGGATACCCAAGGTCGACGCCACCGATTTCTACATGTTCCGCAGCTATGAGCCGGGTCGTGAGGACTTCGTCACGCTCATCGCCAACTACCTGCCCCTGCAGGACGCGTACGGCGGCCCCAACTACTTCTCGTTGGACCCGGATGCCCTCTACGAAATCCTCGTCGACAACAACGGGGATGCCATCGAGGACATCACCTTCCAGTTCCGGTTCACCAACAACCTGAACGGCCCCAATGGCATCACCCTGGATGTGGGCAACAACGGCAGCATGAAGAGCGTGTCGGTGCCCTTCACCAACCTGGGCGCCATCACCACCGCGGACCGGAGCGCGCAGAACGTCCAGGAGAACTACACCGTCAAGGTCGCCCGAGGCCCTCGCCGCGCGGCGGCCGGACAGGACGTGACGAACACCGCGGGCCACGCCACCCTCTTCCCGAAGCCGGCGGACTACGTGGGCACCAAGTCGCTAGGCAACGCCGCCACGTACGAGACCTACGCCCGCCAGCACATCCACAACGTCAACATCCCCGGCTGCACCGGCACCGCGAAGCTGTTCGTGGGCCAGCGCCGCGAGCCCTTCGCGGTGAACCTGGGGCCCGTGTTCGACCTGGTGAACGCTCCAGCCTCGGTCATCACCAACCCGGGCGCGCGCAACGCCGTCCCCAACCCGCTGGCGAAGAAGAACATCACCACGCTGGCGCTCGAGGTCCCCATCTCCTGCCTCAAGGCGGGCACCCAGGACGTCATCGGCGGATGGACGGCGGCCAGCGTCCGTCAGGCCCGCGCCATCAACCCTACCGCCACGTACACCGCGCCCTCGCGTGAGGGTGGAGCATGGACGCAGGTGAGCCGCCTGGGCATGCCGCTGGTCAACGAGGTCGTCATCGGCATCAAGGACAAGGACCGCTTCAACGCCAGCGAGCCGAAGGACGACGCCCAGTTCGCCGACTACGTCACCCACCCCACGTTGCCCGCCATCCTGGAGAAGCTCTTCGGCGACCAGGGCGTGAAGGCCCCCACCGTCTTCCCTCGCGCGGACCTGGTGGCCGCCTTCCTCACGGGTGTGACCAGCGTCAACGCGAACGGCTCCACCGCGGAGATGCAGCGGCTCAACACCGCCCTGCCCGCCACGGCGAAGGCGGGCCAGAACAACCTGGGCGCCGCCGCCTGCTTCGTCAATGGTCAGCTCACCCTGGCCAATCCAGGGTGTGACCCGGCGGGCTTCCCCAATGGCCGCCGACCCGGCGATGACGTGGTGGACGTGGCGCTGCGCGTGTCCATGGGTTACCTGCTCGCGAACGACACGCAGGCCCCCTCGCGCAACCTCCCGCTCCACGACGCCGTGCTCCAGGATGCCTCGCAGTTCGACGCCGTCTTCCCCTATCTCACCACGCCGCAGGCGGGTGCCAACGGCGACGGGACGTGAGCCCATGAGCACGCTCCGAGCAATGAGCTGCGTGCTGCTCCTGGGGGCCGCGCTGGCCTACACGGGATGCAGCGACGACGACGATGACCGTCGCCCTTTTCCGCCGCACCCCGATGCAGGCGCGGATGCGGGGACGGACGCGGGCACGGATGCGGGGACGGACGCGGGCGTGGAGTTCACCGCCTTCGTGAGGGACCTGGTCCTCAACGAGACCTCGGACACCACGACGCCCGTGAAGCTCGACGACAAGACCTTCGTGGACAACGCGCCCACCGACGCGTTCGCCCCGGCGTTCTTCCAGCACTAATCACACACACGCCACCGTAACTGAGAGTGCCTGGGTCGCGGACACACCCCTGTGTGTCCGCGACCCTTTTTCGTTTCATTGCGACCCCTGAGAAAATGCGAGACATTTCCCAAAGGGGCCAATCACGGCACGACGCCCTGTGAGCCTCACGTCATGAACACCCCCAGCGAGCACACCAAGGATGGCGTGAGCTACCCGCTGGAAGTCCACCTGGTGCACACCGACGCCCAGGGAACTCCGAAGGTGGTCGTGGGCGTGCTCATCGAGGAGGGATTCGTGAACGCGGCGCTGTTCACCGCCTTCCGACACCTGCCCCGACACGAGGGGGAGGAGAGCGCGCCGGCCGGTGCGCTCGTCAACGCCACCGCGCTCCTGCCCTCCAACCGGGCGTTCTTCCAGTACGCGGGTTCGCTCACCACGCCCCCCTGCAGCGAGGGACTCCAGTGGTTCGTGATGAAGCACCCCATCCAGATGTCCGACACGCAGATTGGCGCGTTCGAGCGCCTGCCGCACATCAACCCGAACAACCACCCCGTGCAGCCGCTGAATGGCCGCACCGTCGGCGCGCAGTCCGGCCACTAGCCGCGGGGGATTGAGGAGGCCGGGACCCATGACGAGCCACATGGGTCCCTTGGAGCTGCCCGAAGGGTCAGAGGCGTATCAGCGTGACGGGCTTCCTGCCCTCGACAAGGCCCTTCTGCTTGCCCACCTCGGCGACCCTCCAGCGGACAGAGCCCCAGACGATCAGCTCGTCTACCTTGAGCGTCAAGGGCAACGGGGTGTCTATCTTGTGATTCGTGTGAAGGTCATTCAGCATGCCCTTGAGCGCGCCCCCCCTGGGGATGCCCGGGAAGTGCAGGAAGTGGAAGGGCTCACGCTCCGGGGCCTTGAGTACCCTCGCGGACACCACCTGGAGATTCGCCACATCGCAATCACTCACGCGCGCGGCGGCCGTCACGCATTCGACATGGGCCATGGGGAAGGTCGCATTCGCCGCGACCCATTGCCAGAACGGGACGTGTTCGCGCACGTCGTCCCGCCAGACCTCGGCCACACGATCAAAAGGAGAGGATGCGCTGGCGGAAGCGCCCGACGACGAGGCCGACGCTTTCGGTCCCGGTGCCTTGGATGGCTCCAGGGAGGCGCAGAGACGGGAGATGCACTCGTCCGGCAACTGCTCCCAGGGAGTGTGATTGGCACACAGCCAGAGGAGGTCTCGCACCATGTTGGGCCCGGTCAGGTCGAGCGTGGAGCCCGTGGTGTGGTCCATCCAATAGCCCGCGAGCCGATGGTCGGGATCGAGCGCAAACGCCTCCCGTGGGGCCCTCCCCCCAATGATTCGATAGGCCAGACGAATGGTCTGTCGCATGGCATCGATGAGCAAACTGCGGGGAGCCGCCGCCACGATGCAGTTGCTGAGATAGAGGCTCTTGCCGGCGTAGGCCGGGGTCGTGGCGATCCGCTCGCGGCCGGGCCACCTGGCGGCGGACGCCGCGCCCTCGCGGTCCGGGGTGATTCCGACCAGGGCGCACGCGGGATCGACCTCGAGTCTTCCGAACGCGGAGAGCAGGTCGATGTCGACATCCATGTAGACCCCGCCGTAGTTGTAGAGCACCTCGTAGCGGAGGATGTCGGACGCCGAGGCCGCGAACATTCCGCGCAGGGTCAGCTCCTGGTCATAGGCATCCATGTTGAGGAAGTGCATGCCCGTCAGGAACTCGTGTGAGCGGAGGTTGCAGAGTCTGAATCGCCCGGGGTGCGCGCGCTCCAGCGCACGCAGGGGCTCCAGGTCATCGGCCGCTTCGTCGATGAGGTCCCTGGCCAGGGCGAGCTTCTCGTCCGGAGCCATCCCTTTCGAGAGGACTCGCAGGTTGTGCAGGTCACGCCCAGGGCGGACCGTCCCACGCACGTGCAGGGGGTCATGCGCGGCACTGAGATCGTATTGCGCGCGCGCCTTGGGGTATTTCTTGAGAATCTTGCGCACGTGCATGTTGAAGACGTGCGCGTCATCCCACCAGATCCACACCTGATGGTCTGGCGTGGCCTGGGTCTTCTCCAGCCAGCTCGTGATTCCCTTGAGGGTCTTCGTCGCCGCGATAGAGCCTCCGCCGGCCCAGGTCCCGTGGATGATATTGGGAATGAGGCTGAGCCCGGGCCTCCTCACCGGCGCGGAGGGTGACGGACCCGCTGGCCCCGAAGGTCCCGGCGGTTTCAGTGGGGCGAAGGGAACAGGCAGCATGAGGGGCGGCGGGACGAAATGCAGGGGCGCGGGAGGGGGTGGTCCCCCCCCATCCCCCCCATCATCCCCATCCCCCGAGCTCATCAGTTTCGCCGCGCGCTCGATGCGCGTCCTGTAATCAGGATCCTCGACGAGCGGCTCTCCGCACCCACACTTCGTCCCGATATTGCTGGAGGTATAGCTGCTCTCACAGTTCGAGCAGTACGCCGACATCTCCTCGTTGCACCCGGAACACTTGAGGACGGGATTGTGCCTGCTGGTGTTCCGACCACAGGTGCGACAATGGTAGCCACTCATGTTTGTCCTGGCGGGTCGCTCGCGATTCGACACGGTGCGGGAGGCGACACGAGAGCGCTCCGCGTGGCCGTCCACTGTCGGACGACTGCAAGGCGGACGCCATGGCCACTGTTTCAGAGGGAAGTCGAGCCTCTGTGGCGACAGCGCACGAGGAACGCGCGAAGCCGCGTCCTCACGGAACGAAGCGGCGTCTCGTGGGAACGCACCCTCCGGAGGGCGGTCCCAGGGGAGACGCTGTAAACTCTCGGGCGAATGAACGGACCGTTCTCCATGCGCGTCGCGCAGTCAGTCCAGCTCAAGGCCAGCCCAGAGAAAATCGACGAGCGCCTGACTGCCTGGGTTGGCTCCTTCAGGCTGCCACCGTCTCCGGGCGAGCACAGGGGCCCTCAGTGGTATTCGGGACAGTGGCGCGGTCCTCGCCTCTTGATTCAGAGACAAAGCCCGGTGTGGGAGCCCTCGGCCGCGGTGTGGCGCCCGGTGTACCACGTCGAGTCCGAGCTGGAGCGCGTGTCCGAGCGTGACATCCAGGTGATGACCCGACTGGCGTGGCACCCCCGAATCATCGTCACCCTCCTGGGGCTGGCGGGGGCGACGCTCGCGGTCCATCGATTCACGTCCGGGGCACCCCATTTCTGGGGGCTTATGGCCCTGCTGGGTGTCGGCGTGAGCCTGCGCTGGTTCCTGGCGGCAAGGAGTGTGCGGCGCGAGTCGCGGGTCCTGAGGCACGCGCTGAAGATGATGGACAGCTGAAGACAGCGAGGAGGAATCCCCGGGGAGAGACCTCCGCGCGTGGTGCACGAGGAAAAATCGAGCAAGACGGCAACAGCGAGTGAGACCTTCACTCACGGGATTGTCGGTGTCAGAGACAGACAGCAAGATGCCGCGGTTTTCCGCGCCCCCTCTGTCTCGTCGTGCCCCCCCAAGGAGAAGTCCGAATGACACCGTCGAAGTCGCGACCCCACCAGGTCACGAGCACGTCACGCATCCATGCGCTGGCGCTGCTCGCGACCGTCCTGCTCGTACTCCCCACCGCCGCGCGCGCGCAGACGACGTACACGCTGTTCGCCCCCGCCTCCGCGCCCGCCGTCCCCTCCGTCACCAATGACTTCGCCGCCGTGGAGCTCGGCGTGAAGTTCCAGTCAGACATCGAGGGAGACATCCTCGGCATCCGCTTCTACAAGGGCACCGCCAACACCGGCACCCACGTGGGAAGTCTCTGGAGCGCCGCCGGCGTGCGCCTCGCCTTCGCCACCTTCACCGGTGAGACGGCCTCCGGCTGGCAGCAGGTGACGTTCTCCACGCCCGTGCGCATCAGCGCCGGCACCACGTACATCGCCTCGTACCACGCGCCCGGCGGAGCCTACGGCTTCACCAGCGGAGGCCTGGCGTCGGCCGTGGACTCTCCTCCCCTGCACGCGCTCGCGAGCGGCACCAGCGGCGGCAACGGCGTCTTCACCTACGGCGCCGCGGGCTCCTTCCCGACGAGCAGCTTCGGCAGCTCCAACTACTGGGTGGACGTCGTCTTCCGCCCCGCCGCCCCCGTCACCCTGTGGCCCTCCACCGCCACGCCCGCCGTCGCCTCCGTCACCAATGACGCCCTCCCGGTGGAGCTGGGCGTGAAGTTCAAGACGAACGTGAGTGGCAACGTGCTGGGCGTGCGCTTCTACAAGGGCGCCGCCAACACCGGCACCCACGTGGGCAGCCTCTGGAGCGCCAACGGGCAGCGCCTGGCCTTCGCCACCTTCACCGCCGAGACGGCCACCGGCTGGCAGCAGGTGACGTTCTCCACCCCCGTCGCCATCGCCGCCAACACCACCTACATCGCCTCGTACCACGCCCCTGTCGGCTCGTACGCGTTCGACAACGGCGGCCTCGCCAGCGGCCAGGACACCCCGCCCCTCTTCGCGCTGCCCGGCAGCACCAGCGGCGGCAACGGCGTCTACACCTACGGCGCCGCGGGCTCCTTCCCCGTCAACAGCTTCGGCAACTCCAACTACTGGGTGGACGTCGTCTTCCAGGCCACCGGCGCGCAGCCCCCGACGCAGCCCCCGGGCAACACCTTCCGTCTCTTCGCCGCCACGGCCACCCCTGGCACCGCCACCGCCAATGACACCGCCGCCATCGAAGTGGGCGTGAAGTTCCGCGCGGACGTGGACGGACAGGTGAAGGGCGTGCGCTTCTACAAGGGCAGCGGCAACAACGGCACCCACGTGGGCAACCTGTGGAGCGCCGCCGGCGCGCCCCTGGCCTCCGCCACCTTCACCAACGAGACGGCCGCGGGCTGGCAGGAGGTGACGTTCTCCACCCCTGTCGCCATCACCGCCGGCACCACCTACGTGGCGTCGTACTTCGCGCCGCTCGGTGGCTACTCGTTCGACAACAACGGCCTCACCGCCGGCGTGGACGCCCCTCCGCTGCACGCCCTGCCCGGCGCCACGACGGCCGGCGGCAACGGCGTCTTCGTCTATGGCTCCACGTCCACGTTCCCCAACGGCAGCTACCAGAACTCCAACTACTGGGTGGACGTCGTCTTCGAGTCCAACGGGCCGCCGCCCCGTCCGGGCGTCCACGGCGCGGGCCCGGTGCTCGTGGCTACCGCCCCCGGCAACCCCTTCACCGACTACCTGCGCGAAATCCTGGAGGCCGAGGGCATCGCCGCCTTCGCCACCACCGACGCCGGCAACATCGGCGTCTCCGTCTCCCTCAATGACTACAAGGTGCTGGTGCTCGGCGAGCAGACGCTGAGCGCGGCCCAGGTGACGCTCGTCACCAACTGGGTCACCGCCGGTGGCAGCCTCGTCGCCCTGCGGCCCGCGGCGAACCTCCAGTCCCTGCTCGGCCTCAATGCCTCTCAAGGCACGCAGGCCAATGGCTACATCCTGGTCAACGCCACCCAGGCGCCGGGCACGGGCATCACCGCGGAGACGATGCAGTACCACGGCCTCGCCGACCTGCGGACCGTGGTGGCTGGCACGCGCACCGTCGCCACGCTGTACGCGGATGCCACCAACGCGACGGCGTACACCGCCGTCAGCCAGCGCACCGTGGGCACCGGCACCGCCACCGCCTTCATGTATGACCTGGCGAAGTCCGTCATCTACACCCGCCAGGGCAACCCCGCCTGGCAGGGACAGAACCGGGACGGCTCCTCCATTGGTCCGGGCGCGCGCGCCAGCGACATGTTCTACGGCAACGCGTCCTTCGACCCGCAGCTGGACTGGGTGAACCTGGGCAAGGTCCAGATTCCCCAGGCGGACGAGCAGCAGCGCCTGCTCGCCAACGTGCTGCACCAGACGAGCACCACGCCGCTGCCGCGCCTCTGGTACTTCCCCCGCTCCAAGAAGGCCGTCGTGGTGATGACGGGCGATGGACACCCGGGCGGCGCCTCCACCCAGCGCTGGAACCAGTACCTCGCCGACAGCACGTCCGGGTGCAGCGTGGACGACTGGGAGTGCATCCGCGGCACCATCTACGACTACGTGGGCGGACTGAGCACCACCCAGGCCAACGGCTACGTGGCGCAGGGCTTCGAGTACGCGCTGCACATCAACACCGGCTGCGCGGACTACACGGCCAACACCCTGAACCCGAACTTCTTCACCCCGCAGCTGGCGAGCTTCGCGTCCGCCTTCCCCGCCGTCCCCGCGCCCGTCACCAATCGCACGCACTGCATCGCGTTCAGCGACTGGTCCACCCAGCCCAAGGTGTCGCGCCTGCACGGCATCCGCATGGACACCAACTACTACTACTGGCCGGAATACTGGGTGCAGGACCGCCCGGGCATGTTCACCGGCTCCGGCCTGGCCATGCGCTTCGCGGACCTGGACGGCACCCCGCTGGACGTCTACCAGCTCGCCACGCAGATGACGGACGAGTCCGGTCAGTCCTATCCGCTGCACATCGACACGCTGCTGGCCAACGCGCTGGGCACCAAAGGCTACTACGGCGCCTTCAACGCCAACATGCACGTCGACTCGCAGCCGTCGGCCGGCTCCTCCGGCTCGGCCGCCATCATCGCATCCGCCAAGCGTGAAGGCGTGCCGGTCATCACCGCGAAGCAACTGCTGGAGTGGCTCGATGCCCGCGAGGCCACCCAGGTGTCCTCCCTGGCCTTCACCGGCACGGTGCTCACCTTCAACGTGACGAGCCCCGCGCGCAACCTGTCCCTCATGGTCCCCACCCGCACCACGACGGGCCGCACGCTGCTGTCCGTCACCCGCGCGGGCTCCGCCGTGACGACGGTGACGCGCACCATCAAGGGCGTGGACTTCGCCTTCGTCGACGGCGCCCTGGCCGGCACCTACACCGCCACCTACAACTGAGTCACTCGCGCCCCCACCAGGCGCGTCATCGTGCGGGGCCCGACGCAGTGCATGCGCGTCGGGCCCCGTTTCATTTCACCTCCGATGAAACCTGGGAGGTCCTGTCTTTGACATGGGGTGCCTTGTGTCGGATGGCCCGCAGCCTCTATGACGCGCCACCGGTCAGGCGCCCTGCTGGCCGCCCCCGAACAAGGACTCCACACCCCATGCTCAAGAAGATTCTCATTGGCCTCGCCGCCCTGCTGCTCCTCCTGGCGGGCATCATCGCCACGCGCCCCTCGGAGTTCACCGTGCAGCGCACGGCGACGCTGCCGGCGAGCCCGGACATCGTCTTCGCGCAGGTGAATGACTTCCACCTGTGGGCCGCGTGGTCTCCGTGGGAGCGGTTGGACCCGAACATGACGCGGACGCACTCCGGCGCGGCGTCGGGCGTTGGCGCCATCTATGGGTGGACGGGCAATGACGACGTGGGCGAGGGTCGGATGACCATCGAGGAGAGCAAGCTCAACGAACTGGCCCGCATCAAGCTGGAGTTCATCAAGCCCTTCGCCGCCACCAGCATCACCACCTTCGCCTTCAAGCCCGTGGAGGGCGGCACCGAGGTCGTCTGGAGCATGACGGGCACCAACGGCTTCATCGCCAAGGCGATGTGCATGGTCATGGACATGGACGCGATGGTGGGCAAGGACTTCGAGTCGGGCTTCGCGAATCTCAAGACGGTGGTGGAGGCGGAGACGAAGAAGCGCGCCGAGGCCGAGGCCGCGCGCGTGGCCGCCGCGAAGGCGGAGGCGGAGAAGGCCGCCGCCGAGCTCGCCGCCGCCGCCGAGGCCGCCGCCGCGGGCACGCAGCCCGTCGTCGCGCAGCCCACGCCGTAGTCGCCTCCCAGCACGACGGCCGTCTTCCCGACGCCCCTGTGTCGTGGTCCCCCCGGGTCCACGCGCGGGGGCGTCTTCGCGTGGGCCGCATGCAGTGTCGACCGCTGACACCTCCGAGGACCCGACCTGGCGGGTGGTGAACGCTCGCGCCCTTCGATGGAGCCTCTCTTTCCCTGGCACACGACGGCGGGCGTAGACCGCGAGCGCGCCAGTTCCCGGCGCGTTTCCTTCCCCTGGGAGCCCTCATGCCGCCGCGCAAGACTCCGTCGAAGCCGAACCCTCCGCCCCCCAGCAAGAACGAGCAACTGGAGGCATACCGCGCACGCCAGGAAGACACGGTGCTGACGACGGACCAGGGCATCCGCATCTCGGACACGGACAACTCGCTGAAGGCGGGCCTGCGCGGCCCCACGCTCCTGGAGGACTTCCACTTCCGCGAGAAGATGACCCGCTTCGACCACGAGCGAATCCCCGAGCGCGCCGTCCACGCGCGCGGCGCGGGCGCCCATGGCTACTTCCAGGTCTACGAATCCCTGGAGCGCTACACCCAGGCGCGCTTCCTCACCGACCCCAGCCTGCGCACGCCCGTCTTCGTGCGCTTCTCCACCGTGGGAGGCTCACGCGGCTCGGCGGACACCGTGCGCGACGTGCGCGGCTTCGCCACCAAGTTCTACACACCCGAGGGCAACTACGACCTGGTGGGCAACAACATGCCCGTCTTCTTCATCCAGGACGGCATCAAGTTCCCTGACTTCGTCCACTCGGTGAAGCCGGAGCCGCACAACGAGATTCCGCAGGCGTCCTCCGCGCACGACTCGCTGTGGGACTTCGTCTCGTTGGTGCCGGAGACGGCGCACATGGTGATGTGGCTCATGTCGGACCGGGCCATCCCGCGCGGCTTCCGGCACATGGAAGGCTTTGGCGTCCACACCTACCGGCTGGTCAACGCCAAGGGCAAGGCCACGCTGGTGAAGTTCCATTGGAAGCCCGTGCTGGGCACGCACTCGCTCGTCTGGGACGAGGCGCAGAAGGTGTCCGGCAAGGACCCGGACTTCCACCGCCGAGACTTGTGGGATGCGATTGAACAGGGGAACTTCCCCGAGTACGAACTGGGCATCCAGCTGGTTCCGGAAGGCGACGAGCTGAAGTATGGCTTTGACCTGCTGGACGCGACGAAGCTCCTGCCCGAGGAACTGGTGCCCGTGCAGAAGGTCGGCAAGCTGGTGCTGGACCGCAACCCGGACAACTTCTTCGCGGAGACGGAGCAGGTGGCCTTCTGCGTGGCCAACATCGTCCCGGGCATCGACTTCACCAATGACCCGCTGCTCCAGGCGCGAATCTTCTCCTACCTGGACACGCAGTTGACGCGCCTGGGCGGTCCCAACTTCGCGGAGCTGCCCATCAACAAGCCCGTCTGCCCGGTGAACAACCACCAGCAGGATGGCTTCGGCCGGCAGACCCTCAACACCAGCCGGGCCAACTACCACCCCAACTCCCTGGGTGGCGGCTGCCCGATGCTGGCCGACCCCAAGTCGGCGTTCGTCCACCGGCAGGAGCGCGTGGAGGGGCACAAGATTCGCGCGCGCAGCGGCAGCTTCGGGGACCACTTCAGCCAGGCCACGCTCTTCTTCAACAGCCTGTCGAAGCCGGAGCGCGAGCACCTCGTCTCCGCGCTCGAGTTCGAGGTGAGCAAGGTGGAGCGCGCGGAGATTCGCGAGCGCGTGGTGAACCAGATTCTGGTGAACATCGACCGGCAGATGGCCGAGCGGGTGGCTCGCGCGGTGGGTGTCGCCCCGCCGAAGCCACCCAAGGCCTCGGACCTGGCGGGCAAGCCCGCGCCCAAGCTGATGAAGGTGTCCCCGGCGCTCAGCATGGAGAACACGCCGCACGACTCCATCAAGACGCGCAAGGTTGCGGTGCTCGTCGCGGATGGCTTCGCGGGCAAGGAGCTGTCCCAGGTGCGCAAGACGCTGGAGGGGCTGGGCGCCCTGGTTGAAATCGTGGGCCCCACGCTCGCCCCGGTCTCCAGCGCGGACGGGAGCAAGGAGACGCCGGTGAAGACGTTCCAGAACACGTCGTCCGTGCTCTTCGACGCCGTCTATGTCCCCGGCGGAGACAAGAGCGTGACGGCGCTGAAGAAGCTGCCGCTCGCGGTGGACTTCGTGCGCGAGGCCTACGTCCACTGCAAGGCGCTGGCGCTGTCCGGCGCGGCCACCACGCTGCTGGACGCGGCGGGTTTGTCGCAGCCCATGGCCAAGGGGCTGGATGACTCGATGGGCGTCGTGCGCAGCGCCAGGAACGAGACGCGAGGCTTCGGGCAGATGTTCGCCAAGGCCATCGCCGCGCACCGGCACTGGGTGCGCGAGGCGCCGCCCCCGGCGTAGCGTCAGCCGGGCGTGCGTCCCACGAAGAGGCCCAGCGCGAAGGCCGCCCCCATGAGGAGCAGCACCAGAATCATGGGGACGCCGCCTCGCGACTGGGCCTTCACGGCCATCGCCGCCTGTCCCGCGCTGGCCTGCTCCTCGGGGACGATGAGGCGGACCTTCATGACCGCCTTGACGAGCACGTCCTCCACGTCATGGAGGAAGCGCTCGTACTCCTCGGGCGCAAGCTCCAGGGGCTCGCCGTGGTGGGACTCGTAGCGCTTCGCCACGCCCTCGAAGCTGCGCAGCTGGGCCTCGCGCTTCGACACGTCCACCCAGCCGCACACGACGGACGGGCCGGAGCCCTTGCGTGGAACCAGGGAGATGGACTGGCGGGCCAGCTTGCCGCCCGCGGTGCTCGGGCCCTCGGGGTCGTCGATGCGCAGCACGCGGTGCGGTCCGCGCCCATACATCTTCTTCGCCAGGGCGTCGCGCAGCTGCTCCGCGAGCAGGGCGGAGTGGTTGGCGAACATCGTCCGCAGCGCGGGGCCCTCCTCCGCGGCGGCGACCACCTTGCCAGCGGCGGGTTCCAGCGGACTGAGGCGCACCACGCCCGCCGTGAGGCCCTGTGAGGGCGGCTTTTCGCCCCCCTTCGACAGCCAGCCCGTTGCCTTCGCGGCGGGGGGAGGCTTTGACGGCGAGGCCCTAAGCATCGGAGGCGCGGGTGGGCGCAGCTCCGTGGCGGGAGCCGCCGGGGATCCACTTCCTCGAATCTCGGTGGCGAAGGGCGGCAGCGCATCGTCGCCCCGACCCTCGCCCGTGGTGAAGAGCTGATATTCCTCGTCGCTGCCGCCATGCACGCCCGTGGCAGAGGTGTCCTCGTCGTCGTCCGCAGCGGAGACCTCGGGTCCCCGTCCGCGCGCGCCCGTGGCGCTCCGCCCGGCGCCTCGCGCTTCGGTGAGGATGGCCTCCTGGCCTCGGCCACCGCCCCGTGCGTCCGACGCGCCACTTGCCGCGCCCCTGCCGGTTCCTCGCGCTTCGGTGAGGATGGACTCCTGGCCTCGGCCCCCCCGCGCCTCCGACGCACCACCCGCATGCGCCCGACTTCCCGCGCGTGCCTCCGTGAGGATGGCTTCCTGGCCCCGGCCCGCCCCTCGCGCTTCCGTCTGAATGACTTCCTGGCCCCGGCCTGCCCCTCGAGCCTCGGCTTCCTGGCCCCGGCCACCCGCGCGTGCTTCCGTCTGAATGACTTCCTGGCCCCGCCCCGCCCCTCGCGCCTCCGTGAGGATGGCTTCCTGGCCCCGGCCCGCCCCTCGCGCCTCCGTCTGAATGACTTCCTGGCCTCGGCCACCCGCGCGCGGCTCGGAGGGGCGCGCTCCCGTGGCACGGCCACCGCGAGCCTCCGCGGACTGGCCCTTGCGCACGTCGGTGATGATTTCTTCCTGCGCGTCGAGGGGGCCGATGCGCGTCTCGGGATGGGGCGGCTCCGGGGGCGCCAGACGCGTCTCCTCCGGGCGGTAGGACGACGGGATGTCCCGCGTCGCGTCCTCATCCTCCTCGGGCGCGATGCGCGTCTCCTCGCTCCGGCCGGGCCCACCGCCCCGCCTCTGTCCGTTCGCCATGGCCACTCCTCGTCCCGCCGAGGATAGCCCGGCCCGCGCCCGTTGGGTCAGCGCACGACGCGAACCCGCAACGTCCTCGCGTCCGAGCGGCCCCGGTCATCCACCGCCCGTACCACGTACGTCCCTGGTTTCGCGTCCCACTGAAGTGGCTCACCCCGCGAGGCCGTGCCCACCAGTTGCTCGTCCACGAACCAGAACACCCGCCGCACGTCCGCGTCCGTCACCGCCGACAGCGGCACCGCGCGCGAGGACTCCGACGACGCCCGCAGGTTGTAGTCCACGCCTTCCTCGGGCGTGGTGATGCGCGGCGCGGTGCCCGTGCTGGCGCTGCGCTCCAGGCCACAGTCCTCGCCCTCCGGAGGCGGCACGCGCCGGGGAAGGCCCGCCTTCTGGAACAGGCGCAGCAGGTCCGACGGCCAGAACTCGAACACCTCCGCGCGGGTGGAGGGCCCCGGTCCACACGCCCTCAGCCCCGAGCGAGCGTCCACCCACACCTCGCGGTGCACGTCACAGGTGTGGATGGGCGAGGTGCCCGGGATGAACCACGTGTCCACCTTGCGCGAGCAGTGCGGCCCCGGCAGCCCCCCGGACAGCGCGCACACGCGCACGCGGCTCACGCCCTCCGGAGGTGTCTGGAGCACGCGGCGCACATCCGCGTCGCGCGAGCGCACCGAGTCCACCAGCTCGAACATCAGCGGCGCGGCGGCCGTCTGTCCCACGAAGGCCGGGTTGGGCTGCCCGTCGAAGTTCCCCACCCATACCGCCACGACATAAGGCCCCACCACGCCCACGCTCCACGCGTCCCGGAACCCGGTGGACGTCCCCGTCTTCCACGCCACGGGCACCGTGTCGCGCGTCCACTCCGAGCGAAAGGACTGTGAGGGCCGATTCGCCGTGGCCAGGGACTCCAGCACCAGGAAGCTGGCCTCCGGGCTCAGCAGCTTCACGCCCTCTTCCACGGGAGCGTCCACCGTCCAGCGCAGCGGGCGCAGGTGGCCGCCATGGCCCAGCATCGCGTACAGCTCCACCAGCTCCGCCATGGTGACTTCAGCGGAGCCCAGCGCCAGGGAGAGGCCATAGTGCTGCTCGTCGCGCAGGTCCGTCACGCCCGCCTTGCGTAGGAAGCCATGCAGGCCGGGGGCGCGCAGCTGCTTCGTCAGCGCCACCGCCGGAACGTTGCGGCTGCGCACCAGCGCCTCCACCGCCGGGAGCGGTCCCGCGAACTCCCCGTCGAAGTTCTCCGGGTCATACCCCCGGAAGCCCAGCGGCGAGTCCTTCAACATGGTGCGTGGGTGCAGCAGGCCCTCGTCGAAGGCCAGCCCGTAGATGAACGGCTTGAGCGCGGAGCCCGGCGAGCGCTTCGCGTGCGTGCCATCCACCTGCCCCTCGATGCGCGCGTCGAAGAAGTCCGCCGAGCCCACCGCCGCGCGCACCTCCATCGACCGCCAGTCCACCAGCATCGCCACCGCGTTGCGGATGCCCATGTCGCGCCGGCGCTCCACGTACTGCCGGACGTGGCGCTCCAGCAACCGTTGCAGGGGCAAATCCAACGTGCTCGTCAGGCTCGTGCCCACGGGGGCCCGCCGCAGCACGCTGCCCACGAAGTGCGGAGCGAGGAAGGGCAGGTCCTCCGGCTGGTGCACCGGGAGCGGCTGGGCCAACAGCGGCCGGCGCTCCGTGTCCTCGGGGTGCTCCACCCGCCAGCGCTCGAAGAGGCGCAGCCGCGCGGCCGTCAGCGCTCCCGAGTCCCGACCCGGGTCCCTGCGCGCGGGGCTCTGCGGAATGACAGCCAGGGTGAGCGACTCGCCCAGGGTCAGCCGGGCCACGTCCCGGCCGAAGTACACGAGGCTGGCCGCGCCCACGCCCTCCACGTTGCGGCCATAGGGCGCCAGGTTGAGGTACGCCTCCAGCAGTTCGTCCTTGGACCAGGTGCATTCCAACTGAAGTGCCCGCAGCATCTGCATGACCTTGCCGCCGGGCGTGCGCGACTCGATGCCATAGCGGATGCGCGCCAGCTGCATGGTGAGCGTGGAGCCGCCCATGCGCCGCCCGCCCGTCAGGTACGTGCTCCACACCGCGCGCCCCAGGGCCACGGGGTTGATGCCCGGGTGCGAGCGGAAGTGCTGGTCCTCGTGGAGCAGCGTGGCCTCCACGAGCGTCGCGGGGATGCGCTCCAGCGGCACCCACAGCCGGTACTTCTCGTCGGGGGACAGGGTGAGGCGCAAGAGCCGGCCTTCGTGGTCGAACACCGCCTGCGAGAAGCCCAGCCCCTCGCGCAGCGGCGGCCGGGGCACCGCGACGTACAGCGCCGCGAGCCCCAGCACCACCCCCAGCAGCTTGCGCCACCCCCGTCGAATCACGGCGCCGTCACCGTCACCTGCGACGCCACCGAGCGAGCCTTGACGCTCCGGTCATACATGCCCTCGGCGAAGGCCGGAGGCATCACGAAGCGGCCCGCGTTGGTTGCCTTGATGCGGTAGATGAACTCCGTGACGGTGGTGCCCGCCGTGCCGTAGAGCACCACTCGGTCCTCGCGCACGTCCACGTACTCGGGGCTGAAGCTGGAGCGATCGCTTCCCACCGGCGGCAGCCACCCACCGGCCACGGGCGCGGGCTCCGGCTCCCGGTAGGAGTTGTCCTGCGACTCGTCCTCGGACCCGCCGCCCTCGTAGGACTCGTCCCCTTCGGAGGAGCTGTCACCCTCGCCATATTCGGAGTCGCCCTCCGACTCGGGCTCGGCCTCGGGTTCGGGCTCGGGAGGCGCGGGCCGCTCCAGCACCACCTCGAAGCCTCCTGGCAGCAGGTCGGTGATGGCGATGTGCGACGTGTTGCCCTGCAGCCCGCGAAGCTTGAGGTGCACCTCCACCTCGCCGCCCAGCGGGACGTCCGTCACCACCTTGCCGTCCAGGCTCCTCAGCTCGCGCTGCACCTCCAGCTTCTCGATGATGGGCGCCGTGGGCACCTGCGCGTCGTAGCCCGCCTGCGTCACCTGGAAGAACAGCGGCGCGCTCGCCCCGCTCTTCACCCGGACGGAGGTGGCCTGCTCGGAGAAGGCGACCTTGGGGAAGAGTCCCTCTGGCACCGTCAGCGGACGCAAGGTGTCCGCCACCTTCTCCAGCAGGGCCACGCCCGCGCGCGACGGAGTGCCCTGCTCACCCAGCGCCTTCGCGTAGGCCTCCAGGCCGAGGATGGCGTACGCGGAGGACAGCGTGTTGAAGCGCTCCTCTCCGAGCGGCTTCGCCAGCGACACCAGCATCGCCCCGGTGATGCTGGGGAGCCGCTCCGGGAAGTGGCGCGATATCAGGTAGAGCACCTGCGCGTCGTAGACGAGCCCGTCGTAGAGCGCCGCGTAGTCGTTCTCCTGGGGAGCGCCGATGAGCACCTTCTTCATCGCGCGTGTGGCCTCCTTCTCCTGCTTGAGCAGCTTGTACGTGGCGCCGACATACGCCGCCGTCAGGTCCACCGGCCACGTCTCCGCGGCGTTCGCTTCAAGCCACTCGCGCAGGACATTCACCGCCGAGCCCTGCACCTTGCCGTTGCGAGTGAGCACGTACTGCGCATAGGCCACGTTGCGCGCCTGGGTGAGGTCCTGCGGCTCTCGCTCCGCCAGCGTGCCCAGCCACGTGAGCCCCCGATTCATCATGTCGACGGGTACCGCGAAGCCGCGCTCCTTCGCCTCGGTGAGGAAGTGCAGCGCGTAGATGCTCGGCAGCACGGGCGCATACGAGTTGGCGGCCCACAAGCCGAAGGCGCCCTCGTCGTTCTGCCGGGTGCGCAGCGTGTGGAGCGCGGCGGCGAAGCTGGCATCGGCCACCTGCGGCCCCTGGCCCAAGAGCTCGCGGCGTCCCTTCAACGTCACCGCCGGGAAGGCGCGGCTGACGAGCTGCTCGGTGCAACCGTAGGGATACTTCTCCAGGTACGCGGACAGGCCGCGCGCCAGGCCCAGCGGCATGGGGGACGCGCTCACCTCCAGCGTGCGGAAGGCGCCGTGCATCTTCCGGGGCACCGCGAGGTCCGCCTCGCCGTCCTTCACGTAGCCGCCCTTCACGGACGTCAGGTAGGGCACAGCCGGACGGACGCTCAGGTCCACGGACTGCCGCCCCTTCTCCTTGCCCAGCGACGAGGTGAAGGTCAGCGTCCCCGAGCCGAGGACGGACTTCGCGCGCACCCGGAACGTGGTGCTCCCCTCTCGGCCCTCATCGATTTTCAGCGTGCGCCGGGCCTCGTCCAGCACCTCCAGGTGCTCGGAGGTCTTCAGCTCCAGCGTCACCTCGCTCCCCTTGCCCGCGCCCTCCACGCTGTTGGCCACCGCCACGCCCACGTTGAACTCGTCCCCGGGGGCGACGAAGGTGGGCACGCTGGGGGTGATGACGAAGGGGCCCCGGATGACGGCGCGGCGCGTGGAAGCACCCACGGACTCCTGGCCCACGGCGACCGCCATCACCCGCAGCTCCCCGTTGAAGCTGTCCGGCACGGGGTAGACGAGCTCGCGCTCCGTCTCGTCGATGTCGACGACGCCGGACCAGTACGCCACCGGCTTGTCCCGCTTGCGCTTGAAGGGGTTGAGGTTCTTGCCGATGGCCGCCATGCCCTCGTCGTCGCCGCCCATGGAGGACACGTCCTTCGACACGGAGAACTCTGGCAGGAGCAGGTCCAGAATCTGACCCGTGCGCACCTCCAGCGCGCGCTTCTTGAAGAAGTGCGCCAGCGGGTCCGGCGTCGAATAGCTCGCCACCTGGAGGATGCCCTCGTCCACCGCGTACACGACGGCGCGGCCCGGCCGGTTGCCCTTGTAGCGGATGCGGTACGGCTCTCCCGGACGCCCCTTCTCCGCGCTGGTCAGCGTCACCTGCAGGACGCGGCTGTCCTTGCTCACGGAGAACGGCACCACGCCGTAGCTCAGCGGACTCATGAAGATTTCCTGCGAGTCCATGGCGCGCACGAAGGTGACGTTGACGTACCCGTTGCCCTCCAGACCCGGCGGGAGGCGAATCTTCTGCACGGTGCTGGTGGCGTCCGCCTTGAACCAGGCCCAGGCGTGGACGCGCTCGCGCTCCAGGGTGATGAGGCCCGCGCCGGTGTACGGCGCCTTGATGTTCAGCTCGATTTCATCCCCCGGCGCGTAGTCCTGACGGGAGAGCTTCACCTCCAGCTCCGCGTTCTTCTCCAGCGTGCGCGTGAGGTTGGCGTGCCCCGCCACCGTGTAGTCCACGCGGCTGAGCTCCGTGCCCTCCCCGTCCTTCACCACCACCACGAAGTCGCCCGGCTGCTCCGTGGACAGCGCGTACTTGAAGCCGGCCTCGCCGATGGTCAGCTCCCGCGTGCGCAGCACGGTGTCGCGCCGCGCGGACTGGTAGGCGTACGTGCCATTGGGCTGCTGCGTGAGGACGGACACCCAGCGCCGCTCGACGAGCTCCGCCTTGAGCCCCTGCACGGCCTTCTTCTTCAGCGTCGGGTCCACCGCGATGAAGTCCACCGAGCGCGCCGAACCCTGGCTCAGGTACGTCAGCCCACCATCCGGCTTGAAGCCGACGAGGTACGGCAGGGGTGACACCAGCACGGAAGCCTCCGAGGACACGCCTCGCCCGCCCTCGGCCTCATAGCCCTCCGCGAGCAGCGACACACGCCACGTGGCCTTCTCGAACTTCTCCAGGCCCAGCTCCAGCTCCACCTCGCCCTCGTCGTTGGTGGTGGAGTCCTCCAGGCGCTCGCTGAAGCTGCGCGTCGCCATCATCGGGTCATGGAAGGTGTAGCCCGGGTACTGACGGAAGCCGGGATACGCAGGGCTGAAAGACAGCTCCGCGGACACTCGCCGGTCCGCCGCGGCGATGCCGAAGAGGTTCTTCAGTGTCACCCGGCCCTTGAGCCCCTGGGGCGGCACCCAGCCTTCGAGCCGGTCGGTTTCGAAGCGCGTGGTGATGCGCATCCGGTCCGGGAGGAACTCCTCCACGCGCACCTGCGTCGAGCCGAGCAGGCTGCCTCGCAGCCCGTCCTTCACCACGTACAGGTTCACCGCGTAGTGGCCCGTGGGAGACGTCTCCTCCGTCGTGTACTGGAGCGACTCCAGTCCGGTGGCGGAGAGGGAGAGCTTCTGCTTGTGCACCTCCAGGCCGCGAGGGTCCGTGACGGAGGCCTCCAGCGGCACGCCCGTGGGCGGCTGGCTCCAATCGGAGGGCTTCACCACCATGGCGACGTGGAAGGTGTCGCCGGGTCGGTACAGGCCCCGGTCCGAGAAGAGGAAGGCCGTCAGGCGCTCCGGCGTGGTGCCGCTCGTCATGCCGCCCACGTCGAAGCGGCTGAAGTTGAGCTGCCGGTCCGAGCGATTGAAGGGCAGGAAGGCGAAGTCCTCGCCCTTGCGCGCCAGATAGGCGATGGGCGTCTGCTCGCGCGTGAAGTCGGTCAGCTTGGGGAAGGCCACGTGGCCGTCCGCATCGGTGGTCGCGCTGAGCACCGGCAGGCCGTTCTTGCCCAGCACGCTCACCGTGACGCCTTCGGCGGGGAGCCCCGCGCCGAGCGACTGCACGAAGAGGTCATGCGAGCCATCCGCGCTGTCCTTCACCACCAGACCCAGGTCCGTCACCAGCAGGAGCCGTGAGTCCTCCTTGCCCGTCGTCCGATTGTGCGCGGCGTCCCAGCTCTGCACCTTGAAGAAGAACAGGCCCCGCCGGGCCGAAGGGTTGTTCGCGGGGGTGAGGTACTCCGTCAAATCGAACGCGGCGTACTGCGCCTTGCCCCGGCCCACGCCTTCCAGCGGGCGCACCACGGAGAAGCTCTCGGTGATGTTCTGCTCGTCGAAGCGGTAGTTGCTGAAGCTGGGGTGCGCGAAGCGGCCCTCTGTCTGACTCACCAGGTGGTTGAGCTGGTCCGGCAGCACGCGGCCCAACTGGAAGCGCAACGCCTGGACGTCGCGTGAGAGGACGGTGACCTTCTTCTCACCCGCGAGGCTGAGCAGCGCGCCCTCGTGGAGGATGCTCACCTCCTCGGGGAAGCGCGGCACGGACTCGGTGCTGTTGAACTCCTCGGCCAGCACGTAGCCGCCGGCGGAGCGGGTGCCCTTCTTGAGCCGGATGTAGAGGTAGCGGCCTACGTCCGCGCGGATGCGGAAGCTGTGCAGCGTGGCGTGCTCCTTGTCCGCGGGCACCGGGTCCAGCGCCAGCTTCTCCGCCTTCGCGAGCAGCTCGTCGCCGATGAGCCGCGCATCGCTCCAGGAATGGTTGGTGCGCGCGGCCTCGTCCGCGGTGGCCGGCCTGTCCTTGGGCAGCACCCAGACCTGGAGGTTCTTTCGCAGCTCCTCCTCGGTGACGCCCGTCGTCAGATTGACGATGAGCACCTGCTCGGGCTCGTAGCGGTCATTGCGCACGAGCGACACGTTGGTGCCCGACACGCGGAAGTAGCTGAACATGCCGGGGATGGTGACCTGCCGCTCCTGTATCCCTTCGGTCCCCTTGCCGCCTCGCGCGGCCTGGACGCCGGACGCCATCCGCAACACCATGGTGGCCTCCTTGTCGGGGATGGGGATGAGGTCCGACTGGAGGTAGGCCTGTCCCTTCAGCTTGTCGTAGGTGACGTTGAACTTGTGCTCTTGGGGACGTGAGCCCAGCAGCCCTTCCTTGGGCACGTCGAAGCGCAGCGAGAGGTTGCGCACGAGCGAAGCCGGGTCCACCGGATGCGAGAAGGCCACCGTGGCCACCACGCGCTTCTCCTTCGGATTGCGCGGGTCCTCGTAGAACTCCATGCTGTTGATGGACGCGGTGAAGGGCTCCGAGCGGAACAGCGTCTCGTAGGACTCGAGCAGGATGTGCTCGGGGAAGAGCGAGCGGTCCAGCGTGACGCGATACTCCTGCCCCACGCCCCAGTCGGCACCCGGAACGAAGGAGAGCGTCCGGTCATTCGACCAGCGCCACGTTCCAGGATGCTCGGGCTTGAGGGTGATGCCCGCCGTCACCGGCTTGCCGATGGCTTCCAGCGGGGCCACCGAGCCGGTGAACCGCACGTGCACCGAGTCCCACCGAGGCGTGCCGTCGTCGAGCGGCGTCAACGAGGGAGACGTGGCGCTGAGCGAGTAGCGCACCGGCTGAGGCCGGCTCTGATACCAGCGATAGCCGGCATCCGCCGCGACGACGAGCAGCCCCAGGGCGACGACCGACAGCGCGATGCGCTTGGGATTGCGGCGGACCCAGCCGAACACGGCGCGCGCGAAACGGGCGAGGGCGTGGCCCAGCACGGCGGCCCAGGTGGGAGGCGTCCAGCGAAGCTCACCGAAGATGCGGCGAGCGAGCCGAGGTCTCGGCGGGGTGGGTTCGGATTCGTTTGAGGACATGGGGTGTCGTGCGGCGGCGGGAGCCAGCTCAACGAAAGAGCAAGCACGGGGCCAGCGCGTCGCGATGTAAGCACGGCGGCCGGGTGAAACTGAAACAGGGGGGCTGTGTACCGAGGACCGCGCGTCCCGTGCGCGAGGAGCCGCGAGTCACCCCCCACGCGCGGCTGGCTGACCGCTCACCCGAGACGAAAATGACTCAGGAGGGAGGGCGTCGGGGTGAGGTGCGCCGGGCCCGCGGCGTCAGTACGAAGGCGAGCCACTTGACGGCGAGCCACTTGACCAGGGCAGCTCGAACCAGCGGCGCTTCTCATGGCCTGCGGGGCTTGCCGGCTGGGATTGCGGTGGGCTGTAGGACGGGCTGCCCCAGTCCGGAAAGTCGACGACCATCACCTCACTGCCTCCTCGGTGCGGCATGAGCCGAATCAGGCCCACCAGCAAGGCCGTCAAGGCCAGTATGGCGAAGACCCAACGCGGGTTGCTCCATTGCGAGGACCCGCGAGTGACCTCTGTCTCCTCATGAGCGGTGACCACCTCGAGTGGGGGCTGAGCACGCTCCTCGGCCTTCTCGACAGTGACGGGTACGGCCACGGCCGCCGAGGCTTCGACGGTGGACTCCACGGGCGGATGCGCACCGCTCCGCTCCCGCCCTTCACCTGACGCCTTCGCTCCCTCGTCCGAGGAGGCCGAAACGACTGGCGTGGAGGGCTCGACCGTCAGTGCCTCGACCGACGCCCGCAGCGAGGAAAGCGCCTCCACCGCCGAGGAGAATCGCGCCGAGCGCTTCGGCGCGAGCAGCCTGCTCAAGAAGACGCGGAGCGGCTCGGAGACCTGGAGGTGCTGCTCGAACGACAGCACCAGTCCCTCGTCGACGAGGTCCGCGGGCTCGCGTCCACTGAGGGCATGGACCAGCGTCGCCCCCAGCGCGTAGAGGTCGCTGGAGGGCTCCACCGTGCCACCGAGCTGCTCGGGCGGCATGTACCCGAACGTCCCCACCAGCGTGGACCCATGTGTCACATCGCGCGACAGGTGACGGGCCGCGCCGAAGTCCACCAGCGCCACGCGTCCATCCGGCCGGAGGATGAGATTCGCCGGCTTCACGTCGCGATGCACCAGCGCGGGCGTGCGCCGATGCAGGGCCGAGAGCGTCTGGAGCACCTGCTCCGCCAACGTCCACGCCTCCGCCTCGTCCAATCGACGGCGCGTGAGGCGCTCGAGCAGCGTCTCCCCTTCGAGTAGCTCCTGCGCGAGGTAGAGGCGTGTCCCCACACCGCTGCCCTCCTTGAAGCTCGCGACGAAGCGCGGAATGTCCGGGTGCTCCAGCGAGCGCAGCACCGTGGCCTCCCGCTCGAAGGCGTCGAGTTGCTCCACCCCGGGCACCAGCGCGAACAGCAGCTCCTTGAGCGCGACACGCGCCCCCTGCCCATCCACGGCCAGGTACACGCGACCATGCGGAGACTGCGAGATGAGCCGCAGGACGCGATATCCGCCCGGCGCCACGGCCGCGCCGCAATGGGCGCAACGAGCACCTTCCAGCATGGCGTCACACACCACACACGCCGCGCCCGCGTCCTCTTCACGAAGCCCTGACTGAGACCGGACACGCTCCACGCCGCACCTCCCGCGAGGGCTCCAGTCTACGGAGCCCTCCGGGACGAATGCGAACCATGGGCCAACCGAATCCCGCTACGTCCGGCTGTACACGTCCGGGTCATGCCGCTCCATGAACCGGTCCGGGCTCTTCAGGGGCGTGAAGCCATACTGGGCATACAGTCCGTGGGCATCTCGCGTAGCCAGCAGAAAGCGCCGCAGCCCCTGGAGGTCCGGATGAGCGAAGACGACCTCCATCAGCCACTTGCCCAGGCCCTTGCCCTGCTGCGTCTCCAGGATGAACACGTCACAGAGATAGGCGAACGACATCCGGTCCGTGACGACACGCGCGTAGCCCACCTGCGCGCCGTCCGCGCCATACAGGCCGAAGACCATCGAGTGACGAATCCCCTTCTCCACCAGCGCGCGCGAAATACCCGGGCTCCAATACGAGCGCGTCAGGTAGCCATGCACCACGTCCACGTCGAGGCGGGCGGAGTCGTCGGAGATGACGAAACCGTCCTGGCGATGAACCACATACACACCGGACACGGCGGGAGACACCGCTTGCTGGGTCATGCGAAACATGTTTCCCAGCCCGAAGCCGCCACGCAAGCCCGGAATGCGGCACGCCGGACTCAGCGCTTCGTCGCGCCCGCTTCCCGGGCCTCCACGACCTTCACCCAGTCGGGTTTCACCGGTGTCGGGCGGTAGTCCTTGTCCAGCCGGACCTCCTTGCCCATTTCAATCGTCCAGCACTCCAGCTCGCGCAACCACAGCTCGTGCAGGTGCGCGCGCGCCCGCTCCGGCTCCATGAAGACATACGCCACGCGCGTCAGCGGCTGCCCGGGCCCTACCGCGCCGTCCAGACGCAGTGAGCACGCGTCCAGCATCTCGCTCGTGGACACGTCGCGGCCGTGGATGACCATGCGCAGCAGCTTGTCCTTCGGCTCGTAGAAGCCGTCGAACGTGTGCTTGCGCTTGTACCCGGACCGGATGATGCCGCCCTCCGCGTTGGCTCCCATGCGCGCATGGCCCGGCTTCGCCTCCGCGAGCGCCGTGGCGGAGTCCGCCTCCAGGTCATGGAACTGGACCAGGGAGACGTCGTCCGGCCCCTTCAACAAGCGCCACGGTCCGAACTCCAGCCAGCGGCGAGACACCAGCCGCGCGTGGCCCTGGCCGCGGAACGCACAGCCCCAGCCGTGAGGGTAGTGCAGGTCATCCAGGATGGGCGCGGCGTACGCCTTGCCGTCGACCTTCCAGTCCGAAAACAGGCTGGCGAACGACGCCAGGAAGAAGGGCAGCGGCGCCAGCTCCGCGAGCACCTGCCGCGCGTCCCTCTCATGCGACCCCGCGACGAGGGCCACGGGGGACTCGACGAGGAGGAAGTTCCAGGAGTCGCCTGCCCAGACGGCCTTCGCGCGCCGCCGGGCCTTCAGCATGCGCGTCTCCAACCAGTCCGCGCCGGGCGACTGGTCCGTGAAGTCCACCGAGAGCGCGCTCGGGGACGTCTTCGGAAGGAGTCGGCTGACCATGGCCCGCACCAGGACTGGCAGGTCAGGACCCGACAGCCCCAGCTTCATCTCCGTCTCCGTCACCCCGCGACCTCCTGGCCCCCGCTACCTCGTGATGCCGAGGGTCTTCTCGAGCTCCGCCTGACTCTGGTTGAGGATACCCCGGTTGTTGGCATCAATCATCAGCGACGTCCCGTCGGCCTTGAAGACCTCCACCTTGAGGTACTGACCGCCGGAGCCGTCGAACATGTCGTGCAGGAACTTGGAGTTGGCCACCACGCCCCGGGGGTCCACGAAGGTCTCCACCACCTGCTCGATGGGCGTGTCCGTCCCGTCGAGCGTCTTGCCGTAGAGCTTGACCAGGTCCATCAACTGCTCCTGCTCGCGCTCACCGAACTTCGTGGAGACGTTCTTCAGCTCGCGCACCGTGCCCGGCTCCAGCACGTCGATGCGGCGGTTGGCCGTGAAGCTGACGCCGAGGTCGGCCGCGGCCTGCTTGCTGACGGTGACCTCCGTGGCGCCGTGGCGGGTGCTCTCGAAGGTGGACTGGTACCAGCGCTGGGCGAGCGCTCCCTTGTCCGCGGGCCCCAGCTCCCGGGTGATGCGCAGCATCTCCGTGTGGCTTGCGGCCACCAGAGCCTGCTCGGGACTCTTGGTGACCTTGAGCGCCTCCGCGTAGGCGGGCGTGGCGCGCAGGCGGGCCGGGTCCGTCATCCGCGTGAGGAGCTGGTCGGTGTACTTGTCCTTCAGCTCGTGGCGCACGGTGCCGAACGACAGGCCCCCGGGCGACTCGCGCAGCAGATTGACCAGCTCCTGCTTGTCCTTGATGAGCCCCTCGGCCTCCAGCGACTTCACCCAGGCGCCGAACGGCGACTTCGGGTTGTTGCCGCCCAGGGCGTCGAACGCCTCCTGGCGCGTGACGTTGGCGGGGAACTTGGGCTCGATGTAGCCGGTGGGCGCATCGGTGAACTCCCCGAAGATGCCCTCGGCCTCCTTGCCGGACGGCTCGTACAGCTTCCGGGGCCCGCTCTCCACCGAGTTGCGCTGCAGGTAGAGCTGGCCGTTCTCGTTCTCCACCCAGAAGTGGTCCTTCGGCAGCCCCTCGGCCTCCGTCGTGGGATAGCCGCGATTGAGCGCCTCCGTCTTCCCCTTGCTGAGCTGCTCCGCCGCGACGTAGCCGCGCGCCGGGGCCAGTGAGCCCACCTGCGCGGCGTGGGTGTCGAGCTGCGCGCGCAGGTCCGCGATTTCGCGCTCCATCACCTCGCGCTGCGCCGCCGTGGGCACCTCGCCGCCGCCGTTGAGCTTCTGCAGCCGCGTGTCGATGCGCTGCTGCACTCCCTCCAGGTCCTTGATGATGGCGTTGAGCTTCTTCACCTCGAGCTGGGACTCGAAGCCCTGGGTGCCGTAGCCCGGCTGCCCCGTGAGCGCCTGATTCACGCGGTCCTTGAGCTGACGGACCTGACCCAGCGGCCCCTCGTACTTCTGGAGCGTGCGGGCCGTCTCCATGTGCGCCTGGATTTGCGCGGGCGTGGCGTCCGGCCCCGCCTCGATTCGCACCCGCCCGTCGCCGTAGCGCACGTGCACAGTGCCGCCGTCCAGCGCCGGGTTCGTCAGCACCGGCACCTCGCGCGGAGTCGTCAGGCGGGCAGCGCCCTGCATCACGCCATCCATGGCCACGCCACCGCCGGCGCCGAACACGGTGCCCACCGTGCCGTCCACCACCGCGCGCTGGCCCACCTGCTGGAGGCCCGGCAGCAGGCCGTTCTTCCACGTCTCGCTCTGGAGGGACTGGTCTGTCGCGCCGCCCAGCGCACCGCCGACGCCGCCCTCCCACGCGCCCTGGATGGCCGTGCTGCGCAGCCGCTGGCCCACCGTCTGCTTCGCGACCTGTTCGACGGTCTCCGTGGCCGCCGTGGCGCCCGCGCCGCCCAGGCCCTTGGGCAGGGGGATGACGGCGGTGCCGCCCTCCACGGCGCCCACCACCGCCTGCTGGGCGACCCCGTCCATGCCCAGCGAGTCGCCCTTGAAGTACGCCTGCGTCGCCACGCGCGTCGTGGCGCCCAGCGCCGCGTAGCCCGCGATGGCCAGCGGCGTCGCCGCGCCACCGGTGGCCACCACCGCCGCCGTCGTCACCACCGCGACGGCCGCCGTGGCCGCCATGTCCGCGGTGCTGTCCTTCGTCTCCTGCAGGTCCTTCACGTCGTCCGTGGCGTACGTGGTGCGCCGCTGCGCCGCGGACGTGTCGCCCGTGGCGATGGCCGTCTCCGCCGCCGTCAGGTTGCGCTCCAGGCGCTCCGAGTCCGACTCGCCCTTGGTGACGTTCTGGATGGTGTCGATGATGCCCAGACCGCCGCTCTGCTCGAACTGCTGCTGCGCCCGCAGGCGGTCCACTTGCTGCTTCGCCGCATCCGGCGCCTTGGGGTCGATGGCCCCCAGGTCATACATCTGGTCGACAATCTCGAACTTGTCGCGCCCGCCCAGCTCCGACGTCAGGTCCGAGCGCAGGTCCCGCTTGTAGAGGTCGCGGTACGCGGCGGTGATGTCATTGATTTGCGCCTTGGACTTGTTGCCCAGCACCTCGCGCAGCGCCACCTCGTCCGTGCCCACGCCGTCCATGGCCCGGTGGAGCTGCTCGGCCGCCGCCTGCGCCTGGCCGAGCTTGTCATCGGCCGCGGGAGGGTTGAGGTAGCGCAGGCCCACCTGCGTGTCCGCGCCGCCCCAGCCCCGGACCTCGGACTCCAGCGAGCGGCCCGTCTGCTTCTGGAACTCCGCCTTGAGGGCGGACATGTCCTCCGGCTTGGTGTTCTTCAGCACGTCGAGGATGGCGCTCTCGTCCGCGCCGAACCAGCCCTGCGTCGCGCTGTTGATTTGCGCGGCGCTGGCGGCGGCCGGGTTGTCCTCCATCAGCCCTCGGGCGCGGGTGTACTCCTCCTTCGACAGCTTCTTCTGAAGCTCCGCCTGGAGCGCCGCGTCCGCGAGCAGGACCTTCTTCTGCTCCGGGGGCAGGTTCTTCAGCGTGTCGAAGACCTTGTCGCTGTCCGCGCCGAAGAAGCCCTGGAGCGCGTCATGCACCTTGGAGCGCGCCGCGCCCGCCTCCAGTTGCGTCACCTGCTCCGGCGTGGTGGCGCGGGTGGTGTCCAGCAGGCTGTTGAGCTGCGTGCGCTGGGCGTCATCCAGGCGCGGGCCCAGCGCCTGCTTCATGAACTCCTCGGGCGTGGAGGCCCGGATGTTCGGATGGTCCTTGCCGTACATCTGCTGGAAGGAGCGGGCGATGGACTGGCGCTCCGCGGGGCTGGCGTCGCGCAGCGTGTTGACGATGGCGTCCTTGTCCCCGAAGAAGCCCGTCTGCTCCTGGATGGCCGCCGCGCCCGCGTTGCCCTTGTTGCCGGACAGGATGTTGTTGACGCGGGTGAGCTCGTCACCGCTCAGCTCGTCGCGCAGGACCAGGTCCAGGTGCTCCTTGTAGTGCTCCCGGAAGGACTGGCGGATGAGCGCGATGTCCCCCGGCGTGCGCTTGTCCAACGTCTTGAAGATGGCAGCCTCGTCCGTGCCCCAGCCGGTGAGGCCACCCTTCGTCGCGCGGTACAGCTCCGTGGCGTCCTTGGCCGCCTGCTCGCGGGTGTAGCCCGGCGTGACGCCCGGAGGGCCCGCGGGCGTCTGGCGTTGCGCCGGAACCTGGGTGGTATTGGCCGGGACGAAGGAGCTGGCGTTGGTGGCCCGGTTGCCCGCATTGCGGGCCGACGTCGCCGCCTGCTGGGCGAACGTCGTGGCCTGCTTCACGGCCTGCTCCGCGCGGGTCAGCTCGGCCTTGGGCGCGTTCTTCTTCTTCGCCTCCGCGAGCGCCGCCTGCGCCTGCCTCAGCGCTTCCTGCGCCTGTTTGGCCGCGGCTTCCGCGCGGGCCTGCGCCTGGGCCGCCTGCGCGGCTTGGGCCCGGGCCGCTTCCGCCGCCGCACGGGCCGCTGCTTCCGCCGCGAGCTGCGCCGCGCGAGCGGCCCGCTCGGCTTCCGCCGCCGCGCTCGAAGCGCCTGAATCCCCTGTACCCGTGGCTCGAGTGGAACCGCCCTCGTTGACTCGCATGCCCCCGACTCCGCGAAAGTCCGCCACGGCGGACATGGACCTACACGAGTCCAGCCCGCAATGCGGGTCCACTCGTCACTCGAAAGAGATTATCCGAGATTCGATGCGAGGAGTTGTGTGAGGCAGGAAGGCGGGTCGCCAAAGCAAGACGTCCCACGTCCCCTTCAGTGGCCCTTCTCCTCCAGGCGCACCTTCACGTCGGTGATGACCTTGAGTCGACGGGGCGGGTCTTCCCTCTCCGAGGACAGGTCTGCCTGGACGCGCATTTCCATCTCACTGCTCGCGGGCCAGAGTCTGTCCAAGCGGAAGACGGTCTCCCCCCTGGTCTGTGAGCGGATCATCATCCGCTCGGAGCTGTCCGAGCGCGTCTGGTATTCGGCCGGCACGGGCTGGTTCTTCGACGTCTGCTGGATGAGGAAGCGCGTCCCCGCCCGGCTTCCCTCCAATGAAAAGAGTTCGAAGCTGCCGGTGCCCTGCGTCCCCACGGGGCCACTGCCATACAGCGGCTGATCCCACCGCGCGCCCAGGCCAATGGCTTCCTGGGGGAAGGGGTTGCCCACGAACTGGAGCGCCTTGGCCAGGTCCTGTAGCTCCCTGCGGCGCTCGGGCTCCAGGTGGGCGGGCAGCTTCAGGTCCAGGGTGTTGCCCCGCCGTCCGGACAGGCCCGCACCGGTGAGGCCCGGGAGGAACGCCAGGCTCTTGCGGACCTCGTCCACGTGCTGCTCGGACGTGCCGGGGTGGACGAGCAGGTCCACCGCGTCGAGCGTGAAGTCATAGCGCGTGTCTCCCTCCGGGGAGACCGACTGGACGTGGATGATGAAGGTCATCCGCGTGGAGGGCGCTGGCGGCGCGCGCCGCGTCGTGCCGCCCGTCTCCACCGTGACGGACGAGGCGTGGATGGCGGAGACGACCTGCTTCGACCCGGGTGCGGGCTTGAGGAGCAACTGCCTGCGCGGCTCGCGGCCCTGCGTGACGAGGAGCATGGCCGTGACGCTAGCCCGGCCCCTTCGCCCGAGCCAAGCCGGCGCGAGCGCAATCACAAGCAACAATTCCACGAACACTTCATTCCCCCATCAACGACTGTCGTTCAATTTCTCTCCCTCCTTGAGAAAACGAGCCAATCATTATCACCCCACCGGGTGCGGACCCACCCTGCCTGAAGACTCAGAATTAACAGTGTTCCATCGATTTTATCTTTTGGTTGAGTAATCCGTGGATTCATCTTTTTGAACACTCTACAAGGCGCCCGTCACAACGAGGGGCACCCATGGCCAAGGCGCGAGACAAACATCCTTTTGTATTGCCAGAGTTCTATGTCCCCTGGCCCGCGCGCCTGAATCCAAACCTCGAAGCAGCCCGGGTGCACTCCAAGGCGTGGGCGCGCGAATTGGGAATCATCGGCGCGCCCAAGGACGGCAGCGCTCCGGAAATCTGGAGCGAGAAGAAGTTCGACGCGATGGACTACGCGCTCTTGTGCGCCTACACCCATCCGGAGGCGCCGAGCCCGGAGCTGGACCTCATCACGGACTGGTACGTCTGGGTCTTCTACTTCGACGACCACTTCCTCGAAATCTACAAGCGTCCGCAGGACCGCGAGGGCTCCAAGGCGTACCTGGACCGGCTTCCCCAGTTCATGCCGGTGGACCTGTCCACGCCCATGCCCAAGCCCACCAACCCGGTGGAGGCGGGCCTGGCCGACTTGTGGATGCGCACGGTGCCCACCAAGTCGGTGGAGTGGCGCAAGCGCTTCTTCGAGAGCACCAAGGCGCTCCTGGACGAGTCCACGTGGGAGCTGGACAACATCAGTGAGCACCGGGTCTCCAACCCGATTGAGTACATCGAGATGCGCCGCAAGGTGGGCGGGGCGCCCTGGTCCGCGGACCTGGTGGAGCACGCCGTGTTCGCGGAAGTCCCGGACCGCATCGCCGCCAGCCGGGCGATGCTCGTGCTGAAGCACTCGTTCGCGGACGCGGTCCACCTGCGCAACGACTTGTTCTCCTACGAGCGGGAGATTCTGGAGGAAGGCGAGCTGTCCAACGGCGTGCTCGTCATGGAGCGCTTCCTGGACATCGACCCACAGGCGGCGGCCAACCTGGTCAACGACGTGCTCACGTCGCGGCTCCAGCAGTTCGAGAACACGGCGGTGACGGAGCTGCCCTCGCTCTTCGCGGAGCACGGCCTCAATCCGGTGGAGCAGGCCAACGTCCTCGTCTACATCCGAGGGCTCCAGGACTGGCAGTCCGGCGGCCACGAGTGGCACCTGCGCTCCAGCCGCTACATGAAGCCCGTCTCGGGCCCCGGCGCCGAGCTGAACCTCCCCTTCCCGGGTCTGGGCACGTCCGCGCTGCGCATCCCCCTGTCGCCCGGCGCGCTGGGCCTCAAGCGATTCAAGAGCTTTGCCCACGTGCCCTACCAGCCGGTGGGCCACCTGGTGCCACCGAAGTTCTACATGCCGTACACCACGGGGCTCAGCCCCCACCTGGACGGCTCGCGCAAGGACTCCAAGGCGTGGGCGCGGCGCATGGGCATGCTGGACGCGCTGCCCGGTCTGCCCGGCGTGTACATCTGGGATGACCACAAGTTCGACGTCGCGGACGTGGCGCTGTGCGGCGCGCTCATCCATCCGGACGCCTCCGTCGCCGAGCTGAACCTGACCGCGGGCTGGCTCGTCTGGGGCACCTACGCGGACGACTACTTCCCGGCCTTCTACGGCTACACCAAGGACATGGCCGGGGCGAAGCTCTTCAACGCCCGGCTGACGGCGTTCATGCCGGATGACCCGGCCACCAGCACGGCGGTCGCGACGAACCCGGTGGAGCGGGGCCTCGCCGACCTGTGGGCGCGCACCGCGGCCAACCTGACGCCGAACGCGCGTAACCTGTTCCGCAAGGCCATCCATGACATGACGGAGAGCTGGCTGTGGGAGCTGGCCAATCAGATACAGAACCGCGTCCCGGACCCGGTCGACTATGTGGAGATGCGCCGCAAGACGTTCGGCTCGGACCTGACCATGAGCCTGTCGCGGCTGGCCCACGGCGACGCGATTCCGGCGGAGATCTTCCACACCCGGCCCATCCGCTCGCTGGAGAACTCGGCGGCCGACTACGCCTGCCTCACCAACGACGTCTTCTCCTATCAGAAGGAGATTGAGTACGAGGGCGAGCTGAACAACGGCGTCCTCGTCGTCCAGCGCTTCCTGGACCTGGCGCCCACCCAGGCAGTGGAGGTCGTCAATGACTTGATGACCGCGCGGATGGAGCAGTTCCAGCACACCGTCGCCACCGAGCTGCCGTCGCTCATCCGCAACTTCAACCTGGACGCGCGGGCTCAGGAGAAGCTCAACCTGTACGTCGTGAAGCTCCAGAACTGGATGGCCGGCGTGCTCATCTGGCACCAGACGGTGGACCGGTACAAGGAGTTCGAGCTGAAGGGCAGCCGCAAGCCCATGCCTCACGTGCACGGCCCCACGGGGCTGGGCACCTCCGCGGCCCGAATCGCCTCGATGTTCAGCGCCCTCCGCCAGTCCTGACTCATTCGTAATCCCAACCTTTTCCCAGTCTCCCCACCTCTGAAAGACAAGGTGCCCTCATGGCGAACTCGATGAAGCCCGGCAACGAAGCAGAGAACCAGCTGTTGAGCCTCGGGACGGCGGCGGCGCGGCAGCTCGCGACGACGACCAAGTCCGTTCCGCAGATGCAGGGCATCTCCTCCCGGTGGCTGCTCAAGCTGCTGCCGTGGGTGCAGGTGTCCGGTGGCGTGTACCGCGTCAACCGCCGCATGACGTACGCGGTGGGCGATGGCCGCGTGACGTTCACCACGGCCGGCGCCAAGGTCCAGGTCATCCCCCAGGAGCTGTGTGAGCTGCCCCTGCTGCGCGGGTTCGACGACGTGGAAGTGCTGCAGGCCCTGGCCAACCGCTTCGAGCAGAAGGAGTTCAAGGCGGGCGAGGTCATCACCGCCAAGGGCCAGGAGGCGGACTCCATCTGCCTTATCGCCCACGGCAAGGTGAACCAGATTGGCGCCGGCAAGTACGGCGACGAGACGGTGATTGGCGTGCTCGCCGACGGCGACCACTACAGCTTCCAGGCGCTGTTGGAGTCGCAGGACTTCTGGACCTTCACGGCGAAGGCCGTCACGGCGTGCACCGTGCTGATGCTCCAGCAGTCCGCGTTCGAGGCGGTGGTCGCCCAGGCGCCCTCGCTCCAGAAGCACATCGAGCAGTTCAAGGCGCGCTCGAAGAAGAAGCAGGACACGTCGGGCCAGGCCGCCATCGAGCTGGCCGCGGGCCACACGGGCGAGCCGGTGCTGCCGGGCACGTACGTGGACTACGAGACGTCGCCGCGCGAGTACGAGCTGAGCGTCGCGCAGACGGTGCTCCAGATTCACAGCCGCGTCGCGGACCTCTTCAACGAGCCGATGAACCAGACGGAGCAGCAGCTGCGTCTGACGGTGGAGGCCCTGAAGGAGCGCAAGGAGCACGAGCTCATCAACAACCGCGACTTCGGCCTGCTGCACAACGCCGACCTGAAGCAGCGCATCCACACCCGCTCCGGCCCCCCGACGCCGGACGACATGGACGAGCTGCTCTCCACCGTGTGGAAGGACCCGTCCTTCTTCCTGGCGCACCCGCGCGCCATCGCCGCCTTCGGCCAGGAGTGCAACCGCCGGGGCATCTACCCCACGAGCGTGGAGCTCAACGGCAACATGGTGCCCGCCTGGCGCGGCATCCCCATCTTCCCGTGCAACAAGATTCCCGTCTCCGACTCCCGCACCAGCTCCATCCTGCTGATGCGCGCGGGAGAGAAGAACCAGGGCGTCGTCGGTCTGCACCAGGCCGGCATCCCGGACGAAATCGAGCCCAGCCTCTCTGTCCGCTTCATGGGCATCAACGAGAAGGCCATCATCAACTACCTGGTCAGCGCGTACTTCTCCGCCGCCGTCCTCATCCCGGACGCGCTGGGCATCCTGGAGAGCGTCGAGATTGGCCGCTCGGAGTAACGAAAGCCCGACGCCATGACGAACCCAAACAATCCAGGCGGCGGAATGGACTCGCAGTTGACGAGCTTGAGCACGGCGGGTGCTCGGCAGCTCGCGACGACGACCAAGACCGTACCGCAGATGCAGGGCATCACCCCCCGGTGGCTGTTGCGCATGCTGCCGTGGGTGGAGGTGACGGGCGGCACGTACCGCGTCAACCGTCGCCTGAGCTATTCGGTGGGAGACGACCGGCTCAACTTCGGCAACGTGGGCGCCCGGGTGGAAGTGCCCGCCCAGGAGCTGCACAAGCTGCCGCTGCTGCGCGGCTTCGAGGGTGACAGCGCGGTGTTCCAGGCCCTGGCGAGCCGCTTCGTCCAGAAGGAGTACAAGGCCGGCGAGTCCATCGTCGAGGCGGGGACTCCCGCCGAGCACGTGTTCCTCCTGGCCCACGGCAAAGCAAAGAAGCTGGGCAAGGGCAAGTACGGGGACGAGCTGGTGCTGGACGTGCTCGCGGACGGCGACCACTTCGGTGACCAGGCGGTGGTGGAGTCGAACGACCAGTGGGGCTTCAGCGTCAAGGCGACCACGGCCTGCACGGTGCTGGCGCTGCCGCAGCAGGTGTTCGAGGACCTCATCAAGCAGTCCCCTGCCCTGCAGGCACACGTCGCGCGGTACAAGGAGCGCCTGAAGAAGCCCCAGGACAAGATGGGGCAGGCGGCGATTCCGATGGCCGCGGGTCACTCCGGTGAGCCGTCACTGCACGGTGGCTACGTGGACTACGAGCTGGCTCCGCGCGAGTACGAGCTGAGCGTGGCGCAGACGGTGCTCCGCGTGCACACCCGTGTCGCGGACCTGTTCAACGGGCCGATGAACCAGACGGAGCAGCAGCTCCGGCTGACGATTGAGGCGCTGAAGGAGCGCAAGGAGCACGAGCTCATCAACAACCGTGACTTCGGTCTGCTCCACAACGCGGACCTGAAGCAGCGCATCCACACGCGCTCCGGCCCTCCGACGCCGGACGACATGGACGAGCTGCTCAGCCGGCGCCGCAAGTCGCGCTTCTTCCTGGCGCACCCGCGCACCATCGCCGCGTTTGGCCGGGAGTGCACCCGTCGCGGGCTGTACCCGACGGTGGTGGACGTGCAGGGCACCAAGGCGATGGCGTGGCGCGGCGTTCCCATCCTGCCGTGCGACAAGATTCCCATCACCGAGCAGCGCACCAGCTCCATCATCGTGATGCGCACCGGTGAGTCGGACCAGGGCGTCATCGGCCTGCACCGCACGGGGCTCCAGGACGAAGTCGAGCCGGGCCTGTCCGTGCGCCGCATGGACATCAGCGAGAAGGCCATCTCGTCCTATCTCGTCAGCACCTACTTCTCCGCGGCGCTCCTGATTCCGGATGCGCTCGGAGTGCTCGAGAACGTCGAGCTGGGCGGCTGAGGTTTCGCCACGGGAGCGGGCTCGCAGGTGGAGCCCGCTCTCGGCAACACGGGGCGTGTCCGGAGTGTCCCGGGATGGGTCCAGGCAGACCAGGAGCCGGCCTGTCCCGAGTCATGGCTGTCCATTCCGGGCTGACGTGTCACGCGGCTTCGCTGACGTGTCCGTGACGCGTCCGTTTTGACTGTCTTCGATTGTTGGCGTGAGGAACATCGCTCCGCCCTGCTCTTGGACAAGTCCATCCCTGTCACGGGTCCAGCGCTTGCAGATCACCGCCCCGCGTGCGGCGTGGCCCTGGCTCGCCGCCGCAGGGAGAGTGACTCCATGACGCAGCCCCACTTCATTCCGCTTCACACCGCCACGCACGCGCTGGCGCGCTCTGTGAGGCGGCTTTGCCGTCGCCATTATTCCGAGGACCTTCGCACCTCCACCCCGGAGGCGACGCGATGAGCCCCGCACATGGCCCACGTGGAGTCCTCCTCGCCGCGCTCCTGCTCGTGGGCACGACGGCCTCGGCGCAGGTGACCTTCGACTGTCAGACGATTCAAGAGCGCGCTCCCGCCACCGGCCTCGGCGCCAATCCGAAGGCCGTGGCCTCCGTGCCGCTCGCCAGACAGCAACAGGGCTACGTCCGCGTGGGCGGAGGGTGCGAGGTGTCGCGCTTCGGCTACGACTCCGCGCACGCCGAGGTCATGGTGCAGAACGCTCCCGACGGGGACTTCGGCTGGCGGTGCAAGGGCGCCGACCCCGCGCTCGTCATCAATCCCGCGTGGGCCAAGGCCTCCGTCACCTTCTGCAAGGCCAGCGCGCCCAACGTCAGCAGCCTGCGCTTGCAGTGCAAGACGCTCAGCTCGAAGACGGGCCCCTCGCGCAACCCGCTCGCGGAGGTGTCCCTCACCCCGCAGCTCGCCACCGAGGGTTATGTCGTCGTCTCCGGCGGCTGTGACTCCTCCCACGCGCTGAACGGCTCCATCCACGCGGAGAACGTCGTCGTCTCCAAGCCCACGGCGAACGGCAAGGGCTGGCGCTGTCAGGCCGCGGACCCGCCGAACCATCCACAGGACGCCACCGTCACCGCGTCACTCGTCGCGTGTCAGCTCGCGGTGGACCCCGCGCAGGCGGCCCTCCTCATCCCGAAGCCCGCGCTGCGCTGCGCGGTGAGCCAGGGCGTGAAGACCACGGGCATGGCCTATCCCCGAGCCCTCGCCGCCGCCACGGGCAAGGTCATCAGTGGTGGCTGCGACCTCTCCTATGCCGGCAATGGCTCCGTGCATGCACAGTTCATGGTGCAGCACGGTCCCCAGGCGGACGGCGCCTGGTCCTGCTGGGGCGCGGACCCGCCGCTCATCAGCAACCCGGGCAGCGCACAGGCCAGCGTGCTGAGCTGCGGCATCACCACCGTCCCCGCCACCACACCGCTTCCCGCGCCGACGCCGACTCCCTCGCCCACTCCGACGGCGCGCAAGAATCCGGTCGTCATCGTCGGCGGCACCCTGGCGAGCGAAATCCTGTACTGGACGCTGGAGAGCCGTTTGGACAGGGATGGCTACCAGCGCTTCTTCTTCGAGCTGCCCAGCGGCGGCTTGATTGACCTGCACGAGAGCGCGCGACAGCTCAAGTTCAAGGTGGCGGACGTGCTGCTCCAGACGGGCGCGAGCAAGGTCCATCTGATTGGCCACAGCCAGGGTGGCGCGGTGGCCCGCGCGTACGTGCGTGACTTCGGCAATGCGTCGGTGGAGAGCATCATCAGCCTGGGCACGCCCCACAAGGGCACCGACGACGACCCGCTGCTCGCCCTGGTGGCGCGCCTGTTGTTCAACTGCACCGGCACCGCGGCGGACCCGCTGCCCTGCAAGCAGATGAAGGCGGGCTCGGCGTTCATCGCGGAGATCAACACGCGCCCGCCGAACGACCCCGTCTACTACACCAACATCAACACCCTGCATGACGTGTTCACCAAGGCGAACTCGAACGGGAAGATGGACAACTGTGACCGGGCGAGCCCTTCGGGCGAGGCGCTGCAGTGCAACGTGACGGTGCAGGACTTCTGCAAGGACAACCTCGTCGAACACGTGGGGCTCGCGTCGAACGGGGTCGTCTACAGCGGCATCCGGCAGGCGCTGGAGCATCGGAAGATAGCGCTCAACTGCACGGAGCTCTGAGGCCCGCTGTCTTCCATCCATCCGCCGCCCGCCCGTGGGAGGTGCCCGCGCGCGGGCGGCGTTCGAGGTTCGCCGACGGACTCAGCTCGCGTCGGTGGCCACCTTGCCGAGGTGGCGCAGGAACCCGGCCCAGCCCTGCTGGTAGTCGCTGCGGTCGACCGGCAGCTCGAAGCGGTCGTGGATGACGGTGACGCGCGTGTGGCGCCCTTCCGCGAGGGGCTCCAGGAGCCACGTCACGCGCGTCATCGGCTTGTCCGGCTCACCCCGCCAGTCGGTCCAATCGGTGACCAGGCGCTCGTTCTCGACCTTCTCGAGGATGCGGGTGGGGCCGCCCGCCACGGACCTGCCCTCGCAGGTGTAGTTCCATCCGTAGGAAATCTCACCGCGCTCCGCGTCGACGCGGGCGGCGCCAAAGAGCCAGCGGTTCATCAGCTCGGGGACGAGCAGGGCTCGGTACACCTTCGCGGGCGGCGCGGCGATTTCAATCGACGCGCGCACCTCGGGGGTATTGCTGCTGAAGTCGGGCAGCGTGAGCTGGATGCCCTCGCGAAGGTGGTCCTTGAGGTTCCCGGTGTGGATGCGCCACAAGTCGTCAATCACGTGACGCGGCTGGCGAAACGGCAGCTGCCCTCGCACGGCGTGGCGAATCACCAGTGAACACGCGTCCGGGCCCTCCCCTGACTGGAGCGTGTAGTTCACCTCGGTCGGGACGCCTTGAATCGTCCAGCTGAACCTGAGCTCGCGGCCGGGCTCGAGCGCCGTCAGGACCTGGTCGCGGCCAGGCTCGCGGGGCGCGCCGAGGGTGGCCTTGCCCCAGAAGCGGTAGGCCCCACCGACGCGCGGCTCGACCTCGGCGTGCTCGGCGAACCAGTGACGAAGCTCGGCCGGGTCGGTCAGTGCGCGGTAGACCCGCTCGGGTGGAGCCGGCAGCTTGAAGGTGAACTCGTGCTCGAACGACGGGCTCATCGGGGTCTCCTCTTCGGGGAACGTGGGGCGCGACGCACCGGGACCTGGGGTGGGCCTGGAGCGTCGTCGTCGGGCATCGACTCGATGAATTGCTTCAGGTCATGGAGCCGCGCGGGCCAGAACACGCGGTAGTCATCGAGCCAATCGCTGATGAGCCGCAGGCGCAGCGGCTCCAGCGTGTAGACGCGCTCGCGTCCCCGGCGCTCCTCGCGGACCATCTCCGCCTGGCGCAGCACGCGCAGGTGGCGCGACACCGCGGGCCGGGTCATCGCGAAGCCCGTGGCGAGGCTCCCCGCGGTCGCTTCGGAGCCCCGCAGGCGGGCCAGCAGCGCCCGCCGGGTGCTGTCGGCGAGCGCGAAGAACACCGCGTCGAGCGTCGTGGACGGCCCCGAAGACGTGGGCAGGTGGGCGTGGGCGGAGCGAGGACTCATATGTCAACGACTCGTTACATATCAGCGCACGCGAAATCGCGGCAAGCAGATTCGAAACGAAGACGTTACGCGTCGTTCGTTCCCCCAAGCGGGGCCACTCGCGGGCGGCGTTCAAGAGTCGTGGACGGCCCCTGCGTCAGGGAAGACAGGTCGTCGTCAGGAGCTTGAGGGGAGCACTTCCGTCCTGGCTCACCATCAGCTCGAGTCTGTCATCGGCGTTGAATTTCCCCGCGACGAGCCCCCTGGGCATCGCCTCCAGGACGACGTCTTGCCTCTCCGCGAGCGAGCCATCGCCCAGACCCATCAACAGGCTGACCCTGTTCGCGGCCGGAATCGTCGCGGCGACATCCAGCTGTGACGTCGGCGACATGCAAGGTGTGCAAGGGAGTACGCAGTGCCGACACATTTCACGGCGGTAACGCAACCGCGAGGAGTTCTCCCGGCGATGGCGACTGACGCATTGAGACACTCCAAACTACAACGGCAGGTATGTGCATGTATTGGCTTCGCGTCAGGAGCATGGGACAAGATGCGCGCCATGACTTCACCCACCGTGCATTCCGCTCAGCGCATCGCCGACCACGCCGGCGGCGCTCAGCATTACCGAGGCCGTGGCCGTGTAGTCACGCCGTTTCCGAAGAGCAGTCACCCGTGGGGGAGCTGAACATGAAGAAGACCGTGCTGACGTTGTGTCTTGCTGGAGGTGTCCTGGGCTGTGGCGCCCCGGAGGGAACGCTCGACGAAGGCGTCGCGCCGGAGGGCACCCAGTCCCAGGCCATCCTCGGCGATGTCGTGAGCTTCAATGGCGACCCGAACTCCGACCTGCTGTGGAGGAACCAGTCCACGGGCAACATGCTCACCTGGATCATGGCCGGCCCCTCCCTGGCCGCCACGGCGGTGATGCCCGCCGTGTCGCCGTCGCTCGTGGTTCAGGCCGCCTCCGATTTCGGCGGACCGACGTCGGACCCGGACCTCGTCTTCCACACGCCCGCGTCGGCCGGCACGGCCATCCGCTTCCTCAACAGCTCCTTCAGCGTGCTCGGCATGGCACCCATCTCGGGCGTCCTCCCGTCGTCGAGCTGGTACGTCGCCGCGTCCGGAGACTTCAACATGGACGGGCAGACGGACCTGGTGCTGCACAACCGCTCCACGGGGCAGTTCTTCTACCAGTACATGTCCGGGCCCACGCCCATCGGCATCTCCACGCCGCTTCCTCGCGCGCTCCCCTGGTACATCGTGGGCGCGGCGGACTTCGACGGAGATGGGAGGACGGACCTGCTCTGGCGCCACCGCACCTCGGGCCAGAATGACATCTGGCGAATGAACAACACCGCCATCATCGGCTCCTTTCCCCTGCCCGTCATGTCCCTGGCCTTCTATGTCGGCGCCACCGCGGACTACACGCGCGATGGAATCCCAGACATCGCCTGGCACAACCCGAGCTCGGGGCAGGTCGTCATCTGGCGGATGGCGGGGATGAGCCTGGGCACGTCCATGACCGTGGGCAGCATGGGCTCGGGCTGCCCGCCGTGGTTCTCACAGGTCACCCCGCCCCCCTCGTCGGGAACCTGCATGTACCTCGTGGGTCCTCGCTAGCCCGGGCGTCGGCGCGCAGGGGCCTCGCTCGGACGTCCCGCGCGAGGCGCCTCCACCAGTTGGGCCCCACTCCGGGCCTCGTCGACGACGCCGGAGAGGTCATCGCTCCAGGGCGGGCCCCTCATGGGGCCCAAGCCCGCGCCCTACACCTCCGCGGCCGGCGCGACCTGCGGCTCGCGAGGCATGACGACCTGGAGCGCCAGGCTCAACGCGACGACGAGCACACAGCCGATGACGTTGAACCAGAGGTAGCCGATGTCGCTGTGCATGAAGAGGCCAATCACCGTGGCCTGGGAGATGACGGCCGCGGTGAAGACCGCGTGTCCCCGCACGTGCTTGAGGAAGAAGGCGACCAGGAAGATGCCCAGCACCGTGCCGTAGAAGATGGAGCCCAGGATGTTCACCGCCTGGATGAGGTTGTCGAGCAGCGACGCGAAGCTCGCGAAGCCCACGGCCACCAGGCCCCAGAACACGGTGAACAGCTTGGAGGCGATGAGGACGTGCCGGTCCGACGCCTCCGGGCGGAACACGCGCCGGTAGAAGTCCACCGTCGTGGTGGCCCCCAGCGCGTTCAGCTCACTGGCGATGGAGCTCATGGCCGCTGACAGGATGACGGCGATGAGCAGCCCGAACAGCCCGCTGGGCAGCCAGCGCTTCACGAAGCTGATGAAGATGTAGTCGGAGTCCTTGGTCTCCGCGCCGGGCAGCGCGCGCGACACCAGGGCCTTGGCCTCCTTGCGAACCGCGCTGGCCTCGCCCGAGGAAGCGCGCAGGGCCTCCCGGACTCCCGCCTGCGTGGCGGCATCACCCGCGTCACCCGCCGCGAGGTAGCGCTCCACCTCCGCGCGCTTGCTGGACTGCACCTGCTCCCACTTCGCCTCCAGCGCCGCGTACTCCCCCGCCTGCGTCGTCGCGCGCATGCGCTCGCCCAGCGTGTCGTTGAAGAGCAGGGGCGGCGTGCTGAACTGGTAGAAGACGAAGACGAGGATGCCGACGAAGAGGATGAGGAACTGCATCGGCAGCTTGAGGACGCCGTTGAACAGCAGTCCCAGCCGGCTCTCGGAGATGGAGCGCCCCGTCAGGTAGCGGCCCACCTGCGACTGGTCCGTGCCGAAGTACGACAGCGCCAGGAAGAAGCCACCGGTGATGCCGGACCAGAAGTTGTAGCGGTCCTGGACGTTGAAGTCGAAGCTCACCACGTTCATCCGGCCGAACGCGCCCGCGACGTCCACGGCGTCGCCGAACGACACGTGCTTGGGCAGCCGCCAGAGGATGACCAGCGCGGCCACCACCATGCCGCCCATCATCACCACCATCTGCTGCTTCTGCGTCTGGCTGACGGCGCTGGAGCCGCCCGTCACCGTGTAGAGGATGACCAGCGCGCCCATCGCGACGACGGTGGGCTCCAGCGGCCAGCCGAGGATGGTGGAGAGGATGATGGCCGGGGCATAGATGGTGATGCCCGCGGCGAGGCCCCGCTGCACCAGGAACAGGAAGGCACCCAACAGGCGCGTCTTCAAGTCGAAGCGAGATTCCAGATACTGGTACGCGGTGATGACGTTCAGCCGGTAGTAGATGGGAACGAAGACCGCGCTGATGAGAATCATCGCGAACGGCAGTCCGAAGTAGAACTGCACGAAGCGCATGCCGTCTTCGTACGCTTGGCCCGGAACGGAGAGGAAGGTGATGGCGCTGGCCTGCGTGGCCATCACCGCGAGACCAATCGTGGGCCACTTCAGCTCGCGCGCGCCGCGCAGGTAGTCCTCGGTGTTCTTCGCGCCCCGGGACTTCCACATCCCCCAGATGACGATGAACGCCGTCGTTCCGACGAGCACCACCCAATCAAGCAAGGTCACGAGTACACCCAGGTGAGCAGCGACGACAGCGCGAGGAACAGGACGAAGGCGCCGAACACCAGCAGATAGACGTTGCGCCACGAGCCCAGGAGCGGCGGCGCGTCATCCAGCTCCGGCCTCTTTTCGGGCGGTGTCTGGGAGGGAGACGGATTCACGGGGGAGCTCATTGCGCGAGGACGTTCGCCAGGAGGCGGTAGGCGCCGGGGACTCCGGCGGGAAGCTGACGGAAGAAGGCCAGGCCCGTGTAGACGAACACGCCCTTGCCATGACGGGTGATGAGCAGCGAGCCGCGCAGGGGCGCTTCGCCCGCGTCGTTCAGTTCGAACACGGGGCGGTAGTGGTCATCCCACTTCGACGCGAAGTAGAGGCCGCGCTCCTGGACCCAGCCGTCGAAGTCCGCGGCCGTGAGCCGGTTGGGTGCGCGCAACAGCGGCTCGTCCTTGGACACGGGCATCATCACCGCCGTCTCGTCCGTCACGCGCTCGCGGCCAATCTCCAGCGGGTACGGCCCGACGAAGGCGGCCAGCGGGCCCACGCGGCTGTTGGTGTTGTACTGCACCACCAGTCGTCCGCCCTGCTTCACGTAGTCGAGCAGCCGCTCACGGTGCACGGCGAGGCGGGGGTTCGCGTTGAACGCGCGCACACCGACGAGGATGGCGTCGAAGCGCTCCAGCTTCTCGGAAGCCAGCCGCTCCTCGGGGAGCACCGTCACCTCGTACCCCACCGCCGCCAGACTCTCCGCCACGCGGTCACCAGGCCCGGGGATGTAGCCCAGGCGCTTCACCTTCGTCGCGAGCGCGAAGGGAATCAGCGTCGCCTCGGAGGGCTGGCGGACCGCCAGGGGCGGCAGGTGCTCGTGGGCCACGTTGCGCACGCGCCATGACTCCGCGCGGCCTCCGCTGTCCACGACGACGCGCAGGCGCGCCTTCTCGGTGGCGCCCTTGGGCGGCGTCACCCGGAACTGGACCGTGCGCTCGTCACCGCGCGAGGTGAGCTGGAACGCATGCTCCACCGGCTCCGAGCGCCAGCCCTGGGGCAGCTCCAGGCGCACCTTGCCCGAGGCCTCCGCGCGCCCCGCGCCCAGCACCACGGAGATGGCCTGCGCCGCGCCGTTGGGGAACATCACCCGGTCGCGCTCCAGCGTCGCGGTGACGGCGGGCACCACCTCGAACGCGCGGTACAGCTCGCCGCGCACCGGGTCCGTCCACACATGCACCACCGGCCGCGTCACGGTGATGCGCCGGCCGCCGACCTCGTACACAAACGTCACCGCCAGCGAGGGGCCGCCCTCGGGCAACCCCGTCAGCGCGCGGTCCGAGTCCTCGAGCGTGAAGAGTCCTCCAGAGATGGGCTTGCGCAGCCAGTACGGCGTGGTGACGGCCGCGTCCTCCGGCAGCGTCACCTTCTTCTCCAGCTTGAAGGGCGTGTGCTCCGCGAGCGCCGCATTCACGGGCACGCTCTCTCCGCCCGGCAGCGTTACGCTCACGAGTCGAAGCGCGGCGGGCGAGCGGTTCAGCGCGAACAGGCTCAGCGTCACCGGAGCGCCCGGCACACCGGCGGCCTCCGGAGCGCGTGCCTCCAGGAACAACCCCGCGCACGCGGCGATGAGAGCCTCCGTCTCGCGCAGCTTGAGCGCCTTCCACGGATGGTCATCAGGCAGCGCGGACAATGCCTCATGCACGCGCAAGAGCGCGGGCACGGTGCGGGAAGGAGCACGCGCATCGAAGCCCTTCACCGCGTCATCCACCGCGCGGGCCACGGCCTCCGTGCCCTTCCATCGGCGCCAGGACAGGTCCAGGCCCTCGAACACGTCCGCCTTCGGACGCGTGCCGTCGAGCGGCGTGAAGTACTCCAGCAGCGGACCGCGCTCGGCCGGGACACCGAAGCCCTGGCTCTTGTGCTGGCTGCGGCTCTCCGCGGAGATTTCTCCCCAGGAGCGACCGAGCAGCGCGTCGTACCCGCCCACGTCCACCTTGAGATAGCCGGACATGTCCGCGTCGGGCTTGAGGCTCCACGTCGAGACGTTGTTCAGCAGCCGGTCCGCCTTCCACGGCTTCACCAGGTCCAGTTGCTCGGGGAAGCGCTTGGGGTCGGCGGCGGCGGTGAAGGCCTCGGCGGCGAGCAGCGCGGACGCGGTGTGGTGTCCGTGGTTGGGAGGCTTCGTGTTGAAGCGCGTGACGATGAGGTCCGGCTGGAAGCGACGGATGGCGAGCACCACGTCGGCCAGCACCGCGTCGTGTCCCCAGATGCGCAGCGCCTCGTCGGCGGACTTCGTGTAGCCGAAGTCCCTCGCGCGGGTGAAGTACTGCTCGGCGCCGTCCACGCGGCGCGCGGCCAGCAGCTCGTACGTGCGGATGAGCCCAAGCAGTTCGTCCTGCTCGGTGCCGATGAGGTTCTGTCCGCCGTCGCCACGCGTGAGCGACAGGTAGCCCGCGCGCAGTCCGCGTTCACCGACCAGCCAGGCGAGAAAGCGCGTGTTCTCGTCGTCCGGGTGGGCCGCGACGTAGAGCACGCTGCCCGTCACACCGAGCCGTCGGAGTCCCGCAGCGATTTCCCCCGCGTGGGGTTGCCGAGGTGCCTGGGCGAAGGCCGAAGTCCCAATTCCAAGACTCATGGCCAGCGTCATGCCAAAGAAGAGCAGGGTTCGCATCCGCGGCGGACCCTACAACAAGGTCTCCACCCACGCGCGCCTGACCTTCATCACCATGACGCGTCCAGCCACGGCCTCACATCGCGTGCGCGTCACGGTCCTTCTCCGTGCCGGCAAGGGAATGACCTGTTATCACCGCGCACCGTGACGCCTTCCTTTCCCACCGCGTGGCTCAAGGGAGACCCACGCGCGCTCGCCTTCCTGCCCGACCGCTTCCGCCATCGCGCCGCGCGCGCGGAGGCCGCGGCCGCATCCGCCTTGCGCCCCATGTCGTCGGCCCTGCTCGACGTCGTGGTCGCCCAGAACGCACGCCTCGCGCCGAGCCCCGCGCGAGAGCGACATCTGGAGGAGCTTGCCCGCCCTAGCACCATCGCCGTGGTGACGGGCCAGCAGATGGGGTTGTTCCTCGGCCCGCTCTTCACGCTCTACAAGGCCGCCGCCGCAATCACCGCCGCGCGCGCGCTTCGGGAAGAAACCGGGCGGCCCTGTGTTCCCGTCTTCTGGCTTCAAACCGAGGACCACGACCTGCCGGAAGTGGACCACTGCTTCGTCGCGAGCCCCCGGGGCTCCGCGAAGCGCGTGGCGTTGGACGTGCCCGAGGCCGCCGCCTCGCGTGCGCCGGTCGCCCACCGCAAGCTCGGCGCGGGTGTCACCCAGGCCCTCGAGGCGCTGCGCGGAGAGCTGGGTGGAGAGCCCCAGGCATCCGAGCACCTGGAGCTGCTCGCGCGCGCCTACCAGCCCGACGCGACGCTCGCGGAGGCGTTCACCCAGGTGCTCGCCGTCCTCTTCGCGGACGAGGGCCTGGTCTTCATCGACCCGAGGGACGCCCGCCTCGCGCCCTTCGCCGCGCCCATCCACCGGCTCGCGATTCAGGACGCCGCCGCCATCTCCACCGCGCTCTCGCGTCGCGTGGAGGCGCTGACGCAGGCGGGCTTCTCCGAGCAGGTCCACATCCGGCCCGGCTCGCCGCTCGGCTTCTACTCACCTGACGGCATCGAGGGCGCGCGCTACCGGCTGGACCCCGCGGGCGCTGACACCTGGAGCCTGGTGGGCCATCCGCGTGGCGCCACCGTGACGACGGGGGAGTTGATGGACTGGCTGGAGCGCGAGCCGCTGCGCTTCACCACCTCCGCGCTCTTGCGTCCGCTCCTCCAGGACACGTGGCTGCCCACGGCGGCCTATGTCGGTGGCCCCGGCGAGGTCTCCTACTTCGCGCAGCTCTCACCGCTCTACGAGCACGCGGGACGGCCCATGCCGCTCGTGGTGCCGCGCGCCCGCTTCCGCGTGCTGGACGACCGCGCCCGCAGACTTCTCCACAAGTTGGGCCTCACGCCGGACGAGGTGGGCGAGCCCCGCGACGCGCTGCTGACGAGGCTCGCCACACGCGACGCGGCGGAGCCCTACGAGCCCGCGGGCACGCTGGAGGCGCGGCTCTTCGGTGCCTTCGCCTCGGAGCTGGACCGACTGGGCGAGTCGATGCTCAAGCTGGACCCTCAGCTGCTCGACGCGCTCAAGCGCACGCGGGGCACCGTGCGCGCCGCCGTGTCCCGCCTCGCGGCCCGCTATGGTCGGGCGCTCGCGCTGCGCGACGAGGTCACCACCGAGCGCGTGGACCGGCTGCGCGCCATGCTCGTCCCGGACGGGGCTCCGCAGGAGCGCATCCACGGCATGGCCTACTACGCCTGTCGCTTCGGCTCCCGGGCCTTCACCCGCCAGGTGCTCGACGCGTGTGTCCCCTTCTCCGGTGACCTGCGGGACCTGACGCCATGAGCACGAGCGGCGCGACGTATGGGCTGGAGGCCCTCGCCTTCGGTCCGCATCCCGACGACGTGGAGCTGTTCTGCGGCGGGCTGATGGCGAAGCTTTCGAGCCTGGGCCACCGCACCGGCATCATCGACTTGTCTCGCGGCGAGAAGAGTTCTCGCGGGACGCTGGAGAGCCGGGCCGCGGAGACAGAGGCCGCCTCGCGCGTGCTGGGCCTGTCCGTGCGGGAGAACCTGGGCCTTCCCGATGGCTGGCTCAGCCCGTGGGCTGGCTTCGAGGCCCCTGAGTCCGAGCGCATCCGCGAGTCCGCCGTGGCCCGCGTGGTGGAAGCGCTGCGCCGCCTGCGGCCGGAGCTGGTCATCGTCCCGTGGGAGGAGGAGCGCCACCCGGACCACGAGGCCGCCAGCGCGCTGGTGACTCGCGCGCTGTTCTTCGCCGGCGTGCGCAAGTTCGAGACCGAGCCGCCCGGCGCCCCGTTCACCCCTCGGCAGGTGCTCTACTACCCCCTGCGCCACCTGGCGGAGCCAAGCTTCGTCGTGGATGTGTCCGCCGTCTATGCGAGCAAGACAGCGGCCGTACGCTGCTACGCGAGTCAGGTGGAACCCCGCCCTGACGCGCCCGCCACGCTGGTGGGCTCGCCGCTGTCGCTCTCCTCACTGGAGGCGCGGGACAGGTTCTATGGCGCCCAGGTGGGTGTCGCCCACGGCGAGCCGTATGTCGTCCGGGAGACGTTGGGGCTCATCGACCCGGTGGAACACTTCCGCCGGAATAGCTTCGAGAAGCCCCTGTTCTTCCCTCACCGCCGATGAGTCCTCCCCTCTCCATCGCCATCACCTGCTTTTCGACCTTCGGGGGCAGCGGCATGGTCGCCACCGGCATCGGCCTGGGCATGGCCGAGCGAGGTCACCGCGTCCACTTCATCGCCCGGGAGCCGCCCGCGCGGCTGGACAGCCTGCCCCGGGGCGTGACGTTCCACGAGGTGACGGAGAGCGACTACCCCGCGCTCCAGCGCTCCGGCACGTACCCCATCGCGCTGGCCTCCAAGATGATTGAGGTGGCCAACACGGAGCGGCTGGACGTGCTGCACGTCCACTACGCGGTGCCGCATGCCACGGCGGCGTGGATGGCGCGCGAGGTGCTGGGAGAGCGGGCGCCGCGCATCGTCACCACCCTGCACGGGACGGACACCACGCTGGTGGGCGTGCATCCCAGCTACCTGCCGATGACGCGCTTCTCCATCCTGCGCAGCGACGCGGTGACGACGCCGTCCGCCTTCCTCCGCGACGCGACGTGGAGCGGCTTCGGGCTGCCGGAGAGCTTCCCCATCGAGGTCATCGCCAACTTCGTGGACACGGAGCGCTATGCCCCCTCGCGGGAGCGCGCGCACCTGCGAGCCCTCTTCCCGGACCTGGGCGAGCACGAGCCCGTCCTCATCCACGTCTCCAACTTCCGTCCCGTCAAGCGCATCACCGACGTGGTGGCCGTCTTCGCGGAGGTCCACCGCCAGTTGCCCTGTCGGTTGGTGATGGTGGGTGACGGACCGGAGCGCGCCCCGGCGGAGCGGATGCTGCGCGAGTTGGGCCTCGCCCATCGCGTGGCCTTCCCGGGCAAGCAGGACCGCTTCATGGAAGTGCTCGCCGCGTCCGACGTCTTCCTGCTCCCCAGCGAACAGGAGAGCTTCGGCCTCGCCGCGCTGGAGGCGCTCAGCTGCGGCGTCCCCGTGGTCGCGAGCGACGTTGGAGGAATTCCAGAAGTCGTCCGCCATGGCGACACGGGGTTCCTGGCTCCGCTGGGCGATGTGCGCGCCATGGCGGGCCACGTGCTCGGCCTGCTGCGTGACGCGGCGCGCTGGAAGGAGTTCTCCGTCCGAGCGCGTGCCGACGTCGTCGAGCGCTTCAGGATGAAGCCGGCCATCGACCGGTATGAGGCGCTCTACCGCCGGCTCGTGAGCGGAGCCCCCCGACGCTGAAGGGGCCCCACTCGCGCCGGGACGACTACTTGTTCTTCCAGTCCGCCAGGGCCTTGGAGACCTGGTTCTTGTAGAAGAAGTTCGGGTCCTTCTCGCCCAGGTCCCACGAAATCTGGGCGGCCTTGCGGGCCTCGGCGAACTTGCCGCTGCGCGCGAGGATGTCCGCGCGAATCCACTGGTTGTACCAGTTGGAGTCGAGGGCCACGGACGCGTCCGCGAGCTTCAGCGCCGCGACGTAGTCCTTGGTCGAGTCCGCCACGTAGCGCGCCGCCTGGGCCTGCTCGCTCGCGCTCGTCTGCCCCGCCTTCTCGATGTTGGCCTTGGCCAGCGTGGCCGTGTCCACCTTGATGGGGACGGAGACGCGCAGCTTCTCCCACTCGAGGTCCAGCGAGGTGCTGTCCTCGGTGGTGTTGCTGAAGACGTACGTCAGCCGCTCACGGCTGGGAATGGCCGCGGTCGTCGCGGCGACGGTGGCCACGTCGTTGGCGGGCGAGTACTGCGCCGCCGAGGAGAACAGCCCCAGCTCCTTGTTCAGCATCACCTTCCAGCCCTTCTGCGAGGGCAGGGTGACGATGGAGTAGGTGCCGGCGGGGACGGCCTTGCCGCCGAACGTCACGTCGTGGCTGAAGGTGATTTTCGTGGCCGAGTTGGCACCCGAGCGCCAGGGCTTGTCCCAGGGAACGAGGTCACCCCAGACCTTCCGGCCCTTCACACCCGGGCTGGAATAGTCGATGGAAACCGAGGTGACACCCACGTCCTGCGCCACCTTGGCGGAGGGGCTGGGAGCGGGCAGCTCGAGTTGGGCGGAGGCGGGCGCGGCGACCAACACCACGAGCGCGGAGAGCAGACATCCGAGGGCAACGTTCTTCATCGTCCTCACATCATCCTTTCTGAACAGAACCTGAGGGGTGCGAAGGCGGGCGGAGTGTATAGACGAGCCCCCCGCTCACCAAACGATTCGGGCGAGCCACCAGACACTCCAGTGACCGAGGTATTCCCGTCGTACCCCGGGAAGACGAAGCTGCCGGGCGAGGATTCCGCATGAAGCTGACCCGGCTCACCGTCCACCACTTCCGGAGCGTGGCTCCCGGCACCGAGCTGACGCCCGGCCCGGCACTCAACCTGGTGCTCGGCGAGAATGGGACCGGGCGGACGACGCTGCTGGAGCTGGTCTCCATCGTCCTCGCCTCCGACTTCGCCAGCCTCATCCATGAGCGCTTCGCGTTGGAGTACGAGCTCGCCTTCCCCGGCATGAAGCTGCACGTCTACGCGCGCAACGACATGCGCGTGCCCGAGCGCACGGAGCCCACCGCGCGGCAGGGCGCGGGGCTGTTGCCCCTGCGTACGCCCACGACCGACTCCGGGCTCCAGCCACTCATCGAGGTGGAGCTACTCCTGTCCTCGCCCTCGGCGCGGCTGGTGATGCGCGCGGACGCGGAGGGCATCGACTGCAAGGTGGACGGCGTGGCCGCGTGGACGCGCACCATGCACTGGTCGCTCCTGGACCGCTCGGTGTGGACGCTGCTGTTCATGACGGCGCAGTACATCGACGCGGGCATGAAGGAGCGTCTCAAGGAGCTCTTGAGGCGGACCTTCCTGCTGGCGCCGCAGCGCTTCGATGAAGCGCTCGGGATGTTCGAGCGCCTGGGCACCATCCGCTACGCCATGGAGGCGCGCGACGGAGAGGTGTTTCCGCTGGGCCTGATGGCCCTGCCCGGCTGGATGCCCGGGTGGCTGAAGGAGCGCGTGGAGCAGGAGCCGCTCCTCGATGCCCTGGAGCTTCGCCACGACGCGCTGGAGCGCTCCTTCCTCTCGCGCTTCGTGAGCCTGGCGGGCCTGGAGTCGGGACGGCTGCGCGTGGAGGTGCTGGAGAAGCGCTCGTTCGACAACGGAGGGCGCGTGGGGTTCGGCGGCTTCGCGTTCCACTTCGTCCGACGCGACGGGCGCGAGCTGCCGCAGGCGGAGCTGGGCTTCGGCCAGAAGCGGCTGCTGTCGCTCTTGTACTACCTGGACGTCAACGAGGACTTCGCCATCCTGGACGAGCCCGCCAATGGCTTGCACCCGCGCTGGGTGGAGGCGGGCCTGCGCGAGCTGGGCGGACGGCAGGTCTTCCTCGCCACGCAGAGCCCGCTGCCGCTGGAGCATCCCGTGTTCGCCTCCGAGGAGGAGCTGCGCGCGGCGCTCATCCACTGCGCACCGGTGCTGCACGAGGGCCGCGAGCACATGGGCTGGGCACATCCGACGCGACAGCTCACCGCGAAGCTCTTCGACGCCCACCGCAGCGGCGCGCGGCCCCTGGGGGCCCTGCTGAGGGAACACGCCGTGTGGTGAACGATGGGGTGCGGCGAATTGTCGCGGCCCACCCTCCGGCTTCCGGATGATTGTCTGGCGCAAGTGATGGGCCTGCCCTGTCGTGCTGCGGCAAATGGCCGCATCGGTGCGCTCGAAGCGGTCTGCTACGCCGAGGTGCTGGCGCAGTCATTCCTTCCTGGAGGCCCCGCTTGAAGCCCTCTCTCAAGACGTTGCTCGCATTCTCGAGCCTGCTGGTCGGCACCGCCGCCCACGCCCACATCGCCGTCTCCGGCACCGGTCCCGCAATCGCTGGCACGTCCTACGAGGCGCAGTTCACCGTGGGGCACGGGTGCAGCGGCGCGGACACCTACCGCATCAAGGTCGCCATCCCCGCGGGCGTCACCTCCGTGCGGCCCCTGGACTCCACCTTCGGCAAGGCCGTGGTGGAGAAGGACGCGAACAACAACGTGACGTCCGTCACGTGGACGCGGGGCTCCACGGCCGAGGTGCTGCCCGCCGACACGCATGCGCACCGGCTGGTACTGCGCGCCCGCATGCCGGATGCGCCCTTCACCACCGTGTACTTCCCCACCACGCAGACGTGCCGGGATGCCCAGGGCGCCGAGACGATTGTGGAGTGGGTGGGCACGTCGGGGGGGCATGACCACGGGGGTGACGCCGGCACCACGCCGCAGGCGGAGCCCGCGCCCTCGCTCTTCGTCTACCCCAAGCGCACGCCGGGCTGGAACAAGTACACCGTGGAGGAGCACGTGCACGACTTCACGGTGTTCAGCGATGCGCAGATTGTCTGGGCAGGCAATCGAGCGTTCAGTCCCAACCCCGTGACGAAGGGCCTCATCGAGTCCGACACGGACACGGACGAACTGACGGAGATTCATCCGGGCACGGAAATCTGGGTCAAGTACTGAGGCGGGAGGACACACCATGACTCGCCATCTGCTTGCATTGGCTGCCGCGTGCGCGCTCTGCGCGTGCTCGGACAGCGGCTCGAAGACGCCCTCGGCCATCACGCCGGATTCAGGAGTGCTGCCCACGCAGGGCCTGACGCAGCCCACGGGCCTGGAGCGGCCTCCCACGGGCCCGGGACTGCCCGCGGACCTCAAGCCCCCGGGCCGCTGAGCACACGACATCCTTCTCCGGGCTCGTGGTGCGGAGCCGAGCCCGGACAGGTGACCCATCTCCCCGCGGCGGGTCTTCATCAATCCGCCGCGTGCACCAGCGCCTCCAGGTCGCGCTGAAGCGACTCCAGCCCGTCGGAGTCATCCACCACGCGGTAGTACCCACGAATGCGCCCGTCCGCGTCCACGAGGACGAAGTGCTCGCCGTGGAAGATGCTGAGGAAGTCGTCGTCACCCGCGTCCGAGTCCCGCCCCATCATCACGCGGAAGCCCTCCAGCACCGTGGCCTCCACGTCCTCCAAGGGCCCCGTCAGCAGGGACCAGTTGCTCGTGTCCAGATGCCGTGTGTTCGCATACGCGGCGAGCCGCTCCGGTGTGTCGTAGCGCGGGTCCACGCTGAACGAGACGAAGCGCACCGACGACAGCCCCGCCTCGCGCGCCTGACGCTGGAGGCGGGCCATCTTCGCCGTGAGCAGCGGACACACCGTGGGGCAGCGCGTGAAGATGAAGTCCGCGACGACGACCGCACCGCGCAGGTCCGCGTCGGAAAACGGGCGTCCCGTCTGGTCCGTCAGGCGAAAGGTCGGCAGGGCCCCGAACCCGGGCAGCCCCCGCGCCCGCAGTCGAGCGCGTGACTCGCGCAGCAACGGGAGCGCGAGCGCCGCGACGAGCGCCAGCACTCCCACGACGAGCAACCCCACCCAGCGACGACGGCGGTGTTCCAAGACAGGCGCGGCCATGTCAGTTCCTCCCCCGCTCGCCCACGCAGCCCACGCCAAGCACATGAGGGTGGTCCATGGGCAGCCCCGCGAGGGCCGGCACCGGGCCGCTCTCGGAGACCTGTCGCGCGTCCGCCACCAGCGCCTCCACCACACGCGGGGATTCGGTCAGGTCGTAGACGCCCCGAAGCCCGCCTGCCTGGTCCACCAGCAACGTGGACCACCTCTGCGACGAGGCACCCTTCATGAGCGCGCCCGCGCTCAGCATCGCCAGCACCTCCGCCTCCCACGAAGTGTCCGCCGCCAGCACGTGCCAGGACGTCCGGTCGCTCCCGCCCGCTTCGCCTTCGACGCGCGCCAGTCCTTCGACCCGAGCGAAAGAAGGGCGTGCCACCACGACGAACCGGAAGGGAATGCGCTCGGCCTCCAGTCCGCGCTCCACCCGGGACAGCCGCGTCACGAGGTGCTGGTGGCTGGACGCGCTCTCCTCTGGGAGGAATTGAAGGACATACGCCCGTCCCCGAAGCTGGCGTGTTCCAAACAGCGCTCCGTCCATGTCCCGAAGCTCGAACCGGGGAAGCTGTCCATGGAGGGGCACGGGGTTGGGAACCCACTCTGTGTCGGCGGGGAGCCAGGACTCCTCCGACAGCACCAGCCTCGCCACCGACAGCATGGCGACACAGAGCGAGAGCAACACGGCGAGACTCGAGACGCCCAGGCACCACCAGGCCCACGAACGCAGCCGGGTGGCACCTCGCGACGGACGCGAAGAGGAAGGACTCATGTCCACACCCTCGCGCAAACGGACCGCGAACACGCTGTGGCAACTTGCCGCGCGCCATGGCGAAGCACACGTCGCTACAAGCTCCCGCGCATCAGGTCCCGCCCTGGAGGGTGAATGAAGAGCGCGATGTTGCTGTGCCTGCTGTTGAGCGCCACACCGACCCCGACGTCGATATCCCCAGCCACGGAGAAGCCCGTCGTCCTGGCGACACCCGTGACATCCGTGACGAGCACCTCGGGGCGCCTGCGAATCGAAGTACTCGCCGACGCAGTCCCCCTGCGCCGAGGCCCTCAACGCCTGCGCATCCGAGTCACCGAAGTCGCCACGGGCAAGCCCATCCCAAGCATGGTGCTGGCCCTCCAACCGTGGATGCCCACCATGGGGCACGGGCTCGACAGCCCCGCGCGAATCACGCTTCAGGGCACGAGCGACTTCGAGGTATCGGAGCTGGACCTCTTCATGCCCGGCGCCTGGGAGCTGCGGCTCACCCTGTCGGGCTCCGTCGAGGACAAGGCAGTGGTCCGCCTCCAGCTCGCACGCTGAAGCTCACGGCCCTGTCGTGTTCACGCTCAGGGATGCGGCGCACCCGCCATCCGCTGAATCGCCTCGAAGTGCTCGAGCGTGTGCGCCAGCGCGTGCTCCGACACGAAGTCGAGTCCTTCCATCGCGCCCGCCGCCGCCTCCGCAGCCCGCGTGAACATGCGCGCTTCATAGGCCGCCACCGTGCGACTCCAGTCGGAGTCCTCGGTGAGCCCCAGTGCCAGCTCCGCCGCATCCAGCATGGCCATGTTCACGCCCTCCCCGGAGAATGGCGGCATGACATGCGCCGCGTCCCCCAGCAGCGTCACGCCCGGCCGGTGCGTCCACCGATGCCCCACCGGGAGCGCGATGATGGGACGCGGGACGATGGTCTCATTGCTCACATCGATGAACCGGAGCAGTGAAGGTGCCCACCCGGTGAACCGCGCCTTGAGCGCCGCGCGGGCACGCTCGGGAGAGGACAGGTCCACCTCGCCGTGTCGGAGCCAGTCCTCGGCCACGCGGAACATCAAGTAGACGCGGACATGCGCGTTGCTGCTGCGCTGCGCGATGAGACCCAGGCAGTCGCCGACCACGGAAACCTTGCCGCGAGGAATGAGCGCCGCGACGTCCGGATGCCGCGCGTCCACGTCGTCGATACTCAGCTCGACGAACATCACCCCGGTGTAGCGAGGCTCCTCGCTCGACACGAGCGGCCGCACCTTGGACCACGCGCCATCCGCGCCCACCACGAGGTCGAACTCACCGAGCGAGCCGTGCTCATTCGCGACGCGATAGCGCCCATCCGACAGGGGTTCCACCGCGCGCACCTTGCTTCCCCACCGAATCGTCTCGGGAGGAAGGCTGTCGAGCAGGAGCGTGCGCAGTTGCTCGCGGTCAATCTCGGGCCGGCCACCACTTGGGTCTCCCCCCAACTGGAAGCGCAGCGTCCCCAGATGGTCATAGAGCGCGTCGCCCTGGTCGTCATAGCGCGCGAGCGCCTTGAACCCCGCCTCGAGCCCTGCATGGCGCAGAGCGACCAGGGCCGAGTCCTCGTGCAAGTCCAGCGAGCCACCCTGCGGACGTGACAGCCGGTGCTCATCCAGCTCGAACACCGTGGAGCCAATGCCCCGAGTCGCCAGAATCCGCGCGAGCGTCAGCCCGCCCGGTCCTCCGCCCACGATTCCAATGCGCTTTCCAGTTTGCATAGGCCCCTAATTAATATTACAAAGGGCCCTATGCAACACGAACGCAAGGCTCGCGCCTGGAACCCGGAATCCACGTCGGCTTATTGGATCAACCGCGCATCACGGCTGCTCATGCGGCTGCATGAGTCACGCTTGCGTCCGCTGGGCCTCGGCATGAGCCAGCTCCCGGTCCTGACGGCGCTCGAGGATGGAGGGACGCTGTCGCAGAAGACGCTCGCGGAGCGGGCGCGCGTCGAGCAGCCGACGATGGCGGAGCTGCTCGCGCGCATGGAGCGCGACGGCGTGGTCCTGCGCGAGCCCAACCCGGAGGACAAGCGAGCAAGCCTCACCTCGCTGACTCCCCAGGCCCGCGCCCGGCTTCCCGAAGCGAAAGCGGCGCTGATGCTCGGAGAGGACGAGGCGACCGCGGGCTTCACGCAGAAGGAGAAGGCACTCCTGCGTGAGCTCCTGCAGCGCGTCGTTCAAAACCTTGAAACAGAGGGTTAGCGCCGGGTCCCGACCGGGACTCCACCGGAGCAGGGCCGTGCCCGGCGTGGCGCTGACCCTCTTCCTGCCGTCAGGACACTAGAAGTTGCCGGCGCGGGCCTCTTCGAAGGGCACGCGGTGCTTCATGTACATCGTGTCCAGCATGTGGTTGCCGATGAGGTTGAGGTTGCCATCGGTGAAGCGGTGCACCACGGCGCCCTTGCCGGCGTCCTTCGCGAACGCGACGGGGTCGAAGCTGCCGCCCAGGCCGGTGAGCGTGGGCACCGCGTCCGCGTTGTTGACGTAGTGCACGTACTTCGGTCCGTCCGGGTACTTGGTGGACGCGGCGCCGAAGGTCTCCACGCTCAGCTTGCCCATCGCCTTCTCGACCTGCGCGGGGGACATGCCGTCCTCGATGCGCAGCCGGCGCTCGACGTCGAACAGCGCGCGAGCGGTGATGAGGCCGCCCTGGCTGTAGCCCATCAGGTGGACGTCGCGTCCCGCCTTCAGCTCGCCGTAGAGGGTGTCCGCCAGCGTGTCCACGGCGGGGTTCTTGCCCTTGTCCAGCTTGTCACCCACGCACTGGGCCAGGTCCGCGACGATTCCCTGCGTCGCGTTGTGGATGCCGATGACGCGCGCATCCGCCTTCTCCGCGATGGCCTTCATCTCGCCGAGCTGGTTGGCCGCCGGCGTCATGATGCCGTTGACGTAGAGGATGGTCTTCGAAGGGTTCGGGTTGTCCCGCGGGGTGACGCCGGGGATGTCCTTGAGCGGCGTGCCCGGCGCGAAGGTCTGCCCCTTGGCGCCCATGAGCTTGCCGTCCTGCGTCCGGTCCGGCTTCGAGTCCCCGCCGAACAGCTTCTTGACCTCGCTCAGGTGCGTGGCCTCGAAGACATCCTTGCCCTGCTCCAGGAAGCGCGGGACTTCCTTCAGCCCGTTCTTCGCGGCCTCCACCAGTCCGCCCAGCGGGTTCTTCAGGGACGCGCGCGAGGTCTGCGTCGAGGCGACAGGCGTGGCAGCGGGACGGTTGCGGTCGATGGGGCTCATGAAGGGCTCCCGCCCATGGGGGTGCTGGGCGTTTCCATCATTTTCTCACAGAGCCCGCACGAAGTTGCGTCGCAGGTGGGAACCCGGCCGGTTTCGGGAATGTCTGGGGCGACATCCCCGCGACATCCCTGGAGAAACCATGACGATGAGACCTGTCCTCGGTGTCCTGCTCCTGCTCTGGGGCTGCGCCTCCAGCAGTCCTTCGACGCAGCGCGCCAATTCCAAATCAGGGCCCGCATTCATCGAGAATGATTGGGAAAGGGCGCTTCGGGAGGCGCGGGAGAAGCAGCGGCCCCTCTTCGTGGAGACCTGGGCGCCCTGGTGCCAGTCGTGTCGTTCGATGCGCTCGACGGTACTGACCTCACCCGCCCTGGGGGAACAGGAGGGCCGCTTCGTCTGGCTCGCCATCGACACGGATGCCCCGGCCAATGAGGCCTTCCTCCAGCGCTATCCGGTGGATACGTGGCCCACCGTGCTCATCCTGGAGCCGGAACAGGGCGCGGTCCTCGTGCGCTCGCTGGGCGGAGTGTCCGTGCCCCAGTTGCTCGGGTTGCTCGCGCAGGGAGAGCAGGCCTTCCAGCGGGGGCGCGCGGGCGGGGAGGAGCTGGCCAGAGCGGACGGGCTCGCGCTCACCGGCCACCACGCGGAGGCAGCGGCGGCCTACCAGCAGGCCGTGGCGCACTGGACGCCCGAGGACTCGCGCCGGGCCAGCGCCGTGGTTTCGTGGCTCAAGTCGCTCACCGCCATGGGCGACGCGGTCTCCTGCATGCGCGTGGCGGCCCAGGAGCTTGGGCACCTGCCCCGCGTGGATGACCGCACCCGGGTGCTGTACGTGGGCATGGGCTGCGCGCTGGATGCGAAGACGGATGAGGCTCGAGCGCTGCGCGAACAACTCGCCCAGGAGGCGGCTCGGGCCCGTGAGGCGCCCGAAGGCACGCTGACGCCAGCGCTGCGCTCCTCGCTCTACGAGGTGGGCTGCGAGGTCCACGAGGCGTCGGGAGACGAGGCGAGCATGCGCGAGCTGGCGGAGACGTGGTGGCGTTTCCTGGAGGAGCAGGCCACACGCGCGCGCAGCGCCGAGGAGCGGGCCGCGCTCGACTCGCATCGGGTGATGGCGGTCGCGCTGCTGGCTCGCCCGGAGGCAGCCCTCTCGCGATTGGAGCGCAGTGAGCGGGAGCTGCCGGAGGACTACAACCCGCCCGCGCGGCTCGCCACGCTGCACCTGATGGCGGGACAGCACGAGCGGGCCCTCGCCGCCAGTGAGCGTGCGTTGTCACTCGCCAAGGGCGCCTCGCGGGGCACGGTCCTCGCGGGACAGGCGCGAATCCTCAGCGCGAGCGGCAAGCGTGCCCAGGCGGAAGCACTGCTGACGCAGGCCCTAAGCGAGCTGGAACAAGCGTCCGTTCCCAAGAACCACCTGCAGCGCCAGGTCCTCGAGCGGGTCCTCTCGCAGCTGCGCGCGGAAGGCGGCCCTCCGTCACCGTGAGCGATGGACGGGTGACGCACAGGGCCTGAGGTGCATCTGCCTCAGGCTGGGCGCGCGGTGGACGTTTTCCGCGGGGTGTTGGCTGTCCACGCGACGGAGCCTCGACACGGACATTGGGTGCCGCTGGACGACGAGGTGCACGTCGTCTCGCTGGAAAGTCCATTGCGCTCCAGCCGATTCATAGCTAGATATATAGCGCGCTATGAATGTGGAGGTGCGACATGGAAGTGGATCTTCTTGCGGGACTTGGCGTGGGCTTTCTGGGCAGCCGTCTCAAGCGACTCGCCGAGCGGATGCAGGCCGACGCGGCTGAAGTGGCCCGCTCGTTGGACCTGCCAGTCCAGCCAGCCCAGATGTCGATGTTGATGACACTCCGCCTGCACGGCCCGATGACGGTGGGCGAACTGGCCGAACGGTTGCGGGTGGCCCAACCCACGGTGACTCGCGCGCTCGGAACCCTGGAAGACTTCGTTGAAGTGCGGCGCTCGCCGGACGACCAGCGCGCGAAGCGACTGGCGCTGACAGAAAAGGGCGAGGCCCTGATGGTCCGCGTCCAGACGCAGTTGTTGCCGCGCATCGAGCCCGCCGCGGCTTCACTGGTCGAGGGGTTGTCGGGCGACTTCATGCAGGGCCTGACCCGGGTGGAGGCACGGCTGGCGGAGTCCTCGTTGCTGAGCCGGAGCGAAGCCGCCGGTCCGCCCGCGATGTGGGCGCGCGACTTCTCCGACGACCTGGCCGAGGCCTTCCATCGAATCAACGCCGAATGGATTCAGGACATGTTCACCCTCGAGGCGAACGACATCGCCCTCCTGTCGAAGCCGCGGGAGCTGATCCTCGACAAGGGGGGCGTGGTGCTGTTCGCCGAGACACCACGGCTGGGCGTGGTCGGGACGTGTGCCCTGATGGTGTCCAAGGACGGTTGGGTCGAGTTGACCAAGATGGGTGTCTTGAAGAGCGCCCGGGGCCTGAAGGTCGGCGAGTTCCTGCTCGCGAAGACCCTGCAGCGGGCCTCCAGCCTGGGGTTCGACAAGGTCTACCTGTTGACCAACAAGAAGTGCGCTCCAGCCATCCACCTCTACAAGAAGCTTGGCTTCGTGCACGACGCGGAGATCATGCGGCTGTTCGGGGCGCGCTACGCGAGATGTGACGTGGCGATGTCATACAGGCCGAGGGGTGACCTGAAGCCCCTGCCTCCGTCTTCACAGCGGGAGTCATGACCGAGTGGCGGTTCCCGAACGTCGACCTGACCATTCACATGTTTCGCCAGCCCGGCGGCGCCTGAGCTGGCTTCGACACGCGCGCAACCTTGATTCGGCTACCTCGTCACGAGATGCTCCCAGCAGATTTTCCCCGCGATGGAGTTCATCATGACGAGCCTGGCAGCGCTTCCCACGGATCAAAAGAAGATCAACTGTGTCTGGATTGGGAACGGACTGATCAGCTGCCAGTCGGCGTTCAACATCCTCAGTTGGATATCGTGTGGCTGGACGGTCACCATCTACAAGCACCCTGCCCCGCAGGGGAATGCCGCCGTGAGCGCGATCTTCCACGAGGATGCCCGTTCCGCGCTCGAGTCCCCCAAGGTCACCGAGGAGACCCTCTCCGTGGTTTCCCTCACGGACGCTCTCGAAGCCGCGACCACGGTCATGCCAACCACCCGGGCACTCCTGCGTCGGTGGATTGGTGACATCGGCGTCGGCTACACCAGCTACGCCATCGGAGACCTGACCAAGTCATTTATCGCAGGCACTCGCGTGGGCATCGTGCTCGACCTGAAAATCGGCCCCAGCCAATGGGTCCATGATTATCCGTCAAAGCCATTCACCGAAACCTTCATCAGCTTCTCCCGAACGGGTGCTTTTGATGTGGAGAACCAGTGCCTGGGCAGCCTCAACCTTGAAGTTTCAAACGAGTACGGCCAAATCTTCGACCTGAGCGCGAGCGGCCTGGAAAACGCCACCTTCGACCAGCAAACCAATGCAGAGGCGGTTTTCGGCTCCATCACGAGCAAGCACCAACTCGCGTTCAATAATTTGAAACGCAAGCGGAAGGGTACGGACGTGAAGACAACGGACAGTACCAAATGGGAGTTCTTCGAGATTGGCAGCAACAAGAACTCAGGTCCGTTTCGCGTCTACCAGAAGCCGGGTTACTTCAACTGGAAACAGGGAGAGTACCCGGAGCAGAAGAAGGAGAATCTGGTGCTTGTCGCCGATGAACTGAAGCGCGACCACGGCACCATGCAGAACACGCGCGTACCCGCTCCATTCAAGCACGACAGCAACTTCTACCTTCAATACATCCAACCCCTGGCCCATGAATCCATCAAGGACCTCAGAACGACGATTGAGAAGATCGACAAGGAGATCCAAGAGGGCAAGAAGCTATAGCCTCATGTCGAGCGGACAGGTCCCCGACGCACAGGGCCCACCAGCCACGGCGAACACCTCGATTCGAGTGAGGGTCGCCGTTCGGCCAGTTCGGCGCGGTCTGGCTGTCGGGGCGGGGCATCCGACCTCAAGGCTCACTTGCCGCCGCGAACCGTCACGCCGAGCCGTTTCATCATCGTGCGCACCGTGCCCCCGGGGTCCTTCGCCGTGCCACGGCCGACTTCACCCAACAGGCGCGCGGCCTCCGAGGCATTGCCGCTGGCGCGCCGCAACGCGGCTTTGAGGGCCATGCGCTCCAGTCGCTCGATTTCGGCGCGCAGGTTCATCGTCCCCAGCGTCACCCGGCGCTCGACCTCGTGCTCGGACACCAGCGCGGAGCTGCTCGCGCGCTCGCGCTGCCACAACCGCCGCGGCAGATCCGACACGAGCAGTTCGTCCCCGGCGCGCTTGGCCACCAGCGCGCCGTAGATGACGTTGCGCAGTTCGCGGACGTTGCCGGGCCACGGATAGGCGCGCAGCACGTCGAGCGTCTCGGGTGTCGCGCTCCGGACGCGCGGACTGTCCGGCGCCGGCTCCTCGACGGCGTAGTAGCGCTCCATCCAGTGCAGCACGAGTGGCGCCACGTCCTCCTGCCGCTCGCGCAAGGGGGGCAGGTGAATCTGCACCGTGGCGAGGCGCTCGTAGAGGTCCTCGCCGAACAGGCCGCGCTCGATGAGTTGTCGCAGGTCCCGGTTGGTCGCCGCGAGGATGCGGAAGTCCACCTTGCGCCACGCGTTCTCTCCCAGTCGCGAGATGACCCGGTCCTCCAACACGCGCAACAGCTTCGACTGGAGCGCATGCGGCGTGTCGTCAATCTCGTCCAGCAGCACCGTGCCGCCCTCGGCCGCGGACACCAGTCCGTCATACCCATGGACCGCGCCGGAGAAGGCGCCCTTCGCGTAACCGAAGAGCTCGCCCTCCATGAGTTCATTGGGGATGGCCGCGCAGTTGATGGGCACGAACGTGTGCGAGCGCCGCTCGGACCACTCGTGGATGAGCCGTGCGGCGACCTCCTTGCCCGTCCCCGTCTCTCCGGTGAGCAACACCGGCATCGAGGTGCGAGCGGCCTGGGCGAGCTGGGCGAGCAGCGCCTTCGCCGCCGCGCTGTGCGCGATGAGCGTCCCGGGCACCTTCGGCGCCGGAGCCTCGATGAGGCTCTCCTCCAGCCGCCGCAGCAGCCGCGCCTCCCAGCCGCTCGTTCCCTTCCAGAACACGTCCATGGCCCCCTGCTCCACCGCGAGCCGGAGCGCGTCGACGGGGACGGCCCTTTCACACAGCCACAACCACCGCCCCGTCTTCGGCGCGCTCGCGAGCCGAGGCTGCGCGGAGCACACCACCGTCACCCGGGGCTCGGCTCCTCCGAGTCGCCAGCCCGCATCATTCAAATGCTGGAGCAGGGCTCGTCCTGGAGCAGGACCTTTCCAGAGGAGTTTTCGCATTCCACGATTCAAACATGGAAGGGGCATGATTTGAATCAGGTGTCGGTCACGCGACTCCAGGAGTTCCAGCCACTTGGCCCTGGCAGGGCGCATGCACTGAGGGGGGCACCCGCATTCCCGCGGGCCGTGGGAGAAGGGCCTCATGGAATACAACGTGGTTCTGGTCGGGGTCGCGCTGCTGCTGGGTATCGGGCTGGTGCTCGTGCTCAGCGGCTTGCAGGTGATCGGCGAGAACGAGTCGGGGTTGGTCATCAAGAAATACGGCGCGCCGCTGCCGCCCGGAAGGCTGGTCGCGCTGGAGGGCGAGGCAGGCTACCAGGCGCAACTGCTCCCGCCGGGGTGGCACTTCGGCTACCCGTTCTGGCGCTTCAAGGTGACGCACGTCCCGGTGGTCGTGGTGCGGCAGGGACACATCGCGCTCGTCGTCGCGAACGGCGGCGCGCCGATTCCGGCCGGAAACATCCTCGGTCGCGAGGTGGGCTGCGACGACTTCCAGGACGCGCGTGCGTTCCTCGACGATGGCGGGCAGAAGGGCCGCCAGCTCGCCTTCCTCACCGCGGGCACCTATCGCATCAACCCCGCGCTGTTCACCGTCATCACCCCGGAGAACGCGGAGGAGTTCGACATGTCCGCCGAGGACCTGGAGGTCTTCAACATGGGCCTGGACAAGGTGGGCATCGTGACGACGTTGGACGGCCGCCCCATTCCGGCAGGGGACCTGGCGGGCGCGCCGGTGGACGGACATGACTCGTTCCAGAGCGCGCAGCGCTTCCTGGACGAGGGGGGCTGCCGAGGCCTGCAAGAGCAGGTGCTGCTGTCGGGCTCGTGGAACCTCAACCCGTGGTTCGTGCGGGTGGAGCAGACGCCGATGACGGAGGTCCCCATCGGCTACGTGGGCGTCGTGGTCAGCTACGTGGGACGCGAGCACCTGGACGTGTCGGGAGACGAATTCACCCATGGAGACCTCGTCGAGCGCGGGCGCAAGGGTGTGTGGATTGAGCCGCTGCTGCCCGGCAAGCACCCGCTCAACACGCGGGTGATGAAGGTGGAGTTGGTGCCCACGACGAACATCGTCCTCAACTGGGCCCAGCGGACCGAGCAGCACAAGTACGACGAGAAGCTCAGCCCCATCACCGTGCGCTCGATGGATGGGTTCAGCTTCACGCTCGATGTGTCGCAGATCATCCACATCAGCATGAAGCAGGCGCCGCGCGTGATTTCCCGCGTGGGCTCCATGCAGAATCTGGTCGACCATGTACTTCAGCCCACGGTGGCCAACTACTTCCGCAACTCCGCGCAGCAGGTGTCGGTGCTGGAGTTCCTGTCCGCGCGCACGGACCGCCAGCGAGAAGCGTATGAGGCCATCCGCGGCGCGTTGGGCGCGTATGACGTCGAGTGCATCGATACGCTCATCGGCGACATCCAGCCGCCCGCGGAGCTGATGAAGACGCAGACGGACCGGAAGATCGCCGAGGAGCTCCAGCGCACCTACGAGGTGCAGCGCGAGGCGCAGGTCCGGCGCCGCGAGCTGGAGCGCGCGACGTCGGTGGCGAACATGCAGGGCGAGGTGGTGCGCAGCGAGCAGATGGTCGCCATCAGCGAGAAGGGTGCGCTCGCCGTGGAGGAGACGGCCAAGGGCGAGGCCGCCCGCACGCGGCTGCAAGCGGAGGCGGAGGCCCACGGCATGAGGCAGCGCGCGGAGGCGGAGGCCCACGGCATGAGGCAGCGAGCGGAGGCGGAGGCGACGGCGAAGCGACTGCACGGCGGCGCGGAGGCCGAGGCGACGCGGCTCGTGGGCGAGGCGAAGGCGGAGGCGTATCGGACCGGCGTGACGGCGCTCGGTGCCCAGGCGTTCACCGCGGTGCAGTTGGCCACGGTGCTTGCGCAGCACGGGGTCAAGCTCGTCCCGGAAATCGCGTTGGGTCAGGAGGGAGCGGGAGGGCAGGGGCTGCTGGGTGCGCTGATGGCGCGGGTGCTCCAGAGCGGGGCCACGCCGCAGGTGCCGCAGCGGCCTTCGAAGCCGCCGCAGGCCAACGGCATGGTGCACGGCCCCAAGGAGGCGTGAAGTCCTGATGGCGAAGGCCGCGCACCCACGGAAGGACGCGGGTGCGCGGAGGGTGTCGAGCGTGGGAGGGCTATTGGCCGAAGCGGCGAGACAAGAACTGCTGCGGGCGCTCCGGGCGCTCCCTCAAGGCGCCGGGCCCGCCGCGTTGCGCGGCCTCGCCACGCTCCTCGAAGCCGCGGTCGAGGTGGAGGAGGAGGTCGACCCGTGCATCGCGGACGAGCTCATCCGGGTCCTGGGCCCGGTGATGGGGGAGGATACGCCGGTCACCGTCGCGGAGGCGGCGGCGGTCGCGACCGGAAGTGATGCGAAGGTCCTCGTCGCCATGCTGACGGGACTTCGCGGAGCCCTCTCGGAGCTGCGTGCGCTGAAGGTGGGGCTCACCGGGGAGTGCGTTGGCGCGCTGTCACGGGCGGAGCTGCTGCTCCAGCAGACGCCAGCCACCGCGACCCGGCTGGCGTTGGAGAGCGCCATGGCGGGGGCGCGCACGAAGCTCGCGAGCGAGCTCTCCCGGCTCCATGCGCCTGTTCCCATCACGTCAGCGGAGGTGCTTCCCATCGCACGCTGGGTGCTGGGAGACGGACCTCCGCCCGCGGGCGCGGCGGTGCTGGAGCTGGCGCGGCGCCTGGATGACTTCTGTCATCGCGCGCCATTGACGCCCCTCGACCTCGAGGAACTCCGAGTGCTCGCACGGAAGGCGGATGCGGAGCGCGAGTCACCTGGATGGCCCTGGGTGCTGGAACGACTGCGCACGGTCAGACCGCGATTGATGCCGCGGCGAGTGCTGCCCCCTCTCTATCGGTCCCTGGCTGGGGCCCAGGTGGAGGTCACCCAGGGAGCGTTGTCGCTCGAGGACCTGTTGCGGTGACTCTGGAGCGCCGCCCCACCGCCATTCGGACCCGCCTTGTCCGAATGAGGGCCGATTCCACCCTATATGCCTCCTACCGTGCGCCTCGCCCTCCCCCTTCGGGGAATGACACAGGAGTGAACGTGAACAAGGAGCAAGCAGTGGTGCAGAAGGACGTCGTGCCGGCCCGGGACGGAGCACGTGCCTTCGATTTCTGGGTCGGCCGGTGGGACATCCACAATCGACGCCTGCGCGAGCGGCTCAAGGGCTCCACCGAGTGGATCGAGTTCAAGGCCACGAGCGTGGCCCGCCCGCTTCTGGGCGGAATGGGAATCGAGGACGAGTACCGCACCGACTACTGGAGCGGATTCATCGGCTCCGCGTTCCAGTTCTTCAATCCGGAAACGAAGCAGTGGTCCATCTACTGGGTGGACAACCGCCGCGGCGCCCTTGAGCCGCCCGTGGTCGGCTCGTTCACGGACGACGTTGGCATCTTCGAGGGCGTGGACACCTTCGAGGGTCAGCCCATCCGCGTCCGCTACACCTGGTCGCGCGTCACCACGGCGAAGCCGCGCTGGGAGCAGGCGTTCTCCTCGGACGGCGGGAACACGTGGGAGACGAACTGGGTCATGGATTTCTCCCGGGCCGATGGCTAGGGCCTGAGAATACGAACTCCAGAAGCGGGCGTCCCCCTTACGCCCAGCTCCCGGAGTCCGCGTGGACGAGGGCTACGGCTGGGCGAGCTCGTTGAAGATGAGCAGGCCGCGCGAGGAGTCCGCCGCGTACACGTACCCGTCGCCGGGCACGCGAATGCCGAGCAGCCCCTCGAAGGGGCTCTCGGTGCGGTAGGGGTCCGCCTCGCGGAAGGTGTTGTAGTGGGCCACCTGCCGGGGGCGCGTGGGATTGGACACATCCAGCACACGCACGCCGTCCTGGTACCAGGCGATGTAGAGGAGATTGTCGCGCAGGAGGAGGTTGTGGATGGAGGTGAAGGGCCGGTGGGTGCGGAACTCGCCAATCTTCACGATGCGCTCCGGACGGGTGACGTCGAGCACGCGCAGATGGGCGTACTGGAACTCTCCGCCCTCGAAGGCGATGGTCCGCCCGGCGAAGGTTCCCACCGCGCTGTGGTGCGCGAAGGTGAAGTCCGGACGGATGTACCCACCCAGCTCGCGGACATGGTCCAGGTCGGTGACGTCCACGACGAAGTAGCCGCGGAAGGCATCACTGACATAGAGGCGGTTCTCGTACACGAAGGTGTCGTGGGGACCGCCCAGGAGGGCCGCGTCGGGCAGCGCGATGACCGTCAGCAGACGCGGCGACAGCGGCTCCGAGATGTCATGCACGAAGGTGCCGGTGCCAGGCGCCATCGAGTAGAGCCGGTCTCCATCAACAAGCACCGTGTGTGTCCCCGTGCCTCCCGTGGTGAGGCCACGGATGAACAGGGGCTCGGCGGGCTGGGAGATGTCGTAGACGAGCGTCCCCGAGGTGTTGCTGGCGATATACAGGGCATCACCCTTGGCCCAGACCCCGTTCCAGGTGTTGTCCCCGGGGAGGGAGAGGGTCTTCTTGAGGACGGGCGCGCGCGGGTTGCTGACGTCGAAGATGGAAAGGCCGCCCGTGCGGACCTGCTTGGGAATCGAGACGACGTAGGCGTGCCCCTTGGTGACGTAGAGGTCCAGGGGGTGGCCCAGGGGAGTGTAACCCTCGGAGAGCAACTCCAGGCCACCGGAGGACTCGGGCTCTCCTCCCCACCTGGAGACTCGATGCGCCTCGAAGGTTCCCGACCGGATGAGCCGCGCCCGGTAGCAGTAGGCGAAGCACCCGGTGATGATGTCGGTCTCCTTCTGCTCGCAGCCCGCCAGGGTGATGGCGGCCGTCGAAGCAGTAGCGAAGCCACGCACGAAGAAGCGCCCAGGTCCCGTGTCCCTCAGTGGCAAGGGCACATAGAACATGTTGCCGCCATCCTCCGTGAAGTGGACGCCCCCCACCTCGATGACGGCGTTGCCCCCGTCCGGAACGGGCCGTGCGTCCCGGAGCGGGTACAAGTAGATGGACCCGGCCTCCACCTCGGACAGCGAGCCGAGATTGCACTGGGAGAGGTCGAAGCGGGACAGCTCCTCGCACGTCGTGGCACCCGCGTCCCGGGTATCGAAGGTGCACGGCGCGAAGGGTCCCGTGTCCAGGATGTCTCCGCGCTCTTCGAGCTCGGTATAGGTGCCATCCCAGACCACGGGTCCCGCGTCGGGGAGCCCCGCATCAGGCGACCCGGAGTCGGAGGAGTCCGGGTCGGGTGAGTCCTCACAGCCAGAGAGACACACGGACATCAACAGCAACCCGGTGGACAGCAGGACCCGAAGGGACATCGCCATGTGGAACCTCCTGGAAGGCCACCATGAAGGGGCATGGGTGCCATTCCGGAGGAGACGACGCTGCCGCGCGTTTTCCCTCAGGCCTTCGATGAAACCCCATCCGCTGGTGGCACTGCCCGCGTGCCCAGAAGCCAGCGGAGGGTGACGCCCGAGGCCCTCAGGCGTTCGGGCATCACCCTCCCTCAAGCGGCGCCTCTCACTGGCAGTTCGGAGGTCCCATGCAGGAGAAGGTCAGCGTCACGTCCGCGTTGGCCTCCTCCGGCGTCGCGAAGCACTCGCCCCTCTCCTCCACGGCGTTGCAGACGCCCCGGGGGCACTGAGCCGCCGCGTTCTCGCGGGCATCCCGGCTCGCCGAGAGATAGGCCCCAGCGCACCGCGGGTGGACTCCGTACCCTGCGACCACGCGTCGCTCGGGCTGACACGTGCAAGCGGTGACCGAGGGACAGTAGGTCCGCGTGCCATCGCACTCCACCCATCCTCCGTTGTCCACCCCGGAGGTACAGACACCGCTCGCGGAGCCGCAGGACACCGTGGTGTTCGTGCACTGCTGCGTCACCTGACACGACAGCTCCGCTTCGCGGTTCTCCAAAGTGAGGCCGTCGCCGCCCGGCGACTCAGCGCCACAGGCCGACAGCGTCGTCGCCACCAGGAATGCGGCACAAACCAGGCGCACATCGAATTGCATTCGCATGCCAATACCCCCGTCGTCGTCATTCAATGCGTCAATGTCACACAGCCATCACACGGCCCATGGATTCGCGAGGCATCGCCACGACGCGCAAGCCCCGGCGCCCGAATCCACATGGGAATGCGAGATACCACCCACAACGACACCGGGCCGCATCCGCATCACCTTGTGAATCGAGAGCGACGGGAGTCTGCACTTGCGTGCCTGGGCAGGGCAATCCCTGAATTCTGGGTTGCACATTCTCGAAGCCCCCTGAGCGCATGGAGGCCGTCCTCACGGCCAGGTCCCAAGGTCCCCGGGGCCGCCGCCCCGGAAGCGAATCCCCCGCAGGTGGAGGGCCCCATCGACAACGAGGGAAGGAGGACCGCGCACCGCATTGCCTGCAACGAGAAGTTCTGTCTGTCGAAGAGCTCCGACGAACGCCTTGCATGCGAGCACCTGAATTGCCTGAACGACTCCCTGGTCGCCTCCGAGTGATGAGCGGAAGCTCGCGAAGCTGCCCGGACTCGGTGCGACGGAGGTTGTGGCGCTGGGGGATGCTCGACTGGGGTCCCTCGCACGAGAGGTCGATGTCGTGCTCGACTTCATCTGGGGGGAAAGTACGCCACAGGCCATGGACATGGTTGTCAGAGCACGTGCGGACCGAGAGCGACCGCTTGCATGGGTCGAAATCGGCTCGGTCGCAGGGCAGACCGCCGCCATTCCGGCGGCCCTCTTGCGTGCTTCGCGTCTCCAGTTGATCGGCAGTGGGCTTGGGTCGGTGCCAGGTCGCGATATCGTCAAGGAACTGCCGGCGCTCGTGAAAGAGATTGCGCGCGGTACGTTTCACCTCGATGTGAAGGCGATGCCTCTCTCCAACGTGGAGCGAGCGTGGACCGAAGCAACGCACACGAACGAGCGCATCGTCCTGACTCCATGAGGGCTGTCTCAGCTCTCGAAGGACGCGTCTACGGCTCGGAGGCGAGAAAACAGGGCCGGGTGCGGGGTCGGCGTCACAAACCGCTCCAGGTCTCCCTGTTGGCTTCGGGGCGGACGTGATGCCCCGCCGGAGAATCCCGATGCCAGCAGTCCTCGTCATGCCCGTGCTCGGCGCGAGTACGCGCCCTCGTCATCCACGCTCGTCTGCGCTGTGCTTCCTGTTGCTGCTCCTGGCGCTGGCGGCGTCCTCGTCCGCCCAGGCGGCCTCCCTGCCCTGGCACAGCGTGCTGGCACTACCGCTCGCGCAGTGTCCTCCCACCGCGGCGCCGGTGCCCTTCGACTGGGCGCCTCGCGGCGAAATCGCCACGACCACGCCACAGTTCGGCTGGACCGCCGTTCCGGGAGCCACCTCGTACACGCTCTACGTGCTCGACGCGGCGGAGAACTTCGTCGTCCATCAGACGAACATCCCGCAGAACACCTTCACGCCCACGACCCCTCTGCCCGAGCGAGTCCCGCTCCGGTGGAAGGTGAAGGCGGAGAGTTCCTGCGGCCCGGGGCCCTATTCGGAGTCCCTGAACTTCATCGTCTTCACGACGCCGCCGTGTCCTCCGTACTCCGCGCCAGTCGGACACTTCCCCCACGGCGAAATCACCAACCCCCGGCCCACCTTCTCGTGGACCGCCGTGCGCGGGGCCACGTCGTACACGCTCTATGTGTTCGACCCCGCGGAGAACCAGGTCATCCGGAAGACCGACCTGACGCAGACGTCCTTCACCCCCACGAGCGACCTGCCCGGGGGCATTCAGTTGCGGTGGAAGGTGAAGGCGGAGAGCCCCTGCGGCCCGGGGCCCTACTCCCCGGACCTCTTCTTCCGGGTACCGGGTCCTCCGCCGCCGCCCTCGGTGCGGATTGTCTCGCCCGCGGATGAGAGCACCGTGACGGCGTCGCAGAGTGTGCAGGTGCAGGTCAGCTCCGACACGAGCTTCGTCGAGTTCTACGTCGACGGCGTCTACCTGGCGACCCAGAGCGGTGGCGGGACGGCCTACAACTTCCCGTGGAATCCGGCCGTCAACCCGCTGCCCGCGCCGAACCACGCGATGCAGCTCGGCTATTACTTCGCGGACGGCCGCTACGGGAACTTCAAATCGGAGGTGTCCGGCTACACGAACCTCTATTACGCGTGGGCGCGGCGTGGGTACGAGCCGAACACCGACGCCGCGGATTCGGTGTGGCTGCCGCTGATGCAGAGCGCCGTGGCATCCGCCGCCGCAGAGGGCTGGAACATCCAGCTCAACCTCAACCTCCAGGAGACGACGCCGGGCCGTGTCACGCCGCTGGACGCGGTGCTCAACCTGATGGCGCCGCACTGGAATCGCGTGGCGCGCATCGAGCTGGCCTCGGGGCCTGACTGGAGCCGTGCCGAACTGGAGGGGCGAATCCTCGACCTGAGGTCGAGGCTGAACTCACGGGGGCTCGCCACGCGCCCCATGGGCGTCATCTACAGCATCGACCAGGCGCGCACGCTCGATGCCGTCTTCGCCACTGGCCTGGACTTCGTGACCATTGAAGCCTTCCTCGACGGACCGGGCCACCCCATCAGTCAGGGCAACATCGGGTACCTCTACGACCGCGTCTCCCAGGCGAAGGCGCACGTGCCGACGAGCAAGCAGCTCGTCCTGGTGATTCAGTCCGACACCCGCAACGGCACCTGGACGAACCTCGACAACCTGCGCGACTTGCAGCTCACGCCCTACTACCACCTGGCCGCCAACGACCCTCGCGTCGTCGCGCTCACCCTGTACACGTACGGCCGGCCCCAGGGCGCGCGAGAGAACCCCGTGCTGAAGCCCTCGCACATGCGCATCGCGGAGAAGCTGTTCGGCACCTCCATCCCCGGCTCGAAGTGCGGGCGGAGGACGCTGACGGCCGCCGCCTACAACGCGCTGGGCCAGGGCCGGCTCCATAACGTGGAGGTCACTGTCGCGGGCCCGGGCTGCCCGTGAAGCAAGTGCCCGGAATGACCTGGGGCCGTGCTCGCGCGGGAGCGCGGCCCCAGGTGTCGTCCGGCGGTCCTTCCGCGACGGATGCCTGGCAACACGCCCAACGGTTCCGGCGAGATTCACGGCTTTCCGAGGAGGAGCGTTGCGCATGCATGCCCGTCTCGCCCGTCCGTCGTGTCTCCGGGTCCTCCCGCTGGTGCTCTCGGCCTGTGGTCCGGAGGCTACCGCGCCGTCCGTGGAAGCACCCGTCGCGTCCCCCGTGGCATCCACCGAGCAGCCCGCACTGACGGGCTCGAGTGCCGGCAGCGAATAGGCGGGATAGAAGCCATGTTGCGGGTGAGCGCTGGAGCGGAGGAGCCGAGGAGTGCCGCTGACGGGGGCCTGAAGTTGCCCCGCGGAACCGGGGCAACTTCACCGGTGGCGCACCACCCTCCACAACTGCTCCACTTCTGCTTGCGCGGGCGGCGGCAACAGCGCGAAGCGCACGCCGCCTTCCTACGGAACGAAAACGCCGTCCGGCACCAGTGAGTGGAAGTGAGGCGTCACTTGCAATGCCGAGCAAACCATACCAGTGACGCCAGTCGTTGGCCGTATACTTGAACGCGCGGTGCCGCGCGCGCTGGGTACAACCCTCACAGATGCCCTGCTCCGTCTCACAACGGGGGCCCTCGGCGTCCGTCAACTCCTCCGGCGCGCCACCGCACGCCGCCAACATGCCTCCCTATGTCAGACCAATGACCAGGGACTTCACCTTCACGGGTGATTGTCCTTGGGTGTCCGCCGACGAGATGACCGGCCATGGAAGGCAGTGGGCGCGGATGGCCCCATGGAAATTTTCCGTCTTGGTGGCTCTGTCTGCTTGAGCTGGCTTCAACAGAGCAGGCGACGAAAGCTCCTCAAGTGGGGTGTCCGCTCCCCGCCCGACAACAGCACGACATTCCCTATCGTAGCGAGCAAAGACGAGCGAGAGGTATACCCGTGCCTTGGCGTACCCCTCAACTCGCATTTTCTTGTTTGGTTACTTTTCAGGTGCCTTCGGCTTTGGCCTGAAGGATGCTCAATGACAGGTGCGCAGTCGAGTTTGGGCCCCAAGTGGCCAGCGCATCTCCATCGACGAGCATTCAAGGGACACTCATGTTCAAGAAGGCAGCGGTTGTTGCTGTGACTTGCGGCGCATTGCTGGCGGGCTGCGGCACGGAACCGAAGGCGGAGCACCAGGAGATCCTCTCCAACCTCATCAACGCCGGGTTTCCGGCCGACGACATCCAGGTCGTCGACGGTGCCGTGTACGTGGGCCGCGACGCCCACGTGACCCTGGAGGCGTCCCGCGAGATGCTCCAGGCCTCCGCGGGGAGCGAGGAGCAGTACCGCACGAGCAACCTCGTCGGCATGGGCGTGACGAAGATCTGCGTCAACCCCAGTGCCAGCTTCAATAGTTATCCCAATTTGAGTCAGGGCCTGAATCTGGCCATTGCCAACTACAATGAGCGGGGTCTGCGCATCACCTTTGTGCGTGGACCGAGCTCTGGCTGCACCGCGAACATCACCGCGCGCACCATAGCGGGCGTCGGCGGCCTTGCGGGATTTCCCTCGGGCGGCCTGCCCTACGGGATTATCAACATCGGCATCGGCCTGAACAGCTACAGCGTGGCCATGAACGAGCACGTCATCACGCATGAACTGGGCCATACGATCGGCTTCCGCCACACGGACTATTACAACCGCGCCATCAGCTGTGGTCCCGACGGTGACGATAACGAGGGCGCCGGGAGCGATGGCGCCATCCACCTCCCCGGGACGCCGACCACGGCGACCGTGGGCGGGTCGATCATGAACGCCTGTGGCGGCCCGACCGAGGGCGGCGAGTGGACCAACTCCGACATCGCCGCGCTGAATCACCTCTACGGGTACCGCCGGGTGGGTCCTGGAGCAGCAAGGATGGTGCCTGCCGGCGGGTTCACTTCTGATTACTGGTCAGACTCGGCCACGCGCTTCCTGCCGGGTGACTTCAACGCAGACGGCAGGGCGGACTTCATCGCCATCCATGCAAACGGCGTGACCTATGGCAACACCTTCCTCTCGAACGGTGATGGCACCTTCAGGCGAGTGGTCTCCGGCGGGTTCTCCTCTGACTACTGGTCGGATGGGGCCACGCGCTTCCTGCCGGGTGACTTCAACGCAGACGGCAAGGTGGACTTCATCGCCATCCATGCAAACAGCGTGACCTTCGCCAACACCTTCCTCTCGAACGGTGACGGCACCTTCAGGCGAGTGGCCTCCGGCGGGTTCTCCTCTGACTACTGGTCGGATTCGGCCACGCGCTTCCTGCCGGGCGACTTCGATGGCGACGGCAAGGTGGACTTCATCGCCATCCATCCGGCCGGCAGTACCGAGGCAAACACCCTCCTCTCGAACGGTGACGGCACCTTCAGGCGCCTGGCGTCTGGCGGGTTCACGGCTGACTACTGGGCGGAATCGTCCACGCACTTCCTGCCGGGCAACTTCAATGGCGACGGCAAGATGGACTTCATCGCAATCCACGCTGACGGTGTTACCTACGCCAACACGTTCCTGATGTACTGACGCGTCGCCAACTGGCGCGCTGGGCAGGCTGCGGGCGGCCCAAGCCCGCTCTTCCGTCCACACCTGCCCTGCTTGAAATGACCGAGAGTGCCTGGGGGCGGCGAACGCACTTGCATCCTGCCCCTGGGCCCCGTCCACGGACGTCTGTCCCTGACCACCGAGTGCGGCCACCGCGTCATGGAGCATTGGTCACGAACCTCATCGCCACCCGGTCAATCCCCGGAGCGTGTGTGTAGTTGGTTCGGAGAGGGTTCGGGGAAGGAAGGTTCCTTGGGGCATCAGGCAGCGACAGTGCCTGGGGTTGATTTGAGCAGGGACATATCGAGATAGCAGCGGTCGTCCTAGACTCCGGCGACTTCCAGGGCGACAGCCGCGATGAGGCGCAGCGCACTGGTACGGTCCGGAAACCACCGGCATCCTCATCGCGTGCGGTGGCTCCTCCGAATGGACGGAAACCGTTGTGTTTACACGTTGCCAAGCAAAGGCCCGAGCTTGGAGCGGATCCTCTCGGCATCCGCGCTAGCAGCTCTCATGCGACAGACGGCTGACGTTTGGGAGCCGGATTGGGGAGTGGCCATCTCGGGGCCACATCGAGACGCCCTGAGGCCACGGCGTCCCAAGGGGACTCCGTATGGTGGGTGGGTCACGTACCTCGCGCAACATCGGGGCACGTTGCCACCACTACCCGCCCCCATGCGCATCGAGCCCGTGGCGGACAAGGGCACCCTCATCATCCTCACGCCCGAGCGCTTCACGGCCAGCAACCCAGAACATGTGGCGTTGACTGAGCAGGTGCGTGAACTGCTGGACCGGGCAGGGCTGTTGAAGCCGACCCATGCCCAGCCATAGAAGCAACGCCATCTCACTGCTTCAGCGAACGCGCCGCGCAACGCCAAGCAAGCACAGCGTGAGCAGCGTCCCGAAGCCGACGAGGAGGCCCGCGCGAAGCCCTGGCGTCCGGTAGAGCATCTCCACCCGGTGCTGGCCCGCTGGCACCGCCACCGCGCGAACCGCGACGTTCGCGGGAAGGATGGGCACCTCGCTCCCGTCGACCATCGCCGTCCATCCCGGCTGAAAGGCATCATTCACGACGAGCACCGCCGCCTCGGAAGCCTCCACGTCCACGATGAGCTTCTCGGGCGACGGACGCTCCACCTTCACCGTGCCTGTCAGCCCCGCCGACGCCTCAGGCAGCGGCTCCGCGCACTCCACGATGGCGGTGTCGCGCGGTGGAAGCTGGGGGCCAGGAGGAGCCCCAGCGCCTGCTCCATCCCCTCCACGCAGCGAGGCCGCGCCAGCAACACCTAAACCAGAGTTCATGATTCTCGAACGGCCTCAGACGGCACGCCTGAGGTCGGCTCGGCGCAGGGATGGACTGGCAGAGCGTTGAGCGTTGCGAGCAGCGAGGTAGGCATGCACCCGCACCATGAGCCGGGCCATGGTGCGGCAGCGATGATTGCGGGTGACATTGGCGTGCAGGTCCAGCCATACCCGCTCGATGCGGTTGCCCTCGGGGCAGTAAGGCGGAAGGAAGTGGAGCACGATGCGCCCGCCGAGTTGCGCGAGGGCACGGCGAGTCTTCTTGCTGGTGTGGACCGCGGCGTTGTCCAGCACGAGGTGGATGCGGCGAGCCCGTCGGTACTGGCTCGCAAGGCGCCAGAGCAACTGAATGAAGAGGGTGCTGGCCTTGGACCTGCCCTCCACCCACGTCAGCTTCCCCGTCCGGACATTCAGCGCTCCAGCCACGAAGCGCTTCTGGTTGTTGCCGGGCGTCACGACTACCCGGCGCTGCCCGGGCAGACACCAGTCGCGCCCCACCTTGGGATTGAGGTGGATGTCCACCTCGTCCACGTGGAGCACGGGCTCCTCGGGGGGCTTGTGCGCCTCCATGCATTTCAGCACATAGAGCCTCCGGCGCCGCTTCCACGCGGGCCAGGGACACTGGACGATGGGCTTTGCCGCCTTGAGGCGGGCGCCGAGCGAGGCGAGTGTGCGGCCCATGGTCGCCACGGACACACGAGGCATCCCCCGGCGCTGCAGCTCCACACACAGCAGCTCCCTCGTCCAGGTGGGCCGGCACCAGCCCCAGTCCTCGGGCGTGCCGGCCAACACTCGCTCCAGCCTCTGCCTGAATTGGCCGTCTACCTTGGGATGGCCGTTGCCCGCCCGTCTGTCTCGGAGGGCTTCGCGCCCAGCTTCCCGGTAGCGGCGCACCGCGCACACGACGGTGGAGGTGGCACAGCCCAGCGCCCGGGCTGCGGCATTGCAGGAGTCCCCTCGTCCCACGGCCGCCACCGCCATGCACCGCCGCATGGTGAGCGGGCAGCCACTCCTCTCCGCCCACCGAAGCAGCGCCTGGCGCTGCTTCCTCTTCAACCACTGCCTACCTTTGCCCTCGGGCAGGGCCTTCTCGCTCTCAGGTCTTCTGCGCACACAGAGCCGAACGAGAGGTGCCCCTGCTCCCTCTTCCCGCCTCCTCCGCGCCCGCCTGCTCCCCAGCCTGATCGCGAATCACGAACTCTGGTTTAGGCACCGCCTCTGGATGCACCACCAGCTTCGTCTCGAACAAGGGGTCCTCGGCCACGACCCGGGCCGACGGAGGGAGCACCAGCTCCCCCCCGCCCCACGCGCTGTGCACGGAGAACGGCGTGGCGAGCCGGGGCGCGACCTGGCCGAGCCAGTGCGCCAGGTCCTCCCGCAGTCGCCGCACCCGCACGTTCTCCCCTGGCATGTAGCCGTTCGCGCTCTCGATGCCCCACAGCGTCGTCGTGTCCGGAAGCATCCCCGTCAGGAACGCGAGACTCATCTTCCCGTGGTAGTCGAGCCCCGGCACACTCCGCTCAGGGCCTACGCTGCGGACCGAGGTGACCACTCGCACCGGCTCACCCGGCGGCACCGACTGTCGAACGTGCTCGGCGAAAGGCGGCGGCGTCTCGAGCAGCTCCGCGGGCGCGAGCACATACAGCGGCTCGTGCGCCCACATCAAGGCGCCGAACTCGAGCGCCACCAGCAGCCCTCCGCTCAGCCGCCGCGCGCCCTCGAATCGAACCAGGGCCGCGCATGAGAGCGCGAGCACCGCGGTCATCGCTCCCGTCCACACGACGTTGCCGGACAAGCCGCCCACCACCGCAGAAGGCACCTCCGGCCAGCGGGGCAACAACCAGCTCCGGGTCCA